>NZ_JAXOVU010000006.1:0-229438 GCF_036663435.1 Halomonas sp. 5021
GTTACTCACCACGGCGAGCAACCCCAGGCGTTGGAAGAGGACGGCATCACCCAGGGTGATGCAAACGGTATGACCCGCTACCACAATCAGGTCACGCTGATCCCCGGCGATGCCCCCTGGCGGGCCACGCCAAATCCCAAGCCCCGTGTCGACGGCCCCCAGGTCGCCTTTGTGGTCGGCCCCGAGGGCGAAGAGATTCACTGCGACGAACACGGCCGGGTCAAGGTCCAGTTCCCCTGGGACCGCTACGCCGAGCCGAATGAAACGGCCAGCTGCTGGGTGCGGGTTGCCCAGGGCTGGGCGGGCGGCGGCTATGGCAGCATCGCCATGCCGCGCATCGGCCATGAGGTGATTGTTTCGTTTCTGGAAGGCGACCCGGATCAGCCGCTGGTCACCGGTCGTACTTATCACGCCGTCAACACCGCGCCGTACCCGCTGCCGGAACACATGACTCGCACGGTGCTGCGCACCCAAAGCCACAAGGCAGAAGGCTTCAACGAGCTGCGCTTTGAAGACGAAGCGGGCGAAGAGCAAATCTGGCTCCATGCCCAGAAAGACCTGGAGCTGCTGACGCTCAACGACCGTATTGAAGAGACCCGCAACGACAGCTTCTTGAAGGTCAATAACGACCGCATCAGCGAGGTCGACAACGACGATCACCACACGGTGCACGGCAACCGTTTCGAGCATACCGAAGGCCAGCAGCACCTGACGGTACAAGGCACCCTGCATATCAACGCAGGCCAGGCCTGGCTTAGTGAAAGCGGCCGGGAACTGCATATCAAGGCAGGTCACAAAGTGGTGCTTGAGGCGGGTGACGAATTAACCCTGAACGCTGGCGGCAGCTTTCTCAAGCTGGATGGCAGCGGCGTCACCGTGGTGGGCCCCAAGGTGCGCGTCAACGCAGGCGGCAGCCCCAGCAGTGGCAGCGGGCAGGCGGTGGAAGGCCCGCTGCTGCCAGGGCATGCGGTGGCGGAAGCGCATGAGGTCATACCGCCCGTCACCCATGAGGCGCTGCTGGAAGCTTCAGCACAGGAGGCTAGCATCGTCCAACTATGCCAAAAGCAGACCGATGGCAGTTGCCCACTGTCTGACTGTCCATGCCGGGGTAGGGCGAGTTAATGCGTTATGCAGTGAATCTTCCAGAGCAAAGAGAACGGCGCTACTGGTTGATCGATACGGCCAGCCTTCCCGAAGGTGAGGTGTTGCGTCGCTTCTATAGCGTAGTGGACCAGCCCATGTTTCGCTGGCTTTACGACGGCACGGCCTATCACGGCGTGCGAGAAAGCGGCCCCGTGCTGTTGGATATCACACACAATGCCAAGGTGTGGCAGCAATGCAGTGCAGACTGGATGCCGTATGCCGCATCGGTGGTCATCGACACGCCTGCCTCTCTGGATGACCTGCAACAGCGCCTGGCCGCCTGTTTGACCATCGACACGTCTGGCAGCGGGATGGGGCTGCTGCGCTTTCACGAGCCAGCCGTCTTGCACCTCTTGCTGGGTGAGGAACAACTCGATCAGACAGACCGCCTTGTCCTGATGGGGGAGGACACTTGCTGGTCGTGGCCGCTTTGCCTGAGTCAGGAAAACATCGTCCATGAACGCTATTTCTCGGCGGGCGGTAACAACTGGCCAGACGGTAAGCCGCTACGATTGGCGCCGGAGACTCAGCAGCGTCTGCAAGGCTTGAGGCAGTTTTCCCGGCTGATGCCCTTACTGGGAGACGCCGTCCACCGTTTCGACCTGCTGCAAAAAGAAGACGACTGCATCACCTCTCTATGGTGGGCGCTGGAGCACTACTGGCACGACACCTGGCAACTCAATCTGTCACGCAAGCAAGCGGTGGAAAACGCGCAAGGCAAGCTGATAGCGAGTGACGCATTTGAACACTTCATCGAGTCCCTTTCTCTCGATGCAATGACATGACAAAGGACACGGGAATGTCACAGAACCATGCGTGCAGCCCCAAGGCGATCTACGTGGAAATCACCGGTCGTCATACGGATAACGACCAGAATGAATACTGGCTTTATCAGGGTGACGCCGCCGAAGAATGCCTGGCAGAGGGAGATGCTTCGGAAGGCCGTTACGGGCCGATTGTCGAGACCCAGCAAACGTACTTAGAAGAAGAGTTGGCAAACTATCGCTTGGTACAAAAGATAGGCGATATTGAAGTGCCGCTACTGCAGGTGGAAGAGGTATCTAAATGCGGCCTGATTCCCAAGCAACGCGCCTTCCAGCACAACCTGATGGTCTCGACCTTGCCCATGCTGTACATCGATCATCAGGAGCTGGCGGCAGGGCCATGCCGTGGCGGCTTCATCTACGTGTTTCTCGACAACCGACTGATCAGGGAGTTGGTGGTATCCGGCGAGCCGAACCAAGCGCCGCGGTTCACCGATAGCGACATCGCGACGTACCGGCAACAGGGTGACGTTTCCACCGTTCGCGAATTCACCGGTCCCGCTCTGGCACAGCTCCATTTGCCCCTCAAGCTCAACGGCGAAGCAGCCAATGTGCGCCTGGCTTTCTCTGATCACCCCTGGCCCTGGGCGCATATCGAACAGTTGGAAGCCAACCCAGCGTTGATCAACCAACGCTGCCAACCGCTTGCCCTCAATGAATCGTCAGTGAGTGCCATGCTGCAGGGCGACATGCGCAACATGTACATCCATAGCGTGGAGGTCGGCCGTGACGAGTGCGCTGGCAAGGCCGCCCTGGACTGGCTGCCGTCCATGCGCCCACGCGATGCGGTATATGAGCAAGCATGGGGTAGCCCAAGAGACTATATTGAAGACCCGACTGCAGAAGGCTGGAGCGCATTAATCGACCAGCTTGAGTCAGAACGTGCCTTTTTCGATTCCGAAGAGGAAGACGCAACGCTCCCGGATATCGATATGGCGAAAAGGCAGCGTAACTTCTCGCCAGGGCTGCGTGGCACCCTGTTACAACAGTGGTGCAACCCCCTAAGGCCTAATGATGAACAGGCTGAAGAATCAGAGTTAGCGCTTATAAAGGCGCCTACCGCCACAGAGGATTGTTTTGCAACGCTACGCGATCAGCAGCTCTGCTGTCTCTTTCTGCGTGATCCTAAGCAGACAGTAGAACACCTGATGGCCGATATCCAAGCCACGACCGAATTGCTGATGGTGCTGGCGGAGAGCATGAAGTACCACCCTCATGGCGCCTCGGCAGAACTGATACATGCTAACTGTTTTATGGCCGAAGGACCGGATGGTGAAAGCAACCCCCGCTACCTGGATGAGTGGTTTGACCGTAAGCTTGACCGTGGTCGGGAAAGCCTGTTTTGTCGGCTAGTCAAAATGGAAGAGCGCCGCCTTGCGCGATTAAGGCGCGATCAGGCCCTTACAGCCCTTGCCGAATTGCTGAATGACGTCTCGCCAGGGGCGCTTGCACATGCTCTGCATGATGCCATGCTTTTCGATGACATCAATCTGCTCGAACCCTATGTCATCCTGGCTCGAAGTATCGATATGTTGCTGAATGGGTTACGGCCCTTTGACCCCAAGGGCACCACAGAGGAACTTGCTGACTACCACTCCCCGGAGCGGTGTCGAGCTACTCTTGATGCCCTCTATGAGGGTAAGCACCCTGTCTCAACGTTCTTCTTCCAAGGGAAGCTGTGCGATGTAAATAACAGCTGGGGTGAAGCTTATGAAAGAGACTTGGATCGAATCACCCAGGCATCGCAGCAAATACTTTCTCAGGAAGCCAACGCGGCTACGATGACGGCAGATGACCTGCTGGCCCTGCAGAACCAGCTTGTCGAAGAAACAAACCCCACGGCGGATGTTATGCGCCGTGTGCTTAATGGCTCCGACGCGATTGTCATTAATACACTGCCTCCGCTGATGGCCGCGATTCCCTGGCTCAAACTGGGCCAGTCCATGTCTGTGGATATCGCTTCGGACTATGCTGATCTAAAAGGCGCCTTGGGAGGCGGCTTGCCGATCAAAGCCGAACTAAAGGGCGGCGGGATTGTATGGATTGCTCCGCGCGAGTTCAAAACCGTCACCGAAGAAATGGCCCAAGCCAGTGCAGCTCTAAAGGCCACTGCCACCACCAATGCTCTTGGGGGCAATCACACCTCGTCGTCCCCTTCACAAACCGTTCGTGTCACTGGTCGGGAGACAACCGAATGGCGTTTTAATATGGCGCGGACAGGCTATACAGCGTTTTGGGCAGTTTTGGTGGTACTAGAAACTGCCAACTTATCAAATAGTAGTGGTGATCTCATCACTGATCCAAGCTTGGAGAGTTTTGCAAAATTCGGTAGCGCATCGGCCGACGCTTTTTTGCTTAGCGCACAAGGATTGAAGCTTGCAAATAGTAAATGGGGTTGGGCAGTCAAGACCAACAACTTTCTAGATACTTCCTATGTCAGATCTGGCGCTTGGCAAGAAGCCATGGCCGATGCGGGAAAATACCGTGGTTTAGCGACATTAGGGGCCGGTTTGTTGACTACCATGCTTGTGGCCAATGATGCTTATCAACTGGCCCAGCGTGGTGAGCAGCGAGCTGCACGATTGACCGCCGCTCAGGCCGCCGCTATAGGCGTGGCGACCGTTTATGGCTCTGGTTTCGGTACAGCTGCCAGTCGTGTATCCGAGGCTAGATTATTACCTTATCATCTTGCTAACCGAGTATTGGGCTGGGTGGGTACACCAAGACCAGTGCCCATCACCGTGATTAGCCTGGCGGCCTCTGTTTTCTTTCAGTACCTGGCTACGAATAACCGTGATGATGGCTTCTCTCTTTGGGTGCATTACGGCCCCTTCGGCAGCCGTCGCGATGAACTGGAATCGCGCTTGGCCCAGCTCGCCGCCCAAGAGGATGATCAGGATTCAGCCGCCATTCATGATTACCTGGTACAGCTAAAAGGGGCCAGCCCCCACCAAGCCTATCTTTACCTACTGCAGGGGCTGCATGACACTTATGCTGAACTTGTCTCTCCTCGAGCGTTAGCTGAGCGATCTCCGCGCTTCGCAGATTGTGATATCGCGGTCAAATTCAGCTGCGCCGGGTTACGCTATGGTGAGTTCCAGCTTCCCCCTCTAGGCGTCAGCGCGGACTATTTGGCGCCGGTGCCTGATATGGGCTTCACTTATCAGTATTACCCGGTCGTCAAGGGGCAGCGCTTGGTGGCCTCTGCGGAGGCAGAAGACCCTGAAGATAAAGCTATCCGTTATCTGGGAATTTCCTTGCCCCGCGAATGGCAGCGCATGGGTATTCCCAGCTCGCACTTAGGTGTAGACCCACGCTGGTTGCGCAATAGCCGTGGCCGTTTTCAGCATGAGCCCGATTACACGCAGGAATATCATCAGAAAGCCAGTCTAGTGCGTCTGTATCTTGATGACCTAACGGGGCAGGGCTCCATTCAGTTCTGGGATCGGGCTAGCAGAACCTATCAACCCATTGAGGACGAAATGACCTTCACTACGCACCCAGCGTCGTTGACCTGGGTATGGAATCAGCAGGGAGGCCGTCGATGAGCTTGCAAGACGAAGCGCTAACACCAGCGGGAGGAGGCTACGACGAAACTGCTTACCGCGCCGATGCTATTCCCGAACAGAGCTATGCCCCTCAAAACGAGATGCTGCGCGGACGCATTTTGGAAACTCGCCTTCCCTGGGGCAGTTATCTAGGTGTCAACCCGACTACCTATCAGTATTCGGAAAGCTGGTTTCGGGAGTATCAATATATCGGCGACAACTATCATGACTATACCATGATAAACGAGCATCGCTGGTCAAAGAGGGTTGATGAAAACATAGGCATTCTTTATCGCCTGTTACGCTTTATCTTTGTTATCTACTCCCATGGTTTTAGCTTTATTCGAACAGGTGGAGGTGTGGGCGGAGGGGTGATATTTACAGGCATCGCAGTCTTCACCTTTTTAGTAGGCACGATAGGGCAGTTCTTTGTGGAAGAACCTCAATTCCCGTTTGTGCTTTTTGGAGTTCCGATAGCTGTTGCTACATTTTGTGGTGTCGCTACTCTTCTTCTGAAGCTTTGGGAAAAGCATGAGTTGAAATTCTACAAAGGTAACCGTAATTGGTCAGATGACTATGCTTTTTGTCGACGCACCGGCATGGTCATGACCTCTCGAGGTGATTTCCCCTTCTATGAGTTTGATCCCTATATCGAAATGCGGGTAGGCACCCAAGGGTCACAGTTTCACTCGTTCAAAGTAATCCACCGCTACCCCCACCGTAGCCCTGACCCGCTTACCAATAACCCACTTGAATTTAGCTTTGCTGTGGATGGCAGTATCGCTCAGCTATACGCCGTCTGGGATATGCTGCAGCGTTATATGGATGTCTCTCAGCCGCTGCCGGATGTACCTGAATTAGAACCCTTTCGTCACCTCGACCCGACCACCAAGGCCTACGACGAAGCGGGTAAGCGTGGTCGTCCCGCTACCTACTGGCGTGATTTATATGCCCATAGCAGCGAGGAGGAACTCAAGGCATTGCGCGAAGCGCATCGCGCCGAGGTGGATGGTGCCCACTGGGGCGGCCGCCCAGACCTGATGGAACTCTCCGTGCCCAACTACCGCGAAACTCGCAAGGGCGAGCCGGAGGACGTCAACGACTTTGGGCGCTTTCCTTGGAAGGCAGGAAAGTTCTCTGATCGGCCAGAAGCGACCCAGTCCGTGGATTCACATGATCAGCAGCAGAACGACGAAAACCGACGCTGATAGCTAATTCGGCAAACATCCATTGGTTATCCGTCCGGGAAGGCAGCAATTGCCTTCCTTGGCGGTAGCGTGCGTAGTCGGCCCCTTATTGACTGAGGACGAAATGACCTTCACAACGCAACCCTCGTCGTTGACCTGGGTATGGACCCAGCCGGGAGGCCGCCGATGAGTTTGCAAAACGAATCGCTAACACCAGCGGAAGGCTACGCCGAGACCGCATTCCAGGCCGACGCCATTCCCCGCCAGGAACCACCGCCAGCAAAAAGCACTTGGAAAAAACTGGGCAGCAATTTAGATGTGGCCCGGCTACCTTGGGGAAATTATATTGGCGTGAATCCCACCCTATATGAGTACGACAATGAGTGGTTTGAGGATTACCAGTATATGAAGGAGGATTATCTAGCCTATGCCATGATTAATGAGTCGCGCTGGTCAAAGTTTGTCGATGAAAATATCAGCTTGCTTTATCGTTTCTTGCGATTTTGGTTTGTGGTCATCTCCCACGGGTTTAGTTTTATAGGTGGGGGGGGTATTTTATTGTTGGACTTACTGTTGTGGCTTCATTGTTGATTGCAGTGCCACAAATTTTTTCTGAGAATCCTGAGCTATCAGTTAACTTATTGATCATTCCAGCATGGACTATCGCTTTCTGCGGAGCAGCTACCATACTGCGAAGACTTTATGAGACATACAGCATTCGCTTTTACAAAAGCAATAAAAACTGGTCTGACGATATCGCTTTTTGTCGGCGCACGGGTATGGTGAAGACCTTCCGTGGGGAGTTCCCTTTTTATGAGTTCGATGCCTTTATCGAAATGCGCGCGGATATGAAGGGTAATCAGTTCCATAGCCTCAAGGTGCGTCATCGCTATCCACAGCACAGCAAAGACGAGCGCAACGGTCTACCGCTTGACTTCGATTTCCCGGCCGACGGGAGCATTGCCCAGCTGTATGCCATGTGGGACATGCTGGGCCGCTATATGGACGTTAGCCAACCGCTGCCGGATATCCCCCGCTTGGAGCCATTCCGTCATCTCGACCCGACCACTAAGGCCTTTGATGAGGCGGGTAAGCGTGGGCGTCCGGCGACCTACTGGCGTGATCTCTACGCCAAGGCCAGCGAGCAGGAACTGAAACAACTCCGCGAAGAGCACCGAAAGGTGGTCGACGCCGCGCCCTGGGGCAGCCGCCCGGACTTGATGGCCCAATCCGTGCCCGGCTATGGCGACAGCTATACCGCTGAGCCCGAAGACGTCAACGCCTACGGCCGTTTTCCCAACAAGGCGGACCGCTTTGTCGAGCGCGCTGAAGCAAAAGAAGCATCCCAGCAGAACAAGCGCGACAGCCATTAACGACACCACAGCAAGCGTTATCAATACGTTCTTTCGGAAGGCCGCTGGCGGCCTTCCCATGGCGGTAGCGTGGCTAAACGGGTATGGAACAAACAAGGAGCTGGAGTATGAGCCTGACGGAACAGCCACAAGATCACTATGCCGAGACCGTCTTCCAGGCTGACGCCATTCCACGCCAGGCACCACCGCCAGAAAAAAGCGTTTGGGGGAAACTGGGAAGTAACTTTGACGTCGCGCGGCTACCTTGGGGGCACTATGTCGGCATTAATCCCTCGGAGTTCGAATATGAATATTCCGGAGGATGGTATCGTGACTACGAGTATATGGGAGAGCAGGATTTCCATGACTTTAATCATATTAACGAATTGCGTTGGTCGAAGTTCGTCGATGAAGATATCAGCCTGATCTATCGTTTTTTTCGATTCTGGTTTGTTATTGTCAGTCATGGTTTTAGTTTTATTGGACCTGGAGGAGGAAAGGGGGGAGGGTGGTTTTTTTCAGCCATTGCTATGGTACTGCTCGTGCTTCTCCTGGTTTTGGAGGTTTTTGATCCAAGTGAAAAATTTCCTTTCGGCGCACTAGCTGTTCCTTTGTCAGTTTTTGCACTCTGTGGTGTGGCGACTGTATTTAAAACTCTGTTTGAGAAACATAGTATTCGTTTCTACAAGAGTAACCAGAACTGGTCGGATGATGTTGCTTTCTGTCGTCGTTCCGGCCTGGTCAAGAGCTTTCAGGGGAATTTTCCATTCTACGAGTTCGATGCCTTTATCGAAATGAGCGCGGACATGAAGGGCAATCAGCGTCACACCCTTAAGGTGCGTCATCGCTATCCGCAATTCAGCAAGGACAAACACAGCGGCTTGCCGTTGGAGTTCACCTTCCCCACCGATACCGGCAGTATCGCCGAGCGCTATGCCATGTGGGACATGCTGGGCCGCTATATGGACGTCAGCCAGCCACTACCTGATATTCCTCGACTAGAGCCCTTTCGTCATCTCGACCCCACCACAAAGGCCTTTGATGAGGAGGGTAAGCGCGGTCGACCGGCGACCTACTGGCGTGACCTCTACGCGAATGCCAGCGAGAAGGAACTGAAACAATGGCGCGAGGAGCACCGAAAGGTGGTCGATGCCGCGCCCTGGGGCAGCCGCCCGGACCTAATGGCCCAATCTGTGCCCGGCTATGGCGACAGCTATACCGCAGAACCCGAAGACGTTAACGCCTACGGCCGCTTCCCCAACAAGGCGGACCGCTTTGTTGAGCGCGCTGATGCAAAAGACTCAACTGCGCAGAACAAGCCTGACAATCATTAACGACGTCGCATTAACTACGATTCCGCCAGCGCTGCCCGCCAACCATCACCAGGTGCAGCGGCAGGTAGACGGCTACCGGCCATATCAGCGCCAGTAGGAACAGATAAAGCACTGGGTCGAGGCTGTCTTGAGGTTGGCCAAAGGGCCCGTGTACCCAGTTGATATTACGGTCTGGGTCGGTGAGCAAGTAGGACAACGGCACCACGATCCAGGTCAGCAGGGTCTGCCACAGCAGGGCGCGGCGCGCGTAGCCCAGTTTCGCCACGCCGATGCCTGCCACCAGCGGGAGTACAACGTGATAAAGCGACATGGCCCGCGTCATGGGTGGGTGCTCGGGGTTGAACATGTACTCGGTGCCACCGATGGGGTGTACGCCGGTGAACGCCGCCGTCGCGACGTCAAACGTCCAGAGGCTACCGACCAGCGCCACTGCCAGCCACTGCATCGACATCAGGGTACGGTGCTCCGTCCAAAGCGCCACCAGCAACAGGAAGTTTGCCACGTTGCACAGCCAGAAGAAATTCTGGGGGCCCAGCAGCACTGCATAGCTCGGCGCCCAGATCAGGACCCACAACGAAAAGGCCAGCTTCAGCCATCGAGGCACACCCGCTACCGGGGAATCGGCCATGGTCGTCTCCTTGTTGGCTAGACAAATCAACGTCGCTAGTTCACGGCACCCTTACTTCTCCAGCTCATCCCGCCAGGAATGGCGCGGTGTAAAGCCGACCAGACGACGCGCTTTCTCAATGCTATAGAAGGTCTCGTGCTCGCCCATTTCCCGCTTGATCGGTACCCCTGAGTAGAAGCGTTCAATCACCTGGGCGTTTGTTAGCCCCACCGATAGATCGTCATTGGCGACGTTGAACACCTGGTAGCCCAGGCCGTCCGTCTTCAGGCAGCAATCGACCATCTGGCCCAGGTCGCGGGCGTCGATGTAGGCGAAGATGTTGCGACGGCGCAGCGCCGGGTTGTCCATGTAGGTCGGGAAATGCTGGCGGTACTCATGGGGCTCGATAACGTTATTGATGCGCAGGCCGTAGATATCGATACCCGAGCGTGCCTGGAAGGAGCGCGCGGTGACTTCGTTGACCACCTTGCTCATGGCGTAGCTGTCCTGGGGCACGGTGGGGTGCTCTTCATCGACCGGCAGGTAATCCGGTTGCACCTCGCCGTCGGCAAAACATACGCCGTAGGTCGTCTCGCTGGAGGCAAAAATCACCTTGGGAATACCCAGCTTGGTGGCGGCATCCAGTACGTTGTAAGTGCTCAAGGTGTTGATGCGATAGGTCTCGTTGTCCGGCCGGTGCAGGATGGCGGGTATCGCCGCAAAGTGGACAATGGCATCGTAGCGCGGCACGCCGGTGCCCGGTTCCAGCTCGTCCATTCCGGCGTAGGCGTGGCAGGCGTTGAACACCTGGCCAGCATCGGTGAGGTCTGTCTTCAGAGTGGTAATGCCGGGCACGTCGGATGTTGCCCAGTCCAGGTTGGTGACGCGGTGACCCTGGTCGCGAAGATAGGCGGTCGCATGGCGGCCCGCCTTGCCACTGCCACCGGTGAATAGAAGTCGCATAGGTATCCCTTGGTTAATGGTAAGCACCACATCACCTTAGCAAACAACGGCTAACCCCGCTGATTGATCACCTGGCTGTGCGCGTCATGACTAAATAGCATTGCGAAAACGCATCATCTGGCTGCCGTCGATGGGGTCGGCGAAGATATCGGCGTAGACACCAAAGGTCTGGCGTAGCCGGAATGCCGTCAGTACCTCTTTAGGCGGGCCGCTATCCACCAGGCGGCCGCCGTCCATTACGCCGATGCGGTCACACTCCATGGCGTGGTTCAGGTCGTGCAGCGAGATAATCACCGTAACCGGAAGCTGCCTGACCAGCTCAAGGATCGACAGCTGGTGGCGGATATCCAGATGGTTGGTGGGCTCATCGAGCAGCAGAATCTTGGGTTGCTGCGCCAATGCGCGGGCAATATGCACGCGCTGGCGCTCACCGCCGGAAAGCGTGTGCCAAAGCCGGTCGGCCATATGCGCCATATCGACATCGACCAGCGCCTGAACCACGATGGCATCATCTTCAGTTGACCAGGGGCGCAATGCGGTAAGAAAGGGCGTCCGGCCCAGCGCCACTACGTCACGCACGCTAATTCTATCGGTGGTATCAGCCTGTTGCTCGACTAAGGCAATAGACTGTGCAATCGCCCGCTGCTTGAGGTTGTGCAGGGGCTGGCTTCCCATTAGCACCTGTCCTGCTTTGGGTTTGTTCAAGCCTGCCAACAGGCGAAGTAGCGACGTTTTGCCCGAGCCGTTCGGCCCCACCAGGCCAAAGGTTTGGCCGGGCTCGACGGCAAGGTTAATGTCAATCAGTAGAGGCGTGCCATGCACTGACCAATCGAGTTTTTGAGCGGTTAACTGCATTAAGACCTCTTGCCGCGCACGAGAATGAGCGCAAAGGCAGGTGCGCCAATCAGTGAAGTAATCACCCCGATCGGTAGCACTTGGCCGGGGATCAGAGTGCGCGAAAGAATATCTGAGCCAATCAAAAAGACCGCCCCAGCAAGCGCCGTGGCTGGAACCAAACGCGTGTGTTGGCTACCTACGATAAAACGCATGGCATGGGGAATTACCAACCCAACAAAGCCAATCGCCCCCACAATAGACACCATCACCGCCGTGACCAGCGCCATGGCGATAATCAGCATGCCGCGCACCGGGCGCACCGCGATCCCCATGGAGGCGGCGCTGTCGGCACCGAAGGTAAAGGCATCCAGGGAGCGGCGGTGCCATAGGCAAACCAGTACCCCAAACAGCGCGGCAGGCACCGCCAAGGTCACATCGGCCCAGCGCACCCCGGAAAGATTGCCCATCAGCCAGAACATGATGCCCCGGGCCTGCTCGGCGCTCGCCGACTTGGTAATGATAAAAGCGGTCAGCGCATTGAACAGCTGTGAGCCTGCGATGCCTGCCAGAATAATCGCCCCCGCTGCCTGAACGCCGCGGCCACCCCCCACGCCGCTGTTGGCCGCATGGGCGAGCATCACCACGATACCAAAGGCGAGAAGGGCGCCCACAAAGGCACCCAGGGAGAGCGAAAGCGCCCCCGCGCCAAGGCCAGCGACGGCAACGGCCACCGCGCCGGTAGAGGCCCCAGCGGAAATGCCCATCAAGTAGGGGTCGGCCAAGGGATTGCGCAGCAGCGCCTGAAGCACGACCCCTGCCAGGGCCAGGCTGGTACCACAACAGGCAGCGACCACGGCGCGGCTAAGCCGGTAGTTCCAGATAATGCCTGCATCGATCCGGTCAACCGCATAATCCGCGCCCAGTAGCTGATTGGCGAGCACTTTGAGAATGGTATCAACGGGAATCGGTGTCTCGCCGATGGCGGTGCCCGCGATCAGCGCCACCACGAGCACCAGCGGCGTGATCCATAACCAGCGCAGTGCAAAACCTGCCGTAGATAGCCGCGTTAACGCAATGCTCATTCGTCAAATGCCATTGTCGCTAGCGCCTCGGCCAGTGTTTCAAGGCCGTAAATAGTGCGCATCGTGGCGCTCATGGCGTGGGCATCCATCTCTATGATGTGGTTGTTTTTAACCGCCGTCATTTCACGGGTAACCGGGTCACTGTGCAGAAACTCACGCTTGGCTTCAATGTCGTCGGCAGGAAAGCGACGGCGATCCATGCGAGCGATAACAAGCACATCAGGGTCAGCCCTGGCGATGCTCTCCCAGCCCACCGTGGGCCACTCCTCATCGGACTCGATCACATTGCGAATACCGAGCTTATCCATCATATAGCCCGGTGCGCCCAACTGACCCGCAACAAAGGGGCTAACCCCCAGGTCTGTCGATGAGAACCAGAACGCCGCTGACAAGTCTTCCGATAAATCAAGGCTGCTCGCCAAGTCGATAGCGCGCTGTTCGCGGTCGTTCAGCTCTGCTACTAACGCCTCGCCAGCGTCTTGAACGTCGTAGATCTTGGCTAACTCGTTGATTCCTTTATAGATGGAGTCCGTCGAGAAGGCGGTGGTGCGGGTGCCATCGCCGCCGGTAGAGTTATCCTTGGTGTCGCAGTCGGCGGGCATAATATAGGTATTAATACCCAGCTCATGAAACTGCTCACGGGTGGCGACACTGCCGGTGGGACCCACGTGCCACTCGTATTGTACCGCCACCAGGTCAGGCCGTTTATTGACCACGGCCTCAAAGCTTGGGTCGTCGTTGGCGATCCGCTCGATCGCTTCATTGACCTCAGCAAACTGGGGCAGGACCGGGGTGAACCACACCGAGGTGCCATTCACTCGATCAGCGAGCCCCAGCGAATAGAGGATCTCCGTGGCTGACTGGCCTACCGTCACCGTTCGCTCCGGGGGCGACGCCACGCTGATCTCTACACCGCAATTGGTTAGCGTAAGCGGGTAGTCGGTGGAAGCGTAAGCGGCCTGGGCAAGGCCAACAGCGCTCGCGGCGATGGCCGTGGTCAATCTCAACATCATGTACACTCCCGTGCATGATGAGCTCCGTACTCGGACAGAAAACACTGGCCGAGCCACTTCGCTCGATGTAAGCAATATATCGGCAGTTCTCCTGACTGACGGGTCATGGCTAGCTCGCCTTCCCAGACAATGTGTCCAGTGGCATCAAGGAGCATCGCTCGCCGCCTACAGTTGCGGGGGCAGTTCCGTTTCGCGGCAAGCCGCGGCGGATTCTCTATTAAGTTCCGGAGGGAACACCGACACTGGCCATTCTAGGTGGCAGGGGGATAGCGAACAACACAAAGCCTAAGGATCTTATGAAACCCTACCATAAAAGCAATGTTATAACATTATATTACGAAAGCTTGTAAAAATCCAGCGGCATTCTTAGCGTCAGCTGATATACGCCTTCGCAAAGTTAATAGCTTGTAACAAATTGGCCTCGCCGCCATGCCTTCCTCTATACTGGACACCTTTTATATTCCCACTTCTTTATGAATGGTTTTATTATCCCTCAGCTAATTGCCATGAATCATATTCAAGTCTCGCAGCCATCAAATCAGCTGGCGGATATTGTCCGGCTGACGGGCTTGGCCAGCACGGGAGGTGCCGGTGAGTGAGTTTCCCTTTGCGGCGGTGGTTGGCCAGGAAGCGCTGAAAACCGCGCTGATCCTTAATGCCATTAATCCGCGTATCGGCGGGGTGCTGGTGAGTGGGCCAAGAGGTAGCGCCAAGTCGACCTTGGCAAGGGCTCTGGCCGCTATTTTACCTGGCGATAGCGACGGGCAGCGTGCTCCTTTTGTGACTCTGCCCCTGGGCGCCAGCGAAGACAGGCTGGTCGGCAGTCTGGATCTGCAAAAGGTGCTGGCCGATGGCGAAGCCACCTTTCATGCCGGGCTGCTCGCTAAAGCCGACGGCGGCGTGCTGTATGTGGACGAGGTCAATCTGCTGCCGGATACACTGGTCGATTTGCTGCTGGATGTGGCCGCCAGCGGTACCAATATCGTCGAGCGCGACGGTATCAGCCACTCCCATCCGGCGCGCTTCAGCCTGATTGGCACCATGAACCCGGATGAAGGCGAGCTACGCCCGCAGTTGCTGGATCGTTTTGGGCTGTGTATCGACCAGGCCGCGAGCATCAGCGTGGAAGAACGTATCGCCATCGTCCAGCAGCGCGAAGCCTTTGACCGCGACCCTGCGGGGGCGACCCGTGGCTTCGAGGAGGCCCAGGCCGCACTGACCGAGCGGATTCATCAGGCCCAGTGCCAACTGGTGGATGTCATTACCCCGTCATGGGTGTATCACACCATCGCCTCGTGCTGTGAAACCGCCGGTGTGGAAGGGTTGCGAGCCGACGTGACCTGGCATCGCGCCGCTCGTGCCCACGCCGCCTGGCGCGGTGCAAGCGAGGTAGCGCAGCAGGATATCGATACCGTCGAGCCGTGGGTGCTGGACCATCGGCGCACCCAATCGCCCGAGCAAACCCCGCCGTCTTCGCCGCCGAAGGCACCGCCTTCGGGAGGCGAGGGGGGTTCGTCATCAACGACTGGTGCGTCGACCGGTAGGTCACCCGAGCAGCGCGGCGAACAGGGTCAGTGGGGCGCCATGCCGCCCCAGGATCAGTCAACCATTCAGCAGGCAGCGCCTGAACTGGCGAATACGCCAAACGGTGTTGGTCAGGCGAAAACGGCGGCGACTCCGGCGTCCGGTGAAAAAGGTCAGGTATCAGGCAAGGGACGCTCGCGGACTGAAACGTCTCGTCTGGACGGCTTTGGCACCCTGATCGCCAACCGCGGCCAGTGGCCCTGGCGAACGCTAAAAATGCGCAAGACACAGGCCGGGCAGCCAAGGGCGCACCTGGTACTGCTGGATACCTCCGGCTCCACTCTGGGGCAGCGCCTGCTGGGCCAGGCAAAGGGGCTCGTAGAATCGCTGGTGCGCCAGGCCTACGCGGCACGTGAGCAGGTCGCCGTGGTGGGGTTTGGCAACGGCGGTGTGGTGCCGCTTCTGTCGCGCCGTCGTGCGCCCAAGCGTGTACAAGATGCGTTGGAGGCGGCGACGGGTGGCGGCGGTACGCCGCTGCGCGAGGCGGTGATCGAGGCCAAGCGCCTGATCCATCAGTGGCAACGACGCGAGCCCGGGCTGCACATCCGCACCTATCTGATTACCGACGGCCGTACCCGTGAATCCGTCGCCGACCTCGGCCCGCTGGGCGACTGCATATTGATGGATACCGAGTCGTCCAGAATCAAGCGCGGCCAGGGCGCACGCATCGCCCAGCAACTGGGGGCGCGCTACGCGACACCTTTTTCTGGACAGGAAACGCCATGAGTGACGATCGCCATACCCACCGCATGCAGCGCAAAAAGGACGTGGTCGACGAGCGCATCAGCCGCGCCACGGAAGAGCGCGGGGTATTGATCCTGCTGAAAGGCAACGGCAAGGGCAAAAGCAGCTCGGCGCTTGGCACTATGGCGCGGGCGCTGGGTCACGGGCAGCGCTGCGCAGTGATCCAGTTTATCAAGGGGCGCCGTGAAACCGGCGAGTACCTGTTCTTCCGCGATCAGCCCAACCTCGACTGGCACATCATGGGCCAGGGGTTTACCTGGGAAACCCAGGATCGCGAGCGCGATATTGAAGCCGCCCAGTCGGCCTGGGCGGTGGCCAAGGGGCTGCTCGAAAACCCTGACTACCACCTCATCGTCCTCGATGAAATGAGCTACATGTTCAAGTACGGCTATCTCGACCCGCTGCCGGTGGTCGAAGCGCTTAACCAACGCCCCGCGCATCAAAACGTGATCATCACCGGCCGGACCATGGCGACGCCGCTTCAGGAAATCGCTGACACCATCAGCACGGTGCAGGACGAGCGTCACGCCTTTCGTGGCGGTGTTAAAGCCCAGGCGGGGATCGAATACTGATGAGCACACCCACTGCAAGTTGCCCAGCGCTATTTATTGCCGCGCCTTCTTCCGGGCAGGGCAAGACCACCTTTACCGCCGCGCTGGCCAGGGCGCTGCGCAACCAGGGCAAGGTGGTGCGCGTGTTTAAAACCGGCCCCGACTACCTGGACCCCCAGGTGCTGGCGCAAGCCGCCGGTCAGCCAGTGGATCAACTGGACCTGTGGATGGCAGGCGATGCCTACTGCCGCCAGCGCTTTTACGAAGCCGCCCAGACGGCGGACATGATCTTGGTCGAAGGCGCTATGGGGCTGTTTGACGGCGAGCCTTCCAGTGCCGACCTGGCCGCGCGGTTTGGCTTGCCCATGGTGGTGGTGATGGACGTCAAAGGCATGGCGCAAACCGCGGGCGCACTCCTGGCGGGGCTGGCGGGCTTTCGCGACGATATCCGCATTGTCGGGCTTATTGCCAACAGCTGTGGCTCCGAGCGCCACCGCGAGCTGATCGAGACAACCCTGCCGACAGACATCCCGCTGCTGGCTGCCATTGCGCGTAACCCGGAACTGTCGCTGCCCGAACGCCATCTAGGCCTGGTGCAGGCCGACGAGATTCGTGACGACCTGGAAGAACGCTTTGAAAAGGGCGCCCGTGTTATCGAGGCGGAAAACCTGCCGCAAACGCTACTCGCTCTGCCGCCGGTGACGTTTTACGCCGCGCCAGAAGTCGCCACGGCGTCGTTACCGTCGCTTGCCGGGCTTACCATTGGTGTAGCCAAAGACGCCGCGTTCAGCTTTATTTACCAGGCCAACCTGGACCTGCTCGAACAGATGGGCGCCAAGCTGCGCTTTTTCTCGCCGCTTACCGACAGCGCCTTGCCCAGCTGCGATGCGCTGTGGCTACCCGGGGGCTACCCGGAAATTCACGCCGCGACCCTGGCGGCCAATGCGGCCATGCACGCGGCGATCAGGCAGTTTTTTGCCGACGACAAACCGATTCTTGCCGAGTGCGGCGGGCTGCTTTATTGCCTGGAAACCCTGACCGACTACGACGACACCACCCACACCATGCTGGGCCTGCTACCAGGGCAGGGCGCGATGCGCGGACGGCGGGGCTGCCAGGGGATGCAAACCGCCGAGCTGCTCGAAGGCCCGGTGCGCGGCCATGCCCACCATCGCTCGATGGCCGAAGGAACGCCTGAGCCCATCGCCCACGGCCGCCGCCAGCGCCACCCTGCGCCGGGGGAGGCCATTTTTCGTGAGCGTGGATTGACGGCCACCTACTTGCACCTGTTTTTTGCCAACAACCCAGCCGCGATCGCGCTGCTGTTTAGCGGCAAAGTGTCGCCAGCGCGTCAGCCTATCGATTCTGAGGACGAGACCCATGCAGTTAAATAAGATACCCGCCACCGTGGTCACCGGCTTTTTGGGCAGCGGTAAAACCACCTTGCTGGCGAGCATTCTGCGCCAGGTGACCGGCAAGCGAATTGCCGTGATCGTCAATGAATTCGGCGAGCAGGACATCGACTCAAGCCTGCTGCGCGGCTGTGCCCTCGACTGCGAAGACGGGCAAGCGGTGGAAGGCGACGACAGCGGCATCTTTGAGCTGGCCAACGGCTGTATCTGCTGCACCGTAGAGGAAGAGTTTCTACCGGTGATGAAAAAGCTGGTCGCCCGCCGCGACGATATCGACCATATTCTGATCGAAACCAGCGGCCTGGCGCTGCCCAAGCCGCTGGTGCAGGCGTTTAACTGGCCGGAGGTGCGCCAGCACTGCACTGTCGATGCCATCATTACCGTAATTGACGGCCCCGCCGTGGCCTCTGGCCGCTATGCCAGCGATGTTGCCAAGGTAGAAGCCCAGCGCCAGGCCGATGAAAGCCTGGATCACGACCCCAGCCTGCAGGAATTGCTCGATGACCAGCTCAGCGCGGCCGATCTGGTGCTGGTCAGCAAGACGGACCTGCTCAGCCCGGACGACAAGGCGCGGGTCGAGGCGTTGATTCAGGCGCGTGTGCCAGAATCAGTGAAGTACCTGTTTGTCGATCAAACCCTGGCCACCAACACCGTTCAACTGGAAGCCCTGATGGGCATTGGAGCGGCCAGCGAAGCCAGCATCGACCTGATCACCAACCACCACGATAAGCACCACGCTGAGGGCGCCCATCACGACCATGCCCACGACAACTTTGATTCCTGCGTGATCAGTCTGGGCGAAGTCGACGGCGAGCTGCTGGCAGCCAAGCTGCAGCACATTGTCAAAACCCAGGAAATCTACCGCGCCAAGGGCTTTGCGGCGATTCCCGGCAAGCCGATGCGCCGGGTGATCCAGGCCGTGGGCGAGCGTCTGGATGGCTACTTCGACCGCCTCTGGGCGGAAGGTGAAACGCGTCAAACCCAACTGGTCATCATTGGCAAGGCGCTGGACAGCGACGCGCTGCGTGAAGCGCTTGCCGAAGCAGAGGTAACAACAGCCGCCTAATGCACCTTTTTGCTGCTAAACCCGGCGGCTTTGTTGATGATGAAGGCATTGTCGATCTTCAACAAAGCCCCGCGGATGTCGTGATTCTCTCGGCCGCCGACAGCAACCTCTCGGCCCTGGCCCAGGCAATCGATCGCCTGGGCGAGCGCTACCCGTCGGTGCGTCTGGCCAACTGGATGAACCTGGTCAAGCCCGCCGCCTACGACCTCTACGAGGATCGGGTGTTGGAAAAGGCGCAGCTTGTGGTCGTGTCGATGCTGGGCGGGCAGGCCTACTGGCAATACGGCTACGAACGCCTGCTGGCTTGGCGGAATGCTAAGCCAGGCCGCCAGTTGATCCTGGTGCCCGGCTGCGACGCCCCGGACGATGCCCTGCTGGAAGCTTCGAGCGTCGACTATGACAGCGCCTATCGGGTATGGCGCTACCTGCGCGAAGGCGGCGTGGATAACGCCGAGCAGCTGCTGCGCTACCTGGGCAGCGAGTGCCTGGCGTTGCCCACCACCTGGAAGGAACCCAAGGTGGTGCCCGCGGCGGTGATCTATGCGCCCAGCGATGCCGCAAGCCAGACGGGGCGTCAGGTGATGAGCCTGAGCGAATGGCGGGCCAACCAGCAGCCGGAGCGGCCGGTGTGCCTGCTGCTGTTCTATCGCAGCCACCTGCAGGGCGCCAATACCCTGGTCGTCGACGGCATGATCGAGGCGCTAAAAGCGCAGGGGCTTGAGCCACTCGCCGTCGCCGTTGCCTCCTTGAAAGAGGCAGACTGCATTGCGTTTGTGAATCACCTGATCGAGCAGACCGGCGCCATGCTGGTGGTCAACACCACCAGCTTCTCCATCAACCGCAATTCCGACGACACCTACCCGCTGGGCGGGGCGATTCCCGAGAGCGTGTTCGTCGGCCAGCCGGTGATCCTGCAGGCGATTCTTTCCAGCAGCACCATGGAGGATTGGCAGGCCTCGGCCGCCGGGTTGAGAAGCCGCGATGTGGCGATGCAGATTGTACTGCCCGAAATGGACGGCCGGGTGATCACCCGTGCCGTGGGCTTCAAGGCGGAAGCGCTGTATAACGAACGCAGCCAGCTGTCGGTAACCCACCATGCCCTGCATCCCGAGCGTGCTGAATTTGTCGCCAAGCTGGCGCGCCGGTTCTGCCACCTGCGCACCACCCCCAATCACGCCAAACGGCTGGCGCTGGTGCTGGCCAATTACCCCAATCGCGATGGCCGGATTGGCAACGGCGTGGGGCTGGATACCCCGGCCTCAACGCTGCAGATATTAACCGCGCTGCAAACAGCGGGTTACCCGGTCAGCGACCTGCCCGACAGTGGCGATGACCTGATCCGCCTGCTGCAGGGGGCGGTAACCAATGACCGCAACGTCATCGACCAGCGCATGTGCTGGCAAAGCATTAGCGTTGACGACTACCTGGCCTGGTTTCAAACCCTGCCCGGTGAGTTGCAGGAAACGGTATGGACGCGTTGGGGCGCGCCCGCGGATGACCCCAAATGCCGTCAGGGGCGGCTGATGATCTCGGGTATCCGGCTGGGCGACACCTTCGTGGGTATCCAGCCCGAGCGCGACTTTATCGACGACCTGACCCAGTCCTACCACGATATGCAGCTGGCGCCGCCGCACAGCTACTTGGCGTTTTACTTCTGGCTGCGCGAGCACTATCAGGTGGAAGCGGTGATTCACGTGGGCAAGCACGGCAACCTTGAGTGGCTGCCGGGCAAAAGCAGCGCCTTGAGCGCCGACTGCTGGCCAGATATAGCGCTCGGCCCGGTGCCGCATTTCTACCCGTTTATCGTCAACGACCCGGGCGAGGGCGCCCAGGCCAAGCGGCGCAGCCAGGCGGTGATTATCGATCACCTGATGCCACCCCTGGCCCGCGCAGAGCTGTATGGCGACATGGCCAAACTGGAAGCGCTCACCGACGAATATTACCAGGCGCTGGATATGGACCCCCGGCGCGAGGCGTTAATCCGCGAGCAGATCCTTGAGCACCTGCGCGAGACCGGCATCGACCAGGAGTTGACCAAGGCGGTCGACAGCCAGGACGAAGCGCTGATCCTGAACGAGCTGGATACCTTCCTATGCGACATCAAGGAATCGCAGATTCGTCATGGCTTGCACGTGCTCGGCACGCTACCGCCAAAGGATAAAGTGGTCGGCACCTTGGTGGCGCTGCTGCGCTTGCCGAGAGGTGAAAGCATTGCCCAGCGCGGCTTGCTGCATAACCTGGCCGATGATCTGGCCCTGCAGGGCGAAGGCCAAGCGCCCTTTGACCCACTGATGGCCGATGCCGGCCCCTGGAACGGGCCTCGGCCGAACGTGCTACGCGAGCTGGATAGCGCCGCCTGGCGCAGCGGCAACGACACCCGCGAGCGGCTGGAAGCGTTGGCCCACCAACTGGTCGAGGCGTACGTGGTCGCGCCGGGCAGTCTGGAGACGTTGGCCGCCCAATATCCCGCGACCGCCGAGCAGCTGCGCTACGCCCGGGACCAGCTTTGGGTCGCGCTTCAGCAGAGCGCCGAGCTGGAAATCAGCTCGCTGCTGGAAGGCCTGGATGGCCTGTTTGTGCCGCCGGGGCCGAGTGGCGCCCCCAGCCGTGGGCGGCTGGATACGTTGCCCACCGGGCGCAATTTCTTCAGCGTGGACAACCGCTCGATTCCATCGCCCGCCGCCTGGACGCTGGGCGAAAAATCCGCCCAGGCGTTCGTTGAGCGCTACCTGCAGGATAACGGCGACTACCCCCGTCGCCTGGGACTCTCCATCTGGGGCACCGCCACCATGCGCACCGGTGGCGATGACATTGCTCAGGCCTTTGCGCTGATGGGCGTGCGCCCCATCTGGTCGCTGGGTTCCCAGCGGGTCATCGATATCGAGGTGATACCCTCGATGCTGCTCAACCGCCCGCGGGTGGACGTCACGCTGCGGGTTTCCGGCTTCTTCCGCGATGCCTTTCCCAACGTGATCCGGCTGTTCGATGCGGCGGTACAGGCGGTGGCCAGCTACGCCGAACCGGGCAACAGCAACACCATTCGTGATGCGGTGATGGCCCGCCAGCAGGTGCTGGAAAAGCAGGGGCTGAGTGTCGAGATGGCCGCCCAGCAGGCGGGCTATCGGATCTTTGGCAGCAAGCCGGGCGAGTACGGCACCGGCCTGAATCGGCTGATCGACAACGGCGCCTGGGAAAATGCCGATGACCTGGCTCAGGCCTACCTGGACAACGGCGCCTACGCCTACGGGCAGTTTGCCGAGTCTGGCACGGCCGCCCCGGATGCCTTCGAGCAGCAGCTTAAAGGCCTGGAAGCGGTGATGCAGAACCAGGATAACCGCGAGCACGATATCCTCGATTCCAACAGCTACTACGCCTTCCAGGGCGGTATGGCCAATGCCAGCCGCTCGCTGAGCGGCAAAACCCCGGATATCTACCACGCTGACCACGCCAACCCCGCCCAGCCCAAGATTCGCACGCTGAAAGAGGAGCTGGCCAAGGTGATTCGCTCGCGGGTGCTCAACCCCAAGTGGATCAACGCCATGCGCGAGCATGGCTATAAAGGCGGCTTCGAGATGGCGGCCACCATCGACTATCTATTCGCCTACGATGCCACCACCGACCTGGTCGCCGACTACCAGTACGCCCAGGTCACCGATGCGCTGGTGCTGGATGACGCCAATCAGCAGTTCCTGCGCGAGCATAACCCCTCGGCGCTGGAAGAAATGGCCGAACGCCTGCTCGAAGCCGCCCAGCGAGGCATGTGGCAGGCACCCGGTGAGCAGGGCGACGCGCTGAAAGACCTGCTGCTGGACATGGACGAGGCCAAGGAGGTCGCGGCGGATGTCGGCTGAGCCCCGCATCAAGGGCTGGTGCCCCGGTGCCTGGCAACCGATGGCAACCGGCGATGGTTTACTGGTGCGCGTGCGCCCACGGCTGGGCCAGCTTGAACGTGGCCAGGTGCTGGCGCTGTGCGACGCGGCGGAGGCCTACGGCAGCGGCTTGATCGAACTGACCAGCCGCGCCAATCTGCAATTGCGCGGCGTGACCGAGGCGAGCTGGCCCGCCCTGATGGAGACCCTGGTCGCCCATGAATTGATTGACGCCGACCCGGAAGCGGAGCGTCGTCCGCAAATTCTATTGGCCCCCGGCTGGCAAGCGGGGGACGATACCCATAAAATCGCCAGCGCGCTTGTCGACCGTTGGGCAGAGTTGCCGGTGGTGCCCGCCAAGGTCGGGATCGCCATTGATGCAGGCAAGGCGCCGGTGCTAGGCGATGCCTCGGCGGACTTTCGTATCGAGCGCGCCAATTCGGGCGGCCTGTTGGTGCGCGCCGACGGTTATTCGTTGGGCACCGCAGTGCGCTCGATTGACGCCGCCGTGGCGCAACTTATTCGCCTGCTGGCATGGTTTGTCGACAGTGGCGGCTGGGACAGCAAACGCATGCGGCGCCATCATGTGCCGCTGCCTGACTGGGCCCCGACCAACGCACGTCCCGCTGCAACGGGCAGCCAATTGCCTCTGGGCAAGCACGAACACGGCGCGGTGTATGGCCTGCCGTTTGGGCGGGTGCCTGCCAAGGTGCTCAGGACTGCGGTGACGCCTGCCGACGTTACCGCCTTGCAGGTGACGCCCTGGCGGCGTATCTGGGTCGCAGGCGCCAGCGTCGAAGTCATCGACGGGTTGATAACCGACGAACAGGACGCCCGCTTGCAGATTGATGCCTGCCCGGGCGCGCCTTATTGCGAGCAGGCCAGCGTGGCCACCCAGCCGCTTGCCGAGCGCCTGCGTGGGGTTACCCAAGGCTCGGTGCATGTATCCGGCTGCGCCAAGGGCTGCGCCCGGCGCTCACCGGCCGACGTGTGTTTGGTCGGCCAGGCCGGTAGATTTGACCTTATAATTAACGGCCGTGCCGATAGCACGCCGGTCAAGACAAACCTCACGGAGACTGAGGTAATCGCTTATTTGGAGAGTTTAGGTGCCCCACATTTATGAAACCGACGGCCCGGCGATTTACCGGGAGTCCTTTGCCACTATTCGCCGTGAAGCAGACCTGGGGCGGTTTTCTCACGATGAAGAGCCGATTGCCGTGCGCATGATTCATGCCGCCGGTCTGGTAGAGCTTGCCGCCTCGATACATTTTGCAGGCGATGTGGTCAGCCACGCCCGCAAAGCGCTCGAAGCCGGCGCACCGATTTTATGTGATGCCCGCATGGTATCAGAAGGCATCACGCGTAAACGCCTGCCCGCGGATAACCCGATTATCTGCACGCTGAATGACGAGCGCACGCCCGCACTGGCCAAAGAGATGGCCAACACCCGCTCGGCGGCGGCGCTTGAACTCTGGCGCCCGCACCTGGAAGGCGCGGTGGTGGCGATTGGCAACGCGCCCACGGCGTTGTTTCATCTGCTCAATATGCTCGAAGACCCTGACTGCCCGCGGCCCGCCGCGATTATTGGCTGCCCGGTGGGCTTTGTCGGCGCGGCGGAATCCAAACAGGCGCTCTGGGAGAGCCAGGTGAGCCCCTGCTGCACGGTGCAGGGACGTCTGGGCGGCAGCGCCGTGACCGTCGCCGCCCTCAATGCCATTGCGGACCGAACAGAATGACCCAGGGAATCATCTACGGGGTCGGCCTTGGCCCGGGAAGCCAGGACTTGATGAGCGTGCGCGCCGACCGCCTGATCCGCGGCGCCTCGCACGTGGCCTACTTTCGCAAGAAGGGGCGTACCGGGCATGCGCGCAGCATCGTCGAGGGCATGCTGGCCCCCGAGGTCACCGAGCTTGCCATGGAATACCCGGTGACCACGGAAATCCCCTTCGACGACCCGCGTTATAACGAGTTGCTGGCCAATTTTTACCAACGCAGCGTGGCGCTGCTGATCGAGCTGGCTGAGGCTGGGCGTGATGTGGTGGTACTTTGCGAAGGCGACCCGTTCTTCTACGGCTCCTTCATGCATCTTTATACCCGGCTACTGGACCACGTGCCGGTCTCCGTGGTGCCGGGGATCACCGGGATGTCGGCGGCCTGGACCGCCACCGGCCAGCCGATCACCTGGGGCGACGATATCCTCACGGTGGTCATGGCCACGCTGCCGGAGTCGTCCCTGGCCGAACGCATTGCCGAGACCGATGCGCTGGTGGTGATGAAAATCGGCCGCAACCTGGACAAACTGCGCCGGGCGCTTGCCCACGCCGGGCGCGAGGACGAAGCCTGGCTGATCGAATACGCCGCCATGCGCCAGGAACGGGTTCAGCCCTTCAAGGACGTGGGCGAGAGCGTGCCCTACTTCTCGATTGTGCTAATTCATGGCCATGGGAGGCGCCCATGAGCGGCTGGCTGAAAATCGTCGGCCTGGGGCCGGGCAGCGACACACTGGTAACGCCCGAGGTGTCGGCGGTGCTTGCCGAGGCCACCGATGTGGTGGGCTATGTGCCCTACGTGGAACGCGTCGCGCCCAGGGCGGGGCTTGTGCGCCATGGCTCGGACAACCGGGAAGAAATCCAGCGGGCCGAGCAGGCGCTGACGATGGCCTCTGACGGCCGTCGCGTGGCGGTGGTGTCCTCCGGCGATCCGGGCGTGTTTGCCATGGCCTCGGCGGTGTTTGAAGCCTTGGAAGCAGGCGATGCCCAGTGGCGCTCGCTGGACGTTCAGGTACTGCCGGGGATTTCCGCCATGCTGGCCGCCAGTGCCAGCGTCGGCGCGCCGCTGGGGCACGACTTCTGCTGCATTAATCTATCCGACAACCTCAAGCCCTGGGCGCTGATTGAAAAGCGCCTGCGCCTGGCCGCCGAGGCCGACTTTGCCATGGCGTTCTACAACCCGCGCTCCAGGGCGCGGCCAGAAGGCTTTGTGCGTACCCTGGAGGTGCTGCTTGACGCCTGCGGGCCGGAAAGGCTGATCATTTTTGCCCGCGCTGTCTCGACTCCGGATGAGTCGATTCGCGTGACCACCCTGGGCGAGGCGACGCCGGAGATGGCAGACATGCGCACCCTGGTCATCGTGGGTTCCAGCCAGACGCGGCGCATTGAAAGGCAAGGCCATGAACCGAGCGAACCCTGGGTTTATACCCCTCGCTCGGTGGGCGCCAAAAGCCAGGCCAGCACGTCATCTAGGGCGTGACATTCCCGACGTGAGGGCAGCCTAGGCCGCTCGATCATCACCACCGGCAGGCCGAGCGTGCGGGCGGCGGTGAGTTTGGACACCGCGCCGTCGCCGCCGGCGTTTTTGCACACCAGACGCTCAACGGCGTGGTCCTTGAGCAAGGCCAGATCGCCCGACGTGGTAAACGGGCCGCGCGCGACGGTGATAGTCTGGTGGGGCAGCGGTATCGGCTGCTCGGGGTGATCGACCAGCCGCAGTACATAGTGATGCTGGGGCATCGCGGCAAAGGCTTCCAGGTGTTGGCGCCCGATGGCCAGCATGATGCGCTGGGGCGGGCCGTCCAACTGGTCCACTGCCTCGTCGATGCTGGCAGCGTGCGTCCAGTGATCGCCGGGCTGGGGTTGCCAGGCCGGGCGGGTGAATGCCATCAGGGGAATATCGCATTGCGCGGCAGCGGCCAGCGCGTGGCGGCTCATCTGCTCGGCGAAAGGGTGGGTCGCGTCAATCAGGTGGGTAATGCCCGCTTGCTTAAGGTAGTCGACCAAGCCAGCCACGCCGCCAAAACCGCCAACACGCGTCGGCAAGGGTTGCGCCTTGGGGGTGCTGACCCGCCCCGCATAACTATAGATGGCCGGGATAGAACGCTCGGCCAGCAGGCTGGCCAGGGCGCTGGCCTCTGAGGTTCCGCCAAGAATCAGGATGTTCATAGTGGTTAACGGTAACGAGGTTCCCTGGCTGACGATAATAGGCTGGGGGGAGAGTGGCACACAGGGTCTCACGGCGGCAAGCCGCGAGGCGTTAGCGCGTGCCGAAGTCGTGTTTGGCGCGCGCCGACACCTGAGCTTGCTTGCACCCCTGAGCACTGACCAAAGCGCCGACCTGAAAGCCGACTTGAAAACCAAGCTGCGTGAATGGCCGGTGCCGTTTGCCGACGGCATCCCCCAACTGCTTGCCGAACGCGGCCGCCGCGTGGTGATGCTGGCCTCCGGCGACCCCTTCTGGTTTGGCGCGGGCACCTCCATCGTTAGCCACCTTGAGCCCCGGGAATGGCAGGCGCTGCCGTCGCCCTCGACGTTCAGCCTGGTGGCTTCCTGCCTGGGCTGGCCGATTCAGGACTGCACCTGCCTGGGCCTGCATGCCAAGCCGTTAACCCGCGTCCGCCCCTACCTGCAGCCGGGCAGGCGCTTGCTGGTGCTGGTCAGGGACGGTGACGCGGTAGCGGAACTTGCCCAGTGGGTCTGCCAATTCGGCTTTGCGGTTTCAAAACTGACGGTGCTGGAAGCCCTGGGCGGCGAGCACGAACGGGTGCGTGCCTTTCCGGCAGCGGCGACGCTTCCCGATGACATCACGCATCCAGTGGCGGTAGCGCTTGAGGTTGCAGGCGAGGGGCCTGCATTGCCGCTGACGCCCGGGCTTGCCGATGGCTTTTTTGAACACGACGGCCAGATCACCAAACAACCCATTCGCGCCATGACCCTGGCCGCGCTGGCGCCCAAGCCCGGCGAGCGGCTGTGGGATATCGGCACCGGCTCGGGCTCGATTGCCATTGAGTGGCTGCTCGCTCACCCGGATAATCAGGCGGTGGGCTTTGAGCAAAACGCGGAACGGGCAGCAAGAGCGCGCAGCAACGCAGTGAACCTGGGCGTTGACTGGCTTGAAGTGAAAGAGGGCAGCACGCCGGACGTGCTAAACGATACGCCGCTGCCCGATGCGGTATTTATCGGCGGCGGGCTATCCCAAGCGCTGTTGGACGACTTATGGCAGCGCCTGCCCGAAGGGGTGCGCGTCGTCGCCAATGCGGTGACACTTGAATCCGAAGCGCTGCTGGCGCAATGGCAACAAAAAGCTGGTGGCGAACTGATGCGCCTGGAACTTGCCAACGCCGCACCCATCGGCACCCGACGGGGCTGGAAGGCCAGCTATCCGATCGTGCAGTGGTGGGGCGTTCGATGAAGGCGCAGACGCTGCATGTGGTTGGATTTGGCTTTCGCCGCGAGGCCACGCTTGCCTCCCTCGCCCAGGCGCTGGATCAGCTTGCCGAGCAGTACGGGGCTATTTACCAATACGGCGCTGGCGCTATCGATAAGCTGGCGGCGGCTCGTTCCATGCTGCCACTAGTCGAAGAGCTAGGACGACTGCGCAACATCGAAGTCATCACCGTAGCGGACGCCGAGCTGCCGACGGTGACAACGCTGACTCATTCCGCGCAAAGTTTACAAGCCCGAGGTACGGGCAGCGTGGCTGAGGCCGTGGCGCTGATAGCGGCGGGCCCAGGGGCAACGCTGCTAGGGCCTCGGATAATCTCAGCGGATAGGCAAGCCACCGCCGCCCTGGCGTTGTCAGAAGTACCAGAAGGAATCACCGAATGACCGTTCATTTCATCGGCGCCGGGCCAGGCGCCCCTGACCTGATCACGCTGCGCGGCCGCGACCTGATTGCCGCGAGCCCGGTGTGCCTCTACGCAGGCTCGCTGGTGCCGCAAGAACTGCTTGAGCATTGCCCATCAGGGGCGCGCATCGTCAACACCGCGCCGCTGTCGCTGAACGAGATCATCCAGGAAATCCAGGCCGCCCACGCGGCTGAGCAGGATGTCGTGCGGCTGCACTCTGGGGATGTATCGGTATGGTCAGCGGTGGGGGAGCAGACCCGCCGCCTGCGTGCCCTCGAGATTCCCTACACCATCACCCCCGGCGTGCCCGCCTTTGCCGCCGCTGCGGCCAGCTTGGGCCAGGAGCTGACCCTGCCGGGCGTGGCGCAATCGGTGGTGCTGACGCGTACCTCCGGGCGCGCCAGCGCCATGCCGGACAACGAAACCCTGGCCAACTTTGCCCAAACCGGCGCGACACTGGCGATTCACCTGTCGGTACATAACCTCGAAAACGTGGTGGCGTCGCTGACGCCGTACTACGGGGGTGACTGCCCCGTGGCCATTGTGTGGCGAGCCAGCTGGCCCGATGAAAAAATCATCAGAGGGCGCCTATCCACCATTGAGGCGTTGGCCGCCAACACGCTGCAACGCACGGCGCTGATTCTGGTCGGGCCGGTGCTCGAGAGCCAGGATTTCCAGGAAAGCGCGCTGTACGCCGTGGGCTACGACCGCCGTTTTCGGCCACAGTCCGCGGACTCGCCGTTTGCCAACCTGCCAGACGAGGAGGGCCGCGACGGATGACGACGCTTTCGCTGATCGGCATCGGCACGGGCAACCCAGACCACGTCACGCTTGCCGCCGTGCGCGCCCTCAACGACGCCGACCTGATCCTGCTGCCGCGCAAAGGCGAAGCCAAAAGCGACCTGGTCGACCTGCGTCGCCTGCTGTGCCAGACCCTGCTGCGCGAGCCCGAGCAGGCTCAAATCGTCGAGTTCGACTTGCCCAAGCGCGGCGAGCGGGGCGATTACCTGGGCGCCGTTGATGAATGGCATCACGCCATCGCCGAGGTGTGGGCATCATTGATGGCGCGCCACCTGCCCGAAGGCGGGCGGGTCGGCATGCTGATCTGGGGCGACCCCTCGCTTTACGACAGCAGCCTGCGCATCGCTGAACGCCTGGGTGCGGCCGGGCGGCAGGTAGACGTCGAGGTGGTGCCCGGCATCACCAGCCTGCAGGTACTCACCGCCGAACACCGCATACCGCTTAACGCCTTGGCCGAGCCCATCCAGATCACCACCGGCCGCCGCCTGCGCGAACGCGGCTGGCCAAGCGATGCCGCCACCGTCGCCGTCATGCTCGACAGCGGCGGGGCGTTTACCGCGTTGCCCGCCGACGATACCTACATCTGGTGGGGCGCCTACCTCGGCATGGAGAAACAGTGCCTGATCAAAGGTTGGCTAAGCGAGGTCAGCGACGAGATCATCCAGCGCCGCGCCACCCTGCGCAAACAGCACGGCTGGATCATGGATATCTACCTGCTGGCAAAACAGCCGCTGATTTGACGCCGGTATCAATATGGAATGTTTTTCCATAAAATAACTGTATCCATTAAATCACCGAGTTTTCAGGAGCGATCATGAGCTTTTACGTTTATCTATCCGGCGAGATCCACACCGACTGGCGCGACGAAATCCAGCGCGGCGCCGACGCGGCAGGCCTGGATATCGTCTTCACCGCCCCGGTGACCGATCACGACGCCTCGGACGCCGCCGGTGACCACCTCGGCAAACCCGAAAATGGCTTCTGGCGCGACCACCAGTCCTCCAAGGTCAACGCCATCCGCACCCGCACCATGATCGAACAGGCCGACCTGGTCGTCGTACGCTTCGGCGACCAGTACAAACAGTGGAACGCCGCCTTCGATGCAGGCTACTGCGCCGCCCTCGCCAAGCCCTACATCACCCTGCACAGCGAAGACATCGTCCACCCGCTGAAAGAAGTCGATGCAGGCGCAAACGCCTGGTGCACCACCACCGACCAAGTCGTCGAGACCCTCCGTTACGTCCTCAAAGCCTAATACGCCCACCCAGCGAAGCACGGTGTCCTGCAGGAGTGCAATTCATTGCACGACCAACAGCCATCGTGCCACCAAGCCCGCAATGCGGGGCTGTAGGAGCCCAATTCATTGGGCGATCAGAGTGTAATCAGCCACCAAAAACGATCGCCCAACGAAGTCGGGCTCTTACAGAAGCCCTCTGCAATGGGGTTGCAAGGGGCCATCCATTGCCATTTAAGAAATCATCACGTCATCAATGCCTGCGTCGAGGGGGTTGTAGGAGCCCAATTTATTAGGCGATCAGCATTAAATCAGCCAACGAAAACAATCACTTGTACAGATTTTCCTTCCTCGCCTTTCCAACCCTAAACACACCACCTACAAAATTTACCTTCCCGACGCGTGACCTAAGCCAATTTTATGAATAGAGTATTAGTGAACAGAGCAAAACAAGCGGGCACGCGAATTTTGTATATGCTGCCAAGTAATCAGTTTGATAAATTGTAAAACAATGGGTTATGAGTATGTGGCTGGCTAGATAATGTCAATAAACGCGTCGGCACATTCATTGATATTATGCAGCCGGGCGTATAATCACTGTTAAAAATTTCTTGTGGTTGAGATTTTATGGATAAATCAGAGATAGCAATTTCCATCTCTCTGGGGAGTCTTTTGGTTTCTCTTGGTGGGCTTTTATTTGCAATCCATAGCTCTCGAAAGGCAAGAAGAATTGAGCGCGCGAGAGTCTACGACAAGGTTTACCATGATGCTTCAGATCTTCTAGTTTACAACTACAAAAAAAAGATAGAAGAGCCATACAGGTCGGAAGATAAATTTCTAGAAAAGGCAGTCAATGAATACGAAAACTCTCATTGGCTAGAGCAGATGTATGGATTTAATATTGATTACCCAGAAGGCGTTGAATCAGAAGAGACGAAACAGGATTACCGAAAAAAGGTACGTGATGAATACTACAAACACCAACATGAAAAGCATGTAGATTCTTTCGTTGAGACCATGGAAAACAGATCCCCGGTATTCAATCTGGATAATCAAGAGTACGCTGAACGATTTAATCGTCTTGTTGATCACGTTACACACAACCTATCTTACTTCAGTCCTCCAGTTGTGGAGTGCTGGGAGAAAATGAGGTTGCTAACCCCTGAGAAGGTACGCAATGAGTACGTTTCGTTAAGGCGCGTAAACGAATCTGCATGCGAGCCTTTAGAAGAACCAATTGAAGACCCTTATCTTGGCATTCTTCTGATAATACGACACGAGTATCGCGAACTAAATAAGCCACTCAAGACAAAATGGGCGGAATTCTGGTTTAATCTTACAACCATCCGTTACCGTGTAAGACGAATTTTTAACAAGAAAAGGCAGTGGGACGTGTAAACACGCCCCTGCTTTTGGCGTTAGATTCTTGAGGAGTATGTTTTGCAGCACGAGCAATCCCTTGCTGATAACTTTAATTCGTTTATGGAGAGGAAGGCCGTAGAGTTTGGCTGCCGATTTCACTCATTTTCATTGGACGGGCAAGATCGCGACGCAGGCGCAGACTACGTGCTTACAGACGTAGATCGATTTGCAATTGTTGAATTTAAGTATTCAGACAAAAATCTCATTAGTGAGAAACATAAACCTCGAAGGCTAAAACTATGTAAAGGCCTTGCCAAAAACGAAAAGATGCGTAATTTGCATGATAAGTGCCATTTTATCTCCTGGACTGAAGGTAAAGAGTTGTCTGTTAAAGCTAACATTTACCGAAAGGAAGTCTGTAATAAGATGATTTTTGGCAATGACTGCGGCTTGATCGTCAACTCTCCCGAGTTTGACGCGCGTATCGGAACTGGCAAGTTTGCAAACGATTTTTTTGGTAGCGAGTCTAGGGCCAGCCTTACACGAAGAAAGTTCGAGGCATATGTTGCTTGGGTATTAAAGGAAACGAGCGGATCGCAGAGGTCAACGCTTGAGCTGATAGCATTTAACCCGAAATCGATGGACTTGGCTCTGGTTCGGCTTGAGTCAATAGAAGCCGCACAGAACTGGGTTCGGGACCACTATTCGCCCCCGAGACAGGGAATTGGTTATCCATAAATCTAACCAGTAGCGGCAGCCGGACCAATTGGTTTCGCTTCGCTCCACAAACTGGCCGCTGCGCACGGCGTTGAGGCTGTAGAAAAACCCCGCTGACCCCTAAGTTTTGGTAGGATTGAGGAAACAGACGAGGAGTGATCAGCATGCCGCGCTTCAAGGCTTATAACTACGATCAGAGCGCCATGGTAGTGATCAACTACCAGGATCAGCTCCAGCCAGGCACCTTTGAACACGCCGTACACTACCTGATCGAGCACAAGCTTGACTTGTCCGTTTTTCATCCCAAGTATCGCAACGACGCGACGGGTCGACTGGCCTATGATCCGGCCATCCTGCTCAAGATCATTCTGTTTGCTTACTCAAAAGGCATCACCTCCAACCGCGAGATGCAATGGTGTTGCGAGACCAACATCATTTTCAAAGCGCTTTCCTGCGATACCGTGCCCCACTTCACCAGCCTGGCAAGCTTCGTCAGCCGCCATGCTGATGAGATTAAAGCGCTGTTCGAGCAAGTGTTGTTGGTGTGCCACCAGCAAGGCTTGTTCGCTAGCCAATCTGGAAGTAACCTGCCTTCATGAAGGATAATGGCTACATCGTGTTTTGGCAGGCAGCGCCTCCAAAGGAATCGACCTAAAAACAAGGTGGGAAAATGCCAAAAGAGAGTTCTCTATCTAACAAAGTCAAAGAGTCAGTAGTAATTGAGAAGTTCATTTTCCACGTTGTTATCAAAGGCGAGGATGAGCCCCGTACAATGGCAAGGGTCGATCTGGAGCCGAATCAACGAGAGTTCTTCTGTCAGCGAATTGCGGATTCTGCTGAAGGGACGCAATTTAAATTCCGAGAGAAAGACATGGGGACAGCACTCCGTTGCAAGCGAATCATTGAGAATCCCGATGAATACTTTCTTGCTGAATCAATTAGCCTAGCGACAGATTTTCAAGAAGAACACAAAGGTAACGTGACGGACGGTGCCTTCATTGTTGCATTTTTTACAATCGAAGTAGCGGAGCAAAGGGTGCCAATGGTTGCTATGATCAAAATGGATCATAGCCGAGTTCTAGAGTACAAAATTAAGCAGGAAGCTGGTGGTTCTGTAGCCAAGATAAGCGAAATACTGAATTCTTTTGTAGAGAGTAAAACTGCTGTTCAAAAATGCGCTATCGTTGATGTTGGGGATACTTTCGACTGGGATGTTCTCGCTTTTGAGAAGCGAAAGAAGGTGGGTATCGCAGACTACTTCAGGGTCTTTCTTAAGGTCTTAGAGGCTGATAATGCGAGCAATCTGACAAGGAAGGCAGTGAGTTCAACTTTCACGTGGGCACGTACCAACACTCAAGATCTGGCCGAGTTGCCTCGTTACTATAAAGATAGAGCCATCGCCTACTTAGAAATGCATGATCATTTTGACACCGCAACTTTTATTAATACGGTTGTGAAAGATGATGATGAGGAAAGAAAAGCTCGGCTTATGGAAAGTCTACATGAAGAACTTTCAGTTACTGGTGTAGCTGGGCAGAGATTTTCTCCAAAGCCTGCTTCAATTCTTGATGCAGATAAGAGAAACAAGATTGTGACGGACAAAAATGTCCAGGTTATCTGGTCGGGAGATGAGGAAGCCGCTGGCATTAGAATCAGTGATCCCGATGAGAATGGGATGATCGACATTCACATTAGAACAAAGTCAAACCCGAGAAATAGAATTAAATGAAAGAAAAGAATCTGATTTTCGAGTTAAGAGACAAGATCTTTGATCTCTATGCGAAAGCCGCTTCATCTGAAGACGGCGTTGAAGATGTGCGCATTGATGGCGAGGAGGATGTTGAACTCCTACAGTTGGCGTCGGAAATAATTCTTCTCGCTAAAAATCTTGACGTACATACATCTATCAGACTTGAGATAGATGAAGAATATACGGAAATCGATGATTTAGAGCCTTACCTAGATGGAACGTATGGGTTTTCGAAATGGTGCTTAAATATTAGTAAGCTAGTTTTGTCGAAAGGTTTAAAAAATAAAGACGACGATACTTCCATGCTGTTTTTCTTTGACGAAAAGGTTTTTAAAGCTTGGCTTTCCGCTTTGGATCCATTGAAAAGCATTAATAATTTATTCGTTGAAAACCAATCCGTTTTAATATTCGTAGTTGGGCTAAAGGCTAGCTTTGGGGGACCCAGACTTGCTGTTTTACCTTTTGAAAGTTGTGAAGTTATCGACAGCTGGTGGCCATTTAAAAGTGAGTTACCCCAAGAGAATACTCTCAGAGAGCATGTGCATTTAGTTCCTTCTGAGCCAATTAGTCTTTCTCCTCAATCTTTTGAACTCACATGGGGTGACTTTGGCTGTGACTTGGCTAGTTTATTTCGTAGAATGTCCGGAATGTGTGCAGCAGCGGGCTTAGCTGATGTGATCTATGGTCAAGAAAAAATAGTTCTTAAAGGTGTTCGGCACCTAGAGATTCCACTGCTGGAGAAATCTGAGGAAGTACCCGATAAAGATTCACTAACTTTAATACAAAGTGCTTTGTCGTGGGTATATGAAGAAAGAGTAGATACAAGGAAAAGGCTTCTCTCAGATAGATTATGTTTGGAGTCAGATAATGAAGCCAGTTTTATCTCCTTATTGGTCCAGCATTTGGACGACTCGTTAAAACAATCAAAGGACCAATATCGATTTGTAATTCTAGATCGAAAAGACGAATATGCAAAGGAATTGCGAGATCTTTTAAAAGATTTAAGACAACAAGCTGATTTGTATGCAGAGAAAGTAAGGGGGTTAATAGCTGGATTGCTCAGGGATACACTTGCTGCTTTCGTGTTTGTTGCGCTCTCGTTAAGTTCTCGGCTTGGTTCTAATGCAGATGTTCTTATGTCGGGTGCCGGTGTTCTTTTTTTTAAGGCCTTAGCTATTTATTTTATCGTTTCTGCTTTCTTTCAGTCGACTTCTGCTTTAAGAGATATATGGCTTTCCGATAAAGAGCTTGAGAAGTGGTCTGAAATAACTAGAGAGTATTTTTCTAGAAAGGAAATACACGGAAGAATCAATGAAGACTTGAGAGGGCGTCGCGATACTTTTTATTTTTATATGGTTTTGATTGTGATTTCGTATTTAATAATGGCGGGGCTAAGCTGGAATATGTTATATCTCGCGAAATGCTTCACAGATATTGGTGGCGCTAATTAGAAGTATTCAGATGTAAGTTGCCAATTAGAGAACCAAGATAGATTCATTTTGAGACCTGAAACGTTCTGCAAAGAATCCTGAAAACGGAAAATAAACTCTGTCTCTGTTTTGGTTCCCGGGTGGAAAGTCGGCAAGGCGTTTTAGCCATATGAGAAAATTTAACAAGTCAAGATAGTGAGTCAGATTTTGCCTCGCAAAGCTCAAAATGGAAAATCTGCCCCAGCTTGGGGCGTTGAGACTGTAGAAAAATCCACTAACACCTAACTTTGGTAGTATCGAGGAAAAAGACGAGGAGTGGTCAGCATGCCGCGCTTCAAGGCTTATAACTACGATCAGAACGCCATGGCGGTGATCAACTACCAAGATTAGCTCTACCCAGGCACCTTTGAACACTCTGTAAATTACCTGTTTGAGTACATCTCGCCCCGCCAGTTCTTCATCCCAAGCACTGCAACGGTGCGACAGTTCTGCTGGCCTATAATGCAGTCATTCTATAAATCCAGGTTCCTCAAGGCGATCAACCAATATTATGACCAGAAAAACACTAGGCTTGAAAACAAAAAGGCAGGTAGACACCCAGCCCGCCGACGAAGTCGAAGATCAATTCCCTAATGATCCCGAAAAACGTTTTTTAAATGGCGTTGCTATTCATCCTTCCCCACGCATTGATTTAGAGTCTGGTTCTCAGCAGCGCACTGTGCGGGCGATGGATTTGATTACGCCTATTGGTATGGGGCAACGTGGGTTGATTGTGGCGCCGCCAGGCTCTGGCAAAACGACGATGTTAAAACATATCTGTCAGGCCGTGGCCGAGGCTCATCCTGACATAAAGCTGTATGCCTTGCTGATTGATGAGCGCCCTGAAGAAGTGACCGACTTTAAGCGCAGTGTGACGGCAGAGGTACATGCCTCGTCGTCAGACGAAACCTACACACACCATGTGCGTATGGCCGATAAGCTCCTTGAGACGGCGCGTAAACAAGCAGGCGAGGGTCATAATGTGATGATTGTGATCGATTCTCTTACGAGACTCTCGCGAGTTCATAATGCCGAGCAGCGGGGCAATGGTCGTACGATGTCGGGTGGGCTGGATAGCCGAGCGATGGAAATACCGCGAAAACTGTTTGGCGCTGCGAGAAAGATCGAAAACGGCGGATCGCTCACCATTCTGGCCACCGTGCTGGTGGAGACGGGAAGCCGTATGGATCAGGTGATTTTCGAGGAGTTCAAGGGCACGGGCAATATGGAGCTGGTGTTATCCCGCGACGTGGCCAACCAACGGATCTTCCCGGCGATAGATATTGCCAAAAGCGGTACCCGGCGAGAAGAGCTTTTGATTGATGAAAGAGATATTGAGAAAGTACGCACACTGCGCAGAGCGCTAACGCCTCTTAAGCCAATAGAAGGCGCGCAGAAGCTGCTTGCGCTGTTGGAGAAATACCCCACGAATGCCGAGCTGTTGGATGCTTTCTCGCCCGCTGAGTAGAGGTGAAGCTCACCCTTGTATTCGTTCAAGAGGCGAGCTTCTTTGTTAAGGCTTAACGACTGCTTTTTTTGACATGGTCCAGGTTAGAAGCGGGTACGGCTTTTTTAACCGGAAAGCCCTCAACTTCTTTGCGCTCAATCGTGTTTTTCAGCCGCTTTTCAATCGCACACAGATTTTTAAAGTCGCTGATGTCGACCAGCGAGATGGCTTCACCGGAGGCACCTGCACGGCCGGTGCGGCCAATGCGGTGGATGTACTCTTCTGGTTGGAAGGGTAAATCGTAATTCACCACACGGCTCAGTTCACCAATATCCAACCCTCGAGCGGCCACCCCGGTGGCGACCAGGTACTTCAGTTCGCCCGCTTTGAACTGATCCAGCACCTTCTCACGCATGGCCTGGCTTCTGCCGCCATGAATGGAATCTGCTTGAATACCGCGTTTTTCCAGTTGGGCGACCAGCTTGGCCGCACTGTGTTTTTTCTCGACAAAAATAAGCGCCTGATCCCACGCTTGTTCGTTGATCAAATGGCTCAATAGGGCGGACTTGGTGTCTTTGTCTACTGTGATCAGCCACTGTTTGATCGTGGCGGCGGCGCGGACATTGGGCGTAATCGAGATGTCAGCCGCCAGGTTGGTCATCTTGCTATCTGAAAACGCATTGGCGATGGCGCGAACGTCATTGGTCATGGTGGCCGTGAACAACAGATTCTGACGGTTTTCAGGCAGGCGCACGATGATTTTGTGAATATCATCGACAAAACCCATGTCGACCATTCTGTCTGCTTCGTCCAATACCATGGCTTCAAGTTCATCAAAGTGCAGCGCACGCTGATGCGCCAAATCGAGCAGTCTGCCCGGTGTGGCGACCAGAATATCCACGCCTTCGATTAAGCGCTCCTTTTGCGGCGCGGTATCCACGCCGCCATACGCGGCCATTGAGGTTAAGGTCGTGTGCTTAGCGTATTGCGCCACACTGGCTTCGACCTGAACCGCTAATTCACGGGTCGGCACGAGAATCAGCGCACGTATGCGTTTGCCGCGCAAGGTTTCCGCGTTACTGAAGCGTTCCAGCAGAGGCAGCACAAAAGCAGCGGTTTTGCCTGTGCCGGTTTGTGCGGTGGCGATCAAGTCGTTACCCGACAGAATGGCAGGAATGGCTTGTTCCTGGATGGGCGTTGGCGTTTTGTAACCGAGCTCGGTAATCGCTTGAACAAGAGGACTGGATAATCCTAGTTTTGCAAATGGCATAAGGCGCTCTGACAGATAGTCGTGAGGGGTGTCGAAAATAAAAAGTGGTGCAGTATAGCGCGAGAGCTGCCGTTCGTTTCTCGAATTATCCAATCAGCGTCATAGTGTTGCGACCTAACTCCCTGCTTACGGCGTTAGAGGCCATCTTTGGTGTCACATTCTGACATTAATCAGCACAAGGCCGACTTATGCACGTTGACCGGTCTATCGATCCACCCGAGCCCGCTGCTCAGCCTGATCCAGTAATACCGGGCCGCTACCCGATTCGGCCAGTATGTCGTCTGGGTTATAGAGCGGGCACCGGGTCATGCTCAGGCAGCCACAGCCGATGCAGCCCGCCAGGTTATCGCGCAGCTTCTGTAGGTAGGCAATCCGACCATCAAGCATCTGCTGCCAGTTTTTTGAGAGCTGCTGCCAGTCTTCAACCGTCGGTGTGCGGTTATTGGGTAAAGATTCAAAGGCCTGCTTTATCTCTTCCAGGCTGACACCGACTTTCTGCGCGGCTTTGATCACCGAAATCCGCCTTAGCACTTCTGGTTTATAGCGGCGCTGATTGCCCGCATTGCGCCAGCTATGAATTAGCCCCTGCTGCTCGTAAAAGTGCAGGGTACTGACGTTAATCCCGCAACGCTTGGCGACCTTGCCAACACTCCAGACAGTTTCTGCCATGACTATCCCCTAAATTTTTTTGCCATTTTTCCGCAAAAATCGCTTTACCTCAAGTTAAGTTGAGGTTTTATCCTGCCATCTCACTTAACGCAAGGAGAATCTCATGTACTTGGAACACGTTAATCTGGTGGTTGCTGATATGGATGCCATGCTGAAATTTTACCGCGCCGTCTTCCCGCACTGGCGGGTCCGCGATGAGGGTCATGGCGAGTGGTATGGCAAGCCACGCAAATGGATCCACTTTGGAGACGATGATCACTACCTGGCGCTAAGCGATCATGGGGAAGGGGAGAACCGTGATCTAAAAGGCCACAGCGTTGGGCTGGCCCATTTTGCCTATGTGACCGATAACCTCGATGCCGTTGTTACTCGATTAAACGAAGCCGGTTATGACGTTGCCAAACCCGGCGCCCCAGAGCCGTTTCGCAAGAATGTCTATTTTGTCGATCCGGCGGGTTTTGAAGTAGAGTTTGTCGAATACCTCAGTGACATCCCGGCCGAGCGGAATTTAAACCGCGATGTTCAGTAGGGACACTTTTGGCCGCTGCCTTTGCTGGACATGCACTGGTAGCGGCTTTCATGCCGCTACAAATGTGAGAGGGCAATGCTCAAACAAGTCGGCGGTGTAGAAATTCAGCCTACGCATAGGGCGATGTGCCACTGCGGCATGGTAGTGCTTGAGCTCGATCTGCCTGATGGCCTTGTCGACCCCAAAAGGTGTAATTGCTCGATGTGCAGGCGCAAAGGCGCGGTGATGGCCTATGTGCCATTGGGTGGTCTTCGTGTTATCAATGGCGCTGAGCAGTTAAGGCTTTATCAGTTCAATTCGGGAGTCGCAAAACACTACTTCTGTTCAAACTGTGGCATCTACACGCACCACCAAACGCGCTCGAATCCCGATATATACGGATTCAATGTCGGGTGTTTGGAAGGTGTTAACCCGCATGACTTACCTGATCTTCCCGTTAGTGACGGTATCAATCATGAAGCTGATTTGTAGGTTAATTCAGTCGGCAAAAAAGCAGGCGGGTCATTCAACCAATGGGTGTAGCGCTAATTAAGTGGGGCTTACGCTGCCCAAGAGTTTAGTAGAGCTGACACTCATTTATGCCGCATCAATACTTGGTCCACATAGCTTCCATCCCGGAGGCTTTCGATTGTCGTTTCGGCCATTTCAGCTTCCATCTCGCCCTTACTCCTTGCCTGCTCAAGATATGCCTCGACCAGTCTTGGTGCGTCTTGAGTATCAGCCAGTATGGCCGCGCCTACCCAATTGGCGGGAATTTTACCATCAGAATTATGTCGCTCGGCGTAACGTTCTTCGACAGATGAGTAGCACGCCTTGCCTCTATCATTACCTTTCACTTCTTCTATCAGAATGCAGCGAAAAAGTGGGAGTGAATCATTGCTCGGCGCAATGTCGTAAGCGCTTTCCACATCGCTTAGGGCGCGTTCGTAGTTTTGTTGGTATACGGCAATCTGAGCTCTATTGATCAACGCTGCATGGTTGTTGGGGTCTGCATTTAGTGATTGCTCGATCAGTTCCTTCGCTCTGTCCAGTCTTTCGCTATTTTCTTCCGCTATGCCGAAGGTAACTTCTTCGTTGGCTTGCCTTTGGAGATCGATAGACTCGTCATCAATGCTATTGCCCGAGCTTTCCTGGCAAGCTGACATTAAAAGGAAAATTGGCAGAATAAGGAGTAATTTTTTAATCATGTCATTTTGCCACTACTTGGATAGAAATCATCTTGCTAGTGCTTGGCGGCATTGGCGTCACTGAACCTGAGCTTGTCTGGTAAATGAAAGTGCCCTGGAAGTGAAGCGAAAGCGTTGTGTCAGGTTGTGGTTCAGGTAATCGGATGGTGGCGTGGCCTACCGGCGTATACTGGGGGTCGTCTGGCCAGGCATTGATACCACTATTCTCAAGAACTACTGCCTGAATAAGTTGGTTGCCATCCTTGAGTTCAGCACGCATATTAAGCACGGCGGAGCCTGACCCTGGCGATAGTGCAGAAGGAGCCCAGCCCAGCGAAGAAATATGGAGGGCATTTCCTCTAATAACGATATTGTTCCGAAATGAATAGCCGCCATTCATGCCCACGCCCTCCACGAGTAGATAGGCGGGTTGATTCATGGTGACTTCGGCTGTTTCGGCGACAAATTCGTATATAGATTCTTCGTTGTTTTCGGTAGGAGAAAGCTCAGATGAGGGGATGCCCTCCTGGTTTGGTGCATCATCAGCGGCTGCGCTTGCTTGATGGGTGGGTGTCTGTATGCCTCCTGTGGTGGGTGAGCCAGTTATCGCAGAAGAAGCTGCCACGATATAGCCACCACATGAGGTCGCACTACCATGAATGGCAGTTGGAGAGCCCTCCACCGAATACCAACTGGCACCTGATGAAATGACTGCGCCACAAGAGCTCTTGTCTCCTATCCTGGCAACCGGTATGCCATCGACCATAGTGGCGGATGCGCCGGAGACAATGTTGTGTGGGCTTCCTTTACACTGACATATGACTCTGTCGCCTACCTTGGCAAGATCCATCGAACGTTCCTTATATATAGTGCATCATGGAAGATTAGCACTCATATGATCGGTCATGCTACTGATCGGGGGGGAGCTGAAACTCTATTAATCCGGGTAATAGAAAAGGTAATGCACAGTGATTAACACCAAAATTTACAAGGCGGTTTACGAACTGGCGGAAAAGCTGATGAAGGCTGCCGCCAAGGATGACAGAGAAACATTTGATGCGCTGTATGCCGAGTTGCAGGCAATCTGCATCGATAACGAGAACACCGATAAAGACCACCCGGAACAATGGGAAACCCTGGCGGATTTTACCGAAGAGCTGGAAGACGCGCTTGCGGGATACGAAAAAGCTCTGGAAAAAGCCAACGCCATTGATTCCAACGACCATCGGGCTTCCATTGGTTTTTCCATGGCGATGTTGCAAGCTGAGGCAGGCCAGACCGACGCGGCTATCGCCAGTTTACGACAGGCAGAAATCAGCGCGCAGGGCATTGAAGATGACGAGCTGAAAGCCGACATCGATGAACTGCTTGAGAAACTAACTACCGGCCAGGAACCCCATTTTGACCAATAACGATATTTTTCGCCGCATCCGCTACACCTTCGATTTAAAAGACAGCACCATTGTGGATATCTTCGCGCTGGCAGAAGTGCCCGTTACCCAGCCGCAGGTGACGGCCTGGCTGAAAAAGGATGACGACGATGCCTTTGTCACGATGAGGAACAAGGAGCTGGCGGCGTTCTTGAACGGGTTTATCAGCTTCAAGCGTGGCAAGCGCGAAGGCCCGCAACCCGAGCCAGAAGCGCAACTGAACAATAATATGGTGTTCCAGAAACTGCGCATTGCGCTGAACATGAAAGCGGATGATGTGCTGGACGTTTTTGAGTTGGTCGGACTGCCGTTGAGCCACCATGAACTCAGCGCCTTTTTCCGCAAGCCAAGCCACAAGAATTACCGTGAATGCAAGGACCAGATGCTGCGCAATTTCCTGCTCGGCATTCAGCGCCAGTTACGGCCAGCCCAGGAAGGCTCAGGCTCAAACGCCTGAAGGGCAGGTGGCGCGGAGAGCCAGCCCAGGCACTGGGCTTTGTTCCACTTCGTCACGATAGCTTGTGCTTTCAGGCCTATCCTTGCGGGAGGACTTGTGGGAGGAATAAGTGAGACAACGCATGATGATTGCCGTTATGGGGGCGTTGCTGGCGATGTCGACAGGTGCAAACGCGAACAGCCTTGATTTTGAAGCGCTGGCCTCTTCACAAGCATCACGCCCGCTGCCCGCGCTGCAAACGTATGAAGCGCGGGACGGAACATCGCTCGCGTACCGCCATTATCCAAGTGATGCCCGTACTGCGCTGATCCTCGTGCATGGCTCTGGAACCGACAGCAGGTACCTGGCGACGCTCGCCCATGAATTAGCCGCTTCAGGTGCTGTCAGTGTCTACACGCCGGATGTGCGCGGGCATGGTCCTTCGCCGGTGCGCCGTGGCGATATCGACTACATTGAGCAGCTTGAAGATGACCTGGCGGACCTCATTGCCCATATCAAAGAGACCAACACCGATGTCTCAAGGGTGGTCGTTGGCGGTCATTCATCCGGGGGCGGGCTCGCGGTACGCTTTGCCGGAGGGCAGCATGGTCACCTTGCCTCGGCGTATCTGCTGCTGGCGCCTTACCTTGGGCACGATGCGCCCACTGTGCGGGATAATTCCGGTGGTTGGGCCGAGCCAAGTGTCGCCAGGATTGTGGCGATCTCGATGCTCAGCGCGATTGGCATCACGCATTTCAACGGGGCGGATGTATTGCGGTTCAACTTGCCACCTGAATACCGTGATGGCTCAGAGACGCTCGCCTATTCATTTCGGCTGATGAGCGGTTTTAGTCCAGCTGATTTTCGTCAGGCGCTGGGCTCAGTGCAGGTGCCCGTTCTGGTGGTCACCGGTGCTGAGGACGAGGCGTTGTATGCGGCTCAATTTGAGCCCGTGCTGCGTCCGCTTGTGCCGCATGCGGACATCACCACGGTGGAAGGCGCATCGCACCTGGGACTAGTGGTCAGTGAAGAGGGTATCGCGACGGTTCGCCAGTGGCTTCAGGGATTATAGTGGGCAACAACAAGTGCGGGCGCTGCCCATAGATATTGGCGGATCTTTCAAACCCCCTAAAGAAACCTCGCCAGTTTCCGATATCTCTTTATATCGGACGAACGTTATCGAACCAATTTGTTCGACCGTCCTCAATGTATCGAGAATCAGCCATGCCCAAAAAACTCAGTTGCATCATCACGGCGGCACTGCTGTCTTTCAGTGCGCATGCCATGGCCCATACTGCCAATGAGGCGGAGGCCGCTGCGCTTGCCTGGTTGAACGCGATTGATAACGGTGACTACGAGCAAGCCTGGGAGACCTCATCGCCTATACTAAAAGCGCCGCTGTCACAGGGAATGCTGGCCCGCACCATTGAGCTTGTGCGCCGGGACTTTGGCGAAGTGGCCTCGCGCAAGCGCGTTCGTACCAGCCACCAGACGTCCATGCCGGGTGCGCCGAGCGGCGACTATATCGTCTTCACCTTCCAAACCGGCTTCGAGAACAGCGGACGTCGGCTCGAAACCGTTACCCCCCACCTTGAAAACGGCACCTGGCGGGTGAGCAGCTATTACGTGGAAACGCCATGATTTGCCCGCTACCAGCGCTGCATGCCTGGCGCATCAGCTTGCCCAGGTTTATTTCCCGATAGGGATAAAAATGCTAGGTTGGCACTAAATCGAGTCAATTTTTCCCGGTAAGGAAGTAAACGCTCCGCACCATCACCAATCCCGCCACAACTGCTATGTTGAAAGTACACCAACGCGGCAATATTACTTGTTCAGTAAATATACAGGGTGTAGCTTCTGTATATGTTGATTCCGATAGTGGATGTGCTGACATAACGGCTGCTTAACCAGGTAGCCAGGTAATGTTTCAGGACGCGAGGCGCGGGGAGAGTTGATATGCGAAGCCTTTCTCACAAATCCCCTTGGCTGTGGTTATCGCTGGCAGGCGTGCTGATGCTAGCGCTGTCGTTTGCCTGGCAGGCCACGGCACAGACTTCTTCGCGTAGCGCCCTGGTGATGAGCATTGAAGGGCCCATTGGCCCCGCCACCAAAGATTATCTTGAGCGCGGGCTGCGCAAGGCCCGTGAGCAGAACAGCGAGGTGATTGTCGTTGAGCTGGATACGCCGGGGGGCCTGGTCGACACGACCCGCGACATGATCCGTGAAATGCTGAATGCCGACATTCCTGTGGCGATGTATGTCTCCCCCAGCGGCGCGCGGGCGGCCAGTGCGGGCACTTACCTGCTGTATGGCAGCCACGTTGCTGCCATGGCTCCAGCGACCCATCTGGGGTCTGCCACGCCGGTGCAGATGGGCGGTTCCGGCTTTCCCGGCAGCGCTGATGAAGCGGATGACAACGCCGAAGGCCAACCGGAAGGCGAGAGTGAAGGCGCCTCTGGAGGCGAGAGCAGCGCCATGGAACGCAAGGTCATGGAAGACGCAGTGAGCTTTATCCGCAGCCTGGCCGAGCGTCACGACCGGAACGCTGATTGGGCCGAAGCGGCGGTGCGCGAGGCGGTCAACCTCACTGCCAATGAGGCACTGGAGCAGAACGTCATCGACGTGATTGCGCGGGACCTGAATGATCTGCTTTCGCAAATAGACGGCATGTCGGTGGTCATGGAGCGGGGTGACCGGACGCTGGAGACAGCCGACCTTGCCGTTGAGCGCTTTGACCCTGATTGGCGCACAGAGCTGCTTTCGCTGATTACGAACCCTAATATTGCTTACTTCCTGCTGATCATCGGCTTTTACGGGCTGATCTTCGAGCTTTCGAGCCCCGGCAGCCTGTTCCCTGGCACCATCGGGGTTATTTCGCTGCTGTTGGCGCTCTTTGCCTTTCAGATGCTGCCGATCAATTACGCGGGCCTGGCGCTGATCATCGTCGGTCTGGCGCTGATGGTGGGCGAAGCGTTAATGCCCAGTTTCGGCGTGCTGGGGGTCGGCGGTATTGTGGCCTTTGTGCTGGGGTCGGTCATGCTGATGGATGCCGAGTACCTGGCCATTTCGTTGCCGCTGATTGGCGGCGTGGCGCTGGTATCCGGCGGGCTGATGCTCTGGACCTTGACGCGTTTTGCAACGCTGCGCCGACGCCCGGCCCACACAGGCGTGGAGCAGTTGATTGGCGCAAGCGCCATTGCCCTGGAAGATTTTGAGACTCGCGGCCATGTGCAACTGCACGGCGAGCGCTGGAACGCGGTGAGTAACGTGCCAATCAAGCAAGGAGACGAGGTGAAAGTGGAGCGCCTTGACGGCTTGACGGTTTACGTATCACCCCCGTAACGCCTGGCTGATCCTGCGTTACTCATCAATCACTGATCAATCGCTAGACGAGGTGTCCCATGTTGCTATCGTATTTAGTGCCTGTCGTGCTGGTGGTGCTGCTGATCGCCGCCTCCATTCGCATTTTGCCGGAATATAAACGGGGTGTGGTGTTCTTCCTGGGCCGTTTCCAGACAGTGAAGGGGCCGGGTCTGGTCATCGTGATCCCCGCCATTCAAAAGATGCAGGTGGTCGATCTGCGCGTTATCACCATGGACGTGCCCGAGCAGGACGTCATCTCTCAGGACAACGTGACGGTAAAGGTCAACGCCGTGCTTTACTTTCGCGTGATCGACCCGGAAAAGGCGATTATTCAGGTCGAGAACTTCTCTCAGGCCACCAGCCAGCTTGCTCAGACCACGCTGCGTTCGGTGCTGGGTAAGCATGACCTTGATGAAATGCTTTCCGAACGCGATAAGCTCAACGACGACATCCAGGAAATCATCGACGCTCAGACCGACGCCTGGGGTATCAAGGTGGCAAACGTTGAGATCAAGCACGTGGATCTTGATGAGAGCATGATCCGCGCCATTGCCCGTCAGGCCGAGGCAGAACGCGAGCGGCGCGCCAAGGTGATTCATGCCGAGGGCGAGCTGCAGGCTTCGAGGAAGCTGGTCGAGGCCGCCAACGTGATGCAGGAAAACTCCGCCGCGTTGCAGCTACGCTACCTGCAGACCATGAGCGACATGAGCAACAAGAACGCCTCGACGATCGTCTTCCCGCTACCCATGGACATCATGGAGGCCTTCAAGGACATGAAAGCCAAGCATATGCCGCCTGCATCGAGTACGCCAAAAGACGACGCTTAAACGTCCCAGCTGGTGCTATAGAGAAGGGTCGACGCGGCGGTAAACGGCGGCAAGTACGCTATAGCACCCAAACGCTAGCAGGCCGGTGGCGACAAACCCAAAAAGCCATTGCCCGAAGGCCTGGCGCCGCAAGGTGTTAAACGCTTCAGCCGTGCCGCCTGCGGCGTTGGGGTCGAACTGGTAAGCGGCGATCATGAATAAACTACCCACGATCACAAAGACGAGCCCGCGGACCACCAAGCCGAAACGGCATATCGGGTAGGCCCAGGCTTGGGTGCGCGAAGGCATGGCGAAGTGCTTGTCAAATTTTGCCTTGTAGCCTTTGACGGCGTGGGCGATACCCGCACCGATGATGGCGATGCCGACAGCAGCCACCAACCAGCGGCCAAAGGGTTGCTGAATCAGCCAACTGACCATGCCTTCCGAGCCACCGCTTGAGCCACTGGAGGAACCGGACGAGAGAAAACGGAAGACAAGGCTGGCGGCAAAAAATGCCAGCAAGGTGTGGGTAATCGCACTGACAAACAAGCCTGCGCGAATCACCAGCCCTTTGGCACTGGTGCCGTGACGGTCGGGGTCCTTGAAAACTTGTATACAGCGCCACATGGCGTATCCAAGCAGCCCTACGGCGATAATGCCCAGCATCACCTTACCAAACGGCGCACCCAGCACGGCTTCCAGCGCGCCGCGACTGCCTTCCGCCTGGCCGCCCTGATCTATGGCGGTGAGCGCCGCCAATCCCCCCACCAACAGGTAAACCACGCCGCGTGCGGCATAGCCCATGCGGGCGAAGGCGCTGATGGCGTCGCGGTGGTCGGGCGTGGGCGTAGAGCTTGCCATGGTGTCCTCCTGACCAATAAGGCTGTTGCCAATTATCCATAAGCAACTTGAATGAGCGGCATCTATACTGTGTCTGCACTTTGTGATTGTCCAGCGTAGGCGCATCAGACCTTGGTGACCAGTTGAGCGGGGAGGCCTACCTATTTACTTTTTTCATTGTTTGAGTAGCGCATGAATCCATCGTCTTCTCCAGTTTTCTGGCGCGATCAGCGTATGCCCCATGTGGAACTGCGTAAAATCAGCGATGCGCGGCAAGTTTGCTATGCGCCTCACAGTCACGTGCACTGGTCGCTGGGCGCCGTTACGGAAGGCAGAAGTACCTTTAGTTACCGCGATACGACGTATCAGATTAACGCGGGTGACCTGGTGATGATGAACCCGCATTGGGTACATGCCTGTAACCCCATCGAGGATCAGCCCTGGGCGTACCTGATGCTCTACGTCGATACTGCGTGGCTGAGTAACTTGCGCTATCAGTTGGGGCTGCTTGAAGCGCCTAATTGGCAAGATATTGCCACCGCTGTGCTTACCCAGCCTGCGCTTTTTGCAGCGTATTGCGATATGACGTCCTGCCTGCTGGATGAGCGGCAAGCGATTGACGATAAGCAAGCAGTACTAACTGAATACCTGTCTAGACTTATGCAGGTGCTTGCCCAAGCGCCTCCAGCGGCATTGCCGGAAGCGCCCAGCACGCTAGAGCAGGTTGCCGCCTATTTACGAAGTCATTGCACCGCCGACATTTCGCTTGAAAGCTTATGCCAGCAGTCTGGCTACAGTGCGGGTCATCTAATCCGCGCGTTCAAACAGCAGTACGGGCTAACGCCCCATGCCTACTTGATTAATCAACGCATCCAGATCGGGCAAGAGGCACTAAAGCAAGGGCAACCGATTGTCGAGGCGGCGCTGAACGCTGGCTTTAATGACCAACCCCACTTTCAGCGGACCTTTAAGCGGCTGGTGGCAGCAACACCCAACCAGTACCGCTCTCCGCTAATCGATTAATAAGTAGATAGCGCTGGCGGCTAAACATCCTGCCAACAAGCGGTTAGCCGATAACAGAATGATAGGGCGGTGAACATAGCGTTTGAGGAAAGCGCCTGCGTATACCCAACTGGCAAGCGATAGCCAACAAATGGGCAGATAGAGCCCCGCGAATAGCCAAAGTTGGTAGGGGTCGTTACCGCTGGTATAGGCACCAATGCCAGCGGCAGATGCCAGCCATGCCTTGGGATTAAGCCACTGCATCATCGCGCCGGACATGAATCCTGGCGCTTTCTCGGCACCTTGCTCATGCAAGCGTCCATCGTGCTGGAAAAGTTGATAGCTGAGGTAAAGCAAAAACAGGATGCCCGCCCAGCGTAAAATATCCTCCAGCAGCGGCACCACTTGCAGCAGCGAGTAAAGCCCTGCACCAATCCCTAAAAACAGGGCGATGAAACCTAGTGTGGCACCCGTTACAAAGACAAGGCCCTGGCGAATGGGGTGGTTCGTGCCGCTACTCAAGCAAACGATATTGACCGGCCCTGGCGAAATGGACGCGGCAAGGGCAAATGCGGACATGGGTAGCAGCAAGGGCAGTAGTGAAGCGTTCATTATCGTCCTCCTTGGTAGTACAAGGAGTTTGCAGTGGCGTATGGCGAGTATATTGAACAAAATTGATCTGCAAATAGCTTTTTAGCTATTGTTAAGTATCTTTAAAGCTGGCAAGGGCGCTTTAAATTTATCGAAGGGAGGCAAAGGGTTATGAAAACCATCGGCTTGCTGGGGGGCATGAGCTGGGAGTCCACGCAGACCTATTACCGTATGCTCAATCAAGGCGTGGCGGAGAAGCTGGGGGGCTTTCACTCGGCGAAAATAGTGCTCTATAGCGTGGATTTTGCCGAGATCGAAACGCTTCAACGCCAGGGCGACTGGGAGGCGATGGCGGACATCCTGGCGAATGCGGCTTGCTCGCTGGCGGCAGCGGGGGCGGATTTTCTGGTGATCGGCACGAATACCATGCATAAAGTAGCTGCCGAGGTGGAGGCCGCATCAGGCCTGCCCCTTTTGCATATTGCCGAGGCAACCGCCGATATTCTGGCCCAGCAGGGGGTAGACCGCGTTGGCTTGCTGGGTACCCAGTTCACCATGGAGCAGCCTTTTTACCGGCAGCGACTGGAGGCGCGGGGGATCGAAGTTATCGTGCCTGAGCCCGAGCAGCGTGAGGTCATTCATCGCGTGATTTACCAGGAACTCTGCCGGGGGACGATTAACCCCGCCTCGAAAGAGGCTTATCTGGACGTGGTGGCGACGCTTTCAGCGCGGGGCGCGCAAGGCGTGATTCTAGGCTGCACCGAGATTGGTTTGCTGATTAACCAGAGCGATACCCCGGTTGCGCTTTTTGACACCACCGAGATTCACGCCCAGCGTGCGGTGGCCTGGGCACTGGGTGATGGGGTGGCCTCCTGAACGCTTGCCGTTAATGGCCAAACACCGACCAGCCGGTTTTCTGGACAAACATTTCGAGTGCCTGGGTGCCTAGCAGGCTATTGCCGTAGGCATCGAGCCCCGGTGACCAGACGGCGATCGCCCCGTGGCCTGGCGCGATGGCCAGAATACCGCCCCCTACGCCGCTTTTTCCGGGGAGCCCGACGCGGAAGGCGAATTCCCCCGAGGCGTCGTAATGGCCGCACATCATCATCAACGAGTTGATCCGGCGGGCTCGCTGGGGGGCCACCACCCGAATACCGCTGGGTTTGTTGATACCATCTGACGCCAGAAATAGCCCCGCATGAGCGAGCTGCTCGCAGCTCATGGCAATGGCGCACTGGTGGAAGTAGGTGCCCAGCACTTTATCGACGTCATGGCGTAGATGCCCAAAGGCTTTCATGAAATGCGCGAGTGAGGCGTTGCGGTCACGGTGGGCCATCTCTGAGGCAGCTACCGCGTGGTCGAAGTAGATGCTGTCGTCATCGGCGATATAGCGCACAAAGCTGAGAATCTCGCCCAAGGTCTCTTTGGGTTCGTGCCCCATCATGATCGCATCGACCACTGCAATGGCGCCGGCATTGATGAACGGGTTACGCGGCTTGCCGCTTTCATGCTCTAGCTGGACGATGGAGTTGAACGGATCGCCCGATGGCTCGCGGCCCACTTTCGACCACAGCGAATCACCCTCTTGCCCCAGCGCAATGGTCAGCGTGAATACCTTGGAGATACTCTGGATGGAAAAGGGTGTGGTCGCGCACCCCGCCGAGTACACCTTGCCGTCCACAGTGGCCAGCGAAATGGCAAACTGCTGCGGGTCGACGTGGCTTAGCTCGGGGATATAATCCGCTACTTTGCCACGCTCCTGTGCTTTCGCCATGGTGGCGGCAATGTCGTCGATCAAGGCTTGCATGGGCGTATCGTGACCGTCAGTTGAGGCGGGCAATAACCCTAGCGAAAAATCCCGGCGCTGTCTGCTGTTGCAGTCAGCAAGATTCGGGTCGGCAACTCGCCTGTGAGCGCTTAGGCTGTGAAGGTAACGTTTAGCGGTTGATCATAAGACAACGTGAGAGACGACAATGAACGACTATGAGCGTATCGAGAAAGCCATGGATTACATGGTGGCCCATGCGGCAACGCAGCCCAAGCTGGAAGCGGTGGCCGCCCACGTTCATTTGAGCGCCTTTCACTTTCAGCGGTTGTTCTGCCGTTATGCCGGGATCAGTCCCAAGCGCTTTTTGCAGGCACTTACGCTGGAGCGCGGCAAGCAACTGATGCAGTCTTCTACCTCGCTGCTGGATATTGCTCATACGTTGGGGCTTAGCGGCGGCTCGCGGCTTTATGATCACTTTGTGCAGCTGGACGCGGTCACACCGGGAGAGCACAAGCGCCAGGGGCAGGGCGTCGAGATTGCTTACGGCGTTCATGCCACGCCGCTGGGCAGCCTGTTCGTAGCGGTCACGCCGCGGGGTATCTGCCGTATGGGGTTTGTGGATGCCACCAGTGCCGACGAGTTACGGGCACGGCTTGCCAAAGAGTGGCCACTTTCCACGCTTCATCACGATCCTGACGCCACGCGTTTTGCGGTGGAAGCGCTTTTCAACAGGTCAGGCGATGCCTCTGCCACGTTGTCGCTGCATGTGACCGGTACCAACTTTCAAATCGCCGTATGGCGGGCGCTGCTGACCATTCCAGAAGGCCAACTGGCCAGCTATTCGCACATTGCCCAGGCACTGGGCACCCCCAAGTCCTCGCGCGCGGTGGGCAATGCCGTGGGCGCCAACCCCATCGCGCTATGGATACCCTGCCACCGGGTAATCCAACAAAGCGGCGCGCTAGGCGGCTACCGCTGGGGCTTGGCTAAAAAGCAGATGGTGCAGGCCTGGGAGTTGGCGCAGTTGAATACGGCGGCGCATGAGTTTGAAGTGAGTTAACCAACCCCTTCGTTGCTTGGCCCCGTTGCGCTAGCTAACCCCTCCCGCTACAGTTTCGCTCTTATCCAACTGGGCGAGACATCTGCTATGGCCACATTGATGATCCAGGGCACCACCTCGGATGCGGGCAAAAGCACCGTGGTGGCTGCGCTCTGCCGTGCATTGGCCAGGCGTGGCATATCGGTGGCGCCATTCAAGCCCCAGAACATGGCGCTCAATAGCGCCGTTACGGAAGATGGTGGCGAAATTGGCCGTTCCACCGCGCTCCAGGCACAGGCCGCTGGCGTTAAGCCACACAGTGATATGAACCCGGTGTTGCTCAAGCCGGAAACCGACCGTGGCGCCCAGGTGATTTTACGCGGCAAGGTGCATGGGCATATGGATGCCATGGATTACCATGCCTTCAAGCGCACCGCCAAAGAGAGCGTGATGGCCGCGTGGAAGGCGATGGAAACCCGCTTCGATGTGATTATCGCCGAAGGCGCGGGCAGCCCCGCTGAGATCAACCTGCGCCAGGGTGACATCGCCAATATGGGCTTTGCCGAAGCGGCTGACTGCCCGGTAATACTGGTGGGCGATATTGAGCGAGGCGGGGTGTTTGCTCAGTTGGTGGGGACGCTTGCACTGCTGAGCGAAAGCGAGCAGGCGCGTATGAAAGGGTTTGTGATCAACCGCTTTCGTGGCGACATGAGCTTGTTAACCCCAGGCATTGACTGGCTGACGGCACACACCGGCAAGCCGGTATTGGGCACCTTGCCCTACCTTCAAGGGTTGCTGCTGGATGCCGAAGACAGCATCGGCCTGACCCACGCGCCCACCCAGGGAGAATCGTTCAACGTGGTGGTGCCTGCGTTGCCCCGCATCAGCAATCACACCGATTTTGATCCATTGCGTTTGCATCCTCAGGTCAACCTCACCTTTGTCGGCGCAGACGAGCCGATTCCTGCGGCCGATGTGATTATCCTGCCGGGCAGTAAAAGTACGGCGAGTGATCTGGCATGGTTAAAGCGCCAGGGGTGGGATAGGGCAATTCAGCGCCACCTGCGCTACGGCGGCAAGGTGCTGGGTATTTGCGGTGGTTTTCAAATGCTCGGCGAATGGGTGGAGGACCCTGACGGCCTGGAAGGCAAGGCCGAGCGTGTCATGGGATTGGGGCTACTATCGCTCACCACGCGCATGGTGGCGGGCAAACAGCTACGCAATGTGGGTGGTGTAACAGTGGCTGAAGGGGCGAGCGTCACGGGCTACGAGATCCACAATGGCGTTAGCGAGGGCGCTGCGCTGGCGCAGCCGCTTTTTGATCTAGGCACCCACCTTGATGGCGCCGTCAGTGACGATGGGCAGGTGATGGGGACTTACCTGCACGGCCTGTTTGATCATTCCGAGGCTTGCCAGGCGCTGTTAGCGCGCCTGGGCTTGTCAGCAGCCCAGCGTCTGGATTATCGCGCCCATCGCGAGCGAGAATTGGACCGTTTGGCCGATACGTTAGAGGCGCACCTGGATATCGAGGCCCTCATTGCTCTTTTGGGAGCTGGCGCGTCGCCATTACGGTAATCTCGACGTGGCAGCCTCCACAGATATTGGGCGATTCGGTACAGGTTCTCGCAGGGTAGCGGCCCGGCTCGAAGAACTCGGCATAGACGCTGTCCATATCGTTGATAGTCATCAGGTCAGTCAGGTGAACGTCCACGCGTAGCGCGTCTGCCAGGCTGCCGCCTTCCATTTCCAGCATGCGTGAAATGGCGCGCATCACTAACCGGGTTTCTTCCTTGACGTCGCCCTTGGCCGCATGGCCGTTCGATAGGTCAGAAACCGTTAGCCCCGAAATAAACACATAGCGATCATCCATCACCATATGACTACCGGGGAAGCTCGGCGTTGGCATGGTGGGGTCGTTCATAAATTTCGTCATAATCATCCTTCTATGGTGCCTGGTAAACAATCCGACACGTTAACACTTGCTAGGTTCATGTTGCGTGGCGCTGTTAAAATAGCCGTGTTTACACTAGGCTTGCCGCTTTTGGCGAGCGGGGGACCTCATGAAAGTAATCCAAATAGACCAGGCAGCACAGCAGGATGCCTGCCTGGCACGGCTGTGTGCAGAGGTTTATGGCCAATCCGCCGGGCTGACGCCGCTCGTGGTATTTACCGGTACACGCAATGTACTTCTGGCCGAAGAAGCCGCGCGCTTGGTGGCGGCGGTCGACGGCGAAGGCAAGCCCCAGGCTCTCGCGCTGCTCGTGTTGGACGAAGAGGGCGAAGGGATGGCGCTTACCCACGCCTGCGATCTGGTGGCTCACCAGGCAAAGGCGTGGCTGGTAAATGAGTTGGCGCTAAAAGCGCCGCTGCGTGTTGATGCTAGCGACGCTGCACAGGAAGCGTTTTATCAGCAGTGCGGCATTAAGCGCTGGCTGGACGGTGCCGAGGGTCAGCGGATCGGGTTAGGCGCTCGTCACCCGGCCAATACCATCGAGCAGCTCACCGCGACGGTCACCCTCGACGAGGCGCTGATTTTACGCCGCTTCAAGCATGACCCGGCAGCGTTTGAGCAGGCTAAACAGTTATTTGTCGATGGCCTGGCCCATTTCCCCGAAGCCTTTTAAAGGCCAATCTTGCAGTGACCAGGCGGCTACTTTTTCGCCAGCTCGCGCATGGCGGTTTCCAGCCCTTCCATGGTCATGGGGTACATGCGGTCATCAATGATTTCGCGGATTAGTTGGGTAGAGTAAGTGTACTCCCATGCCCGGGGTGGCATCGGGTTAAGCCACGCCAGGCGGGGAAACGTTTCGCATAAACGCTTCAGCCACACGCCGCCCGCTTCGTCGTTAAAGTGCTCTACGCTACCGCCGGGGTGGGTGACCTCATAGGGCGACATGGCCGCGTCACCGACAATCACGACCTGGTAATCCGCGCCGTAGGTGTGCAAAACATCCATGGTCGGAATCCGCTCGTTACCCCGACGCATGTTGTTTCGCCAAACCCCTTCGTAAAGGCAGTTATGAAAGTAGTAGTGCTCCAGGTGCTTGAACTCTGAACGGGCGGCAGAGAAGAGTTCTTCGCAGACGCGAATATGATCATCCATCGAGCCGCCCACATCCAGAAACAGCAGCACCTTCACCGCGTTATGGCGTTCTGGGCGCATCTGGACGTTGAGTAGCCCGGCGTCCTTGGCGGTTTCGCGAATGGTGCTATCCACGTCGAATTCTTCAAGCGCGCCCTGGCGGGCAAACTTGCGCAATCGACGCAGCGCCATTTTGATATTGCGCGTGCCCAGCTCCAGCGAGTCATCGTAGTCGCGAAAGCGCCGCTCGTCCCATACCTTGGTGGCGCGCCGGTGGCGTGAACCATCCTGACCGATGCGAATGCCTTCGGGGTTATAGCCGTAGGCGCCAAATGGGCTGGTGCCGCCGGTGCCAATCCATTTGTTACCGCCCGCGTGGCGTTCTTTCTGCTCTTCCAGGCGTTTTTTAAATGTCTCAATCAGCTCTTCGAGGCCGCCCAGGGATTCGATCTTGGCTTTCTCTTCGTCCGTCAGTTGCTTCTCGAACTCACGGCGCAGCCAATCGTCGGGGATCAGCGCTTCAATGGCGGCGTCCATGTCCTCAAGGCCTTTAAACCAGGCGGCAAAGGCACGGTCAAAGCGGTCGAAGTAGCGCTCGTCCTTGACCATCACCGTACGTGCCACCTGATAAAACGCTTCCATATCGGCAAATACCACGCCGCGCTCTACCACGGCGTGAAGGTCGAGCAGCTCGCGCAGCGAGACCGGCACGCCTGAGCGTTTTAAAGTTTCAAACAAGCCGATAAACATGGCTTAGCGGCCCCTGCCTTTCTGGCGACGGATCATGAACGCCAGGCGTTCAAGCAACTGAGTATCCTGCTCGTTCTTGACCAGCGCACCGGCCATGGGCGGCAGCGCTTTTGCCGGGTCGCGGTTATAAAGCGCTTCCTGAGCCAGCTCATCAGCCATCAGCAGTTTCAGCCAGTCCACCAGTTCCGAGGTTGAGGGCTTTTTCTTCAGTCCCGGAGCATCACGCAGGTCGAAAAAGACTTCCAGGGCTTCGCTGACCAGCCGGGGAGCGATGTCAGGAAAGTGCACATCGACAATTGCCTGCATGGTCTCGCGGTCGGGGAATTCGATATAGTGAAAAAAGCAGCGGCGCAGGAACGCATCCGGCAGCTCTTTTTCGTTGTTGGAGGTGATAACGATGATCGGGCGATACTCGGCGCGGATGGTTTCGCCGGTCTCGTAAACGTGAAACTCCATCCGATCCAGCTCCTGGAGCAGGTCGTTGGGGAATTCGATATCGGCCTTGTCGATCTCGTCGATCAGCAACACCACCCGCTCGCCAGTGCTGAACGCTTCCCAAAGCTTGCCGGGCTTGATGTAGTTGGCGACGTTCTCGACCCCTTCCACACCCAGCTGTGAATCGCGCAGGCGGCTGACGGCATCGTACTCATAAAGCCCCTGGGCTGCCTTGGTGCTGGATTTGATGTGCCATGTGATCAACTGGGTACCGAGCGACTCTGCCAGTTCTTCGGCCAGCAGGGTTTTGCCGGTGCCCGGTTCGCCCTTGATCAACAGCGGACGCTCTAGCACCACGGCAGCATTGACTGCCTGCTTGAGCGCATCAGTGGCAATATAGGAAGAGGTGGAATCAAACGCCATGGAAGGAGCCTCGGCTTGTCGAATGCGTGTTAAAGGATTCAAACAAGTGTACGTGAGGGCTATCCCAAGGCCAACAGCCTTCTCTGGCGTGTCTTTGTTTACCCTTGCCAATTCGGCGGCACGATGCCTTGGCGCTGCATTTGCCGGTAGATCGTGGGCCGAGAAACCCCTAGCGCGCGAGCCACGGCGCTTATGTTCCAGTGCTGCTCCTTGAGAGTTGTCAGCAACGTGGGATCGGTGTCGTGATTCATTTCCGAAGCCGGGGGAGATGCCTGCCGTGTGATGCGTTGGCTAAGGCACTGATCGGGCAGATCATGAACGGTGATTTCGTCGCTTTCCGAGGTGGCCAGGGCAAACGCCAGTGCATTTTTTAGCTGGCGGATATTGCCCGGCCAGGCGTAGGCGAGCAGGGCGCTGATGGCATCGGCCCTTAGCCTGGGTGAGGCGTTGCCGCCGCGTTCGCTGACCACGTCGTTAAACACCTGGCGAATCACGTAGAGCTTATCGGCACGTTCACGCAGCGCGGGCAGGCGCAGTTGAGCCCCGTTTAGGCGGTAGTAGAGGTCTTCGCGGAACTCGCCCTGCTGAATCATTGACTCGATATTGCGGTGGGTGGCGGTAATGACCCGAATATCCACCTTCACAGGCGTATTGGCACCCAGCGGCATGACCTCCCGTTCTGCCAGTACGCGCAGCAGCCGGGTTTGTAGGGCTAGCGGCATATCGCCGATTTCATCCAGAAACAGCGTGCCGCCGTGGGCCTGGGGAATCAGCCCGCGCATTCCCTTGGCGCGCCCGCCGGTAAAGGCGCCGGGTTCGTAACCAAACAGCTCGCTTTCGATGAGCGCTTCCGGGATTGCGGCGCAGTTCACCGCAATAAACGGATAGTTGGCGCGGTTACCGCTTTCGTGGAGGGCGCGGGCGATGACCTCTTTGCCGGTGCCGGTTTCTCCGCTAATCAGTACATTGACACTGGTTTCATTACGCAAACGTTCAGCGAGCTTCTGTACCTTGCGCATGGCAGGGTCATCCGCGCCTAAGCGTGCCAGCGATTCTGGCAGTGAGGCACTGGCCGGTTTTGTCGGCTGGCTCGAGCGGGGGCGCTTGGGTTCCAACAGGCTGATAAAGTAAATGGTGTTGTTGGCGCGTGCCCGAAAAGCGCGGAGCTGGTCGTCGGTGGCGCTGTTGATGCTCAAGACATCGGTAATTTCGCACTCGAATAATTCGCCTAGCATGGGCGTAGGGTTTGTCGACCAGGGTGGCCAGCGACGCTGGTGTTCGGCGATCAACTCACGGCCTATCGCATTGGCGGCAATCACTTGCCCGTTCTCTTCAATGGCGATGAGCCCGCGTCCGTTAACGTGCACAAATTCCCGCGACGTATCCAGACGCACCATCAGACAGTCTCGATAGCGCTGTAAAAAGTAAGCGTCTTCAATCATGCGTGCGTAGAGCGTCACCAGCGAAAGGCTGAAATTCTGGCTCTCACGCTGAGTAGGCGATTGCAGTGCGGATATATCCAGCACGGCCATTACATTGCCCTGGGGGTCGGCAATGGGCGCGGCGGTGCAGGTGAGCGAAATATGCGAGGCGTCGAAGTGTTCCTGGCGGTGACAGATGATCGCCTGTCGGTCGTGCAGGCAGGTGCCTACGGCGCAGGTGCCTGCAAAGCGCTCGTCCCAGTCAGCGCCCAAGTAGAGCCCGGCCTTGCGCAATTGCTGATCCTGGCGTGGGTCGCCGCGAAACTCGACCGTGATACCGCGTTGGTCGGTTAGCAGCAGGACATAGCCAAGCTGGGAAATTTGTCCATAAAGCTGTTCAACGCCCGCCCGGGCCACGTGCAGCAATTCATCCACCGATTCACGATGTTCCAGCAATGTCTGTTGTGGCACGACGCGCGCGGGTCGTGGTTGAGTCGGGTCCAACTGGTATTCGTTCAAGCAGCGCAGCCAAGAATGGCGAATCATTTCCTGGGCGGGTGTATGGGGCGAATCCAGGCCTTCGCCGAGCTGAAACACATGCTCAATATGCTGGCGCTGAACGGATCGTAGCTGCGCAGGCAGGGGCGAGTTGGTCGGCATGGTATTCCTCACGTCGCGCTTTGTTGTTGTCCTTCCAGACTATGCGCTTTGGGTAAGGTGTCAACGCGGCTGAATTACACCGTTAGTCGCTAGTTACACTTGTAACGTCCGGGTGTAAAGGGTGTGACAGGTGTACACCTCTGCGGTGTTTTATGACTGCCTTTTATTTCTCGATTTATCAGTGTCTTAGGTAGTCTTTAAGGCACTTGGCACGGCGGGTGCTTAGGAATTGTTGAATCATGGCTGATTCAACAATAACAAACCTGACCTGGAGTACCGATATGACACAGCCAACCGCCACGGCCATTGTACAAGCATGGCTGACCAACGTTGACGCCGCTCTGCAAGCCAAGAATATTCAGCAGGTAGTCTCTCTATTTGGCGATGAGTGCTATTGGCGCGATTTCCTTACCTTTACCTGGAATTTAAAAACCTGTGAAGGTAAAGACGAGATTCAGGCCATGCTGAACGCAACGTTAGATAATGCGCGTCCGTCCAACTGGCAGCTTGAAGGCGAAGCAACCCAAAATGGCGATATCGCCGAGGCGTGGTTCACCTTTGAGACCGCGGTTGCCAGCGGCAAAGGCTACCTGCGGCTGAAAGAGGGGAAGTGCTGGACACTGCTCACCACGATGCAGTCCCTGCACGACTTCCCTGAACCCCGTAATCACAACCGCCCCAAAGGCGCTGAGCACGGCGCCAATAAGCAGCGTGAAACCTGGCTGGAAGCACGACAGCGCGAAGAAGCGGAACTTGGCTACACACAGCAGCCTTACTGCGTGATTATTGGCGGCGGCCAGGGCGGTATCGGCTTGGGCGCGCGACTAAAGCAGATGGGCGTGCCGACCATTATTATCGAGCGCAACGAACGTGCCGGGGACTCCTGGCGAAATCGCTATAAGTCGCTCTGCCTGCATGATCCCGTCTGGTACGACCACCTTCCCTATATTCCTTTCCCTGAAAACTGGCCGGTGTTTGCGCCCAAAGACAAGGTGGGCGATTGGCTGGAGATGTACACAAAGGTGATGGAGCTCAATTATTGGAGTTCCACCGAGTGTCAGAATGCACACTTCGACGAAACCGCAGGCGAGTGGGTGGTGAACGTGAAGCGCGACGGCGAAGCGATCACTTTGCGACCCAAGCAGCTCGTCATGGCCACCGGGATGTCGGGGATGCCCAATGTGCCGACATTTACCGGTGCAGAAAGCTTTGAAGGCGAGCAGCAGCACTCCAGCCAGCATCCGGGGCCAGACGCTTACACTGGTAAAAAGTGCGTCATTGTGGGGTCGAATAACTCCGCCCACGATATTGCCGCGGCACTTTGGGAGCACGACGCCGATGTCACCATGCTGCAACGCTCATCCACCCATATTGTGAAGTCGGATTCGCTGATGGAGGAAGTGCTGGGGCCGCTCTACTCCGAAGAGGCGGTGGCGAGTGGCTTAACCCATGACAAGGCTGATCTGATTTTTGCTTCGATTCCCTACAAGGTGCTGCCGGACTTTCAGCGCCCGGCGTTTGAGGCGATCAAACAGCGCGACGCCGAGTTCTATCAGAAGCTAGAAGATGCGGGCTTTATGCTCGATTTTGGTGACGACGACTCGGGTCTGTTCTTGAAGTACCTGCGCCGGGGCTCGGGTTACTACATCGATGTGGGCGCCTGTGATCTGGTCGCCAGTGGCGATATCAAACTGCGCAGCGGCGTAGGGATAGAGCGCATCAACCCGCACTCCATCACGCTTACCGATGGCAGTGAGCTAGCAGCAGATTTGATCGTTTATGCCACCGGCTATGGCTCCATGAACGGCTGGGCAGCCAGACTTATCTCCCAGGAGGTGGCGGATAAAGTCGGCAAGTGTTGGGGCTTGGGCTCCGACACCACCAAAGACCCCGGCCCCTGGGAGGGCGAGCTGCGCAACATGTGGAAACCCACCCAGCAGGAGGCGCTGTGGTTCCACGGCGGCAATCTGCACCAGTCGCGGCACTACTCACACTATCTGGCGCTGCAGTTGAAAGCCCGCATGGAGGGGCTGGCAACGCCTGTCTACGGCCTGCAGCCGGTGCATCACACGTCTTAACAGGAAGGGAAAGCCATGCGCCAGTCAAGCATGCAAGCAGCATTTCAGAGCAAGAGTGTGCACTGCATCATCATGACTCGCTTGACGGGAAAATTGATCGTTCGTGGTGCGCATAAGTTCTGGAAAAAAGGTGAGCGACAGGGGATAGTAGAGCTTTTATTTTATAACTAATTGATTGTTAATGATTTTTAAAATAGTGGCACGCTTGTCGCTATATAATTGGGTGTAAGGCAATTGAAAAGAGTCGAGCACGATTGACGTTGTGATTGAAACCGACTTTCCCTTCATTGCCTATATCGCAGCCGTTTGGCTTGCGATACACCGAGTGAGCTGGCGTGCTCCACCTGGGTCCCCTTCGGGGGACTTTTTTTTGCGTGTAATTCGGCCCTCTCTCTTCTCTGCATATTTTGTGCTTAATATTATAACAAAATTTTACGTGACGTTTAGAAACAGTGTTCGTATACTCATTTCTGTACAAGTTATCGAAGCGTCGCCGATGGTATGAACGTAGACGTTGTAGACGTGAGTGATATGTGACGCTTGATAACGGACTCCAAGCGAAAGTTGAGAGGATGACCCTGATGAGCCAATTCAAAATTGTAACAGCCGCTGTGATTACCGCTGGCTTTGCCATGGCAAGCCAAGCCGCGCTTGCGTACACCGCGGGTGATGTTTTTGTTCGCGGTGGGGTCGCTAAAACGGACATCGCTTCCGACGACACCAATGCAGGGGGAGCAGACTTCGACGTTGAAAGTGAAAACGGCTATAGCTACGGCGTTGGTTATCTGTTCCATGACAAGTTCGGCATCGAGCTTAACAGCGGTGAAGGCTTTGAGCATGACCTGACGACGGCCGCCGGTGATGCCGGTAGCGTCGAGCGTCTGCCGGTTAATGCGCTGTTCAACTACTACCCGATGGGCGGTGTCGATTCGCGTATTCAGCCTTACGTAGGTGTGGGTCTTAACTACACCAACTTCTACAGCGAAGACATTGGCCCCGGTGTCAAAGTCGACGACAGCTTTGGTGCCATTGGCCAGGCGGGTCTTGATCTGGCCGTGACCAACAACATCATGCTTAACGGCTATGTCAGCTATGCCGACGTGGACGCCGACATTACATCCAACGGTAACAACGTTGGTGCTGTTGACATTGATCCGGTGACCGTTGGTGGTGGTGTTACCTACCGCTTCTAATCGGCCATATCGAACGCACATCGTTGCGTTAGCCTAGCTAGAACAAACGCCCAGCTCAGCTGGGCGTTTTTGTATCGGGCGTATACGAATATTGGCTAAGGGGTCAGGTTATCCGGCCCCTGGTCGGTCACGGCAATATTGTCTTCAATACGAATACCACCGCAGGGCATGCAGTGATCCACCAGCGTCCAGTTGATGGGCAGCGATGTCTCTCGCAGAGGGGCTAACAGCATGGGAATGAAATAAAGCCCGGGCTCGATGGTCACGACCATGCCGCTGGAAAGCGTACGCGTGAGACGAAGCGCCGGATGTCCGTTGGGCGCCGGAGCTGCAGTGCCGTCTGGATGGCGTAAACCGGCCACGTCATGCACCTGTAATCCCAGCGAGTGGCCCAACCCATGCGGGCAGAACGCGCGCGTCACGCCTTCATCGATAGCCTGTTCGCGGCTGCCTCGGAAGAGGTCATGGGTAATGAGAATATCGCCCAGCCGCTGGTGCATTTGCTCGTGCAGCGCGATGAAATCCGTACCCGCTGTAACACCTTGAACCAGCTCGTCTTTCAGGTCGTGCACGGCGCCCACCAGCTCGCCGAATAGCGCCGGGGCATCTGGTCCGGCGTGGGTGCGGGTGATATCCGCGCAGTAACCACGAAAGCGTCTTCCGGCATCGACGAGCAGGCTATGGCGTCGCCTGGGCGGGCTTGTGTCGTAGTACTGGTAGTGGAGGACGCCCGCGTGGTCGTTCAGGCCGATAATATTCTGGTAGGGAACCGCCGACTCGCGCTGGCGGCTAGCTGCCAGGTAGGCAAGTTGAATATCCAGCTCGCCGGACGCGCCCAGGAAGGCTGCCTGGGCGGCCTCGTGTCCGGCGATCGCGAGCCGGTTGGCTTCACGTAGGCAGGCGATTTCATAGTCAGACTTGCCGATGCGAAGCTCGTCCAGGCGATTCAACAAGGTGGCAGGGTTCAGTTGCGCCTTCAGGCTGGCGCCGGGTAACTGTGCCACATCGCCGATAATTGCGGCGTGGCCATCCAGCGCGGGGCTGACGTGGTCGCTGCAGAGGTGGATATCGAATTCGTCGACCCAGGGTTCTTCGGGAAGCCGGGTCGGCAGGTGCCAAAAGTCCGCCGGGGCATAGAGGTAAAGTTGTGGCCGCTGATGAGGGCGTATCACCAGCCAGCTATGTTGCACGTCGGCCAGTGGCACCCAGTGCATGAAATGACCGTAGGTCTGGAAGGGGGGTGCCTGATCGTCGGCAAAGTAGGCGTTGGTGTGCCCGCTGTATATGGCCAGGCTGTCGAGCTGGTGCTCGTCAAGCAAGGCAGTATAGTCGCGCTGCAGGCGTGTCAGGTGCTCTTGCTGTAACCGATGTAGTTGGGATGACATGCAGGGTCTCTAGTAAGTGCGAAAGTGTGGGAGTTCACTCCAGAAGGCGTCCAGCTCTCCATGGTGCTGGCCCTGGTGGCGGTAGAGGCGAAGCTCCATGGGGACATCCCAGCGGCTGTCGCCGGCGCGGACCAGACTGCCCTGGCGAAGCTCAGCCTCGACGTTGCGTTCGGGCAGCCAACTCATTCCGTAGCCGAGCAGCACCAGTTCCTTGATACCTGCCGCATAGAGGTTTTCGCTCTGGGCATTTAAATAGCTGCTCTGGGGTAATCGTGCCAGGTGGGCGGTCACCGCTGAGCCTAGCAGGCCTCGTTGTGGGTAGGCGAGCCAGGGAAGTGGCTGCTGGCGGCTGCCTGGCAATAACGCTCTTGGCGCCGAGTGATCGTCAACACCGGTCACCGGAATCAGGCGTTCATGGCCGATCACACGGTAGGTGCAGGAACTGGTGTCGATGTCCAGGTCGCAGCGCCCAATCGGCCAGTAGCAAATCGCCAGGTCGCATTCGCCGCGCTGGAGCGCCTGGAAATAGTCGCTGGCCACCCAGCCAGTGGCGCGCAGATAGGGTTGAACACGCTCCTGCCAGCCGGTTGTGGCCAGCCACTCGGGTAGAAATTGCCCCAACAGGCTCTGTGGAGCAGCCACCATGATGCGTCGTTTCTGCCCCGCGCTGATTTCCCGAACGCGGTCTCGCGTCAGGCGAACGCGGTCAGTTACCTGCTCGCACAGCAGCAAGAACTCGTCTCCCGCCGGGGTCAAGGAAAGCGGCAGTGTTTGCCGGTTGATCAGCGTCACGCCCATTTCCTCTTCCAGCAGCTTGATACGCCGGGAAAAAGTAGGTTGGGTGACGTTCTGTTCATCAGCAGCTCGGGAGAAGTGTCGCGTTCTGGCCAGGGCGATAAAGTCTTCTAGCCAGCGAATTTCCATGCTTTACCTCTCCATGCATAGCGCCATCTAAGGTTCGACGACCGCCTCATAGGCGGCCTTCTTCAACAGCGTGGCACGCAACCCGCGTGCCGTCATCCTGTGTCTGCAGGACAGGGATTTCCTGTTTACAGCGCGCATTGGCATGGGGGCAACGGCCATGAAACACGCAGCCGGTGGGAAGGTTAACCGGTGTAGGTACTTCGCCGGAGAGCCGGATGTGCTGGGGGCGGTCGTCTTCAAGCCGTGGAATCGCCGACAGCAACGCCTGAGTATAAGGATGGCGAGGCTTGGCGAATAATGTCGAGGTGGTAGCAATTTCACATACCGTGCCCAGGTACATGACGGCAACACGGGTCCCGAAATGCTCGACGACTGCCAGGTCGTGGGTGATAAACAGATAGGTCAGGTTGCGCTCTTGCTGAGCTTCCATGAGCAGGTTGAGTACCTGCGCCTGAATGGAGACGTCCAGCGCGGAAATGGGCTCATCGGCGACGATAAACTCGGGGTCAACGGCCAGGGCGCGGGCAATGGCAATACGCTGGCGCTGGCCGCCGGAAAATTCGTGGCCGAAGCGCTTGCCCCAGTCCGGGTCAATGCCCACCGACCGCATGACGTCTTCGACCTTCTGTTCAATTTTTTCACGGTCCCAGTCGGGGTGGTGAAGACGCAGCGGTTCCTCCAGCGTTTGCTGGATGGTCATGCGGGGGTTGAGCGACGCATAGGGGTTCTGAAAAATCATCTGCATGCGCTTGCGGTAGGGCAGCAGTTGCCGCGAACTCAGGTTGTCAATGCGCTCGCCTGCGTAGCGAATCTCGCCTTCCGAAGGGGTAATCAGCCCCATTACCATGCGTGCAACGGTGGATTTGCCGCAGCCGGACTCGCCCACTACGCAAAGCGCTTCGCCGCGTTTTATGTCGAGATCGACGCCATTGATGGCGTGCACATATTCCTGGTGGCGAACCAGCTTGCCACCCTTGAAGCGTAATTGTTCAAGAAAATCGCCCGACAACGAAAAGCGCTTGTTCAAGCCTCGAATCTGCAACAGCGAGTCGTCACTTTTCTCGTTCTGGGTCGGCGTCGGGTGGGCCGCCTTGGCCTCAGCGGGCGCGGTCATGAGGTTTCCTCCTTCAAGCGGCGGTCTTCAATCATTTCAGCGACCATGTGGCACGCCACGCGGCAGTTGCCGGACTCGACAAAGCCTGGAACCTGCTCGGTGCAGGCGGGGCGGGGCTTTCCGTCTGCGCGATTGATAAAGTTACAGCGCGGGTGAAACGCGCAGCCGCTGGGCAGGTTTGAAAGCGATGGCATGCTGCCGCGGATTTGATTGAGCTTTTCGCCGGGGGTGGCCATCTGCGGCAGGGCGTTAATCAGCCCTTGGGTGTAGGGGTGCTGCGGGTCGTTGATGATTTCCCGCGTGGGCCCTTGTTCGATCACACGGCCGGCGTACATGACCAGCATGCGCTGAGTCACCTGGCTGACCACACCCAGGTCGTGGGTGATCAGAATCAAGCCGACGTTGTGCTGCTCGCAGAGTTCCAGAAGCAACGCCATGATTTCGGCCTGAATGGTCACGTCCAACGCCGTGGTGGGCTCGTCGGCAATGATGATATCCGGGTCCAGCAGTAGTGCGATGGCAATGATCACCCGCTGGCGCATGCCACCGGAAAGCTCGTGGGGGTACTGATCCAGGCGGGTTTCCGGCGATGGGATCTGTACCTGGCGCAGTTTATCCAGACAAATCGCGCGCGCCTCCTTGCCGGAAATACGCCGGTGAGCCTTCAGGCACTCGACCATCTGTTCACCGATGGAGAGCACTGGGTTCAGCGTCATCATCGGGTCCTGGAAAATCATCGAGATGCGGTTGCCACGTACCTTGCGCAGGCCACGCTCGGACATGGTGTTGAGCGTCTTGCCCTCGAAGTTGATGCTGCCCCCGGCAATAAAGCCGGGCTTGGCAATCAGGTTGAGCAGTGAAAACGCGGCCACGGATTTACCGGCGCCAGATTCGCCGACAATGCCTAAGCGCTCGCCACGTTCAAGGGTAAAATTGACGTCGCGCAGTGCGCGCACTTCGCCCTGGCGCAGGCCGAAGCGCACGTCCAGATTTGTCACTTCCAGTAGTGCCATGGTGTCCTCAGCCTTTGTAGAGTCGCGGGTTCATAACGTCACGGAGCCAGTCGCCCAGCAGGTTGATGGACAAGACCAGTACCACCAGTAACGCCCCGGGAATGAGCGTGATCCACCACGAACCCGACTGGATATAGTCGAACCCGGATTTGATCAGCGAGCCAAGCGACGGGTGGGTTTCGGGCATACCCAGGCCGAGAAACGACAGGGCGGCTTCTGAAATGATGGCGTTGGCAATCTGTACCGTCGAAATGACGAAGATCGGCGACAGGGTGTTGGGCAGCACATGGCGGAACATGATGCGTTTGCTTCTGAGCCCCATGACGCGGGCGGCGTCGACGTATTCCTTGTTCTTCTCGGCGAGCACCGAGGCGCGCACGGTACGCGCATATTGGGGCCACTCGGCAAGGCCGATAATCAGCACCAGCAGCGGCACGGCGTAGGCGCTGAACGTCTCGCCGCCAAAAATCGCCTTGACCAGCGCGCCGACGATAATCGCGACCATCAGGGTCGAGAATGACAGCTGGATATCGGCGAGACGCATCAGGAAAGCATCGATACGGCCACCCAGATAGCCGGCGAGCAGGCCAAAACAGACGCCGATCAGCGCCTGAAGAGCCACGGCGCCAAAACCGATAATCAGCGACACGCGCGCGCCGTACAGAATCGTCGAGAGCATATCCCGGCCCTGGGCGTCGGTGCCCAGCAGGTACTGGGCGTCGCTACCCTCGACCCAGAACGGCGGCAGTTCCGAGGCGAGAATATCGATTTGTGCCAGGTCATAGGGGTTCATGGGCGAAAGCCACGGCGCGAGTACGGCGACGGCGACCAGCGCGATGAATACCACCAGACTGACCTGAGCGACCATGTCGCGTTTGAAGCTGTAAAACAGATACGAGTCGCGGAAGCGTTCCCAGCGGCTGGGAAGCGCGGAAGAAGATGCATTCATGCGGGCTTTCCGGTGAGTTTGATAGTGGGGTTAACCAGGCCATAAATCAGGTCGACGATCGTATTGGTGATCACGAATATCAGGCCCACGATCATGAGATAGGTCACGATGAGCGGAATATCAGAACGCTCGATGGCATCCAGGAACATCAGCCCCATGCCGGGCCACTGGAAGACGGTTTCGGTCAGGATGGTGTATGCGACCAGCGTGCCAATCTGCACGCCGCCGACGGTGATGACCGGCAGCATGGTATTTTTCAAGGCGTGCAGAAAATAGATGCGACGCATGGAAATGCCCTTGGCCCGCGCAAACTTGACGTAGTCCGACTGCATCACCTCGAGCATTTCGGCACGGATCAGGCGAATAAACAGCGGCAGCATGATGGAGGCCAGTGAAACGGCGGGGAGCACCAGGTAGGTCAGCCCCTCCAGGCTTGCAAAGTTGGTTTCCCAGGTGCCAAACACGGGGACCGGATCACCTCGGCCGTAAGCAGGCATGCCACCCTCGGTGGATATCACGCCGTTGAGCCAACTGCCCCAGGCGGTATCGACGGGAAAAGGGGTCCAACTGACGCCGATGGCAAACAGTTGAATCAGCATGATCGCGGTAAGAAATACCGGGATCGAGATGCCGACAATCGAGACGCCCATAAAAAAGCGGGAAAGCCAGGCGCGAGGTTTGATGGCGCTATAAACGCCAATCGGCACCGACAGGGTGATGATTAAAAAGGTAGCCGCGGCCACGAGCTCCAGCGTCGCCGGTAGGTGGCGCGCAATGACCTCGGTGGTGGGCTGGTTGAAAACGTATGAATAGCCGAAATCAAACTGCGCTGCATTAACTGCAAAGCGCGCGTACTGCACCAGGAAAGGATCGTTGAGCCCAAGCTCTTCACGAAGTTCGGCACGTTCGCTCTCCGGTACCGACTGGCCGACCATCTGTTGAATCGGGTCGCCCAGGTTATCTTGTATAGCGAAGGCAATGATGCTGATGACAAACATCACCAGCAGCGCATGGAAGAGGCGCTTAACCAAAAAGGCGATCATGAAAACGTTTCCGTCAGTAAAACAGGTAGGGCTCGCCCCGAAGCGGATAACCTCGGGGCGAGCTTTTCGAATGACGCTGGGTTAATTCACTGGCGCCTTATTCGGCGTCCATGACCAGGTCACCCAGGTAGGGGAAGTTCATCACGTTGACCACCGGCTCGATGTTGACGTGATTGGCCGACGCCCAGGCCAGGTCCTGCCAATGCAGCGGTATAATCGCAGCTTCGTCGTAAAGTGTTTGCTCGACTTCCTGAAGCATGGCCGCACGCTTGGCGCGATCCACTTCCACGTTGGCCTCGGCCACCAGTGCATCAAGCTCTGGATTGCAGTAGTTACCTGCATTGTACTGTCCGGCGCCGGTGTCCGGATCCGGGCAGGCCGTCAAGTATTCGTGGAAATTGGCGCTGTCTTCGGTGTCTGCGTGCCAGCCGATCAGCATCATGTCGGCGGCGCGGTCATCGTACTCGCCCCAGTATTGTGCTTTGGGAAGCGTGCTCAGATCCACGTTGACGTTGATGCGAGCCAGCATCGCTGCCACGGCCTGGGCAATCTTGGCATCGTTCACGTAGCGGTTGTTGGGCGCCATCATCGTGATGTCAAAGCCGTCTTCATAGCCTGCTTCGGCCATCAGTTCCTTGGCACGCTCCAGGTCGTGGCGAAGCTCAAGGCTTTCGATATGACCAGCGTAACCTTCCGGAGAAAACTGCGCGGCAGGCGTGGCAAAGCCTTTCATCAACCGGTCAGCAATTGCTTCCTGATTAACGGCGTAGGCAAAGGCTTGACGTACGCGTGGATCCTGGAACGCCTCGACACGCTCCTGGTTCATGTGGAAGAAGATGATTCGCGTGCCCGACATCGTTACGAGCTGGGCGTCTTCGCTTTCGCGAACGCGTTCCAGGTCATTGGGTGGTACCGGGGCGATGAAATCAACGTCGCCGGAAAGCAGTGCCGCCACGCGGGTCGCGTTTTCACTGATGGGCGTGAGGATGATGTTATCGACATTGCCCGGTGATTCGGTGTCCCAATAGTTAGGGTTGCGCTCGAACTCGGTACGAACACCCTGCTGACGATCGGCGACGGTATAAGGGCCGGTGCCTGAAACGTTACGTGAGGCAAAGGAGTTGCCGTTTTTGACGATTTCGTCTTTCGGGTCACCGTCCTCGGCTTCTCCTGAATAGAAGGCGCTATCCATGGGGAAGACGTAAGTCGCCAGGTTCAGCAGCAGCGGGTAGGGTGTCTTGGTGGTGATTTCTACTGTGTAGTCGTCAACGGCAGTGACGCTTTCGATGGGGTCAAAAATCGCTTTGAAGTCAGGACTGCGCTGGAGACGCTCGATAGTCCAGACGACATCGTCGGCAGTGAAGGCGTTTCCGCTGTGAAATTCAACGCCTTCGCGCAGCGACATACGCATGGTGGTGTCGTCGATGCGTTCCCAGTCAGAGGCCAGGCGCGGCTCGAATTCAAGCGCATCATTCCAGCGCACGAGCGGGTCGTGGGTCATGTGCGACAGCTGCAGGATCCCGCCCGACAGCTGTTCGTGAATATCCAGCGATACCGGGTCGGCATCGTAGGGCATACGCAGCGTGTTTTCGGCCTGTGCGGCAGTGGACAGGAGGGCTGTGCTGGCAAGCGTTGCGCCAATCACGGAAGCTAGTAGCGTTTTTTTAAACGTCATCATTATTCCTAATCGTTGTTCCCAAGAAGGATTATTGTTTGTTCGCTTTGCTGCTCTGCCACGCACCCTTGATGTTTCAGGGGGCGCATAACGGCAACAAAACAGACACGGTCAGCTCGAAAGCTATGCGTCTAACATAGTGAGAGGCGAGGGTTCTCTACAATCGAAATAATGACTGACCTCATTCAGCATATGAATGAGGCAGGCGGTGGCGAGCGTTACGGAGAGGAATTGAGACGAAAGGAGTAGTTGGAAACGTCACCCAGGCAGGCTTTCAAATTATCCAAACCGTTGATGTAGCCAGCGATTGATCTCATCAGATTCATACAGCCATTCTTCGCGTCCATCATCGTGGGCAATTTTCAAGCACGGCACTTTGACGCGGCCGCCACCTTCCTGCAGTGCCTTTTTGTGGTCAGGGTCCAACTGGGCATCACGTTTTTCAATCGTCAGCCCCAGGCGGGCCATTTCCTTGCGCACCTTGATACAAAACGGGCAGGTGCGGAACTGATACAACGCCAGGCTGTTACATGCTTCGTCTACCCTGGCCTGTTCCTCAGGCGAGCGCTTTACTGCCTGGGGTGTCGAAAGTTTCTCGGATATCAGCATGATAGGTGCAAGCAATACGCGTAGACCGCGGAAAAAATAGCGTACCAGTATGCGCATAAAGTAACCCTCATCGTAATCATGCTTGCCGTCTCGATTAGAGTAGCGGGAAGCGTAGGCGTATGGACTGACCGGGCATCGTGCAATATCTGAGAGACGTTGTCACTGGAGGATGGTTCCCTTGTGGTACGGCCACCGCTCAAGACAGGTGAGCCCAAAGGCTGGGCGTGCTAGGCTTGCGGGCTGTTTAGGGGTTGTTTAGAGGCGTAGCGATGCATCTGCACATTATCGGAATTTGCGGCACTTTTATGGGCAGTTTGGCGCTGCTCGCCAGGGAGTTGGGTCATCAGGTGAGTGGTTCTGACGCCAATGTCTATCCGCCGATGAGCACCCAGCTGGAAGAAGCGGGAATCAGCCTGATGGAAGGCTACCGGGCCGCGCACCTGCAGCCAGCCCCCGACATGGTGGTGGTAGGCAATGCGCTTTCCCGGGGCAATGAGGAAGTCGAAGCCTTGCTGAACAGCGGCCTCCCGTATACGTCCGGCGCCCAGTGGCTGGCAGAGCACGTGTTGCCGGGGCGGCGGGTAATCGCCGTGGCGGGCACACATGGTAAAACCACCACCGCCAGCCTGTTAGCCTGGTTACTGGAAAGTGCAGGGCTATCGCCGGGGTTTCTGATTGGTGGCGTGCCACGAAACTTTAACGTCTCGGCCCGGCTGGGGGCACTGGATGCGCCTTTCGTGGTGGAGGCCGACGAGTACGACACGGCGTTTTTCGATAAGCGATCCAAGTTTGTTCACTATCGCCCTGATATTGCGGTACTGCATAACCTGGAATACGACCACGCGGATATTTTTCCAGACCTGGCCGCCATCGAGCGTCAATTCCATCATCTGGTGCGAACCGTGCCCAGCCAGGGGCGTCTCTTGGTTGCCGATGGGCAGCCAGCGCTTGAGCGGGTGCTGGAGCAGGGCGTTTGGACGCCCGTTGACTATGTGGGCGACCACCCGGATAGCGCTTGGCAGTTGCGCAGCGAGCGCGCCGATGCAAGCCGTTTCCAGGTCATCTACCGCGATCCTGAAAGTACGATTGAAGAAGATGGCGTGGTGGAGTGGGCCTTGACCGGCGAACACAATGCACGCAATGCCTTGGCCGCATTGGCCGCTGCCTGGCAGTGTGGCGTCGACCTGGCGCGAGGCTGCGCAGCCCTGGCGCGCTTTGAAACCCCACGCCGTCGTCAGGAGGTGCGCGGGGAGGTCAGTGGTATTCAGGTCATCGATGATTTTGCCCATCACCCCACCGCCATTGCGGCGACGCTGCAGGGCCTCAGAGCGGCAACCCCGAAGGGGCGCCTGCTGGCGGTTATCGAGCCGCGTTCCAATACCATGCGATTGGGGGCAATGCGTGAACGCCTGATGGAAAGCGTAGCGGAAGCCGATGCGATTTTCTGGTTTCAGCCGCCCAGTGTGGCCTGGTCGATGGAGGCGCTAGTAGACGCTCAGGCGCATTCGACGCTTTACGATGATATTGACGTGCTGGTGAGCGCCGTCGTCACCCAGGCATCACCTCAGGATCGTATTGTGGTGATGTCGAACGGCAGCTTTGAGGGCGTTCACGAGCGCTTGATAAGCGCATTAGCCGCCAGGAAGGAGGCGTAATGGCAAACCCGATGACAGCGACTTTCAAACCACCGGTCACCGTCGCGCTGACCGGTGCCTCGGGGGCACAGTACGGGCTTCGGCTGATTGAGGTGCTGGTGGCCGCCAACCATGAAGTCTGGGTGATGATCTCCAAGGCCGCCCATATGGTGATCGCCACCGAAACCGAGATTACCCTGCCCGCACAGCCAGAAAGGCTTGCCGCGGCGCTGAGCGAGCGCAGCGGCGCGGCTGACGGGCAAGTTCGCTGTTTTGGTCGTGAAGACTGGATGGCGCCTGTGGCGTCAGGGTCGGGCGCGCCTTCTGCCATGGTGATCTGTCCGTGCTCGACGGGCACGCTATCGGCCGTGGCCACCGGTGCCAGCAACAACCTGATCGAGCGCGCGGCTGACGTGGCGGTGAAGGAGCGACGCACGCTGGTGATGGTGCCGCGGGAGAGCCCGTTTTCCCCGATTCATCTCGAGCATATGCTGGCCCTGAGTCGGCTTGGCGTGGTCATCCTGCCTGCAGCGCCCGGTTTCTACCATCGTCCTCAATCCATTGATGATTTGATCGATTTTATTGTGGCGCGCATTCTCAATCAGTTGGGCATCGATCACCAATTGATGCCGCGCTGGGGGGAAAAACAATCGACTGCTTCAACAACCAAGGATGGATAGCCAATGATGTCGTGGGCCACGCTCTCGGTATTTGTGCCGACTTTTTTGCTGGTGTCGTTAACGCCGGGTATGTGCATGACGCTGGCGATGGTTCTGGGTATGACCCAGGGCGTCAAGCGCGCCCTCTGGATGATGGTCGGCGAATTAATCGGGGGCGGGCTGGTAGCCGCGGCGGCGGGCGCAGGTGTGGCAGCACTGATGCTGCGCCAGCCAGCGCTTTTTATGGCGTTCAAATGGGTAGGCGGTGCGTACCTGGCCTATATCGGCATCATGATGTGGCGCTCGAGAGGGCGTATGGCGATCCCCAATGAGCTTGAAGCTGGCCCACCGGCAGGGCGGTGGCAATTGGCACTCCAGGGATTTTTAACGGCCGTCGCCAACCCCAAAGGATGGGCGTTTTTCATGGTACTGCTGCCGCCTTTCCTGGATAGCAGCCGACCTCTCGGCCAGCAACTGATTACGTTGATCGCCGTCATATTGACCATCGAGTTTGCCAGTATGCTGGTCTATGCCACCGGCGGAAAAACCCTGCGTCGTGTGCTGGGTAAAAGCGGCAATGTTCGCCTGTTGAACCGTATTGCCGGGACGTTGATGATTGGTGTGGGGGTGTGGCTGGCGCTGGGATAAGGCCAATTCGATACGGTCAGGTTGTCTGTCAGGGGGTCGCCAGTGCGTTGCCCCGGTTTTCCAGGCGTTGCAGATAGTGTTCAAAATTTTCTTTGGGGCAGGGCAGGCACGCGGCGATGCGCGCCTCGCACTGTCCGGTTTCGACCAATACACGCCGTGAAAGCGCGCGCTGAAGCCGGTCCCGGACCAGTAGCGCTCCGCTTTCGCTGGTGTCGGGCAATACCAGCCAAAAGGTTGCATTGTCGGCACGCCCCAGAAGGTCGTGGTCGCGACAGCAGCTATATACCTCGGTGCACAAGGCGCCAAGCAATGCCTGGGCGGCGCGGGCGCCGAACTGCTCTTCCGCCATGTCACGTTGAGGTAAGTGGATGACCAGCACTGCCAAACGCTGGTTGAGCATATCGGCCCGCTGGTATTCACTGTGCAAACGTTCCTTCAGTGTGTCGATATGGTAGGCGTCGCACTCGCTGTCATTGGGATCGGTGGCTCGCAGCAATGCGCGGCGTCTTGCATGTTCCCAGCGTGGCAGTGCAAGCAAAAGCGCCAGCGCCACGTAACCCATCACCAGGGTAGGCGATGCTTGGGCTAGCGCAGGCATCAACCACCACAGTGGAATTAATACCATATGCAATAAGACCGCGCTCAGCAGGGGAAGCAGCAGGAAAGCGGCGGTCATCGGCAAACCGATCCAGATCAGTGGGGTTTCGGGTTGGTAATAAAGCGCGGCAATGACGCTTGTATAGGTGCAAAAAAGCAGCACCAGCCTCGGCAGGTGAGCGCGCATGTCCTGGCCCAGATGGAGCAGAAAGGCGGCCAGCAGGAGCAGGATCATGAAGCTGGGCATGACGAGGTCGCGATATTCGCCCATGGCATAAAGCCAAACAGTATAGCTGCCCATCAAGGCGATACTGGCTATATACGCCAGCGTCACCAGTTGCCGAGGGAAATGATGCTGAGTCATGGCTGGCCTCGCAATTCGCCTGCCTCTCGTCGGGTCAGCGTTTGAAGCGTTGAGGGGGTAGGGGGCACATCCATTAACTCGATTGGGTTGGCGATAGTGTTGTCGGGTAACGCGTTGATTAATGACTGGTAACGCTCATGCGCTTCGAGTGCCGAGCGAGACAGCATTAACGTTGCCAGGGTCGTGCCATCGAGACGGTACACATTCTCGAAGTCGTGGGTAAGTTCGCAGAGTTTTTTGGCTGTTGGCCACAGTTGATGGCGCTTTACATGCAGGACTATTAGTTCGCCATAAATGCCTTCCCGCGCGCAACGCGTCTGTTCCCGCTGGATGTCCCTCACCAACTGCTCGCCAGCCCACAGGTTCAAGCCTGGAACGAGTCGCAACCGTTGGCGAATCGCTCCGTTCATGTCGATCAGCTGTTGTGCACGGGCCAATGCCAGAACGCACAGGATCGCCAGTGAAATAACCATCAATAGCCAGGCGGGTGTCGATAACTGCGGGGCCACCAGCACACTGCTGAGCAGGGCAGCGCTTATGTTGAACGCGGCTACCCAGCTCATTTGCGGTAACATGAACAAGGCCGCCCAGGCCCAGATCAACAGACCGTGGCGTTCCGGAGCGGCGGCAATCAGCCCGAGTAGAAGCGCCCCGGGCAGCAGCTGCCACGGACGGCCACGCGGGTAGCGGTGGCTGAAGTCCAGTAAAAGGGCGGTAATAAATAGCCAGCCTACTGAAAGCCATAGCACCAACGCTGCCGACGGCGGTGCGGAGGGTGTCCATAGGGCAAGCGCTACGGCCGCCGCCAGCAGGTTGGCTCTTAATAGACGTATTTTGTATTTATTTTGCATGGTGGCTTACTATCAACCCTTGGACAGATGCGTGATGGTGAGCGTGATATGCGTAAAATCGTCATTAGAAAGGTGGCGAGAAGTGTTAAATAAGCCCTTAGTATAGCGCTAAAATAGCTTAGCACGCCGCTTAACTTACAGGCTAAATATGACCGAGTGGCTTATGCCCACCGAGAAATTTATGGAGATCGCATGAGCGTTTCAACATCGTTCGACGCCGATGCAAAGCTATCCCTTGAGGCTGGCGATGTCGCGGCCTACATGCAATCACTTGGCAAAGCCGCTCGTCAGGCGGCGAGTGAGCTGCGTCGCGCTGATTCGGGCCAGAAAAACCGAGCGCTGTATGCCATGGCCGCCCGCCTGGATGCGGCCCGTGAGGATGTGCTGGCGGCCAACAGCGAAGACCTGTCAAGAGGGCAGGAAAACGGCCTTGACGCGGCGTTGCTGGATCGTCTGGCCCTCAGCGATGCGCGTATCGACGCCATGATCGAGGGGTTGAACCAGGTGGCCGCACTGCCCGACCCGGTGGGTGAGATCAGTGACATGCGCTATCGCCCCAGCGGTATTCAGGTGGGAAAAATGCGCGTTCCCCTGGGCGTGATCGGCATCATCTACGAGTCGCGTCCTAACGTGACCCTTGAAGCCGCGAGTTTATGTCTTAAAGCGGGTAATGCCTGTGTGCTGCGGGGTGGCTCCGAGGCGCGTGCGTCCAATGCAGCCATTAGCCGCTGTATCCAGGAAGGGCTTGGCGATGCAGGGCTGCCAGCCGGTAGTGTTCAGGTGGTGGCCACGAGTGACCGCGCAGCGGTCGGGGCAATGATTACCATGCCTGATTATATCGACGTGATCATTCCCCGCGGTGGCAAGTCGCTTATCGAGCGTATTTCCCGCGAAGCGAAGGTGCCGGTCATCAAGCACCTTGACGGTGTCTGTCATGTCTATATCCACAGTCTGGCCGATCCGGCCAAGGCGCTGTCGATTGCGGTCAATGCCAAGACTCACCGCTATGGCACCTGCAATACCATGGAAACGCTGCTGGTGGATGCGGCGATTGCCGACCTCCTGCTGCCCGAACTCGCCCGTCAATATGCCGAGCATGAGGTCGAATTGCGTGGCTGCGAGCAAACCCAGGCGCTGCTTCCTCAGGCGCTTCCGGCAAGCGACGATGACTGGAGTGCCGAATATCTGGCGCCGATACTCGCAATCAAGGTGGTCGACGACATTGATGAGGCGATCGCCCATATTGAACGCTATGGTTCGCATCACACCGACGCCATCGTGACTGAAGACTACTCGCTGGCCCGCCGTTTTATGGCCGAAGTGGACTCAAGCTCGGTGGTCGTTAACGCCTCGACTCGTTTCGCCGATGGGTTCGAATATGGCCTGGGGGCTGAAATCGGCATCTCCACGGATAAGTTGCATGCCCGTGGGCCGGTTGGGCTTGAAGGCTTGACCACTCAGAAGTACGTGGTCATGGGTAGTGGCCAGGTTCGCGAATGACCCGGCCGGCACGTATCGCCATGCTCGGCGGCACCTTTGATCCGGTGCATAATGGTCATTTGCGCAGCGCGGTGGAGTTGCGTGATGCGCTAGGGCTGGACACAGTCCACATGATACCCGCACCGCAGCCGCCCTTGCGCGATACGCCTCAGGTATCGCCGCAACAGCGCCTTGAACTGTTACAAACGGCCATTGGTGATACGCCAGGTCTCAAGGCCGATGGGCGTGAGCTTGAGCGTGATGGTCCTTCCTATAGCGTGGATACGCTGCGTTCGCTTCGTCATGAGTACGGTGAACAGGCGAGACTGGTCATGGCCATAGGCTGGGACGCATTTTTGCGGCTTGACCAATGGCACAAGCCTGAGCAGCTGTTTGCGTTTGCCCACCTGGTGGTGATCGCCCGACCAGGCCATGCCGATGCACCGTCGAGGCCTCTTATGGAACTGCTGGACGAGCGTGAAGTCGATAGCGTGTCCCGTTTAATGGCCTCGCCTCACGGGCAGGTATTACGTGTCACCTTGCCTTCCACGATGGCCATTTCAGCAACCCACATTCGCCAGTGGCTGGGGCAGGGCAAAAGCGTACGTTTTCTGGTCCCCGAGGCGGTGGAAAGTACCATTTTACGCGAAGGGCTGTATCAGCGCTGGCAGTCCGCTTATTAGTCGTTACAATGGCCCGCTTCAAAAAGCGCATTACATGGGGTTATCGTTAGGAGATATGCACATCGATACATTGAAGAGCGTAGCGCTTGATGCGCTGGAAGAATTGAAGGCTCGAGACATCGCTCAGTTGGACGTCACTGGGCTGACCGACGTTGCCGATATCATGTTGATTGCCAGCGGTACGTCAACCCGCCATGTTGCTGCCCTGGCCCAGAACGTGGTTGAAAAAGCCAAAGCTGCCGGGCTATCCCCGCGGGGTGTCGAGGGGGGTGACAACGCCGACTGGGTGCTTGTCGACCTGAGCGACGTGATTGTTCACATCATGCTGCCTGAAGCACGCGCCCTGTATGACCTGGAACGTTTATGGGCCGACTTGCCCAGCGACACCGGGCGGCGTGAGCTTTCGCTAAGTGACGAGCCGGCCAGCATGTCATGAAAATCCGCCTGTTGGCGGTGGGCAGTAAAATGCCCGCCTGGGTGGAAGAGGGCGTAGAAACCTACCGCAAGCGCCTGCCGAAAGATTTCAGCCTGGATATCGAAGAAGTGGCGCTGGGCCAGCGTGGTAAAAATGCGGATATAGCCCGGGCTCGGGAACAAGAGGCGGAGCGCATTCGCAGCAAGCTACGTGGCAACGAGCATGTGGTCGCGCTGGAGGTTGATGGCAAGGCCTGGACCACCGAACAGCTCGCCCGGCAGGCCGATGGCTGGCGACTGCAAGGTCAGGATGTGGTGCTGCTGGTTGGCGGCCCGGACGGGCTTGACCCTGCTGTGTCGGCGATGGCTCAGCAGCGCTGGTCGTTATCGCCACTTACCTTACCTCATCCATTGGTGCGTATCATGCTCGCCGAGCAGCTTTATCGTGCCTGGACGCTGCTGGTGGGGCATCCCTACCATCGTTGAGTTATTCAGACAGCTGGATGCCCTTCATCGATTGAATGAGAGTTAGTCATCGCTATGCCACCGCGCTCCGACAAGCTTAAGAACACCGAGCAAGAACTTCGGATTTTTCGTGCCAGAGCCTTACTGGCCTTTGTGGTTGTGGTGGCCTTGACGAGCCTGCTGGTTGGACGTCTGGCTTATCTGCAGGTTGCTCAGCATGATGTTTACAGCACACGCTCTGAAAAAAATCGTGTTCGCGTTGAACCCTTGCCGCCTAACCGTGGGTTGATATACGACCGCAACGGGGTGCTACTGGCGGAAAACCGGCCCACCTACAACCTGACACTGGTGCGCGAGCGATCGGAAGACGTCGATGAAACCCTGGAACTTCTGGTCGAGCTTCTTGAACTCAAAGGTGAAGAAATCAGCACCTTCTATGAGCGCTCCCAGCAATGGCAGCGCCCCTTTCAGCCCGTTCTTCTGGCGAGCGACCTCAGTGAGGAGCAGATTGCCCGGTTAGCCGTTAATCGTCATCAGTTACCCGGAGTGGAGGTCGAGGCTCAATTACTGCGTTATTACCCCAATGCTGAGGTGATGGCGCATGCGCTGGGTTATGTCGGACGCATCAACGCCGAAGAGTTGGCTAACCTGGATGCGACCCGCTATGCCGGAACGCACTTTATCGGCAAGACGGGTATCGAGCGGTTTTACGAGGATGAACTGCACGGCCAGGCAGGCTTGCGAAGGGTTGAAACCAACGCGCGGGGGCGTGTGCTGCGTGAGCTTGGACGCACCGACCCAGTGCCCGGCAAGGATTTGACGTTGACCCTTGATTCGTCGCTGCAGATGCTCGCCTACGAGTTGATGGATGGCCGCCGGGGTTCCATCGTCGCCATCGAGCCAGGCAGTGGCGAGATACTTGCCATGGTCTCGACGCCCGGTTTTGACAGTAATCAGTTTGTCACCGGTATCGACAGGGCCTCGTATCAAGCACTCCAGGAAAATCTTAACTTGCCGTTGTTCAACCGGGCAACTCGTGGTCACTATCCGCCCGGCTCGACGATCAAGCCTTTCCTGGCGCTTGGCGGACTTGTCGATGGAGCGATCACGCCCGATACCACCATCAACGACCCCGGCTATTATCAATTGCCCAATGATTCAAGGCGTTATCGAAACTGGCTGCGTTGGGGGCACGGTCGCGTGGATCTGGAACGCTCGCTGGCGGTGTCCAACAATACCTTTTATTACTCGCTGGCACACGAAATGGGCATTGATAGTCTCCATGAGCAAATGACCAACTTCGGTTTTGGTCAGCGTGTTGCGCATGATGTCCAGAGCCAGAGCTCAGGCTTGATGCCATCGCGTGAATGGAAGCGCGAACGTTTTAACCAGCCCTGGTATCCAGGTGAGACACTATCCGTGGGCATCGGTCAGGGGTACTGGCAGGTTACGCCGCTGCAGTTGGCCACCGCCACGGCCACATTGGCCAACCGTGGTGATTGGGTGAAGCCTCGTATGGCGCGAAAAATTGGTGATAAGCCGCTGGAACGGGACCTGCCCGATACCCCGGAGGATATCAACCTGGCACAAGACGACTGGTGGGACAGTGTGTTCAGCGGCATGGAAAAGGTGGTGAGCGGCAGAGAAGGGACCGCGCGGCGTACTGGTGTGGGTCTTGAGTATCGCATGGGGGGCAAATCGGGCACGGCACAAGTGTTTTCGCTGGGCCAGGACCAGCGCTACGATGCCGACGAGCTCGAAGAGCGCCTGCGTGACCATGCGCTGTTCATTGCCTTTGCGCCTATCGAAGACCCGCAAATTGCCGTTTCGGTCATCGTTGAAAATGCTGGTGGCGGGAGTACCCACGCCGCCCATCTTGCCAGGGCGATGACCGATGAATGGTTGCTGGACGACGATGCCCCCGAAGTCGACGAGGTGCGCGAGACCCTGGAAACCGATACCAGCAACGTGGAGGGCAACTGATCATGCCATGGCAGGCCATAACCCGATCACTACGCGGCCATCCGGTGCGTCCCAGCGGTGGTATCCCCAAGCGTCGCAGTATCTGGGAGCGCATTCATCTTGACCCCTGGCTACTGGGCCTCCTTCTGATCCTGATGAGCAGTGGCCTGCTGGTGATCTATAGCGCCTCTGGCCAGAGCATGAACGTGGTCATTGCCCAAGCTATTCGCTTTGGTGTCGCGCTGGTGGCAATGGTGGTGGTGGCCCAGTTTTCACCGATCTTTTTCATGCGCTGGGCACCCGTGGCCTACGGGGTCGGCGTGCTGATGCTGGTAGCTGTAGAACTGGTCGGTGATTTTGGCATGGGCGCTCAACGCTGGCTGGAAATCCCAGGTGTCATCCGCTTTCAGCCCTCGGAAATGATGAAGCTGGCCGTTCCCATGATGGTCGCGGCCTATCTCTACCGCTGTGAACTGCCCCCCAAGCTGAAAGATATTGTGGTCTGCGCATTCATTATTGGTCTTCCGGTCGCATTGATTGCCGCCCAGCCCGATTTGGGCACGTCACTGTTGGTTGCCAGTGCGGCGATCATCGTCGTGCTGCTGGCCGGTTTGTCGTGGCGACTGATCGGATTGGTGTCTGTGCTATTGATTTCAGGCTTTCCCTTGCTGTGGATGAACCTGCATAACTATCAGCGCCAGCGCATACTGACGTTTCTGAATCCGGAGACGGATCCGCTCGGCTCAGGCTGGAATATCATCCAGTCAACGACCGCCATTGGTAGCGGCGGTGTTTTTGGTAAGGGGTGGCTTGAGGGAACGCAATCACAGTTGGAGTTTCTGCCTGAGCGTCATACTGACTTTATCGTTGCGGTGCTGGGCGAAGAAGTTGGGCTTATCGGTATGGTGGTACTGATTTTTCTGTACCTGCTCATTGTGAGTCGCGGGCTGTGGTTGGCTAGCGAGTCGCAGAATACCTTTGGCCGTCTGGTCGCCGGCAGCATCATTCTGACGTTTTTTATCTATGTATTTGTCAATATCGGTATGGTGAGTGGAATATTGCCGGTCGTTGGGGTGCCGTTGCCGCTGGTCAGCTACGGCGGCACCTCAAGCGTGACCTTGCTGGTGGGTTTCGGTATTCTCATGTCGATTCACGCGCATCGTCGGCTTCTTCCACGCTAGCGGTAGCGATAGAAAATCACAGCGCAGCCCACAGGAGCAGTGAGTGAATGAATAGAGCCAAACGGATGGCGGTTGTCGGCGTTTTGGGGGTTATGGTCGGCGGCCTGGCGTTTCCTCTAATGGCGGAGGCTGACGGTGCCCAGAATTTCGACCCTGAGCACCATGCAGGCGCGCGTGCATTGGTGAAAAGTCTTGAGGACGAAGGATTGCCGAGCGACTGGTTAAACCGACAGTTGCGTCAGGCCAGACTGCGTCAGTCGGTGCTGGATGCCATGGCGGGGGCCGCCGAGCGTCATCTTGAATGGCACGAATACCGCGATATTTTCATGACCCAGCAGCGTATTGAAGAAGGCGTCGAGTTTCAGCAGGCCCATCAGGATGCGTTTGCCAAAGCGGAAGACGTTTATGGTGTTCCCCGCGACATCATTACCGCGATTATCGGCGTCGAGACCTACTATGGTCGCTACCGGGGTAGCCATCCGGTACTGGATTCCTTGGCGACGTTGGCCTTTGAGCACCCCACGCGGGGGAGTTTTTTTAGTCGTGAGCTAGAGGCCTTTCTGCAGATTGCGTACGAGCAGCAAGTTGACCCTGCGGCCCTAAAGGGCTCCTATGCCGGGGCAATGGGCTACCCCCAGTTTATTCCGACAAGCTATCAAGCCTATGCCGTTGACTTCGATGATGACGGGCAGCGCGATCTTTGGAACAACCCGGTTGACGCGATTGGCAGCGTTGCCAATTATTTTGCGGAGCACGGCTGGCAGGAAGGGCGTGCGGTCTATTACCCGGCGGAGGGGCCTGAAACGATGCCCTCTGATCTGTCCGTCAACCAGATAACACCCCCCGATACGTCGTTGGAGGCCTTGCAACGCGCAGGTATCACGCCTGATGTGGCGCTTGATGAAAGCGCCTCGGTCACGCCGCTGGTGCTTACTCTGAGCGATGGTCAACTGACGTATCGGCTCGGTGATCACAATTTTTACGTAATTACCCGCTACAATCACAGCCATCTTTATGCCATGGCTGTTGCCGAGTTGGCAGAAGCCATCTCCGCTGAGGCGCAAGCGGTGGGCGTAAAAAGTCTCCAGGGTGAGGATGACGCATGAAGTATTATGTGAACGTCTGGCAGCAATTAGGTTGTGCTGCCTTGATTCTGGCGGTTGTCAGCGGCTGTGCGAGTCACGAGCCGATGAGTGGCTCAAGCCAGCCAGCGCAAAATCGCACAGGAGCAAGTACCGATCCGAGCAATGATCGTGATACTGCCGGCGGGCGTTACGCCATGAGCGGGGATGCCTATCCGCTCGAGCCGCCGGATGTCTCCAGCGTGCCGGATGCAGTGCCCCGCGATGAACCGCTTTCACGGGCAGGCAACCGATCAACCTACGAGGTTTGGGGTAAGACCTATCATGTCTTGCCCGATGCCGACGGGTACACCAAGCAGGGGCTGGCCTCCTGGTACGGCGAAAAGTTTCACGGCTACGCAACGTCGAACGGTGAAATCTATGACATGTACAAAATGTCGGCGGCGCATCGTTCGCTCCCGCTGCCCACCTATGCACGTGTGACCAGTGAACGTAACGGACAGTCGGTGATTGTCAGGGTCAATGACCGTGGTCCTTTCCACAGTGACCGCGAAATTGATCTTTCCTACGCGGCAGCTGCCAGGCTGGGTATTCTGGATGAAGGGACTGGCGCGGTGACGGTCGAGGCGATAAATCCCGAACAGTGGCAGGCGCAGCGTTCGCGTAACACGTCTCGGTCAACGCCTGTGCCCGACACGGCAACGGCAAGTGCACCGGTAACGCCCGAGCGCAACAGAGATAATCCGCCGAGCGAGCCAAGTGGTGGGGTCGTCTATTTACAAATAGCCGCGTTAGGCGATCCCCAAAACGCTCAGAAAATGCGTTCAGAATTGAGCAATACCATTTCTCACGATGTGCGTGTGAGCCAAGACGACGATATTTATCGCGTTCAGGTGGGCCCGGTTTCTGCTGATCAAGAGAGTGACGCTCGCAAAGCGTTACACGATGCGGGCTTTACCGATGTATTTATCGTGCGATAATTGCAAATCGCTATTTTAGACGCGCGCTAACGAGCGCGTTTTTTTTCAAGTTAATGAGAATGTCATCATGAAAGTGTTCAGTGCTTTGTTTTCTTCCGTGCGGCTTTGTTTGTTGGCGGTAACAATTGTGGCTGCCCCTGCTGCCAGTGCCCAAGAGACCCCTCAGCCACAAACCCTTATTCCTGCACCGCCGCAACTGGCCGCCAGTTCGTGGATATTGATGGATGCCGATAGTGGCAAGGTGTTGGCGCAGCATAACGCTGATGAACGCTTACCACCCGCCAGCTTGACCAAGTTGATGACCGCCTATCTGGTAGAGCGTGAGCTGGATCGCGGGAGCATTGCCCTTGATGACCAGGTAAGCATCAGCGAAAAAGCGTGGCGCACGGGCGGCTCTAAAATGTTCGTCGAAGTCGGCGACCAGGTCGCGGTTGAAGACCTGCTGCATGGCATCATCATTGTGTCGGGCAATGACGCCAGTGTGGCGATGGCCGAGCACCTGGCGGGCGGTGAAGCCCCGTTTGCCGATTTGATGAACCAACATGCCGCACGCCTGGGCATGGAAAACTCCAATTTTGAAAACCCGACGGGGCTGCCGGGAGAAAACCACTATTCGTCTGCCCGCGATATGGCGCTATTGACGCAACATATCGTCAATGACTATCCAGAGCATTACGCCATCTACTCTGAACGCGAGTTTACCTACGGCGGTATTACGCAACCGAACCGTAACCGCCTCTTGTGGCGTGACCCATCGGTCGACGGCTTGAAAACCGGCTGGACCTCCGAGGCGGGTTACTGTCTGGTGTCCTCGGCTAAACGAGACGACATGCGGTTGATTTCCGTGGTCATGGGAACCGATTCTGAAGAGGCCCGGGCTCAGGAAACCCAGAAGCTGCTCAGCTACGGCTTCCGGTTTTTTGAAACCATGAGCCTTTACGAACGTGGTGCCGTGCTGGCCACGCCGCGTATATGGGGGGGCGATGTCAATGAGGTTCGCGTCGGGGTGGATGAAGCCGTCACCATGACATTGCCGCGTAACCGCAATGACGAGCTGCGCGCCCGCCTGAACCTTGATGCTGAGCTCCAGGCGCCCCTCAGCGTTGGCGACGAAGTAGGTACGCTTGAGATTCACATGGGTGACGATGTCGTCGGTGAGCGGCAGCTAGTGGCATTGGAAGACGTTGAGGAGGGGGGCTTTTTCAAGCAGTTGCTTGATCAGGTGCGCCGCTTTTTCTCTAATCTGATCAGTGATTTTACTGACTGATGCTCGGCTGTCTTGCCGTCGAAGCAGGAATATCATTTGCAAAACCAGTGAGTTTGTCATGTCAAAAGGTGGACAAAACAGCTTTCGCGATCTGCGTCAGCCGGCGGCACAAGAAGCGCCCAAGATCAGCTTTCCGTGCCCCTATCCGTTAAAAGTAGTGGGCGATGCCACCGAGGATTTCCCGGCACGGGTTTGCCAGGTGATTGTCCGGCACGCACCCGACTTTGATGAAACGACGATGCAAGTCATTGATAGCCGAAACGGACGCTTTCAATCCGTAAGGGTCACCATCACGGCCACCGGTGAACAACAGTTGAAGCAACTGTTCGACGAGCTGAAGGCCACTGGCCTCGTACATATGGTGGTGTAATGACGACACCGCCCATCGAACTGCATGTATTGGGCCGCAAGCCCTATCTGCCGGTTTGGCAGGCCATGCGTTCGTTGACGGATCATCGAGATCCACAGACGCCTGATCAGTTCTGGCTGGTTGAGCACGACCCGGTGTTTACCCAGGGGCAGGCCGGTAAGCCCGAGCATGTGTTGATGCCGGGCGATATTCCGGTCGTGCAGACCGACCGGGGCGGGCAGGTAACCTACCATGGCCCTGGTCAGGTGGTGTTGTATCCGTTGCTCGATGTGCGGCGAGGTAAGCTGGGCGTGCGCACGCTGGTGACCGCGCTGGAAAATGCGGTGATCAGCGTGCTGGCAGATTACGGTGTGTCGGCAAGGGCGCGTCCCGATGCGCCGGGCGTCTATGTGAAGGGCGACGCAGGGGAAGAAGCCAAGATAGCGTCGCTAGGTCTGCGTATCCGCCGCGGAGCGAGTTTTCACGGTGTGGCTTTCAATGTCGACGGGGACCTGACGCCCTTTTCTTACATCAACCCCTGTGGCTATGCGGGCATGCCGATGACTCGCCTGGCCGACTGGGTAACCTTGTCAAGCGACCACCGGGTAGGCGAGCAGTTGGCTGAGGCGCTGGCTTTTCAATTAAGCCGTTCGCTGGTAACGGCCGTGCAGCCGCCACCGCTGCTTGCATAGCGGTGGCGCCGTGGGGCTGATTAGCCGACATTGAGGGCCGGTATGATATTGGGATCCGGCTCTTCCTGGCCTGGTACCGCAGCTGGCGACGCCAGCCCGAGGTTGTTCTTCTCGAACACACGGTCGGCACGGTAGCTCGAGCGGACAAGCGGACCCGATGGCACTTCCATAAAGCCTTTCTCAAGCCCGATTTCGCGGTAGCGGTCGAACTCTTCAGGCGTTACCCAGCGCTCCACTGGCAGGTGATTCTTGGTCGGACGCAGATATTGTCCCAGGGTCACGATATCGACGCCGATTTCGCGCAAGTCGTCGAATGTCTTGAGAATCTCTTCGTCTGTTTCACCCAGGCCGAGCATCAAGCTGGTTTTGGTGATCACGTCAGGGCGATAGCGTTTGGCGTGGGCCAGGACGTCAAGGGTCTTGCGGTAGCCCGCACGCGGGTCACGGACGCGGCTGGTCAAGCGTTCAACCGTTTCGACGTTTTGGGCAAAGACTTCCAGCCCTGAATCGGCAACTTGCTCGATGGCCGCTGGTACCCCGTCGAAATCCGGCGTCAGTGCTTCAACCACGACGTGAGGGGTGCGTGCCTTGATGGCGCGAATGCAATTGGCGTAGTGGCTGGCGCCACCGTCGTCCAGGTCGTCGCGGTCCACCGAGGTAAGCACGATATAGCGTAGACCCATCAGCTCGACGGATTTTGCCGTGTTGTCTGGCTCCTCATGGTCGAGCCAGCCTTTCGGATTACCGGTATCGACCGCGCAGAAACGGCAGGCGCGGGTGCATACCGACCCCATCAGCATGATCGTCGCCGTGCCGTTGCTCCAGCACTCGCCCATGTTGGGGCAGTGGGATTCAGCGCAGACAGTGCTGAGCCGGTGGGTGGCAACATTCTTCTTGACCGCCTCGAAGCGCTCGCCACCAGGGATTTGAGCGCGAAGCCATTTGGGCTTGCGATCCAGAGAAGGGGCATCGGCGTCTGCTTTGCGCTGCTTCATGCCATCTTTAATCACCGTCATGCCGTGTTCATTGCGGAATTTTTCACCGCTGGGGACACGTGGCGAGGTGTTATTGCTCATAGCGAGAGAGCCTCTCTACTGGGCGGCAGGCAAGGTCATGCGGCGATGTAAGCCATGTCCGACTGCATGCCGATTGATACGTAGGCAGTAAGCCATAATGTAACATAGGTTGGCTTTTGCATGACACCGCAGGCTGGATACCTGTTGCCGACGGTCGGCACATCGTTAATAGATTATACCAATGGGTCGGCGTTAGGCATCGACGTGATGCGGGGAAAGGCCTAAACTATATTGCGTTGCAGCATCATTGCTTTCGGGTTCGATGCTACCGCATCAACCCAATGGGAGACTCTATGAATTTCTTCGCTAACCCTCTGTTGCCGACTCATACCAACCAGGATAAAGCGACGGCATCTGTCGGTGATGCCATGGCCACGCTGTTCGATCCTTTCGGGTTTGGCCGCGCCGCTTTTGATTACTGGCGAGATAGCGTTGAGCGTAGCGTGCTTTACCTGGACGTGATGCGCGAGCGCGGGAATCAATACCTGGCACACATGGAACAGACCAAACCCAGCGTGCTGGGGTTTGACACCGAAGTGCTGGTAGATGGACGTACCTTGCCGCAGCCTACCAACTATGAACTGCTGCGCGTGATACCGCCGGAAGGCATTGAAACAGATCCTGAAAGCCGTCCTTTTGTGGTGGTCGATCCGCGTGCTGGCCATGGACCCGGTATCGGTGGTTTCAAGCCCGACAGCGAGCTTGGCGTCGCGTTGAAAGCTGGCCATCCATGCTACTTCATCGGCTTCCTGCCGTTTCCCGAGCTCGGACAAACGGTTGAAGATGTGGTCGAGTCCGAGGTGGCGTTTCTGCGTCATGTGATCGAGCGCCATCCTGAAACCAGCGAGAAGCCCATGGTGGTCGGCAATTGCCAGGCGGGCTGGCAGATCATGATGGCGGCGGCCCTGGAGCCTGAGGTGTTCGGCCCGATTCTGATCGCCGGTGCGCCGCTTTCGTATTGGGCAGGCGAGCATGGCAAGGCTCCCATGCGCTATACCGGTGGCATGACTGGTGGTAGCTGGATAACCGCCATGACCAGCGACCTGGGTAACGGCCTGTTCGACGGCGCCTGGCTGGTACAGAACTTCGAACGTCTCAACCCGGCGAATACCTATTGGAAAAAGCAGTATCACCTGTTTGCCAATATCGATACCGAGTCAAACCGCTACCTCGAGTTCGAGCGCTGGTGGGGCGGCCACGTAGTCCTCGGTGGCGAAGAGATTCAATATATCGTCGATAACCTGTTTGTCGGCAATCGGCTCTCAACTGCCCAGCTGGTCACTCGCGATGGCCGTCGCATCGATTTGCGCAATGTGCGCTCGCCGGTGGTGGTGTTCTGCTCGCGGGGCGACGATATTACGCCGCCGCCTCAGGCATTGGGTTGGATCCGCGATTTATACGAAGATGAAAAAGATATCATTGCCAATGAACAAACCATTGTTTATTGCCAGCATGATACAACCGGGCACCTGGGTATCTTCGTGTCGAGCAGCGTGTCGCGCAAGGAGCATACCGAGTTTACGGCCAACATGGATTATATCGATGTGATGCCGCCGGGGCTTTACGAAACCACGATTACGCACGCCGATGACCGCCACGACGGCGAAAGCCTCGAGCGGGACTATCTGCTCGAGTTCTCGCCGCGGGATTTTGAAGAATTAGACCGTGAAGTCATGCACAAGCCCGAAGATGACCGGCGTTTCGCCACCGTGGCGCGTATTTCCGAAATCAATCTTGGGCTGTACCGGCTTTATATGCAGCCCTGGCTGCAGGCGGTCATGACCCCTGAAGCCGCCCGTTGGATCCGTCGCATGCACCCCATTCGGTTGGGCTACAAGCTACTTTCTGACCGAAATCCGATGAGTGTGCCGCTGCCCGTCATGGCCGAGCAGGTGCGTCAGTCGCGTCATCCGGTGGACAAGGACAACCTGTTCAAGGCATTTGAAACCATGGCCTCTGACCAGATCGTGACAGGGCTCAATGCCTGGCGCGATGCCCGTGACGGCGCCACCGAGCGACTCTTCATGGATATCTACGGTCAACCCCTGCTACAGGCCGCCGTTGGGCTTTACGGTGACGCTCACGTGCACCGCCGTCGCCCCGGCGACGAGCCGGAACATCGCCGCTTCCTGGAGCAGCGCGAGAACGAGCTGCTGGCCAAGATTGCCCAGGGCGGGTCTCACAAAGCGGTCATGCGTGCTGTTATTTACGTACTGGGTGGCGCACCCGCGACGGACGAGCGCAACTTCAAGCGGCTGCGCGCTTCCCGAGCGGCATTGGAGCCCAGCGCCAACTTAAGCGACTTCAAGCGTCTGGTGCGTGAACAGTTCTTTATCCTGAAACTGGATCGGGAGCAGGCGCTCAACACGCTGCCTACGCTGCTCAAGGGCCAGACCAACGACGAGATCGATGCCCATCTTTCGCATCTGGAGGATGTGCTGTCGGCCAGTGGCGAGCTCTCTGAGCATGCCGCATCGCGCTTTGCGCAGGTCAGTGAGTTGTTTAATCAGGCTCGGCCTGTTGAAAAAGCCGTTGCGTCAAGTCCACAGACGCCCCAGCAGGCTCCCCAGGCAGCACCGGACAAGGCATCGACAGCCAATGCCAAGAAGTCCACGACGCCACGGCGCAAATCGCCGCCTAAGCAATAGCGGTTCAATCGAGTGCCACACGCCCCTGCCCAACGGTGGGGGCGTTTTTGCGTTGGGGGCCGCCTTGCGAGGCGTTGATTTTTGGGTTGCCGTTGCGCAATCGGCAGTCTAGTGTCTAGCTACAAATTAGTTGAAAAATGTGATGTTCTTCATCATCGGGTCGACGGCATCCTCGTGCTCACCACTGGCGCTTCGTTATGGGCTGGGGTAGGGTAGGCGCATTTTTTCGCCCGCACGGTTTTGATGACTGTTGCGGCAACGTATTCATCGCACCTCAGCGTGTGCACTCAGAAAGTGGAGCACTATGGGTAAGTCACTGGTCATCGTCGAGTCGCCCGCCAAGGCGAAGACGATCAATAAATACCTCGGCAACGATTTCATCGTAAAGTCGAGCGTGGGTCACATCCGTGACCTGCCGACCAGCGGCTCGGGTAAGACAGCCTCTGACCCCAAGGAGCGCGCTCGCCAAGCCGCGGCTACACGTAAGATGTCGGCGGACGATAAAGCCGAATATAAGAAGCGCAAGGCGCAGGACCAGCTGATACGGCGGATGGGCATCGACCCCAACAATGGCTGGAAAGCGCATTACGAAGTGCTTCCCGGCAAGGAAAAAGTCGTGGCCGAACTCAAGAAGCTGGCCGAGAAGGCCGATGCCGTTTATCTGGCAACGGATTTGGACCGCGAAGGGGAAGCCATTGCCTGGCACCTGCGCGAAACCATCGGCGGGGACGACAGCCGCTATAAGCGCGTGGTGTTCAACGAAATCACCAAAAACGCCATTCAGGACGCTTTTAAAGCCCCTGGGGCACTGAATATTCCGCGTGTTGAAGCCCAGCAGGCCCGGCGTTTTCTTGATCGTGTGGTGGGCTTCATGTTGTCGCCGTTGCTTTGGGCCAAGATTGCCCGGGGGCTCTCGGCTGGCCGCGTGCAGTCCGTTGCCGTGCGCTTGATCGTCGAGCGGGAGCGGGAGATACGGGCATTCATTCCCGAAGAGTTTTGGGATGTGCACGCTGACCTTGCCTCGCCGGATGGCGAACAGGTGCGCTTCGTGCTGGCCCGTCAGGACGGCAAGGCCTTCCGCCCGACGTCTGAAAAGGACACCCTGGCGCGTATCGAGCGGCTCAGGAGCGCGTCGCTTTCGATCACCTCGCGGGAAGATAAACCCACCAGTTCGAAGCCAACACCCCCCTTTATCACCTCGACATTGCAACAGGCGGCCAGCGGGCGGTTAGGCTTCTCGGTCAAAAAGACCATGACCATGGCTCAGCGTCTGTACGAGGCGGGCTATATCACCTATATGCGTACCGATTCGACCAATCTGTCCAAAGATGCGGTGGACAACGTGCGGACATTTATCGGTGAAGAATACGGGCCGCGCTATTTACCCGAGTCAGCCAACCGCTATACCAGCAAGGAAAGCGCCCAGGAGGCTCACGAGGCTATACGTCCGTCGAGCGTTGACCGTCAGGCGACCGACCTGGTGGGCATGGAGCGTGACGCCGAGCGCCTTTACGAGCTTATCTGGCGTCAGTTCGTGGCTTGTCAGATGACGCCTGCCGAGTACCTCTCAAGCACATTGAGTATCGACGTTGACGGTTATGAGCTGCGTGCCAAAGGTCGTGTGCTGAAGTTCGACGGCTACACTCGGGTAATGAAACCCAGTGGTAAGAATGAAGACCAGCGTCTGCCGGATCTGCCAACCGGTACGCCCATGTCGCTTGAAACCCTTGACCCGCAGCAGCACTTTACCAAGCCGCCCGCACGTTATACGGAGGCAAGCCTGGTCAAGGAACTTGAAAAGCAGGGTATCGGGCGTCCGTCGACCTACGCCTCGATCATCTCGACGATCCAGGATCGCGGCTACGTAAAGCTCGAGAGCCGGCGGTTCTACGCCGAAAAACTCGGCGATATCGTGACGGAGCGTCTAAAAGAGTCCTTCCCTGATTTGATGGACTTTTCGTTCACCGCCCGCATGGAAGACAGCCTGGATGAAGTCGCCGAAGGTGAGCGTAACTGGCAGGCCCTGCTGGATGCCTTCTATGAAGAATTTCGGGAAGAGCTGGTCCAGGCTGAAAGCGAAGACGGCATGCGGCCCAATCAACCGGTGCCCACCGATATCGACTGCCCCGCCTGCGGTCGTCAGATGCAGATACGTACAGCCTCGACGGGGGTTTTCCTCGGCTGCAGTGGTTATAACCTGCCGCCCAAAGAGCGCTGCAAGACCACCATCGACCTGATTCCCGGTGAAGAGGCCGTGGCCGCTGATGCGGGTGAAGAGGCTGAAACCGACGCGCTGCGTGCCAAGCGTCGTTGCCCGGTCTGCAGCACGGCGATGGATAACTATCTGATCGACGAAACCCGGAAGCTGCATATCTGTGGCAATAGCCCGGATTGCGAAGGTTATGAGGTTGAAACCGGCAAGTTCAAGATTAAAGGCTATGATGGGCCGCTTATCGAATGCGATAAGTGTGGTGCGGACATGCAGCTGAAGTCCGGGCGCTTTGGCAAGTACTTTGGTTGTACCAACAGTGAATGTAAAAATACCCGCAAGCTGTTGAAGAGCGGCGAAGTGGCACCGCCGAAGATGGACCCCATTGATATGCCGGAACTGGCCTGTCAGAAAGTCGATGACCACTACGTACTGCGCGACGGTGCCAGCGGACTGTTTCTGGCAGCGAGCAAGTTTCCCAAAAACCGTGAAACACGTCCGCCGCTTGTCAAAGAACTCAAGGCCCATGCCGATGAGTTGCCTGAAAAGTACCATTTCATCCTCAAGGCGCCCAGCGAAGACCCGGACGGGCGGCCTGCGCAGATTCGCTACTCGCGCAAGTTCAAAGAGCAGTACGTGATGACCGACGAGGAGGGCAAGGCGACAGGCTGGAAAGCGACCTTTGAAGGCGGTAAATGGCACGTGGAGGACAAGCGTAAAAAATGAGTGATCGTGCGCGCACCAATCAGTTGCTCTACCAGGCTGAACTACTGGCGACTTCAACGACCGATGATAATGAGCATGCCGTTGCGCAAGGTATGGCACAGGAAGAGGGGGCGCTTGCACTGTTTGAGCTGGCGCTGACGTCGTTGCTGCGCGAAGTGACAGAGCACGCTCGTTTGGCCCAGCACGATTGGCGCTATCTGTTGTCTGAGGAAGGGCCGGCGATGGCAGAGCTTCAGCGCCTGCGTGACTTGGCCCACCATCCGGATTCTTGGCTAAACTGGCTGGTAGTACAGCTGGATAAACTGCATAGCAGTGAAGGCGTGGCCAAGCGCCGAGCTTCCCAGCCCGGAATGATTGCGGTTGGCGATCAAGCCAGCTTGCGCGAGCAACTTCGGGACCATCTCGAGTCGGCCAAGCGAGAAGTCGCCGCGCTGCGCGAAACCAGTCAAGAGTGGTAATGAGCAGAGTGGTAATGAGCGTAGTACTGAGAGTGGTGCTGATAGTGGTAATGGGAAGTTAACTAGACCGCGTTGCTCTATGAAGCCGCGATGTAGGAAGGGAGAAACAATGCGCTACAACCAAGTAAAAGATTTGATTGTCTGGGTCGAGGCCTACCATGGGCGTTTAGCGGAACAGTACCGCGCCAAAGCTGGTGCTGCCGAGAGCGAAAGACTGCAGATGGTGCTCAATTATCTGGCGGACCATGAAACGCGCATGCAGGCAGGCTTGCGCGCTATCTTCGATGAGTCACATGAAAAGCGCGACGTGCTGGATACATGGTTTGATGATCCCAATGACTTTCCGCAGCCGCCGCAACTGGAGCAACTGGCCGATAAGCCCGTTGGCAACTCCATTGAGTCGGTAATGGAATCGGCCGTCGAAGCGCATCGCACCCTTGAGGCGCTGTACCGCCACCGGGTTGATCGGGCTGTGATTGAACCCGAAGCCGAATTTTTTAACGCCCTGGCGGAAGGCCACAATGCCGAACTCCGTCGCATCGTAGCCGGCATTGAAGAGTTGCAGGGCGTTTAGTGTTGTATCCTCGTTACCACCATCTTGATGAGAGTACTGAATGAAGCCGGTAACCCGTCGCCGTTTTCTGGCCTTAGCCCTTGGTTGGCCAGTAGCTGCCAGTGCAGCGGCCAGCGTCACCTTGTCGTCCGAAGTCTACCCCGACCTGGTTGCCAATCAGCTTGAGCGTGCCGCATCCCCCCGGGAGCCCTATGAACAATGGGTGCTGATCGATGATGAAGCATCAACGTTGACCGTGTTTCGCGGATACACGGTGGTAGAGGAGTTTAAGCCTGTCTCACTTGGCCGTGGTGGTGCCAGAACTCAGCGGCTGCGGGGTGACAACACTACGCCTCTGGGCGAGTTCCGGGTTAACCGCTTCAATCACGACAGCAAGTGGCATATTTTCATGGGGGTCGATTATCCGACCCCCGCTCACGCGCGGATGGCGCTACAGCAGGGTATTTATTCCCAAGCGGATTACGACGCCTATTTTGATTATTATCGCCGCCACCGCCAGCCGCCCCAGAATACCGTGCTCGGCGGGGCCATTGGCATTCATGGGTTAGGCGAGGCGGATCCCGATATTCATGAACGTTATAATTGGACCCAGGGCTGCGTGGCAGTGACTAATTCGCAAATTGAACGCCTGGCCGAGCTCGTCAAGGTTGGCACTCGCGTAGTGATCCGCTAAGCTGGTGTCGTAGAAGGAAGTTCGAGGTTTTAAACACGTGGCTATAGACAACCGTTGTAGATTGTAATAAAACAGCGTTTGACTTACGTGCTTCGCGGCACAAGTCACGGTCAAGAACCTGCACCGCAGGTAGACAAATTTAGGCTCATCTCGTAAGCTTATGTTTGTCATACCCTTAACGTTGTACCCAAGGAAGATTCAAGGAGAACACTATGACTTTCAAGACGACTCTGAAGATGTCTGCTGCTGCTGCTTCACTGGCCATTCTGGCCGGTTGTGCCTCTACTGGCGCGCTGGAAGAAGTACGCATGACAGCTGAATCAGCACAAGCTGACGCCGCTGAAGCACGTAGCATGGCTTCTCAAGCTCTGAACACTGCAAACCAAGCTCAGCGCGACGCGCAAGCTGCCCTGCAGATGTCTGAGCAGAACCGTGCAGAAATGGAGCGCATGTTCGAGCGCTCTATGCAGAAGTAATATGACTAACGGTTGCGAAGGTTAAGTTCTTCGCAGCCATTAGGCATAAAAAAACCCCGCCTCGGCGGGGTTTTTTTGTGACCAGTCGTTGGGCCTTGACCGTTACACCTCGTCATCAGCCCGGCCGCTGTCGCTTAGCTCAATCTGCTTGAAGATGCCTTGCTCCAGAGGGTCGGGCTTGTTTTCTTCAGCAGGCTCCTCAGGCTCTGGTGCAGGCGCTTGCGGACCATACAGGGCGACGAAACGACCGTTGGGCGATTCAACTGCGCTGCGAACCTGAGCATAGTCTACCTGGATGTTGTCTTCCGTTAGCTCCGAAATGCGTTTGAGAGCTTCAAGCAGCGGTTCAAAGTCGTCCATATTTTCTTCGAGCTGCGGGTAAGACTGAACAAACAGGGTGCCATCAGAAGCCCAGCCGGCCTTGAAAGGGGCGTCAATCAAATTAACCGGGGTGCCGCTGGGTACACGCTCGTAAAGTGACTCGATATCCTCGGGGTACATGCGGATGCAGCCGCGACTGACACGCATGCCGACCCCGTCAGGGCGGTTTGTGCCGTGGATCAGGTAGCTGGGCAGCCCCAGCAGGATTGCGTGTTCGCCTAGCGGGTTGTCAGGGCCGGGTGGCACGATTGAAGGAGCTGGCTCGCCGCGTGCGGCGGCTTCGCGTCGCATGGAGGCGGGGGGTGACCAGGCCGGGTCCTTAACCTTGATCGTGGTCTTGGTCTTGCCAACGGGTGTCGCGAATTCCTCGCGGCCTACGCTGACAGGGTAGGTCTCAACGATACCCGGCTTGTCAGCGGGGTAGTAGTAAAGCCGCAACTCGGACAGATTGATCACGATGCCTTCGCGTTCTACCGGTGGCAATATGTAGCGGGATGGAATAACGACTTCGGTGCCTTCGCCAGGCACCCATATGCTGACATCAGGATTGGCCATGCGAATTTCTTCATAGCCAATGTTGTGTCGCCGGGCCACATCGATAAGTGTGTCTTTCGGATTGTCGATCGTGATGGTATAGCGTTCGCCAATAATGTCGCCTTCATCGGGAATGCGGAATTCCCCGCGTGGCAGGTCGTTTGGCGACTTCTGCGAAACGAGTTCTGCGCTTTCAATGGCGATGTCGCTCAGTTCGGGCGTGTTCTGACTTGCCTGCTCGCCGTCGGCAGACTGAGCCATCACCGGGGCTGAAAGGCTTGCCGTTAGCAGAACCGCAAGGCTGGTAGGGCCCCAGCGAAGAAAAGTATGACGAATGTTCATGAGTAATCCTAATCAGTGAATACATCGCACGCAGGCGATGACAACAGGTTCAGTTTGCCGCAACCGTCAGGCCGCCGCCACTTTTTGATTGAGTGTGGCTAACAGTGACTCGATATGTTCAAACCGCTGGTCGATTTTTTCCATATCGAGTTCAAAACGTAACGTATCCGAACCGTCCAGACGGTAGTGTTTTGGTGAGCTTTGAATAAGCGTGACCAGTGTGTAGGGGTCCACCTGGGTATGCTGGTCAAAGATGATTCGACCGCGCTTCTCACCTGCCTCTAACCGCTTGATACCAAGCTGCTCGGCTCGCTGGCGTAGTCGCGTTTGGCGTATCAGGTGCTTCAGCGGTGCTGGCAATAAGCCAAAGCGGTCAATCAGTTCCACCTGCAGTTCTTTAAGCTCCGCGTCGCTTTGGGTGTTAGCAATGCGTTTGTACATGACGAGCCGCTGCTGGACGTCGTGAATGTAGTCGTCGGGAATCAGTGCAGGCAGGTTAAGGCTGATTTCAACGCCGCTATCGAAGGGCGCATCGATATTCGGCGTCTTGCCGGCACGAATGGCTTTCACGGCACGATCAAGCATTTCCATATAAAGGGTATAGCCGATGGTTTCCATTTGGCCACTCTGCTCATCACCGAGCAGTTCCCCCGCGCCGCGGATTTCCATGTCGTGGCTCGCCAAGGTGAAACCAGCGCCCAGGTCATCCGAGGCACTAATCGCCTCGAGACGCTTGACGGCGTCCCGGGTCATGGCCTTGGGCGTCGGGGTGAGCAGGTAAGCATACGCCTGGTGGTGGCTGCGGCCCACACGTCCGCGCAGTTGATGCAGTTGTGCCAGGCCAAACTTGTCGGCCCGCTCGATGATAATGGTATTGGCGCTGGGTACGTCGATGCCGGTTTCAATGATGGTCGAGCAGACAAGCACGTTGAAGCGGCGGTGGTAGAAATCGGACATGACCCGTTCGAGGTTTCGCTCCGGGAGCTGGCCATGGGCGACGGCGACCCGGGCCTCAGGAATCAACGAGCGAATACGCTCGGCCGTATTCTCAATGGTCTTGACTTCGTTGTGCAGAAAGTAGACCTGGCCACCACGCAGAATCTCGCGCAACAGCGCCTCTTTGATAACACCGTCCTGATGCTGCTGAACAAAGGTTTTGACCGATAGCCGACGGGGCGGCGGTGTCGCGATGATCGACAGATCGCGAATACCGCTCATCGCCATGTTAAGCGTCCGGGGAATGGGCGTGGCCGTCAATGTCAGGATATCGATCTGGGCGCGCAGGGTTTTGAGCTTTTCCTTCTGGGCGACGCCAAAGCGGTGCTCCTCGTCTATGATCAACAGGCCCATCTTGGGCAGTTCAACGCTATTGCCGAGAAGCTTGTGGGTGCCAATCACGATATCGGTCTGGCCGTTCTTGATATCGTCCAGCGTCTTTTTCATCTCCTTGCCATGGGTAAAGCGCGAGATGAGGCCGATATTGACCGCAGTGTCGGCAAACCGGTCGCGGAAGTTCTCAAAATGCTGGCGGGCCAGCAGAGTGGTGGGAACCAGTACCACAACCTGACGGCCCGACTGAACCGCCAGAAAGGCGGCGCGCATGGCGACTTCGGTCTTGCCAAAGCCCACGTCCCCGCAGACCACTCGATCCATGGGTTGGGGCGATGTCATGTCGTCGATGACGGCTTCAATGGCGGCTTGTTGGTCGGCGGTTTCTTCAAATGGAAAGCTCCCCGCGAAACGCGCGTATTCATCGCTCGGTGCTTCATATACAACGCCCTGCTGCGCTTCTCGACGGGCATAGATATCCAGCAGTTCAGCGGCGGTGTCGCGAATTTTCTCGGCGGCTTTCTTGCGAGCTTTTTCCCACTGATCCGAGCCCAGCTTGTGCAATGGGGCCAGCTCATCGTCAGCACCACTGTAGCGCGAGATCAGATGGAGGCTATCCACCGGCACATAGAGCTTGGCACCGTCGGCATACTCCAATGCCAGGAACTCATTGGCCTGACCGCCTGCCTCAAGCGCTTCCAGGCCGATGTAGCGGCCTACGCCATGGGCCTGGTGGACCACCGGCGCGCCTTTGCGCAGTTCTGAGAGGTGGCGAACGGCAAATTCATTATCGTCGGTGGCCTTTTCACGGCGCCGGCTCTGGCGAACCACATCGCCGAACAGCTCTGTCTCGCTGATGACGGCGAGCGGTGGGTCGGTCAGCCAGAGCCCGCTGTCAATCAGGCCCTCCGTAATGGCGAGGCGCTGGTCACCGGCGAGGAAGTCCTGAAACCCATCGACGTGAGGCAGTTTCAGCGACAGTGGTGCCAGTACGTCTTCAAGGGCTTCGCGTCGTCCGCGTGATTCGGCAACCAGCAGCACACGGGAATCGGTCTCGCGCTCGAGGAAATCGGCAAAGTCGTTCAGCGGCCGTTTGGCCCGGGAGTCGATCGCCACCGTGGGCAGTGACTTGGCTTCGGGCGCCAGGGCGTGGCGCTGTTCAGGATCGTCACTCAGTTCAACCCGCGGGCGCTGCTTGATGGCCGCAAATACATCGCTGACCGGAAAGAACGCGCGGTGTGGCGGCAACAGCGGTCGTGTAGGGTCTACTCCCAGATTGGCGTAGCGGCTTTCGATTGACTGCCAGTGCTGTTCGGCCGCCGCATAGACGCCCGGCAGCATGGCGACCCGGGTATCCTGGGTCAAGTGGTCAAACAGCGACGCCGTCTCCTCAAAAAACAGGGGGAGGTAGTGTTCCAGCCCCGGCGACGGAATGCCTTTGAGCGCATCGTTATACAGCGGGCATTGGCGCGGATCGACATCAAACAGGGTCTCGAAAAATTCGCGGAAGCAGGCGATCGATGAGCGGCTCAGTGAGTATTCATGGGCCGGCAGCAATTCGATCCTGTCGAGCTTGTCGGTGGAGCGTTGGTTGCCCGGGTCAAAATGACGCAGGGTATCGATCTCATCGTCGAACAGGTCAATCCGGATGGGGGCGTCCATCCCCATGGCGAACAGGTCGATCAAGGCCCCGCGCATGGCGTATTCGCCCGGTTCATAAACGGTTTCCACGGCCCGGTAACCCGCTCGTGAGAGTGCTTCGCGAAACGGCTCACGATCGAGTTTGTCGCCGACATTCAGCGTCAGGACGCGCCCGGCGATGTAATCCACCGGCGGTAAGCGCTGCATCAGCGTATTGATCGGTACCAGAACAAGTCCGCGTACCCCGTCCTGAAGCTGGCGCAGCGTGCGCAGGCGCGCGGAGACGATATCCTGATGGGGTGAAAAACTGTCATAGGGTAGCGTTTCCCAGTCAGGGAAGGGCAATACCGGGACATCACTATAAAACGACAGATCCTGCTCGAGGCGTTGGGCGCTGGCGGTATTTGGCGTGATCACCAATAGAGGAGCGTTGGCGGCCAGACGTGCCAGTGCAAGCGCCGACGCGCTCCCGGGGGGCGATGTCCAATAAAGTGTATCGCGCGCGCCCTCGGGTTGGGGCGGAGCAAGTAGAGAAAACGTGGGCATAATAAAGATGTCGTTCTGCGCTGAAACGGAACCTAGATCATACACGATCAAGGCTTTCAGGCAGAAGCAGCCCGCTTGTAGTCAAACCGCTGTTTATGTAATCCCCCTACATCGTCTGCGACTATCCAGGCATTGCGGCCCATTCAACGGCTACGGATAATACCCATGAAAATTATTCATTACTTAATGAGGCCGCACGTGAGTCAGCAAACGCTCGATAACGTTTTTCAGGAATGGCAAAGCAACGAAGCTCTGGCGGAGCAGATGATCCCTTTGGTTGGCCGTCTGTACCGTCAGCACAATGTTGTGGCGACCATGTATGGGCGTTCGTTGATCAATCAGTCGGTCATCCGCATCCTCAAGGACCATCGTTTTGTTCGCAAAATCGAAGGGACTGAGCTGTCGGTCGAAGATACCTTCCCGATTGTCAAAGCGCTGTGCGAGCTGAACCTTGGGCCTGCCCACGTGGATGTCGGCAAGCTGGCCGTGATGTTGAAGCGGCAGGGTGGTGGCGATGTCGAGACCTTCCTGCGCAAGGAGCTGCACCAGATCGTTGACGGCTACCAGCCGGGTGCCAGCAAGGGTGAGCCCAAAGATGTGGTGCTTTACGGGTTTGGTCGTATCGGACGTTTACTGGCGCGTGTCCTGATCGAAAAAGCCGGCGGCGGCAACCTGCTGCAGCTGCGGGCGATCGTCGTTCGCGGGCGTGGTGATGTCGCGAAGGATCTGGAGAAGCGTGCCAGTCTGTTACGCCGTGATTCGGTTCACGGGCCTTTTGAAGGCACCATTGCCGTTGATGCCGAGGCGCGCACCCTGACGGTCAACGGTAACGTGGTGCAAGTCATCTATGCCGATAACCCAAGCGATATCGACTATACGGATTACGGCATCAACAACGCGGTGATCGTCGACAACACAGGGATATGGCGTGACGAGGCAGGCCTGGGTCAACATGTCGCATGCCAAGGCGCTTCCAAGACGCTGCTGACGGCGCCAGGCAAAGGCGATATCAAGAATATTGTCTATGGCATCAACCATGAGTCGATTACCGAGCAGGACCGTATCGTATCGGCGGCCTCGTGTACGACCAATGCCATCGTGCCGGTGCTCAAGGCGCTCAACGACGAATATGGTGTCGTTAATGGCCACGTGGAGACCGTTCATGCCTACACCAACGATCAGAACCTGATTGATAACTATCACAAAGGGGACCGTCGCGGGCGCAGTGCCGCCCTCAATATGGTGTTGACCGAAACCGGCGCGGCCAAGGCGGCGGCAAAAGCATTGCCGGAGCTTGAAGGCAAGCTGACGGGTAATGCGATCCGCGTGCCCATCCCCAATGTGTCCATGGCGATCCTGAACCTGACGCTCGACAAGACAACGGATGTCGATGCGCTTAACGACTATCTGCGCCGTATGTCGATTGACTCGGCCTATCAGAAACAAATCGACTTCGTTGATTCTCCGGAAGTGGTCTCATCCGATTTTGTGGGCAACCGACACGCCGGGATTGTGGATGCCAAAGCCACTATTGCCAACGGTCATCATGCCGTCGTCTATGTATGGTACGACAACGAATTCGGCTATAGCTGCCAGGTGATCCGTATTCTTCAGCAGATGTCGAACGTCAGCTTTCTCAAGCTACCTCAGCAAGCCAGTTAGTCTGTCTGTTTTGATTGATAATCATTAATCGAAAAACGCCACCATCAGGTGGCGTTTTTGTAGGCGAATGGAATAAAAAATCTTGAAATGAGGGCGTCTATAGCACTTTAGGCGACCCCAGTTGATGTAGTCATTAGGCCCGGTTGTCTTTATAATACGATAGATTTTTCGGGGTGGTTCAAGTGCTACTTGAGCCTGACTGGTAACAATCTGAACAGATAACAAAAATTCACTGAGCAGAAAATAAGCATTCGAACCCCTTACCTTCGTATATCCGATCCATCAACTGGGCGAGACTATGATCGAAGTCAAAAAAGGCCTGGATCTCCCCATCACGGGAGCGCCCGAGCAGCGTATTGAAGATGCGCGTCCTGTGCGCCACGTGGCAATCCTGGGTACTGACTACGTTGGCATGAAGCCGACAATGGAAGTTCAGGAAGGGGATAAGGTCAAACTGGGCCAACTGCTCTTCACCGACAAGAAAATTGATGGCGTGCGCTTCACCGCACCCGCCTCCGGTGAAGTGGTCGCAATAAACCGTGGCGAAAAGCGTCGTCTATTATCTGTCGTGATCAAAGTCGACGAGCAGGAAGAGGCGGTGAGCTTTGCTTCTCATGAACGTGCCTCGTTAGGTCAGCTCGATCGTCAGGTCGTGGTTGACCAGCTGGTAGAGTCCGGGCTCTGGACCGCGTTACGCACGCGTCCCTTCTCGCGGACACCGGCGATCGACAGCACGCCTGCCGATATTTTTGTTACTGCAGTGGATACCCATCCACTCAGCGCTGATCCGGCGTTGATCATCAACGAGAACACACAAGCATTTGAAGACGGCCTCAAGGTGCTAACCCGCCTGACCGAGGGCAACGTTTTTCTGTGCAAGGGCGCCAACGCCTCTGTTCCCGGCGATGATGTCGAGGGTGTTACCACCGAAAGCTTTGCAGGGCCACATCCCGCCGGCCTGGTAGGGACGCATATTCATCACCTGTCACCGGTCGCCCTGCATAAAAAGGTATGGCACATTGGTTATCAGGACGTCATTGCGTTTGGCAAATTGTTTGCCGAAGGTAAACTCGATGTAAGCCGCGTGGTCGCGATTGGCGGTCCGCGTGCCGAGAATCCGCGTTTGGTGCGTACCCGTGTGGGAGCCAGCACTGAGGAACTCCTGGACGGGAATGTCATCCAACCGGAAGACACCCGCGTTATTTCAGGATCAGTCTTCTCGGGCTTTGCCGCTGAAGGAAAGCTGACCTATCTGGGACGTTTCGACAATCAAATCAGTTTGCTTGAAGAGGGCAACAAGCGCTCTTTCATGGGCTGGTTGTCGCCAGGCGCTAACCGCCATTCCGTACTGGGTATTTATCTTTCCAAGATTAAGGGTCTGAGCAACTACGCCCCCACAACATCGACTAATGGGTCCGAGCGTGCCATGGTGCCAATCGGCGTCTATGAAACCGTGATGCCGCTGGACATTATGCCGACGCAGCTGTTGCGTTCGCTGATCGTGGGCGACATTGAGGTTGCCATGCAATTGGGGTGTCTGGAGCTGGACGAAGAGGACCTTGCCCTGTGTACCTATGTTTGCCCCGGCAAATACGAGTACGGTCCCATTCTGCGTGACAATCTCACCATGATCGAGAAAGAGGCCTGATGATGGGTATTCGACAAACACTCGATAACATCGAGCCGCACTTCCATAAAGGTGGTAAGTACGAGAAGTTTTACCCGCTTTATGAAGCCGTAGATACGATTTTCTACTCACCCCCCAGCGTGGCCAAAACCACCGCCCACGTGCGCGATGGCATCGACCTCAAGCGCATCATGATCACCGTCTGGATGTGTACCTTCCCGGCGATGTTCTTTGGCATGTGGAATGCGGGCTGGCAGGCCAATACAGCCATCGAGGCAGGCTATGCATCGATGGACGGCTGGCGCGAAGCCATCATGATGACCCTGGCAGGTGGACACGATCCAAGCAGCCTATGGGCCAACTTCGTGTTGGGGGCAACCTACTTCCTGCCCATCTATCTGGTGACCTTCGCCGTCGGTGGTTTCTGGGAAGTGCTCTTTGCCATCAAGCGTGGCCACGAGGTCAATGAAGGCTTCTTCGTGACATCCGTGCTGTTCGCCCTGATCCTGCCGGCGACAATTCCGCTCTGGCAGGTGGCGTTGGGTATCACCTTTGGCGTGGTCATCGGCAAGGAGATTTTCGGGGGTACCGGGAAAAACTTCCTGAACCCCGCGCTGACCGGGCGGGCATTTCTGTATTTTGCTTATCCGGCGCAAATTTCCGGCGATTCTGTCTGGGTAGCAGCCGACGGCTACACAGGTGCTACGGCGCTGTCACTGGCTTTCCAGGAAGGCATGGGCTCGCTGACCGACACCTTCAGCTGGTGGGACGCTTTCCTCGGCTTTGTCCCGGGCTCGGTAGGTGAGGTATCCACCCTGGCGATCTTTATTGGCGCCGCCGTCTTGCTCTGGACCGGGATTGCCAGTTGGCGAATCATGCTGGGCGTCTTGCTGGGCATGGTCATCACCAGCACGCTGTTCAACCTGATGGGGTCTGACACCAATCCAATGTTTGCGATGCCGTGGTACTGGCACCTGGTGATTGGCGGCTTCGCCTTTGGCATGGTGTTCATGGCGACGGACCCGGTGTCTGCCTCCATGACCAACCAGGGCCGCCTGGTGTTCGGCGCCTTGATCGGCGTGATGACGGTGCTGATCCGCGTGGTGAACCCGGCTTTCCCGGAAGGCATCATGCTGGCGATTCTGTTTGCCAACCTGTTTGCCCCGTTGATTGACCATTTCTTTGTCCAGGCCAATATCAAGCGTCGCGTCAAGCGCACGGGCGTACCGGCCGAGGAGACTGCCTAATGGCACAAGGTAATAACTCCATCAAGAAAGTTCTGATAGTGGCGTTTGCACTGTGTATTGTGTGCTCCGTCATTGTCTCGACGGCGGCGGTGGCATTACGCCCCGCCCAGCAGTTGAACCAGGAACTGGACCGTAAGACCAACATCCTTAACGTGGCCAAGCTTTACGAGCCGGGCATGGACGTTGAAGAAACATTCAACGAGCAGATTACGGCCCGTGTCGTTGACATGGAATCCGGTGATTACACCGATGAGTTCGACCCGGAGACCTTCAATAACTTTGAAGCCGCCCGGGATCCGGCCACTGGTCGCACGTTGTCTGGTGAAAAAGACATTGCGGGTCTAAGCCGGGTAGAAAATTACTCTACGGTGTACCTGATTGGTGATGAAAACGATCCAGAGCAGATTGTGCTGCCGATTCGTGGCCAGGGCCTATGGGGCCTCATGCGTGGCTTCATCTCCGTAGAGGGTGACGGCAATACCATTGTCAGTATCACCTACTACGAGCACAGTGAAACGCCTGGCCTGGGTGCTGAGGTTAACAACCCGCGCTGGCAGGCTCAGTGGGAAGGTAAAGAGATTTACGACGAAGAGGGCGACCTCTCGCCGGAAATCCACCTGACCAAAGGCGGTGCAAGTAACGAACACGAAGTTGATGCGCTATCCGGCGCTACGCTGACCAGTAACGGCGTGACCAACATGCTGCAATTCTGGTTGAGCGAAGAAGGCTTCGGTCCGTATTTGGCGAAATTCCGTAGCGGTACTGACCCGGAAGACGCCGAAGACACCGATACCAACTTCGAAGACGTTGAGGGGGCCTAATCATGGCGGACGTAAATGCAAAAGGCGTTTTAACAGCGCCGATTTTCAAGAACAACCCCATCGCACTGCAGATATTGGGTATCTGTTCGGCGCTGGCGGTGACGACCAGCATGAGTGTTTCGCTGGTAATGGCGTTGGCGGTTATTTTTGTAACGGCATTTTCCAATCTGTTTGTATCGTTGATCAGGAATCATATTCCGTCTTCAATACGGATCATTGTCCAGATGACCATCATCGCCTCGCTGGTTATCGTGGTGGATCAGGTTCTGAAAGCCTATGCGTATGAAATGTCCAAACAGCTGTCGGTGTTCGTCGGTCTGATCATTACCAACTGCATCGTCATGGGACGTGCAGAAGGCTTTGCGATGTCCAACACGCCCGGCATGTCCTTCCTTGACGGTATCGGTAACGGTCTGGGTTACGGCTTTGTACTGATGGTCGTTGGCTTTTTCCGTGAACTGCTGGGCTCAGGCAGCGTATTTGGCTTCACCGTACTGCCGACCGTTCAGGACGGTGGCTGGTACGTGGGCAACGGCTTGCTGCTGCTTCCGCCTTCTGCATTCTTCATCATCGGCCTGCTGATCTGGGTGCTGCGTTCACTCAATCCTGAGCAGGTTGAGGAGAACGAGTTCAAGATGAAGGAAAATACTCAACCGAAGGAGGCCGTGTAACATGGAACACTATCTAAGCCTTTTTGTTGCGTCGGTCTTCGTTGAAAACATGGCGTTGGCCTTCTTCCTCGGCATGTGTACCTTTTTGGCCGTCTCGAAAAAGGTATCCTCCGCGATCGGCCTGGGTATTGCCGTTATTGTCGTACTGACCGTCACCGTGCCGGTCAACAACCTGGTATACACCTTCCTGCTTCAGGAGGGTGCACTGACCTGGACCGGCATCAATGGCGCTGAAAACATCGACCTTTCGTTCCTCGGACTGCTCAGCTATATCGGGGTTATTGCAGCACTCGTCCAGATCATGGAAATGTTCCTGGATAAGTACGTGCCTACGCTCTATAACGCGCTGGGGGTTTTCCTGCCGCTTATCACGGTGAACTGCGCCATTCTCGGTGGCGTACTGTTCATGGTCGAGCGTAGCTATAACTTTGGTGAGTCGGTGGTCTATGGCTTTGGTGCCGGTACTGGCTGGGCGCTGGCGATCGCTGCCCTGGCAGGCATCCGTGAAAAGCTCAAGTACAGCGATGTACCGGCGGGCTTGCAGGGCCTGGGTATCACCTTTATCACCGTAGGGCTGATGTCGTTGGGCTTTATGTCCTTCTCAGGTATTCAGCTTTAATCGGAGCCGGTTTTCCCGACGGTGCATACGCATCGTCGGGGCAAAGAAAACCCTTCAGCAATAGGAAACCGACATGGTTGATACAGCTGTCATCTTGCTCGGTGTTGTCATGTTTACGGTCATCGTTATCAGCTTAACGGCGATCATTCTGGCAGCGCGAAGCAAGCTTGTGAGTAGTGGGGACGTGACCATTGAGGTCAACGATGACCCTGAACATACCTTGACGACCCAGGCCGGTGGCAAACTACTGAATACCCTGGCCGCCAACGGCATTTTCCTTTCCTCTGCATGTGGCGGCGGTGGTTCCTGCGCCCAGTGCAAGTGCCGTGTAGAGACAGGCGGCGGCTCTATCCTGCCGACCGAAGAATCGCACTTCACCATGCGCGAGAAGAAGGAAGGCTGGCGTCTTTCTTGTCAGGTGCCTGTCAAGCAGGACATGAAGATTGAAGTGCCTGAGGAAGTGTTTGGCGTCAAGAAGTGGGAATGCGAGGTTATCGATAACCCCAACGTTGCCACCTTTATCAAAGAGCTGAACCTGAAGCTGCCGGAAGGCGAAGAAGTTGCCTTCCGCGCCGGTGGCTACGTGCAGTTGGTGGCGCCGCCGTACGATATCAAGTTCTCTGATTTTGATATCGAAGAGGAATACCGTGGTGACTGGGAAAAGTTCAGCTTGTTCGACGTTTCCCACAAGAACAACGAGGAAGTCATTCGTGCATATTCAATGGCGAACTACCCGGATGAGAAGGGTATCCTCAAGTTCAACATCCGTATCGCGACGCCGCCTCCCGGCACCAGCCATCCCCCGGGCTTGATGTCCACCTATGTCTTCAGCTTGAAGCCGGGTGACAAGGTTACCGTGATGGGGCCGTTTGGTGAGTTCTTCGCCAAGGATACCAACGCCGAAATGATCTTTATCGGCGGTGGTGCCGGTATGGCACCGATGCGCAGCCATATCTTCGACCAGCTCAAGCGGTTGAAAACCGATCGTAAAATTTCATTCTGGTACGGTGCGCGCTCATGGCGTGAAACCTTCTACAATGAAGAGTACGATCAACTGGCTGAAGAATTCTCGAACTTCGAATGGCACCTGGCGTTGTCAGACCCGCTGCCGGAAGATAACTGGGAAGGAGCGACGGGCTTCATTCACAACGTGTTGTATGAAAACTATCTGAAGGACCACCCCGCGCCTGAAGATTGTGAGTACTACATGTGTGGGCCGCCCATGATGAACGCCTCTTGCATCAAGCTACTGCTTGATCTGGGGGTTGAGCCGGAAAACATCATGCTGGATGATTTCGGCGGTTAATAGCATGCCCAAGGGCGATTGCGGGGCTGGCCATTGGCTGGCCCCCCTTTATTTTCGCGTTGTGGAATATCAGGCACTAACGGGACTTGTTGTTGTCTACTGGTAAGCCCCATCGTGAGAGGAGGTAATTATGGCCATCTGGCTACTGGTTTTCGGATTCATGGCCCTTGTGATGACGGTCATGGCCGTGGGGGTCATCATGGGACGCAAGCCCATTGCGGGTTCCTGTGGCGGCTTGAATCAAATCGGCATGAAAGACGGCTGCGATATCTGCGGCGGTAAAGACAAGGTGTGCGAGGAAGAGAACCGTAAACGCGGTAGCGCACGTCGTCGTAGCGACGAAAGCCGTGGCGCCGATCTAGGCTATAACGCTTCTCGTCGTTAATTCACGTCAAACAAGATTGATGATTTCTCCAAGACGCCGTGGCTTAGCCACGGCGTTTTCAGTTACCTGCCCAATTGATTTTCCAGTACTTCCTTGGCACGGGCCTGCCAGCTGCCTTCGATGGACGCCGCCTGTCTGAGAGCTTCTCGCGCCGCCTCCGGCTGGTCCCTCTGCAACTGCAGTAGCCCGATATTCAGCCACGCTGCGCCCATTTGCGGATCACGCTGAGTGGCTGCCTGGAAGGCGCTGAGCGCGTTGTCCGGCTGCTGGTTGGCGTAATACGCATTCGCCAGGCCAAACTGGCCAATCGCATTGTTGGGGTAACGCTCTGTCATTGCCTGCCAGCTACCCAGTGTGGCTTCGGGGCCATGTGCTTCCTCGTAGGCGCTGATCGCATTGATCGCGTTGCGTGCGGTAATGCCCTCCGGCAGAGTGCCGGGCTTTGCCACTACAAATCCCCAGCGATCGGTCCGTGCCCAGGTGGCATCAAAGCGGCTGAAAGACAGGGTATGCCGCTCGATTTCGCCACTGCGCAGTATCAGGGTATCGTCATCCAGGTCGTAGCCAATTGCCACCGCGTAATGCCACATGGGAAACGCCGCGAGTGACAGGTTCTGCATGACCAAGACCGGGTCACCGGCGGCCAGGTGCCCCAACAGATCGTCGAAGCTTCCGCGAATGGGATAAGCAAGACGCTCATGGCGACGCACAGTGGCCAGCATTTCCGGCTGGACGCTACCTTCGCGGTCAGGAATAAATACCTGGGGTATCAGCGTCTCGACGTCGGTATCGACCCCCTGGTGATTCAGTACCATGGCCAGCGCTGCCGGGCCGCACTGGTACTCGGTCTGGGCGTAAAAGGGAACGTCGCTGATCTCGCTTTGGCGGGGCAGGCGCTGCTCAGTCCTATCGCGTAGCTGCGGGGCGCTTGCGCAAGCCGTGAGTAACAGCATCAAGACGAAAACGCCCGCGAGGCGGGCGTTTTGAAAGCAATACATAGCGTTCATGAAGATAGGCTTCATGGGTTAGCGCGTAAACGGATAAACATCGGTCAGGCCAAGAATGTCAGTGACCAATAGAATAATAAAGACCGCGAACAGCGCGCCAACGACACCGGCGCCAGCTGGCAGCTCTTCCAGTTGGGTGGCCATTTGCTGGGCTTCAGCATCGCTCAAAGCGGCAACACGCATTTCCACCTCGTCCAGGTCAACGCCTTGTTTGACCAGTGCGTCCTGGATGTCGGCGCGGTTAAGTAGCTGATGGATCCGCTCACGGTCCGCCTGGGCACTATCGTTGGCGAGAACGGACTGTGTGCTGACAAGGTCCGTTGAGGAAGAAGCCGGTGCCGCCGCAACGGGCAGGCTGGTAATGACCAGGGCGGCAATAAGCAGCGTCGATAGATAGGCACGTATTTTTTTCATCGTCTTGATCCTTAGACATATTTATAGGGATGGGCCAAGCACAAACGGCTAGAAACATGAGTATAGGAAGAATTCATCCTTTTTTTAAGCGGGGTACACGCTTTGGTACCGAGAATTCACGGTTATTGCTTATTCGGTCAATAGTGCTTGAATGCAGGAAGCCGGAAAAGCCTAAAAGCTGGGGGCAACGCGGTACGTCCAGGCCGATTCAGCCAGTAACCCGCGCCCACCGGCCATGGTCATCGCCAGGTCGTGCAATCCGGGCCATAACGGCACCGGTGACGCCCCTTTAACGGCGAGATCCAGTCGTTGGGCCATCAACAGCAGCTTATGTAAGCGCTTCATGGGTAGCCGCTGAGTGGCTTTTTGATAGCCCGGGCGGCGCTTGTCGAAAATCATCGGCTTTTGAGCCTTACAGGCGTGCTCAAAGCTCTGTCCCTGGTCCATGTGTTGATGCAGCGACAGCAGCGTACGTAGCTCGCGGGTTAGCGCCCAGAGGACGATAGGCGCTTCCACGCCCTCACTACGCAACCCGGTGATAATCCGCGAGACGCGGCTGGGTTCGCCTTTCAAACAGGCGTCGGCCAGGGTGAAAACATCAAAGCGGGTGCTGTCTTCCACGCCCTGGGCAATGCTTTCCGCACTAAGCCGGGTACCCTGGGGGTGAATGAGGGCCAGTTTCTGCATCGCCTGATCAGCCGCCAGCAGATTGCCTTCGGTACGTTCACCCAGCAGGCGAGCGGCGTCCAGGTCGATCTGCAAGCCGTGAAGTGAGGCACGGTCGCGCAGAAAGTAACCCAGCCGCGAGACATCAACCGGCCATACCGGGACAAACAGACCATGCTTATCGAGCGCCTTGAACCAGGCACTTTTTTGCTGCTTGGCATCAAGCTTGCCCATACTGATCAACAGCAGGTCATCGTTATTGTCCAGATGCTGGGCGTATTCGGCCAACGCCTTACTACCTTCCTGCCCCAGCTTGTGCTGGCCCAAACGCAGTTCAAGCAGCTTGTTGGTGGCGAACAGCGACAGGTTGCTGGCCACTTCAAGCAGCCGCCCCCAGGCAAAGTTGGGCTCGACATCCAGGACTTCGCGCTCCTCGATACCCGCCTGGCGGGCCGCGGCTCTTACAGCATCGCAGGCATCGCGGTGCTGAAGCGGCTCATCGCCGGCCACAATCACGACCTTGGGCAGCGACTTGGCCAGGGCGGCGGGCAGTTGATCGGCAAAGACTTTCACGAGGCGTTATTCAGGGCGCTGAGACGTTCGATAATGCGCTGCGTCAATTCACGATTGAGGCTTTGCTCGGCTTCGCTGAACAGGTCCTCGCGGTTGAGCAGGTCATTATCATTGATGCGAATACGGGTACTGGTCGACAGCGTTTCACCGTTGAGCAGGTAGGCGTTGTCCTCGCGGCGTTGAACAGACAGCGTAATGTTAAGGGTCAGCTCGTGGTCCCGGCTACCGCGAACTTCGCCGCCCAGGCGCCGTTCGTCCAACGTCGGCGATCCCAGCGTCACGCGCCATTGGCCGCTATCCGTGATGGCAGTGCCTTGCTGCTCCAAACGGTCGATGAGCTGGAGAGCCAGGTCGCTATTGGTATCGCCTTCAAGGGCCAGCGGCGGCAGGCTGGGCATGGAACCCGCACCGCGCAGCCGAAAACCGCAGGCGCTGAGGAGCACGGCCGCCGAGGCGGCCATACTGGTGGCTAAAAAAGTCCGTCGATTCATCCGCTCACCACTATGTTGACCAGCTTGCCCGGCACCACGATGACTTTACGCACCGTCTTGTCTTCCAGGTGACGCTGGACGTTGTCGTTTTCCATTGCCAACTGCTCAATGGCAGCTTTGTCGGCGCTGGCCGGGGCTTCCATGCGGGCCCGCAATTTGCCGTTAACCTGGACCACAAGCTCAATAGTATCGCGGGTGAGCGCCGCTTCGTCGACGGCAGGCCAGGGCGTTTCAATCGCCGGGGTCGTATGGCCCAATTGCTGCCACAGGCGATGGCAAAGGTGCGGCGTGATCGGTGCCAGCAGCAATACGCAGGCTTCCAGTGCCTCACGGCTCACCGCAAGCCCCTGGGCTGAGTCGTCATCGAAGCGGGCCAGGGCGTTGGAAAGCTCCATCACCGCGGCAATGGCGGTGTTGAAGGTCGTCCGGCGGCCAATGTCGTCGCTGGCTTTCTTGATGGTTTCATGGGTTTTGCGGCGCAGTGCTTTCTGGTCGTCATCCAGCGCGGCCACGTCCAGTTTGCCCGGCGAACCGGCTTCAAGGTGCTCGTGAACCTGCCGCCACATGCGCTTCAGGAAGCGGTGGGCGCCTTCCACGCCGGAATCCGACCACTCCAGTGACTGTTCGGGGGGCGCGGCGAACATCATGAACAGGCGAACGGTGTCGGCGCCGAACTTGTCGATCATCGACTGCGGGTCAACGCCGTTGTTCTTCGACTTGGACATCTTCTCGATGCCGCCCATTTCCACCGGCTGGCCATCGCTCATCAGCACCGCGCTCAGTGGGCGGCCTTTCTCATCGCGCTTGACCTCGACATCGGCGGGGTTGAACCACTCCTTGCCGCCGTTCTCGGTGGTGCGGTAGTAGGTTTCCGCAATCACCATGCCCTGGGTCAGCAGCTGCTGGAAGGGCTCATCGGAATCCACCAGGCCAAAGTCACGCATCAGCTTATGGAAGAAGCGGGCGTAGAGCAGGTGCAGGATGGCGTGCTCGATCCCGCCGATGTAAAGGTCGACCGGTAGCCAGTAGTTGGCCCGCTCATCAAGCATGGCCTCATGGTTGTCAGCGCAGCAGAAGCGCGCGAAATACCACGAAGACTCCATGAAGGTGTCGAAGGTGTCGGTCTCCCGGGTCCAGCCGTCGCCCAGGTCGGAAAACTCGGGCATCTTCTTGAGCGGTGACCCCGAGGCGTCGACGGTGACTTCCATCGGCAGTTCGACCGGCAACTGGTCATCGGTAAGCGGCACGGTCTGGCCTTCAGGGCCGTATTTGACCGGAATCGGCGCACCCCAGTAGCGCTGGCGGGCCACCCCCCAGTCGCGCAGGCGGTAGTTGGTCTTGACCTCGCCGCGGCCCATCTCGGCGAGCTTGGCGGCGATTGCATCAAAGCCGTCCTCAAAGCCCAGCCCGTTGAACTCGCCAGAGTTGATCAGCATACCGTGTTCGGCATACGCGCCCTGGGAAAGGTCGGGTGTGTTGCCGTTTTCATCGGCAATCACCGGCTTGATCTCGATGCCGTACTTGGTGGCGAACTCCCAGTCGCGCTGGTCGTGGGCAGGTACGGCCATGACGGCCCCGGTGCCGAACTCCATCAGCACGAAGTTGGCCACAAAGACGGGCACTTCGTTACCGGTAAGCGGATGAATGGCCTTGAAGCCCGTGGGCAGGCCTTTTTTCTCCTTGGTGGCCATTTCGGCTTCCGAGGTGCCGCCCCGGGCGCACTCCTCGCGGAAGGCCTGCAGCTCGGCATTGCCTTCAGCGGCCTGTTTGGCGAGCGGATGATCGGCGGCAACGGCCATATAGGTAACGCCGAACAGCGTGTCCGGGCGTGTGGTGTACACCGAAAGCGGCTCACCGCTCGAGCCGTCGGGGGCCTTGATGTCAAAAGACAGCTCGACGCCCTGGGACTTGCCGATCCAGTTGCGCTGCATGGTCTTGACCTGCTCGGGCCACTCGACGTTGTCGAGATCCGCCAGCAGCTCATCGGCGTAGTCGGTGATCTTCAAAAACCACAGCGGGATTTCCTTGCGCTCGACCAGCGCGCCGGAACGCCAGCCGCGGCCTTCAATGACCTGCTCGTTGGCCAGAACGGTCTGGTCGACCGGGTCCCAGTTGACCGTGGACATCTTCTTGTACACCAGCCCCTTTTCCACCAGCTTGGTGAAGAACCACTGCTCCCAGCGGTAATAACTGGTATCGCAGGTAGCGAATTCGCGGCTCCAGTCGTAGGCAAAGCCAAGGGCTTTCAACTGGTTGCGCATGTAGTCGATGTTCTGGTACGTCCACTTGGCGGGTGGCACCTGGTTTTGAATCGCGGCGTTTTCCGCCGGCATGCCGAACGCATCCCAACCCATGGGCTGCATGACATTCTTGCCCTGCATGCGCTGGAAGCGGGACACCACGTCGCCGATAGTGTAGTTACGCACGTGGCCCATGTGCAGCTTGCCGCTGGGGTAGGGGAACATCGAAAGGCAGTAAAACTTTTCGCGGTTCGCGTCCTCTACCGCTTTAAAGCATTGATGTTGATCCCAATATTGTTGGGCGTCGCGTTCAATTTCACGAGGGCTGTATTGTGCGTCCATCGGTTTATTTAATGCCTTGGCGTATCGCCCAAGTTGGGCGCAAAGTGAATGTTAGATGACGACTGTCAGATTAGTGGCGTCGATTGTATCCTATGCAGGTGTATCCTTGAACGGCTAGGCCATGATAGGTCACACCGCGCGTCGACAAAAGGAGAGGGACCATGAGTGAACAACACAACGACCATCGCCTACGCGAAGGCTACGAGCGTTTGCTGGAACGGATGCGGGACGGCGCTGACGAGCTGACCTGGGAAAATCTGCAAAAGGACCTGGACGACGCCGTTGAGTTTGAAGCGGAGCTGGAAGAGTACACCAAGGACGAACTGGCTTTGCTGCGGGCCTGGGTAGAGCGTGACCTGAAAGACATGCGCCACTACATGTCGGATACCGGCAAGCAGGTGGCCAGCTGGTTGGGCATTGATCTTGACCACCTTACTCGCCGCGTGGCGGAATCGCTGCTTTCGATTGCCGACCGCAGCATCGTCGAGCGTGAGCGCTTTGACGACGACCTAGAAGCCGCCCGCGCCGATTACTGCGAAGGCGAGATGGCCGCTCCCGGCCTGATGGCCTGCGTGCACTGCGACGCCCAGGTGATGCTGCACAGCGTCTCGCGGCTGGAGCCTTGCCACCAGTGCGGCCATCGCTACTTTTACCGTTTTCCCGGCAAAATCGTCGAGACCTGATACATCGCTAGCCGACGATCAAACTGACGCCTGCGATCGCCCCCAGCGAGAGCAGGCTCAGGACAGCCGCGTACAGCAGGTTGTTGGTCATCATCCGGTAGCCACTCACCCCGTAGCGGCCCTGAAGGGACAGGTTGATGCCCGACAGCGGCCCCACGCTGGTGCCCACCGCCCACGAGCTCAATGCCACAAAGGCAAACAGCGTTTGCTCGCCGCCCTCCAGGTTGAGTATCGAGGCCAAAACCGACACGCCGATAATCGGGTGCAGCCCGGCCAGTGCACTCAGGGAGATAGCGGCGAAGCTGATCATCGCCTGGGGTGTGCCAAAGTCCGTAAACATGGTCCAGTCGTTACCCGCCGCGGCCGATACCAGGGTGGAAAGCCCCAGCGTCAATAACCCCGCCGCCAGGAACAGCGACACCTCGCCGCGCATGGCAGGCAAGCGGCTGAGGGTATGCTGGCGAACTCGCCGCAGGGTAAAACGCGGCCCCTCGCGCAGGTTGCTCAGCACGGCAACGGCTGGCAGCAGGAAGGTAATAATGCTGACAATGGTCAGCGACGGCGTCAGCCAGAAGTGAAACAGCATCACCAGCGCCGCCATGCCCACCGGCATCAGCAGGCTACGCGGTGCCAGCGAATAGCCATCCACCTCGCGCAGGTCAAATCGCCGTCTAAGCTCCAGCGTCGTGAACAACCCCGCCATCATCGCCAGGGGAAAGCCCGCCAGGGCAATGTGCGCGTACTCGACGTCCGGCACCAGCGAGATCACCAGGCCCATTGAGGCAAAAAACGGCGACCACAGCGCGGCGCTGGAAAGCCCACGGTTCAGTGCCAATAATTGCGGCATCTTAAGCGGCCCGCGCCTCGCCAGCTTGTCGCCAACCATCAGCACGGTGGAAAGATTCAGGATCGTGCCCAGGAAATGCACCCCCAACCAGGTGCGAAGCACGCCACCCGCGCCGGTCACGCGACTCCCCGAGGCACCTTTGCTGCCTTGCTTGCCAATCAGCGTAATAAAACTGACGCCCACCAGCATGGCCACCACGAACACATTGCCCTGCAACATGGCAGGCCAATCGACCTCAGCACCATAGACAAACCGCGCCACCAACAGCATGCCCGCGCCCAGGCCAATCAACACCCCCGCCTGGATCCGCGAACGCCTGGGAATATCCCGCCACAGCAGCAATACCGCCGCCCACAGCACATAGCTCACCGCCTGTGTGGTCGCCGCCCAGCCGCTAAAGCCCACTATTTGAACTACCAAACCAAGCAAAATCAGCACGCCCGCCAAGCGCTGCCGAGAAGTCGTCTCTTGCATCTCAATCCCTTACTGGTTGAGTTAGCAGGCTAATCGGGTTTGCAACGGAAGGCCAGCCTCGAACCGATCTGTAAGGGCCGCAACACCCTGGGTTCGTTAAAGGCACCCATCAAAAATGCACAGAAATCCCCCGCGCCACACAACCCCCTAAAAGCACCCCACCAATGTAGGAGCTCGACTTTTCGGGCGATTGATAAGGCCACAACACCTAACGCATGCATGGATTCAAGAAAGGCACCCACCAAAATGCCCAGGAACTCACTGCGGCACGCACCCCTACAAGCACCACACCAATGCAGGAGCCAGACTAGCCGCACGATGAAAAGGCCAAAACCCCGCCATGAAATTGCGGTGGTGAATGCGATAGCAAAAAATTAGTTCCTGCTTTGCAATGCCAAAGAAAACTGAGTAACGTCGAGATTATAACGTCTGTGTAATCCAAAATAGGCGACAAAAATTGGTGAGACGGTCGCAGGCGGAGCGCTTTAACGCATCCCAGTCGTACCGGGGCGGTAGCGTGCCTGCGTTTAGCGCATTAGCCTAAAGGGCTGCGCACGCCAGCAAACTCCTTCCCTATCACATGCGTATAAATTTGCGTTGTCTCAATGCTTTTGTGGCCCAGCAATTCTTGTACTGTGCGAATGTCCGTGCCTTGGCTAAGTAATTGAGTGGCGAAACTGTGCCGTAAGGTATGGCAAGAGCCTGGACGCGGTAAAGATGCAGACTTCATCGCCTGCTTCACTGCCTTTTGCACAGCCGATGAATGAATATGGTGAAGAACGACGTTTCCGGCATCATCACAGCATGGGCGACTTGCAGGAAACAGCCACTGCCACCCTAGAGAAATGCCCGCGTTTGGGTACTTACGATCCAGAGCATGAGGTAAAGTGACTGGTACCCGGCCACGTTCTAGTCGATAGGCAAGTTGCTGTTCTGCCGACTCAATGCGTGCCCGTAATGCAGGAAGACAGACTGAGGGTAGTAAAGTGGTTCGGTCTTTATCCCCTTTTCCTGCTCTGACGGTGATGATATGGCGTTGGGTATCAATATCTCTGACGCGCAAACGACATGTTTCGATGAGTCTTAGTCCCGAGCCATACATAAGGGTGGCCATCAAATTCATAGGCCCAGACAATTGATTTAACACGCGCATCACTTCTTCGTGAGAAAGTACGACAGGTAATCGACGCGGGCGTTTAGCTTGCGAAAAGGAGCCAATATCACCCAATGGCATATCAAGGACATGGCGATACAGAAATACCAACGCATTAAGTGCCTGGTTTTGTGTGGCCGCAGCCACATATCGTTCTACGGCAAGGTGTTCCAGAAAAGCCTGGACTTCAGAAGGCCCCATGTTGGCAGGGTGTCGTACCCCATGATAACGAATGAAGTAACGTATCCAGTAACAGTATGTTTTCTCAGTACGTGGGCTGTAGCGCTTTACTCGCATAACAGCTTTCACACGATCCATTAGTTTCGGGGACCTGCTTTGCATATCCATTTGGTGACGATCTCCTAGTGGTGGATATGCATACAGTATTATTGGGCTTGACAAAACGCGCAAGCGTGCGAATTCTGAAAATGCAGCCTAATTAATATTAATTTATTTGAAAATCATGTGGTTACACGCGAAAAGGTAGGCTACATTTGCTTAGCAAACATGCAGGCGCGTTTATGCAATCATAGTACGCGCCGTCTAATACCTGTTATGCCTCTTGAGTGGTTTACAGATAATTGTCGAAATATATATGAGTGAAGAATGAAAAGAATCGGACTTTTAAATAGCTTTTCTTATGAATCAGATGAGCTAAAAAATGCACTCAGACATATCTCTGATATTGAAGGGTACGAAATAGAGACTATTGAAGATTTTGAGTTTCAAGAAACTGTTTCTGGAGCTATCTGGGGGCTTATTAATTTATGTGATGTGCTGGTTGCTTTCGTAAATAAAGAAAACGAAAGCCTATATTATCAAATAGGGCTAGCACACGGAGCAAGAAAACCTGTAATTATTGTAACTGACCGAGAATATTCTCTTCCTCCCGAAATAAGGGGGCAGCGTATATTAAGCACATCTCAGCGTAGCCTTTTCGATAACAACTTTATATTTCAACTTAAAGAAGCTATCGAAGATGCAACTAGAAAAAGTTCCGGTTATCTCGGCCCCAGAAGTGAACCAAAGCAATATTCAATATCTAAGGACTTCAGACCGACTAGGAACTTTCGTGATTTGTTTACAGCAGAGGGCCCTAGAAGAGGCCGATTGTTTGAGCAATGGTTTGCAGAGATCGCGGCTGGTATTGAAGGCTGGGAAGTTATTGAATCCGATACTAGGAACAGAAGAGATAGAGGTTTTGATCTTGTAATTTGGAATTCACAAGAAGACTCAGAATTAGCAGTTTTGGGTAACCCAATAGCAGTTGAAATTAAAGCAATTGGATCAATGAATAGCTCAATGCTCCATCAGTTCCTCCACATGAGCAAAAAATCGGGAATTAAAGGGCTAATTCTAGCAACTACAGGACTGAATGATAAAAGGACTAGAAATTTACTTAATAGGTTGCGTGCTGAAGAAGGTATCAACGCTATCGCGCTGGATCGTGATGATCTAATAAATGTAAGAAATCCAAAAGACTTATTGTTTCTCGTAAAATCAAAAGTTAGAGAACTTCTGTACGGACAGGAGTTCTAGTAATGTTTGATATTAATAATTTCAGAGCTCTAATTGCAGACGTTGATGCGTCGACCACCAATCAGCAGAAAGGTCAGTCCTTCGAGCTTCTATCAATGTATATGTTTGAACACCTAGATGGTGTTGATATTACTGAGCATGATATTCGTATGCCTTCAGAAGAAATAGACATAGTACTTTGGAACGCTCAAACTGAAGAAATATTGCGCCCATGGGACTCTGTTATATTGGTTGAATGTAAAAACTGGAACGCGACAGTTGGGGCCCCTGTGTTAGATAACTTTGTAAATAAAGTTAGAAGACGAGCATTAACAACTGGTATATTTGTAGCCGCCAATGGAGTTACTGGGGGGTTTGTGAGAGGTGATGGCACAGATCCTGGGGCAGTAGGAATTTTAACTAGTGCTTTGCAAGATGGAATAAGAGTCATTGTCATCACAATGGATGACATTCGCGCTATGGCTTCTCTTGATGATATTAGAGCACTAATTAAGAAACGATATTGTGGCCTGTATGTTCATAAGGTGCTTTAGGCATAACAAGGCGCTGCTACGGAAAATTTACTCGCTGGTGCTCCTAAATTTCCGCAGAGCGCGGCGTTAGTCGCTATGAGGAATCGATGACCACATCAGCTAGAGACAAGAGCCACAGGGGAAATTCTAGCCAGTTTTTCGTAGCTGGCGAGCTGTGTCGTCGAGGATATGCTGCAGTAGTAACACTCGGAAATACCCCGAACACAGACGTACTGTGCAGCAATAGAGACGGCACAAAGTTCGCCCATATTCAGGTAAAGACGTTCGTGCCAGGAAACAAGACTTGTAGCGTCGGTAAAAAGGCCGAACGAGTATATGGTTCTCTGTTTTTCTGGGTTATTGCAGGTATTCCAACACCTGGGTCCGATTATCTATTCAGATACTACATCGTCCCATGCAATGAAATGGCGCGTAACGTAGCTGATCACCATCGGGAGTGGCTTTCAACTCCTGGTAAGAAGGGGCAACAAAGAAAGGATAGCTCTGTAAGAGCCGTGGCTGTTGAAGATGGAGCTGCCCCCTACTTCTGGAATATTGCCCAATATGAGGGCCGTTGGGACCTTATAGACGATGCACTTCGCGACTAACAATACGTTTCAGTACGTGCGGCCTGTCGGCCGCACCGGATGCAGCGAAGCTGCACCGCTGAACTTATGGCGTTAAGCAGGAATTAATATGGACATACGAGCATTCAAATCAGCTAATAGAAGCGCCGTTATAGAGCTTTGGCAGGCTTGCGGCTTGACTAGGCCCTGGAATGACCCTGATAAAGATATTTCTAGGAAGCTCAACGTTCAGCCGGAGCTGTTTTTCATTGGGGAGGTGGACGGAAAAGTAATTGCGTCCGCTATGGCCGGGTATGACGGGCATCGAGGCTCAGTTTTTTATCTGGCAGTGTCTCCGGATTACCAGCACCGCGGCTACGGAAAGTTGATGATGCACAGGATTGAGGATGCCCTCGAGGCTATGGGATGCCCTAAGCTCAATATAGTGGTACGCAGCTCAAATGAAAAAGTGCTCGAATTCTACGACCATCTTGGCTATGCAGCTGATGATGTCGTGATCCTCGGAAAAAGGTTGATTCCAGATGCTTAACAAATTGCTCAACACGAGCCCAAAAGCTACGCGGCTTTTTGTGCATTCGCTGCGCTCATTCTCGCAAAAAAGTCGCTCCACTTTTGGGCCGTGTTAGCAAGGCGTTAGGCTACCCTCGAAAACCGGGACAGATATGTTTTCCGAAGGCCAACCTCTGAGCGCTTAGGCCTCAAAAGCAAGGGATTATTAGTTCAAATCTATGGTTTCAATCTACGTCGGCGAAGAGGATAAAACCAATCAAATTACCGACTGGCGCATACGCTGGAATGAACAGCAAGAGACGCTTGATCTGACGTGTTACTTCCCTTCAAAAAAGTCCTTCACCCGTCCCCTCAGTGACTGCCGAGTCGTTCCTACCCGTGAGCCGGGTGAGTCGCTTTTAAAAAGGCGGGGTAGCTCGATAGTCCAGCCCATTGAGAGGGTCACGGTTTACGGAGACCGCTTCGCTGTTGTGTATTATCCAGGCACAGAGAAACCCTACGTCTACTACGCCGACAATGTAGAATTTGTGCCGACGGCAGGCATGAAGAAATCATCGGTGTTCCGTTATCTTAACTCTGTGGCGCGGGCCCGTCAGAGGCGTGCCGGTTCTTCGAGCCAAGGTCCGATGGCAGCTAATATAGTTCGTCAGTTGGAAAAGCTCCCTGCGTCTCCTGACACCGCCTTAAACGCATACTGCACTGGGCGGAATGGAACCCTAGAGCCGAGTGCGGGGCTGATTTTTCCGTTTGGTCTTAACGAAAGCCAGCTGGCTGCTGTGGAGCGAGCGTTTAGCGCCCAAGTCAGCATGGTTGAAGGGCCTCCAGGCACGGGCAAGACCCAGACAATCCTGAATATTCTGGCCAATATCCTGCTGCGTGGTAAAACGGTGGCCGTGCTGTCGAATAACAATTCGGCGGTCGGCAATGTTTATGAAAAGTTGGAAAAATGTGGCCTGGACTATCTCGTCGCTAAGCTGGGTAGCCAAGACAACCGGAATGCTTTTTTTAACGATCTCCCAACCTTGCAAATGAATGCGCTTGAGCACGAGCCAGTGACAACCATGGGTGACATTCAGGCGCTGCTTTCAAAGGTGAAGCAATATCTTCACGACCAGAATCTTGCAGCTCAGTTGAGAGCTGAGATTGACGAGTTGGAGATTGAGCGCCGCTACTTGCAGGAATGGCAAGAAGAAAACGATGTTCAGCCAGCCTCTTCATTGGAGAAATATGGGCTGTCGCCGCGAAAGGTAGCCGATCTAATGGCCTACCTCTCCTACTTGGGAGGTAGGCGTGTCCGGCTGAAAGACCGTATTGAATTATTTTTCAACTTCAGAATTTTTCGTGCCCGACCTTTCTCCGTGGATACTCGGCAGTCGATCTTTCATGCCCTTCAGATGCACTACTACGATCAATCGTTGCGGGAGAAAGAGGCCGAATTACAGGCCTGCCAGGAGTCACTAGTTAAGGCTCAGTTCACGAATTTGCTGGACTCTTTAACCACCGCTTCGATGCTCTACCTGAAGCATCAGCTGAATGTGAAAGCGCCAAAACAAAAGGATTTTGAAGCACGAACGTACCGGAACGATTTCGACGATTTCCTGCGCCGTTTCCCGATCCTTGGCAGTAGCACCCATTCTATTGTCAACTCAATTGCACCAGGCGCCATCCTCGATTACGTTATCATCGACGAAGCCTCCCAACAGGACATAATGCCCGGAATTCTGGCCTTGGGGTGTGCGAAGAATCTGATCGTTGTCGGTGACAGCCGTCAGCTCGCACACATTCCCACGGAACTGGGTATTCAAGCTCCGGCGGTTGAGTACGATTGCGAACGATACAGTTTGTTGGATTCATGCATTGGCGTCTTTAAAGACGCTCTGCCCAGAACCTTGCTGAAAGAGCATTACCGTTGCCACCCTCGTATTATCCAGTTCTGCAATCAGCAGTTCTATGAAAACGCCCTGGTTCCAATGACTCAGGGTGAAGGTGACATGCCCATGCGCTTGGTTGTAACAGCCAAGGGTAATCACGCTCGGAGAAATACGAACCTCAGAGAGTTGGATTCCCTTCTAAAGGTTAGTAGCGAAGAGGCGCAGGACAAAGGTGTTTGGGTGGACAAAGAAGGGCGAGGATTCATCGCACCTTTCCGCGCCCAAGTGAAGCTTTCAGACGACTACTTGCCCGAGGACTTTATTAAAGACACTGTCCACAAGTTTCAGGGGCGCGAGTGCGAGGAAATCGTTTTTTCCACAGTGTTGGACAAGAAGCCTTCCAACCAATGCCAGAAGCGGCTGGATTTCGTTGATGACCCTCGTATGGTGAATGTGGCAGTGTCCAGAGCCAAAAAACAATTCACCCTGGTCACAGGGGATGACGTCTTTATTGCTAACAACGCGCACATTGCCGCACTCGTTCGTTACATCGAATACTACGGTCAGGGCGATCAGGTGGAGAGAGCACCGGTCGTATCGGCATTCGACCTTCTTTACAAAGAGTACGACCAATCCCTGGAGCGCCTTAATGTCAGGTTGCGGTCAGAGGACTCGCGGTATAAGTCCGAGCAGATCATCTCGCATTTGCTCCGCAAAGTACTAGCGCATACTGAGTACGATGGGGTCATCTATCATGATCAAGTTCTTCTGAATCAGGTGGCATCACCAGCGAATTCCGACCTGACGACTCGAGAGTTAAATTATATGGCCAACCGCGCCAGTTGTGACTTCGTGTTGTACTTCAAAGTGGGGAAGCGTCCCTTTGGCGTGATCGAAGTCGATGGTGGCTCGCACGACAAACCTGATCAGGCTGCGCGGGATGCCCTAAAGAACAGTATTTTGGAAAAATGCGGTATCGAAATTCTGCGTTTGCGAACCATCGAGAGTGGTATCAAGGACAAGATCACCAACTTCCTAGAGGCATCGAGTAATAGAGGCGCCCAACCTGGGCCCTGAAGGCTTCTCCTTTTTCAAATTGACCTTGTTGGGTGGCAGGTTGTACTGACTCGTGGTGTTGACAACATGCGCTTTGAGATCCGCACCATGACGAACGAGCCTGGCGCGACGATGAAGTAAATCCCGTGTGGCTCGCATGCTACGGCGCACGAGTCGCGATGATCGCCGGGCAGTTTCGGTCGGGAAGATCCTAGAGTGAGCGGCATTCATGTGTACGGGCTGCGACAAGGGGGCGCCGGTGACCATGCTGGATTCAGTGATCCGGGGGCAGTATGAGGCGTCGAGCTGCGGATGAACGTGCTTTGCATCGGCCGCACTTCGGATCTACGCGGAACGGACGGTGGACGTCCCGGCGGCGTTGTCTGAGACTCGGGCCCCGAGGGCAAAATGATCCAGAGTCAGGCGGTCAGCCACGTGTATCGCAGCGCAGAAATAGGCTGCCGCCTGGTGGGACATCCCGCTATGACCCGGCCAAACCCGCCGGCGCCGGAAAACCATGCCGCCTGGCTCCCAATACCACCCCCAGCGTCGCCGCCAGCAATACCAGCAAGGCCGGTGCAAACGCGCCGACGCCCAGCCATTCGAGCAACACGCCGCCGACGAGGCCGCCACCGGCAATCGCCGTGTTCCAGGCAGTGACCAGCATCGATTGTGCAACGTCGGCCGCCTCTCCGGCCGTCTTGACGATAGCGGTCTGAAACAGTGTCGCCGAACCGCCGAACCGCCGAACCGCCGAACCGCCGAACCGCCGAAGGCCAGGCCCCAGGTAGCCACCGCCACATACACCACCGTCGGCGCGTTGCCCGCCACGCCAAGTGCCAGCGCGGCCAGGCCGAACAGCAGCGTGCTGGCGAGCGTCAGTGCGCGCAGGTGGTGGTCGATCAGCACGCCGACAACCCAGATACCCAGCAGGGACGACGCGCCAAACACCAGCAGGATCAGATCCGTCCGTTCGACCATATCCGCCGCCGTCAGGAACGGCGCAATGTAGGTATAGAGGATGTTGTGGGCCAGCACGAAGGCCAATACCGCGAACAGCACCGGACGAACGCCCGCCAGGGTGAACACATGGCGCAGGGGCACCCGTTTGCCCGCCGCCCGTCCGGCGAAGTCCGGCACCTTGAAGCGCACCCACACCATCAGCAGCAGCGCCAACCCACTCATGATACCGAAGCACATCCGCCAACCCACCAGTTGGCCCAGAAAGGTGCCCGCTGGCACGCCCAGCGACAGCGCCAACGGTGTGCCGACCATCGCAATCGCGATGGCGCGCCCCTTCTGGTGCTCGGGCACCATGCGTGCGGCATAGCCCGCCAGCAGCGCCCACACCAACCCCGCTGACACCCCCGCCAGGAAGCGCGCCACCATCGTCAGCCCATAGCTGCCGGAGAGGGCCGTGACGCTATTGGCGACGACGAAACCGGCGATGGCCGCCAGCAGCAGCGGCCGGCGGCGCATGCCCTGGGTGGCGACGGTCAGCGGAATCGCCGCCACCAGCGAACCGATGGCGTAGATGGTCACGGTCTGCCCGACCCAGCCCTCGGACACCGACAGGCCCTGCGCCATCTGAGGCAGCAATCCGGCCGGCAGCGCTTCGGTGAGGATGGTGATAAAGGCGGCCATCGCCAGGGCCAGCAACGAGGCCAGCGGCAGACGGTCATCGGTCGTAGCGCTCATTCGCGTCGTTGGGGTTGTCATCACTGCACCTCCAGCGCGCGATACACGGCATCGCGCAGGTCGGTGACGAAGCGGCCGCACATGCCCTCGTACAACGTGTTGGTGAAGGCCACGACGCTCAGACCCTGGGCCCGATCGACGAACCAGGAGTGCCCGTAGGCGCCACCCCAACGCCAGGTGCCTGCTGATTCCGGGGAGGCGGCCAGCACCGGGTCACGCAACACCGAGAACCCCAGTCCGAAACCGAAGCCCGGCGCATCGGGCAACTCCCGCCCCGCCGTTTGATCCCGCGCCATCTCTGCGACCCATTCACTGGGCAGAAGCGTACCGCCCCCCTGGCGTAAGGTTTCCAGTAGGCGCAGCAGATCTGGCGCCGTCCCCGCCATACCGGCGCCGCCTGAAGGAAAGGCCTGCGGATCGAAGAGGCGGGATGGGCTGTAAGTGATACCCACGGCACCCTCGAAGGCCGACACCGTCTCGCCCTCGGCGAGCCGATGGGGCTGGGGCGTGTCGTTCACATAGGCGGTTGCCACGCGCTGGGGATCAAGGGCGACGAAGCCGGTATCGACCATGCCTAGCGGCCCCGTCACCCGTTGGCGTACCGCCTCGTCCAGCGACGTACCGTGAACCCGTGCGATCAACGCGCCCAGCACGTCCGTCGCCAATGAGTAGCCCCAAGCCGTGCCCGGCTCAAACAGCAGCGGCACGCTGGCAAGGCGGCGCAGGTTCTCCTCTAGGCTGATGCCGGACGCATCCATACCGTCCGACACCCCGGCCCGGGCGTAGGGGCCCGTCGTGTCGGCCTCGAAAAAGCGATAGCCAAGACCAGCGGTATGGCTGAGCAGTTGCCGTACGGTGATGCGGGCTGAGTGGCCATCGGCCATCCGGGGTTGGAATTCTGGCAGCCAGCGCTCGATTCCCTCGTCCAGGTCGAGCCGGCCTTGCGCGACAAGCGCCAGGGCCGCCGTGGCGACAATGGGCTTGCTCACCGAGGCCAGCCGGAACACCGTCTCGAGGGTCATCGGCCGCGCGCTTTCGCGGTCAGCAAAACCAGCAGCCTGCTGGTGGATCAGCGCGCCGTCACGCGCTACGAGGATGACAGCACCGACCAGCCGCCGGTCGTCAAGCACCTGCTGCACAACGGCCTGGATAGGGGCTTGGAGAGGGACTGGTAAGTGCGCGGGGGGAACACCCTGGCGCGGGAAAGATTGAAGCGTCGTCATGGCAAAGACCTCCTTTCAATGGGCAATGCCACGACGATAGAAAGTTATCGATTAAAGAAAAAGTAGGCTACAGTTCCTTGCTATGCGGAACGATTTATCCGCAATGGCAAAAGGAGCCGATCATGGATAGCCTGAATGGCTTCGTGGTGTTCGTGCAGGTGGCCGAGACGCGAAGTTTCGTCGCCGCCGGCCGGCTGCTGGGTATCTCGGCCTCGGCCGTTGGCAAGAGCGTGGCACGCCTGGAAAAGAAGCTCGGGGTGCGGCTGTTTCACCGCAGCACACGTAGCATCACACTCACGGCTGAGGGCACGCTTTTCCTTGAGCGCAGCCGCCGCATCCTGGCCGAGATCGAAGCGGCGGAACTGGAACTGGCGCAAGCCACCGTAGCACCGCGCGGGCGCCTGCGGGTGAGCCTGCCGCTGGTCAGCTCGCTCATCCTGCCGGTACTCGGCGAGTTCATGCGCGAGTACCCGGAGATCGAGTTGGATCTGGATTTCACCGACCGGATGGTCGATGTGATCGAGGAAGGGTTCGACGCGGTGGTACGCACGGGGGAGCCGGCCGACTCTCGCCTCACGGCGCGACGCTTGGGCCGCTTCGGCTCGGTGCTGGTCGCCTCACCTGACTACCTGGAACAGCGCGGCACCCCCCAAGTTCCTGCCGACCTTCTGCACCACAGCTGCCTGCACTACCGCTTCCCCAACAGCGGAAAGTTGGAGACCTGGGCATTGCGACAGGAACCTGGTGCACCACCACTGCAGCTGCCCACCTCGATGATCTGCAACAACATCGAGACCCGCGTGTGCTTTGCTCTGCGAGGGCTGGGGATCGCCTACCTGCCGGACTTCGCCATTCGTGAGCCATTGGCCGATGGTCGGCTGAAACTCGTCCTGGCCGACCATGTAGAGCGCAGCGGCGAGTTCCACGTGCTGTGGCCAGCGAGCAAGCACCCTTCGCCCAAGGTACGGGCACTGGTCGATTTCCTCTGCGAGCGAGTGTTTCCCAGAAAGTCTTGTTAAGTGACAGCCAGCGTGCCGTTTCGTCGGCATGGAGAGGCCCCTTCTTGCCAGGATTCATCCGCGTGCGCCGGCGTGGATCAAATTCTCAAGCCCAAATTCGCTCTGGCAGAAGTGCTGATACATACAGGCCACTGCCAAGATTGCGTGAGTTGCCAGACTGAGTAGCGCGTTTTTCAGCGGGGTGTGCGCACCCCCGCGATATACGATCAAGGAGAACTTTGGGGAAAGTTTGTTGTTGGTCAAGAGGTCCCTCCAATTGAAGTAGCCTTAAAAGGTCTCTATGGTCAACCGGCCATTTTTCAGCGATGGCTCACTGATAATATTGACCTTTCTGAAGATGAGGCTGCCAAAATTGCGGGACGCTAACAATCGGCTGCACAGCGACCGTTTTTCCGCCGCTTCGCGGCTCCAAACAGGCGCGTGAGCCGGGCGTTAAGCTCTGTTATTGCGTGATGCGCAACATGCTAAGATCTCCACATGATTAAATCATTCCGTCACAAAGGACTGAAGCGGTTTTACTCGACTGGCAACACGTCAGGCATACAGCCTGACCACGCCAAGAAGCTGCGCATGCAGCTGGCTGCCCTGGATACAGCGACTTCGGTGGAAGACATGGACATCCCCGGTTTTCGGCTTCATCTATTGAAGGGTAAAGAAAAGGGCGGTGGTCGATTCGGGTGAACGGAAACTGGCGCATGACGTTCGAATTTCAAGACGGCAACGCCTACATTCTTGATTATGAGGATTATCACTGATGACTATGCATAATCCCCCACATCCCGGTGAGTTCATCCGAGAGGTTTACTTGGAGCCTTTCGGTATCAGCTCCCGCCAGCTTGCGTCCAACCTGGGCGTCTCGCCCTCTACGTTGTCTCGGCTTCTCAAAGGGGCTAGTGGTATTAGCCCGGAAATGTCCTTGCGGCTATCCAAGGTGCTCGGGCGCACTCCTGAGAGCTGGTTGGCAATGCAGGATATGTACGATCTTTGGGTGGCCCGCAATACGGTCAACCTGGATGGCATTCATCCCCTGGACTTCGAAGCAGCTTAACCAGTAGCTGTTTTCCGATGCGCCTAAGCTAGCGCACGGGTACGCCGCAAAGCCATGGCGCATAAAAATATAATGCACAAACAGATAGCTCTCATAGTCATCGATATGCAGGGCGGCATATAAAGAACCCGATGTAGTAACGAATAACAAGGCTTGCACCGCGATTTATGCGATTCGCGCAGCCAGTGCGGTCATAAAGGGCAATGCATGAACCAAAGCGCTTTTTCAGTCTACACTTTCAGTATTTGCCGCAGTCACCAAGGCTCAGCACCACTAGAGCCTGCATGATACGTGACAACGGACGGAGGAGCCTATGAGCGACAACCGCATCAGCGTGCAGTGCGTGGTGGGCGATATTGCCCAACAGCCCGATGTTGATGCCGTGGTCAATGCGGCCAATGCGCAACTGAGAACCGGCGGTGGTGTCGCCGGAGCGCTTCATCGCGCTGCCGGGCCAGGCTTGGCGGAAGAGGGGCGGCCGATGGCGCCTATCGCCCCGGGCCAGGCGGTACTCACCGGCGGTCATAACCTGCCTAACCGGTGGGTGATTCATTGTCTGGGCCCGGTGTATGGCGTGGACAAGCCCGAGGATCAACTGCTGGCAGACTGCTACCGTAATGCGCTGACACTGGCTGACGAGTACGGCATTGAGCGGCTGGCCTTTCCGGCGCTCTCCACTGGTGCCTTTGGCTACCCGGCGGAGCAGGCCGCACAAGTGTGCGCGACGACCCTTGAAGCCATACTGCCCACCTTGCACAAAGTGAGCCTGATCCGCTTTGTTTTATTCGATGAAGCGGCCCGGCAAACACTCCACGACGGATTGTCTCAACGCTTGACCATCGATCCAGCGGGCTAGCGGTGGGGAAACCAGATTTGATGGAAGCACAACTGAAGGAGACCAAGATGGCATCTACTACACAGCGTCAGGGGGCCTGCCTGTGCGGTATGGTCAGCGTCACTGTTACCACCAACAGCCACCATGTCGGCGTTTGTCACTGCTCAATGTGTAGAAAGTGGGGTGGCGGCCCGATGTTTGCGGTTGAGTTTGCCGGTGATGTGGACTTCCAAGGTACCGAGCATATTTCCATCTTTAGTTCTTCAGAATGGGCCGAGCGTGGTTTCTGCCAGCAATGTGGCACTCATCTCTTCTATCGCTTAAAGCAGGATGGTCATTACGCGCTTCCCGTGGGTCTTATTGATGACTCGGATGATTGGCAAATAACCGAGCAAATATTCATCGACCAAAAGCCGCGCTATTATTCGTTGGCAGAAAAAACCAAGCAGCTGACCGGCGAAGAAGTGTTCGCCCAGTATGGTGGATAAAGACCAATCGACGGGTGCGTCTCCGTTTAAGCGATGAGGCGGGTCATTTCTGAAGAGGGCAGCATCAATGCCAGAAAAAGGTCGGCACGATTATGCCGCTACCGTTGTCTGGACTGGGAATTCAGGCGAAGGTACCAAACATTATCGCGCCTTCTCGCGTGACCACGAGATAACGTGCGACAGTAAACCGACGATATTCGGCTCGGCAGATCCCGCCTTCCTGGGCGACTCGTCCCGTTATAACCCGGAAGAGCTATTGCTAAGCTCGCTCTCGGCATGCCATATGCTTTGGTATCTGCATCTGTGTGCCAACGCTGGCATTACGGTAACGGAGTACATAGACAACGCCACGGGTCGAATGATCGAGACGACCAATGGCAGTGGCTATTTCGAGAGCGTGACGCTGAAGCCACGCATCCGAATCGGGGCGGCTGACGACAGCGAGCTTGCGACATCCCTCCACGATAAAGCGCATTCGTTCTGCTTTATTGCCAATTCCGTGAATTTTGACGTCGGATGTGAGCCTGAGATTCTCACCGGTTAATCGACGTGCCTGACAAGTGCAGGCATTAACGGTTCATGACGAATAAGGATGTAGCGTGGTAGAGCATTATGAACACCAGTTCATCAGCTTCATTAACGCTGAAATGGAGCAAGACCCGGCGCATGATTTGAATCATGTAATGAGAGTCGTTAAAACCGCCAAATCGTTATGTGCAATAGAAGGGGCGAAACTTGAAGTGGTTTTGCCGGCCGCGTATTTACATGATTGCTTTTCATTCCCCAAGAATCACCCCGACAGGGCTCGGAGTTCTTTTATCGCCTCCGAAAAAGCGTTGGATTTTCTGGCGGCCATCGATTATCCGCCTGAGTATCACAGCGACATAGGGCATGCGATCATCGCGCATAGTTTCAGTGCGAATGTATATCCTCAAACGATAGAAGCACAGATTGTACAAGACGCCGATAGGCTGGATGCGCTTGGGGCTATCGGGATTGCAAGGTGCCTTCAGGTGAGCACCCGTTTAGGGGTGGGGCTGTATGACCCGGAGGACCCGTTCTGTGAAGCTCGTGCGCCCAATGACCGTGCTAATACGGTTGATCACTTCTATACAAAGCTACTTAGAATTGCTGAAACCATGAACACTCACTCAGCCAGGGAAGAGGCGGAAAAGAGAACCGCCTTTATGAAACAGTATCTGGCTCAGTTAGGCGCTGAAATATAAAGGGAAGTACGTATTCGAAAGGCAAGGCATTCACGCCTGCTTTCAGATGGTTGAGCCGTTCAAGACGGCCTCACCTAGCCATTCGAAGGAATACGTCTTCGATACATTGGAAGAACTTGAAGGCTGGCCGACGCTATTGCCCTTGCCAGGCCATCGAGGATCCGAAATACGTCAGTTTTAGGCATCAGGAGGTTAAATCACGTGCAGATCGAAGACGCTACCTGGCAGACATTGCGTGAAGAGGTACGCGCTCTGGCAGGGTCAGAGCCGATCCTGGCGAGCTACCTGCATGCGACGGTGATCAACCATTGCGAGCTGGAAGATTCGCTGTCCTACCTGCTTGCAGGCAAGCTTTCCTCCCCTGATCTCCCGGCCATGAGCCTCCGGGAGGTGATTTCTCAAGCCTTCGCTGATTCCCCCGATATCAGGAAGGCGATCCGCAATGACCTGGCGGCGGCCGCTGACCGTGACCCGGCGGCGCATGGCCTGGCGAATCCTTTTCTGAATCACAAGGGGTTTCACTCCTTGCAGGCGTATCGGGTGTCCCACTGGTTCTGGATGAAAGGGCGGCGGTCTCTGGCGCTCTATCTGCAGAGCCGGGTCTCCGAAGTGTTTGCTGTGGATATCAACCCTGCTGCCGTCTTGGGTGATGGCATCTTCATCGACCATGGCAATGGCGTCGTCATCGGTGAGACGGCGGTGGTTGGCGACAACGTGTCCATGCTTCAGGGCGTAACGCTAGGTGGCACGGGGAAAGAAGAAGGGGATCGGCACCCCAAGGTTGAGAGTGGCGTCCTGCTGTCGGCGGGGGTCAAAGTGCTTGGCAATATCCGCATAGGCGCTGGCTCCAAGGTGGGAGCAGGCAGCGTGGTGCTTCAGGATGTGCCGCCGCGTACAACGGTCGTCGGCGTCCCGGCGCGAGTCGTCGGTAAGCCAGGCAACGAGCACCCGGCTATTTGCATGGATCAGCGCTGTGAACAAGCAGGCAATAGCTGACCCTGCCGCCAGGAAGATGCCTGAGGCGCTTCCCTGTCACCCAGTCAATCGATGGGGCCTGCAAAGGCGTTTAGTCAGAATACCAACAACAAAACTCATGGAGGATCACTAATGCGGACATTAATCACGGGCATCATGCTCTTGCTACTGTTGCCCAACCTTGCCTTTGCAGGGCAGCTTTGGGGGCCGACCAACGCCGGGATGACGGTAGAGGAGGTGTTGCACGCGGTGGATGGGGCCTACCGGGTAGAGGATGGTGGTCGCCTTGCCACCACGGCGATAGAAGAAGTGCGTAAGGATGATGTGGCGCTCGCTGGTGAAATATTTACCCAGCAGTTTTACTTCATGAACGGCCAACTTACCCAGGTCACCTTCAAGCTGGACGACGCGCGAGATTTCGAGACCAATCTGGGGCTGGTGGAGGCGCTGACGAACGACCTGCGCGAGCAATATGGGGAAGAAGCGGATGCCGAAACCACCAAGGCAGGTATCATGCGAAAAGCCAGCGTGACCTGGATTGAGGGTAACCGCAAGATGAGAATTTTTTTGATGTCGATGGGGCAGGACAGTTCGTTGTTGAAAGTGAACTACCAGGCCTATTTTGGCGATTAGCGTTGAACACCACTATTGGGCTGAGGAGAATTTACTAGTATCGATTCTACTAGGAAGAAAGCAGCCTAGTTGCATGTAATGTTTTCCATTCAGGCCGTCTATTGGCCTGAATGGAGGTTTTAAGAATGCTAGTTAACTGCTTGAGCAGGCGCTCCACTTTTTTCCTGCGCTTGCAGAGTGGTTTCGCTTTCGGTCTGGCTCCTCGTTTCTTCATGCACGTCAGACGTTAGCTGTTGGTCGTGGTGCAATTGGCGTTTCAGGTGGCCAGTGTACAAATATCGGTTATATAGCGCCCAGCAGTGAAACGTCAAAAAGGTCACCGCAAAACCTGCCAACACTAATTTAAGCATGATGGAACCGTAAAGGTGCTCAAGGGTTGCATCATTCAGAATAAAAAAAACAATCAGTTTTGCGATCACAAGCGCCCATAGTGCCAAGGCGGTAAGGGCGATGAGGCCGTCACGGGATCGGTATCCCCAGCCTTTTTGGTTGGGTCTGGCGATGATGACAGGCACTAGTTTATTTTTCATTAAAATGCTCTCCTCTGTCAGGGCTGGTCCATGTGGCGTGCCTTCCCTTTTGCCGTAATAGGGCTTTGGGGAAGGCGATAACAACGGTGGTCATATTGAGAATCCAATAGGCGAAGGGGTACCAGATCATCCAGTAAATGCAGCGGAATATATCTTCGTCGTAACGGCTATCAATATGAAAACTGACGGTAAATTGGATAAAGCTAAGGGCGATCAGGATGCTGCCGAAATAGGAAAGCAGATGGGCCGTGATGGGCCATGCGATGGGGGCGACAAGCTGAGAAACCATCCATACGAGCAATAAGGTAATGACTGAGTAGCACCATATGACGCTGATGGTGTATTCCAGCATGAGCAGCCAGAACCGGCGATTATCCCAGCGAATCGTCTGAGGGAAGTAACGTAGAAAAACCTCGCCACCCCCTTGAGCCCAACGTAACCGCTGCTTGAATAACCCTCGCAATGTCTCGGGCATCAGCACCCAGCAGAGGGCTCTGGGCTCGTAGCGTACTTGCCCGCCTGCTAGCTGCAGCCGCCAGCTAACGTCAATATCTTCGGTGACCATGTCGGTATTCCAGCCACCAATCTCCTCCAGTGCCTTACGCCGAAAGGCGCAGATAACGCCGGAAATGGTGAACACCATTCCATAGATGCGCTGGGCGCGTTTGATCAGGCCGATAATGGCGGAAAACTCGCCGGTTTGAATTTTCCCAATGGCAGTAGAGCGAGTCCTCACCCGGGGATTGCCGGTCACGCCGCTAACGTTAGGGCTGCTAATGAAGTGGCCTACCATATAGCCAATGGCGTCGTAGTCGAGTATGGCGTCGCCATCGATCCCGACGATAATCTCGCCATTGGCCTTGCTCAAGCCATGGTTCATGGCGCTTGCTTTACCTTCATTGGCTTGATGTAGCACCGTTAACGCTGGGTATATTAGCGATAATCCATTTAATCGGTTGGCGGTATCATCGAGGCTGCCATCATTAATGGCGATGACCTCCATTTTCGGATAGTTCTGTTTGAAGAGGTGATGAATCGTCTCTTCTACATTTGCTTCCTCGTTATAACAGGGCAGGAGAACCGTGACGGTGGGGGCGGTTTCGTCCCACTCGAACGTCGCTGGCCAGGGCTGCTTGAGTTCCCAGTGCCAATAGAAGTAAAGGCCGCCGCAGATCCATATAGTGGCCATCAGGCTGGGATAGCCGAGGGTAAAGATGGCTAGGTAATCTAGTAGGTTCATTGGATTGCCCTGAACCGGCGTCCGATGGAAAAGACCGGCCTCATGGTATTGAGATCAGGATGGTTTTGGTGAAAGTCATCAGGGTAGTAACCAATGTGCTTGATGCCTTCTTCGCGGAGTATGCGTACCCACTGCGCTATCTCCTCGCTGGGAATGGGCGTCTGGGTACGCCAGTTCTGCGCCTGAAGCTCGAAGACCAGCTGGTCGGCGCTCACCTGCGAAAGCGATCGCTGGGCAAGGCTTCTTAACCACGCATCGGGGTTCTCGGCTTCTTCCATATAAGGCATGGCCATGACGGCCACATAGTCGTAGCCGCTGGCGAAGTCGCGGGGATCTTGAGCAAACCATTGCTGGCTACTCGGTTCCATCACCGTCTTGGCATAGAGGTTACGAGCGGTGGTAAAGACTACGTTGTCGGCTTGGCGATAGTAATTAGCGGCCTGCTCAAGCTCTAGCGTGAAATCGGTGAGATACTCTGTCTTAAAGCGAGCCCAGGCCGACATCAAGTCATCATTGTTGCGTATGGCGTTGATATCCCCCGGTAACGAAGCGCGCTCATAAGCGGCAAGGGCTTCTGGGTTGGCGTCTTCAAAGTCAGTCAAGAAGGCATCATCGTGGAAGAGCAGGCCATCGAACTTGGTCAGCCGGCCGAGATCCTGATAGATTTCACGAATCGTGCTGCGGTTCTTATCTACATAAGGCGAGAGGCGGAGGTAGTGATCGGTGGATTCGCGCCCGGTTGTTACATCGGTGACATACTGGTAGCCGCTCCCCAGGTCGAAGGACAGCACCGGCATCCAGGCGTACACTTTCACATTGGCACGTTTCTTCAACTGCCACGCAACGCGATTGAAAAGATCTGCCCTGACCGGTAAATGGCGGTTAGGAAAGTAGAGGGCATCGGCAACGCCGTCGCCATCAGGGTCTGCAAAGGCCTGAAGGTAAACGGTGCTAACGCCGTACGCAGCAATGCGCTCGATCAGCCTGTCGAGGTTTTGTGCCTGTTGGGTAGGATCCGGGTCATACACGTAGTCCAGGTCAACGTGCACAATGCGGAGCTTTTCTGGCTCCCATACTCGGTTGGAGAGAATCTCTTCGATGGTTTGCAGACTGGTTTCCTGATCGATGAGATAGCGGTTCATGGTGCGCATGGTGTCGCTAAGGCGGTTGGGGGCGCTTAGAAGGCTGAATGTGTAGTCCATGCCGTATTCAGCTGCGATACTGAGCGTTGCTTGGCTATAGGCACCGTAGGGCCAGACCATGATGCGCGGGCTTTGCCCCACCTGCTCCTGAAAACGCTGCTGGGTTCGCAACATATCGTTGCGTATCCGCTCAAGATAAGCCGTTTCACTTTCATAGCCGTTGCGTGCGTTCCAAATGCTGGTGACTGCGGCGGCTTGTTCGTTGCCCATAGGGTTGCCGACAACCCCGTAGTGAAGGTCGTAGGAATGCGAGGCTATTTCCACCAGCGGCGACTCGTCCAGGTTTTTAACCTGCTCCCATGACAAAAAACGTTCCCGGGGCAGGGTGGTGTTGCCGTAGGGCACCCGGCCGCCGTCAGGCACATCCAGCCAACTGCCGACCACGGCTTGCACGGCGGGGAAGCCATACAGTCTGAGTAGCGGGAAGACGATATCGTAGAAGCTGCGATAACCATCATCGAAGGTCAGCAGCACGGCTTTTTCCGGCAGGGGTTGCTTGCCCGCCTTGGCATCAATGATCTGTTGCAAACTCACCGGGTTATAGCCGCCTACATCGATTAAATTAAAATGCTCAATCAATCGGTTGCGGGTAATGGTCTGCGAATAGATATCAAGGTTGGGGGTGACGCTGGTATCGACAATATCGTGGTAACTGATTACCACGTAATCATTCGGCGTCCGGGCTGCCTGGGCTTGTTGAATACCCACCATTGCTATCATAACTGCGCCCATCACAATGATGCGCCAGAGTGTCATAGGAATCTCCATACAAAGCCGGCTGAAATAACGTTGTCGTACTCAGGTACACCGTCGTAGACGGCTCTTTCGCGGGTAATGCCGTACTCGAAATTTACGGTAGGGGTTAGCTCCCAACTGTGTTGGTAGCCAATCGACCAGGTGTTCTCACTGTCGTAATCCTCTTGCCAGTAACGGCCTGAACCGAGAGAAAACGACTGAATGAAGGACTGGCGATAATCGAGTGGTGTCTCGTAATCGAGAGACAGCACACCCGCGAGGCTGGCATCGCGGCGCGGATTGAAATAGCTGGCTTCAACTTCATCATTGCGTGACGCGGATATCTGCACTTCGCCGTTGAGTTGCCAGCGATCCAGACGATAAAGCGTCTGATTCCAGTAGCCATAAACAGATTGCCGAAGGTTGCTGTCGTCAAAATCGGTAGCCATTACACCGATGGCACCTGCACCGCGCTCGTTGCGACGGTAGGCCAGTTCACCACGGTAGCGGTCGGCATTAATGTCGTCGCGCAGCGCTCGTAGTGGGGTATCGGTGGTGTTGAGTTCAACGCCTACTGTTGCAGTGATATGGTCCGACGCGGCGTAGCGCAGTTCGGCAAGCGCAAGGAAATCTTCATTAAGCTGTGACCCATGACCTGCGGCCAGGGTGACCGTGGCCGGGTGCAGGTTCCATTCGTAGCCAGCTATGTTGTAAGACGCGTAGAGATTCTCGTCATCAAACTCGCCGAACTGGCCGATTCGTTGAGCGAAGGGGCGAGAGCCATTCGCGTTGCGGGGCCCTTCAAACAGCACTTCATAGGTCCACTCACGCGAAGCTTGGGTGCCGCTTCCTTGTCCCTCGCTACGCTCGAATGAGGAGCTTAACTGAGGGGCGCGCAGTTCGCGCCATTCTCGTTCCAGGTCATCCCGTGTAACGCTTGGTGGGGCTTCTTCGATTTCTCGGGCGATGTCGGTGGTGGTGCCTTTCCACTGACCGCGCTGCAATCGTGAAAGCAGTACGCCGTGACGGGCGGAGTCCTGTCGTTCTGGGGGCAGTAAAGGGAGGGCCTGCTGAAAAGATGCCTCAGCTTTTCTGGGCCAGCCTCTATCACGTTCTATATCGCCTTTCATCAACCAAAGATAAGGATCCTCAGGTGCCTGGTTCTGATAAGCGGCCAGGCGTTCGCTGGCCTCGTCTGTACGGCCACGCCAATTATCGAGCAGCACGCCAAGCAACAAGACTTTCTGGTAGTTGGGATTCTCTATTCGTGTTGTTCTGGTGAAATCCAGGCGCTTTTCGGGCTCGCTTGCGATCCACTCTTCCAACAGGCGATCAGCATCCCGGAAGCGTTGCGCATCGGCGTAACTGTAAAAAAGCCCTCCATTGAGGGGATCATCGGGGTTGGTCGCCTGCTCGGGTGACTGCCGTATCAGGTGTTCGTAAAGGCTGATAGCTTCTTTGGGACGACCCATGCCATTCAGGGCGTGAGCTCTGGCGCGATCCACATAACTTGGTAACTGGCCATGCTGGTTTTCAAGCCTTTCGGCGAGCGCTACCGCTTCGGGGAAACGCCTCAATTGGGCCAGGGCCACTACCTTGTCGTATTCCGTAATGGTGACAAGCTCCTCAGGTGCGTCTGGGCTACTGAGTACGCTATTCAACTGCTCCAGGCCGTTACGGGTTCTCGAGTGTTGATCTGTGTGGATGCCGAGGCGTATATCCGTCACGCCTTCATAATAGGTCAGCCAAAGTCGGTCACTTCCAGAGAATACATCCGGGTTTGACTGCATGATACGGCGCGCCGCTGCGCTGGCACCAAGGCCAACGGCCAGTCGGTAGAGCGCTTGTAGTTCACTTGTATTGCTTGGGTCTTGCGCAACCAGTGCCTGGCGGGCATCCAGCTCTTGCATCGCATTCGCGGTGCCCGCTGCCAAGTAACCTTTTGCCTCCAGCCCGGCTGTGGTGGTGCCAGCCACTTGGTTGTATTGTTGCAGGGAGATTTCCGCCAGGGTATAGCTACCCATGTCGGTATGTACCAAGGCTTGGCCAAGCCAGCCTTGTGCGTTTGACGGGTCACGATAGCTGAGTGTACGAAATAGCTCCAATGCCTGCTCATAATCACCTTCACTACGGGCAGCTGCGCCCAGGTTGGCAAGTTCGGAGTCAGTGTAATTTTCTGTTTCGCACCAGGAGCAAACGGCTAATGCCTCCTGATGGCGAGCGGCACGCACCAGCAGTGCCACTAAATCTTCGCGAACACGAGCATCGCGTGTTTGGTAATAGAGCGTCTTTAGACCATCGATTGAAGACGCCAGCTGCCCTTGGCGTGCCTGGATAACCAGTGCTTCGCGTTGTGCATCGGTGTCGGTTTGGCCATGCGCCAAACCGGTAGTCAGGCAGGCTAGGAGGCAAATTGGCAGTAGGGTGCTGGGACGACGGTGCATGTTGATATTCCTACCCTGGAAACTAATGGGCACATTTTTGTGCTCAATTATGCCTGCCAGTGTATCGAAGTATCGTTAAGTAACTACTAAACAAAAACGTTAACTTGAAAAGGATTCTCGTCAGTAAAAAAGGCGAGAAAATTCATCTTTATCTAATACGATCACCTCTCATATTCTTGATTGAAAATATTGATGATGAACATAATCGCTTTGTTTTTATTATTAAAAAAATATCAGCTGCAGCAAGCAGGTTATGACCCAGTTGCGATGCTTTGTATTATGTCGTTTGGTTTTCTCTAGTGGCTTCTAGCTCTTCAATCATCATGCGCGCGGCGTTGGAGAGCGTGCGGTTGTTGTGAACCAGATAACCCAGCGGGCGGTGGAGCGGGGCGGTGGCAACCTTGAGCTCCACCAGATCGTGGTCGATCATCTTTTCGGGCAGCAGGCTCCAGCCGAGCCCGACGCTGCACATCATCTTGAGCGTTTCCAGGTAGTTGGTCGCCATGCTCACCGGCAGTTCAAGCCCCGCTTGTTCAAACCGTTGGGCGATCAGCGAGCCGGTAAAGGTTCTGGCCCCTGGCATCACGCAGTTGTGTTGGCACAGGTCGGCGAGTGACAGCACGCGTTGCTGGGCGGCGAGCGGGTGGTCGGTCGCGCAAACAAAGCACAGCCGGTCACGCCAGAGCTCCACGACATGCAGTTGCTCCACGGGGTGGGGCGCCAGGGTGACCACGCCCATTTCCAGCGAGCCATCGCGCACGCCCTGATAGGCAAATTCCGAATCAAGAAAGTGCAGGTCCAGCGCCACCGCCGGGTGGCGCTGGGTATACTGCTTTAATACCGGCGGCAAACGGTGCAGACCAATATGGTGGCTGGTCGCGAGCGTCAGCGGCCCACCCACCTGGCCGGACAGGTTGGCGAGCGCCCGGCGGCTGTCTTCTACCGTGAACAGAATTTGCCTGGCCTGGGGGAGAAGCACGCTACCCGCCTCGGTTAACGCGATGCGTCGGCCAATGCGGTCAAATAGCCGTGCGTCTACCTGAGATTCCAGGGTGGCAATGCGTTTGCTCACCGCCGGTTGGGTCAGGTGAAGCTGTTCAGCCGCCCGGGAGAAACTTTGTGTGTCGGCTACGGCCAAAAAGGCTTGAAGGCTTTGGGTGTCCATCGCGTCGTGTATCCACTTGGCAAAGTGTCTTGTATTCCAGTTTGGAATCTAAACTATGAATAACATGAATTGCTTTTATCTTCGAGCCGCGTGACACTCCTACCACACGTTAAAAAAGCAGCGCCAAAAAGCTGCCGCTATGAACTAGCAGGGCCTAGCCCGGGAGAAGCACATGTCAGGTCAAACGCTTTACGACAAATTGTGGAATCAGCATCTGGTCAAGCAGCGCGATGACGGCACCGCGTTGATCTATATCGACCGCCATATGCTCCACGAAGTGACCTCGCCCCAGGCCTTTGAGGGATTGCGTTTGGCGAACCGCAAGCCATGGCGCCTGGATACCAACCTCGCGACCACTGACCATAACGTGCCGACTACGCTGATCGAGCGTTCTCAGGGTAACAGCGGTATCAAAGACCCGGTGTCGTTGATCCAGGTTCAAACCCTCGACGATAACTGCGTCGAATACGGCATCACCGAGTTCGGCATCAACGACCCGCGCCAGGGCATCGTCCATGTGGTCGGGCCGGAGCAGGGCGCAACCCTGCCAGGCATGACCGTCGTCTGCGGCGATTCTCACACCGCCACCCATGGTGCTTTTGGTGCGCTGGCCCACGGCATCGGCACCTCGGAAGTCGAGCACGTACTGGCGACCCAGTGCCTGCTGACCCAGAAGATGAAGAATATGCAGGTGCGGGTTGAAGGCGAGCTGGGCCTGGGCGTGACCGCGAAAGACGTGGTGCTGGCGATTATCGGCAAGATTGGCACGGCGGGCGGTACCGGCTATGCCATCGAGTTTGCCGGTAGCGCCATCGAGTCGCTGTCCATGGAAGGCCGCATGACCGTGTGCAACATGGCCATTGAGGCGGGTGCGCGAGTCGGCATGATTGCCGTGGACGACACCACGATTGACTACATCGGCAACCGCCCCTACTCGCCGACCGGCGAGCAGTGGGAAGCCGCCGTGGCAGACTGGCGCAACCTGGTTTCCGACCCGGATGCCGTCTTCGACAACGTGGTGACCCTGAAAGCCGAAGACATCGAACCCCAGGTGAGCTGGGGCACCAGCCCTGAAATGGTCACCGGTATTTCCGGCCAGGTGCCCGACCCCAACGCCGCGCCGGATGAAACCGTGCAGCGCAGCCACACCCGTGCGCTTGAGTACATGGGCCTGCAGGCTAACCAGAAAATTACCGATATCAAGCTGGACAAGATCTTCATCGGTTCCTGCACCAATGCGCGCATTGAAGATCTGCGCGAAGCCGCCAAGGTGGCGAAGGGCAATAAAATCGCCGACTCCATCAAGTTGGCCATGGTGGTGCCCGGCTCCGGTTTGGTGAAGCGCCAGGCGGAAGAGGAAGGCCTGGACAAGATATTCATCGAGGCGGGCTTTGAATGGCGCGAACCGGGTTGCTCCATGTGCCTGGCGATGAACGCCGACAAACTGGGGGCGGGCGAGCACTGTGCCTCGACCTCCAACCGCAACTTTGAAGGGCGCCAGGGCTACGGCGGTCGCACTCACCTGGTGAGCCCCGCCATGGCGGCAGCGGCGGCGATTGCCGGCCACTTTGTCGATGTGCGTACCTTGCCCGCGAACGACGCAACCCACGCTCAGGAGGCCTAAGCCATGAAAAAGTTTGAACGTTTTGAAGGCGTCGTCGCGCCTCTTGATCGCGCCAACGTGGACACCGATCTGATCATCCCGAAGCAGTTTCTGAAGTCGATCAAGCGGACCGGTTTCGGGGTCAATCTGTTTGACGAGCTACGCTACCTGGATGAAGGCGAGCCAGGGCAGGATTGCTCGCAGCGGCCGCTGAATCCCGATTTCGTGTTGAACAAGCCACGTTACCAGGGGGCCGAAATACTGCTGACGCGGCGTAATTTCGGTTGCGGCAGCTCCCGCGAGCATGCCCCCTGGGCGCTGGAAGACTTTGGCTTCAAGGTGGTGGTGGCGCCCAGCTTCGCCGATATTTTCTATAATAACGCCTTCAAAAACGGCATCCTGCTCATCACGCTCGACGAAGACACGATCGATCGCCTGTTCGATGAAGTGGAAGCGAAAGAAGGCTACCGCATGGACGTGGACCTGGAGAATCAGCGCGTGATTACCCATCGCGGCGAAATTCTTGAGTTCGAGGTCGATGAGTTCCGCAAGCACTGCCTGCTGGAAGGCCTGGATGATATTGGCCTGACCTTGAAAGACGAAGACGCCATTCGACGCTTTGAGGAAAGCCATCGCCAGGCACGGCCTTGGTTGTTCCGCCAGCCTGCCTGAGTTAACTACGACTAAGCTGGGACAAGGTCAGGTTGGAGCGAGGGTTTTTCGCCATGGATGGCGAAAGTAGCGCCCATGGATGGGTTCACAGCGCCCTCGCGTATACCTGACCTTGCCGAGTAAATTCCTGCGATTGCGCGTATCAAATGCTAAGGAAGCTGCATGACACACAAGGTTTTATTACTGCCCGGTGATGGTATCGGCCCCGAAATTGCTGCCCAGGCAGCGCGCCTGCTGAAAGCCTGCCAGGACGCCGGGCTGGATATCGAGGTAGATGAAGCGCTGGTTGGCGGCGCCGCCTACGATGCCCACGGCGATCCATTGCCTGAGCAGACGCTGGATAAAGCCAAAGCCGCAAGCGCCATCCTGCTTGGAGCAGTGGGTGGCCCCAAGTGGGACAAGATCGAAGATCTATCCAAGCGGCCCGAAAAAGGCCTGCTGGGTCTGCGCAAAAACCTGGGGCTGTTCGGCAATCTGCGCCCGGCCATGCTGTACCCCCAGCTTGCCAGCGCCTCGAGCCTGAAACCTGAACTGGTGGCTGGGCTTGATATCATGATTGTCCGCGAGCTGACCGGCGGCATCTACTTCGGCCAGCCCCGCGGCATCGAAGAGCGCAACGGCGAGCGGGTAGGCTTTAATACCTACGTATATTCCGAAAGCGAGATCGAGCGTATCGGTCGCGTGGCCTTTGAAATGGCCCAGAAGCGGGGCAAGAAGCTTTGCTCGGTGGATAAAGCCAACGTGCTGGAAGTGACGATTCTGTGGCGTGAGGTCATGGAGCGGCTGGCACCGGAGTACCCGGACGTTGAGCTGTCGCACATGTACGTGGATAACGCCGCCATGCAGCTGGTGCGTGCGCCCAAGCAGTTTGACGTGGTGGTGACCGGCAACATGTTCGGCGATATTCTCTCCGACGCTGCTGCCATGCTAACGGGGTCCATTGGTATGTTGCCTTCTGCTTCGCTCAATGAAAGCGGGCAGGGCATGTACGAGCCCTGCCACGGCAGTGCACCGGATATCGCCGGTAAAAACATTGCCAACCCGCTGGCGATGATGCTCTCTGTGGCCATGATGCTGCGCTACTCGCTGGGTGAAAACGCCATGGCCGAGCGTATCGAAGCCGCCGTAGGCAGCGTGCTGGATGACGGCCTGCGCACCGCGGATATTGCCTCTGAAGGCATGCAGACCATTGGCACCGACGCCATGGGCGATGCCGTGCTGGCGGCGTTTGCCAAGCAGTGAAACCCTCGGTTTTGCGCTTATAAAATCACCATGAAGAATCGTGTATAATGCAATTACTCATTCTTTGCAGGAGGACTTCAGATGTTGAAAGTCGGTTTCGTGGGATGGCGCGGCATGGTCGGCTCGGTGCTGATGCAGCGCATGCAGGAAGATGGTGATTTCAACGGCATTGAGCCGGTGTTCTTCACCACTTCCCAGGTTGGCCAGCCCGGCCCCGACATCGGTGTGGACGTCCCTCCGCTGAAAGACGCCTTTGATATCGAGGCGCTCAAGGCGCTGGATGTGGTGGTAACCTGTCAGGGCGGCGACTACACCAAGCCGGTTTACAAGGACCTGCGCAGTGCAGGCTGGAAAGGCTACTGGATCGATGCGGCCAGCACGCTGCGCATGGAAGATGAAGCGACCATCGTGCTGGACCCGGTCAACCGTGGCGTGATCGACGCACAGCTGGCCAAGGGCGCCAAGACCTTCGTCGGCGGCAACTGCACCGTGAGCCTGATGCTGATGGGGCTGGGCGGTCTGTTTGAAGCCGATATGATCGAGTGGATGACGTCCATGACCTATCAGGCAGCGTCTGGCTCAGGTGCCAAGCACATGCGTGAGCTGCTCAACCAGATGGGTACGCTGCACGATAGCGTCGGCGAAGAACTGAAAGACACCTCCAGCGCGATTCTGGATATCGATCGCAAAGTGACGGCGGCCATGCGTAGCGGCAACTTCCCCACCGAGAACTTCGGTGCGCCCTTGGCCGGTAGCCTGTTGCCGTGGATCGACAGCAAACTGGATAACGGCCAAAGCCGCGAAGAGTGGAAGGGTAGCGTTGAGACCAACAAGATTCTGGGTCTCGACAACAACCCGATCCCCATCGATGGCCTTTGCGTACGCATCGGTGCCATGCGCTCGCACAGCCAGGCGTTCACCATCAAGCTGAAGCAGGACGTGCCGCTGGACGAGATCGAAGACCGCATTGCCAAGCACAACGAGTGGGTCAAGCTGATTCCCAACGAGAAAGACGCCACCAACGAAGGCTTAACGCCTGCGGCGGCGACAGGCACGCTGCAAGTGCCGGTTGGCCGTCTGCGCAAGCTGCAAATGGGCGGTGAGTATCTCTCGGCCTTCAGCGTTGGTGACCAACTACTGTGGGGCGCGGCTGAACCGCTCAAGCGCATGTTGATGATCCTGCGCGAGCAGTAAGTTTCCGCCGAGGCCAAAGCCGCCTCCCAAGCGGACAAAAACGGGGAGCGAATCAAACGCTTCCCGTTTTTTTATGCGCGCGGATTTTGTCCCAAAAAGACGGTACTATGGTAAAAATGCCACTGTGGTAAAAAAGTATGAAACTGCCGCACAATGAAGTGGCGAGTTATATAAAAAGTTAAATTGGTAACAGGGGCATCCATGAAACAGCTAGGCGCGTTGGCCGTAGGGCTTTGGCTAAGCATGGTGGGGTCAATTAGCTGGGCGCTTGAGTTGGGGCCTGCCCAGGTTCAGTCCCGGTTAGAGGCCCCGTTGCAGGCCATGCTGCCGCTTGTGGATGGCGACGCGTATTCGACGTCAGCGATTGAGGTCAGCGTCGCCGGTCAGGATGCCTTTGCCGACGCGGGGGTTGAATGGACACCGATGGCGGGGGGCGTCCAGGCCAGCATTCAGGAGCGCCAGGGGCAGCCCGTGGTGATGTTGACCAGTAACCAGCCCATTACGTCGCCTTGGCTGGACCTGCTGCTGACCGTGGCATCCCCCGATGGCCGGCAGTCCCAGGCCATTACGTTGCTGTTTGATCCTCCTGACTACAGCGCTGTCGATCAACCGGCGGCATCAGTAGCCCCTCAACCTGCCGCCGAGAACAATGCCCCCGCCGCGCCGCAAAACCCTGAGACCGCCCAGGGCGACGCGTACGTACGCAGCGGCGATACGCTATGGAGCGTTGCGGCGCGCACCAAGCCCGCACAGGCCAGCGTCCAGCAGATGATGCTGGCGCTGCTTGAAGCCAACCCCAGCGCCTTTCCCTCGGGTAATATCCACGAAATGCGTGCCGCTCAGCGGCTGACGTTACCCGATGAGTCGCGGGTGATGGCGCGTTCGGCGGATCAGGCCGCCGAAACCATCCGGGCAATGAACGCGGCCTGGCAGCGCCGCGACGAAAATGGCCCGGCGCCGGTGGCGATGCCCGAGGTCGATGCAGATAACGCCACGACCACTGACGCCGGTCCAGCCGCAAGCGAGCCTGCGCAAGAGGCTCAGGCAGCCTCGCAGCAAGCCCCCTCCGTCGAGGCGACTGCCCTCAGTGCGGCGCGAGTGCTAGCCAATGCGGCGACGAATGCGACATCACCGTCCGCCTCGTCATCACCGGCGCCTTCCGGTGAAGCTGAGCCCAGCCCGCGGTTCCAGCAGGCGCTTGAGGATATGCGCGAGGAAATCTCAGCGCTTCGCGACGAGGTGGATCGGCTGAATCAAACCCTGGCAGCGCAGCAAGCGGTGCCCACGCCGTCGTCGCCGGGAACCGAACGGCCGTCTTTCATGGAACGCGTCAGCGACTATCAGAGGTGGCTGCTGCTGCTCGCGCTGGTTCTGCTGGTGGTATTGTGGGTGGTGATGCGTCGCCGTCGCCAGCAGTGGGAAGCGCCGCCGACCATGTCGACGGCGGGCGCAAAGGCCCCCCAACAGCCTGCACCATCGACCGCTGGCAAGCCTCGCGTGTCTCCCTCGGTAGCACCGGCAGCATCTTATGACGATGCACCAGCGGTGACGCCAGAAGCGATGGATCCACCCGCGGCAAGCGAGGCGGCGAGCCAGGCGCCACCCAACCCTACCGACGGGGAATATACCAAGGACGAGACGCCCTTTGATCGCTCGACCATGGCCCGTACCCAGGCGGCCGGGCTGGTCGAGATGGGGGGCGAGCGGCGTTTGGCGTTAAAGGTCACCTCTGGCGGGCATAAGCCGTCGCTATGGCTGGCGCCGCCCGCCGATCCTGAGGCTGTGTCGGCCATGCTTTCGTCAATGGGGGCTAGCAAGGTGAACAACGAGCCGATGTCTGAACCCAGCCAGTCGACAACGGTCCCGGGCGATGAGGGGGCGTGGATTATCGATTATGAGCCGCCTACGCTTGCCTCGGAAAGCGCGGTCCGGGAAGAAACGCCCATGCAGCCCACCGTGGATTTTGAAGGCAAGCCAGCGGCGCCATCGACGGCGCCTGCGTCTGCCGCTACTCGGGAGCAAGAGCAAGAGCAGGAGTGGGAGATTGAAGAGGTGGCATTTGCGCCCACTCCTCGCGATAATAGCGCGCCTTCCTCCCCCGGCAATGTTGATAAGAGGCGATGACGCTGTTTTACCATTTTGATGAGACACAACTGTTAACCGGCCGCCTGGCGATGGGCATCGAATACGATGGCACGCGCTTTTGCGGTTTTCAGCGACTCAAGCACGCCGCCTCGGTGCAGGCATCGGTGGAAGACGCGCTGAGCAAAGTGGCCGGTGCGCCTGTGCAGATCCATGCCAGCGGGCGAACCGACTCAGGCGTGCATGCCACCCGGCAGATCATCCACCTGGATCCACCTGCCCAGCGCTCGGAAAAGGCCTGGGTGTTTGGTGCGAATACCTACCTGCCGCGTGATGTGTCGGTTCGCTGGGTCAAGCCGGTATCCGACGATTTTCACTCGCGGCTGGGTGCGCTGGGGCGCCGTTACCGTTACCTGTTGCTGAATCAGATAAGTCGCCCGGTACTGGAACGACACAACGTCACCTGGTGCCGCGATCCCCTGGATGCCGACGCCATGCACAGAGCCGCGCAGGCGCTGGTGGGGGAGCATGATTTCTCGAGTTTCCGCGCGGCGGGCTGCCAGTCGAAAACGCCGTGGCGACAAATGCACTTTATCGACGTCAAACGGTTTGGCCCGCTGGTCATGATCGATATCCAGGGCAATGCCTTCCTGCACCACATGATTCGCAACATTGCCGGTGCCCTGGCAAGCGTGGGTCGCGGCGCCCAGGACGAGGACTATATCGAACGGCTGCTGGCGCTCAAGAACCGCAAGATGGGCGATGTCACCGCGCCGGCCTGTGGGCTGCACTTTGTCGACTCGATCTATGACGAGCGGTTTGCGTTGCCCAAAGAGCCGCTGGGGCCAAACCTGCTGGCCTTTTCCGGCGAATGGACCGGCGAGCGCGAACTCCCCGAGACCCCTCGCGTGGCGGCACGGCGAAAGCTGACCTTTGCCAAGAAGCCCCAGGAGACACCGTGATTAATACTGAGTCCATGCAACGCACACGCATCAAGTTCTGCGGCTTTACCCGCCAGGCCGACATCGATACGGCGGTGGCGCTAGGCGTGGATGCCCTGGGCTTTGTGATGTGGCCGAAGAGTTCGCGCAGCGTCGATATTGAGCAGTTGGCAGGGCTGGCAGCGAAGGTCCCGGCGTTTGTCAGCCGTGTGGGGCTATTTGTCGACCCGTCTGCCGAGTGGGTCGAGGCATGTCTGCCGCACCTGGACCTGCTGCAATTTCATGGTGATGAAACGCCCGAATTCTGTGCCGGCTTTGACCGCCCCTGGATCAAGGCGCTGCGCATGCGCGACACGATCGATCTAGCCTTTGAAGCAGAGCGTTATGCCCGGTCACAAGCCTTGTTGCTTGACGCCTACCGACCTGGTACGCCCGGCGGCACCGGTGAGTCGTTTGATTGGTCGAGAATCCCCGCAACGCTGGCAAAACCTGTTATCCTCGCAGGGGGATTGACGCCGGAAAATGTCTCGCAGGCCGTCCACCAGGTGAGGCCTTACGCGGTGGATGTTTCCGGCGGCATCGAAGCCTCGCGCGGCTGTAAAGATGCTTCCAGGATGGCGTCTTTTGTCCGTCAAGTGGCGTTGGCTGACGCCCGTTAAGTTCCTGGGTCCGCCCGGCTTTTCCCGGGCTGCGTTTTAAAGTGAATTCATTTATTGTTTGCCTGTTCTGGCGATCTTGTGAGGTATCCCTGTGACAGTCTCAGCAACTGGTGCTTCTGAAAGCGTTTCAAAGACACGTTTCAGTGAGTTGACTCAAATGCCGGATGCCCGTGGCCATTTTGGCCCCTACGGCGGCCGGTTCGTGTCGGAAACCCTGAGCTTTGCCCTGGAGGAGTTGGAGCAGACCTACTTGAGTCTGCGTGACGACCCCGACTTTCAGGCTGAGTTTGACCGTGATCTTGCCCACTTCGTGGGGCGGCCATCGCCGTTGTATCACGCTGAACGATGGTCACAGGCCCTCGGTGGGGCGCAAATCTGGCTCAAGCGCGAAGACCTTAATCACACCGGCGCTCACAAGGTGAATAACACCATTGGTCAGGCGCTGCTCGCCAAAAAGACCGGCAAACCCCGTGTCATTGCCGAAACCGGTGCGGGCCAGCACGGCGTGGCAACCGCCACGGTGGCGGCGCGTCTGGGGCTTGAGTGCGATGTTTACATGGGGGCTGCAGATGTCGAGCGCCAGAAACTGAACGTCTATCGCATGCGTTTGCTGGGGGCTCGGGTGATTCCGGTCGAGTCGGGTACCCGTACCCTGAAAGACGCCATGAACGAAGCGCTGCGCGACTGGGTCACCAACGTCGATAACACGTTTTATATTATCGGTACCGTGGCAGGGCCGCACCCGTATCCCCAACTGGTGCGTGATTTCAACGCCGTGGTGGGGCGTGAGGCACGCCGCCAGTCACTTGAGCAGATTGGCCGCCTGCCTGATGCGCTGGTTGCCTGCGTGGGCGGTGGCTCCAACGCCATTGGCCTGTTCTATCCCTTCGTGGAAGACGACGATGTGGCCATGTATGGCGTTGAAGCCGGTGGTGACGGGGTGGAAACGGGGCGTCACGCGGCGCCGCTGTCTTCCAACGCACCGCGCGGTGTGCTGCACGGTAACCGTACCTACCTGATGTCGGATGAGGCAGGGCAGGTGTCGGATACCCACTCGATCTCTGCCGGACTGGATTATCCGGGCGTTGGCCCCGAACATGCCCTCTGGAAAGACGTTGGTCGGGTAAATTACGTGGCCGCCAACGACAATGACGTGCTTGAGGCGTTTCGCGAACTCACACACATGGAAGGCATCATGCCTGCCCTCGAAACGGCCCACGCGCTGGCTTACGCCAAGGTGCTGGCGCCCACCATGCGCCCTGATCAGCATATCGTGATTAACCTGTCGGGCCGTGGTGACAAAGACATTATGACAGTGGCCAAGATTGACGGAATCGACATTTAGGGCCAGCAGCTTCCAGGGTCACAAGTTCTAAGGTCACAAGTATCTAAGGGCATAAGTTTCTAAGGGCAAGCATGAACCGTATTGATCAGCGTTTCAGTGAACTAAAACAGCAGGGCCGCAAGGCCCTGATTCCCTTCATTACCGCCGGAGACCCCGCACCCCGGTACACCGTTGGCTTTATGCATGCCCTGGTGGAAGCCGGTGCGGATATCATCGAGTTGGGCGTACCCTTCTCAGATCCCATGGCAGACGGCCCGGTCATCCAGAAGGCCTGCGAGCGCGCGCTCAAGCAGGGCACCCGGCTGGTCGACCTGCTCGACATGGTCGCCGAGTTCCGCGAGACCGATACCACTACGCCTGTGGTGTTGATGGGCTATCTCAACCCCATTGAGCGCATCGGTTACGACACCTTTGCCGATAAGGCAGCCGAGGTCGGGGTAGATGGTGTATTGACCGTGGATATGCCCCCGGAAGAAGCGGACGTGTTTGGCCCGCTTCTGAAAGCGCGCGACCTGGCGGCGATTTTTCTCGTTGCACCTACCACTTCCCACGCCCGGGCCGCTACAATATGCGCCCACGGCGAAGGGTACCTGTACTATGTGTCACTCAAGGGGGTGACCGGTGCCGCAACACTCAATGCCGACGACGTGGCAGAGCACCTGACGCCGTTACGCGGCATGACCGACCTGCCGCTGTGTGTGGGTTTCGGTATTCGTGACGGTGCAACCGCCGCGGAAGTCGCCAAGGTGGCTGACGGTGTGATTGTGGGGAGCGCCTTGGTCAACCGCATCGCCGAGAGTGTCGATGCGCCGGATACCATTGCCGCCCAGTTAAAGCAGGTGCTTGGCGAGATGCGTTCGGCCATGGATGCCTGATAAGTTATTTCATCGTCTACACTAACTGAACATTAGTTTGACCCCATTCATCAAGCTTGGTCCTGCCAAGCGTTGACGTACAACGGAAGTCTTTTTGATATGAGCTGGTTAGATAAGATTGTGCCCTCCATGGGGCGTATCCAGCGTAAGGACCGTCGCGCTAGCGTTCCCGATGGTCTCTGGCGTAAATGCCCCAAGTGCGAAGCCGTTCTCTATCTTCCTGAGTTAGAGAAGCATCAAAGTGTTTGCCCGAAGTGCAACCACCACCTGCGGTTAACGGCGCGCAAGCGGCTGGATTGGTTCCTGGACAAGACGGGACGCGAAGAGATTGCGGCCGAGATTGAGCCGGTCGACCGCCTCAAGTTCCGCGATTCCAAGAAGTACAAGGACCGCTTGACCGCAGCGCAAAAAGAAACCGCCGAAAAAGACGCGCTGGTTGCCATGCGTGGTGAGTTGAATGGCTTGCCCGTGGTGGCCGTGGCGTTCGAGTTTACCTTTATGGGCGGCTCCATGGGCGCGGTGGTTGGCGAGAAGTTCGTGCGCGCCGCTACGCTGGCACTTGAATCTCGCGTACCGTTGATTTGCTTTGCGGCTTCCGGCGGGGCGCGCATGCAGGAAGCGCTATTCTCGCTGATGCAGATGGCGAAAACCTCGGCAGCGCTTGAAAAGCTCAAGCAGGAAGGCATTCCGTATATCTCGGTACTGACCGATCCGGTCTTTGGGGGCGTCTCTGCATCCCTGGCGATGCTTGGTGATCTGAATATTGCCGAACCCAATGCGCTGATCGGTTTTGCCGGTCCGCGCGTCATTGAGCAAACCGTGCGCGAAACCCTCCCGGAAGGCTTCCAGCGCAGCGAGTTCCTGCTTGAGCACGGCACGGTAGACATGATCGTGCATCGCCACGATATGCGCGAGCGCGTTGGTGGCGTCCTTCGCAAGCTGACCCACCAGCCGCTGGCCGGTAGTGATCCTGAGCCCGAAGAAGAACCCATGGTGTTTGAGCCGGTGGTCGACGAGCCTCAGGTGGCCGAACAGGCGGAAGACCCCGAGTGGATCGAGGCGATTAACGGTAATAGCCAATCGGACACTGCCAAGCGCGACGATTCCTTACGCAATGCCTAAAACGCTGGCGCAGTGGCTTGACCATCTGGAAACCCTCCACCCGGTGGGGATCGAACTGGGGCTGGATCGGGTCAGTCAGGTGGCTGACCGAATGGGCCTGTTGCAACGCCCCATTGCCAAGCGGGTCATCAGCGTTGCGGGCACTAACGGCAAGGGCTCGACCCTGGCAATCATCGATAGCGTGGCGCGCGCTCATGGTCTGCGAGTGGGGACCTATACGTCTCCCCACCTGCTGCGCTACAACGAGCGCGTTCAGCTTGATGGCGGCATGGCGAGCGACGAACATCTGGTTGCGGGCTTTGAAGCCGTCGAGCAGGCAAGGCTAGTCGCACCGGCGGTTAGTCTGACCTACTTCGAAGCCGGGACGCTATGTGCTCTCTGGTGCCTGTGCCAGCAGCCGCTTGATCTGGCCGTACTTGAAGTAGGGCTTGGTGGGCGCCTGGATGCCGTCAATATTGTCGATGCCGATGTGGCGATCGTCACGACCATTGCCCAGGACCACGCCGGATTTCTAGGCACCGATATTGCCCAGATAGGGCGCGAGAAAGCCGGTATCTTCCGTTCGCAACGACCTGCCGTCTTAGGCAGTCGTGATCTCCCAGAGAGTGTGGCGGACATCGCCGACGACCTGTCAGCCCCCGTTTATCAACTCGGACGTCACTTCGAGCATACAACTGACCCAGCGTCGGCCTGCTGGCGCTGGCAAGGCCACACTGCCGCAGGCGATGTGCTGACGCTGGAAGCCTTGCCCGACCCAGGCCTGCCCATGGATAACGCCGCGACGGCACTGCAAGCGTTGGTGCTGTCTGGCACTGTGCTGAAGGCATATCCTACCCAGACGGCCCTGACCCATCTGGTGGTGCCCGGGCGAATGCAGTGGCGCGGTCAATGGTGCCTTGATGTGGGACATAATCCCCACGCAGCGGATTATCTGGCGCGCCACCTGCCCCCTGTTGCGCCAGGCGCAACACAATGGGGTCTCATCGGGATGTTAAGTGATAAAGATGCCGATGGCGTGATCGCCGCGCTATCATCACGTATCGATGACTGGGTGTGCGTGAGCCTTGACGGTGAGCGTGGCCGTGAAGCCACGGAACTCGCCGAGCGGATTGCAGCCCGGGGCGGACGCGTGCATCATTGCGCGGCATCCCCGATGGCGGGAGTGGAATGGCTGGCGACGCGGCTTAGCCCGGCTGATCGCGTGCTGGCGACTGGCTCTTTTTTCACGGTGGCGGCGCTATCGGCGCAGCCATTGCCACAGGCGTAGCATCGCTTGATGGAGAGGGATATGAAATACGGTAAAACGGAACGGATCAGCGGTATCGTCATCCTGCTTGCGCTGTTGGCCATCATCGTGCCGTGGCTGATGAGTGACCCAGCGCCGCGTGAAGAGCGTCCCCAACCGAATTTTGTCATCGAGCAACCGGTGGAAGTCGAGCGCCGTGATGTGGCCCCCCCACAGCGTCCCGAGTCGATTGGGGACCCCGCCGAGCAGGTAGACCCGGATGTGGCCGCTCAGGCAACGGACGAGCCGCTTGACGTGGATCCCGCCAGCCCGAATACGGATCAACTGACCAGCAATGATGATAGTGCCGAAGATAGTGCCGGAGATAGTGCCGGAGATGAAACGCAGGCAGCCAGTGGCGCTGACGAGTCACCAACGAGTGAGCAGAGCGATCCGATAGCCGACCTGATTGCGTCAAATAGCCAGTCAGTGAGTGACACGTCTGAAGAGCGGCCCGCCGACGACCAGTCAGGGTCGGCTCCGCAGTCCGATCCAGCCGGCGAATGGGCGGTACAGGTTGGCAGCTTCGGCAATCCTGATAATGCGCGACGCTTGAGTGAACAGCTGAGCGGCGAAGGTTTTGCTGTCTACCAGCGCGACCGCGACAATGACATGACAACCGTCTATGTCGGCCCCTTTACTACGTCGGAAGAGGGTGAAGCGGCAATGAGCGATGTCAAACAGCGAGCCAATGTGCAAGGCCTGCTGGTTCGAGTGCGGGATTAACCATGGCACTTACCTGGATAGACGCCGCCTTTTTAGCAGTGCTGGCGCTGTCGATGCTGGCGGGGTTCGTGCGCGGTTTTGTCCGCGAAGCGCTGGGGCTGGCGGCCTGGGTCATTGCCCTGATGGTCGCCAGGGTGCTGGCCGAGCCAGTCGCTGAATTGATGAGTGGTTTCATCGACAGCTTTGACGCGCGCTTGGTGCTGGCCTTTGCGTTAGTGATTTTTGCGGTCATCCTGCTGTGTGGCATTGTTATCCGGTTGGTGCATGCCGCGGTCGAGTGGGTCGGCATGGGGTTGCTTAACCGCTTTGCCGGGGCGGCGTTTGGTATCGCGCGGGGCGGGGTCATTCTGCTGGTAGTGACCGTGCTGATTATGCTGACGCCACTTTCAGAGCTTCAGGCGTGGCAGCAGGCATCGTTACGCCCCACGTTTATTGAATTGCGCAACTACGCGATTAACCGACTGGATCAATGGGGCGGCGAACTTCCCGAAGCGCCGTCCACGCTCAACGACATCACGCTGCCGGATTTACGCAAGGGGCGTGAACTTTGATAGTTTTATCTGACATGTACCGGCTTACGTAGGTTAAGCCAGCATCAAGCGAGGTAACGGGAATGTGCGGTATCGTCGGCCTTCTGGCCAAGCAAGCGGTAAATCAGGGTATTTACGATGCCCTGACCGTTCTTCAGCATCGCGGCCAGGACGCTGCCGGGATGATGACTTGGAGCGAGGGACGCTTTTTACTGCGCAAGAGCAACGGCCTGGTGCGCGATGTGTTTCATACGCGGCACATGGCGCGTTTGAAAGGCAACCTGGGTATCGGACACGTCCGTTATCCGACCGCCGGTTCCTCCAGCGAAGCCGAATCGCAGCCTTTTTATGTCAATTCCCCTTATGGTATCGCCCTTGCCCATAACGGCAACCTGACCAATTCCGAACAGCTCAAGCAGGAACTGTTTTCGACGGACCTTCGCCATATCAATACCAGCTCGGATTCCGAGGTGCTGCTCAATGTATTTGCCCATGAGCTGGGCAAGCAGGGCCTGCATCTGGAAGCCGAGGATATCTTTGATGCCGTGCGTCGGGTGCATCGTCGTTGCCAGGGGGGCTATGCAGCCGTCGCGATTATCAACGGGTTTGGCATGGTGGCGTTTCGTGACCCTCACGGCATTCGGCCGGTGGTGTTTGGTACACGCCAGGCAGAAAACGGCCAGGATGTCATGATCGCCTCCGAGTCGGTTGCCCTGGATGTGGGTGGCTTCGAGCTGGAGCGGGATCTGTCGCCGGGTGAAGCGGTCTTTGTCGATATGCAGGGCAACGTGCATACCCAGGTGTGTGCCGACCGTCCCCAGCTGCGCTCGTGTATTTTCGAACACGTTTACCTGGCACGGCCCGATTCGATTCTCGACGGCGCCTATGTCTATGGTACTCGCATGCAGATGGGGCGTAAGCTCGGTGACCGTGTGCTTAATGAATGGCCCGATCATGATATCGACGTGGTGATTCCGATTCCCGATACGTCGCGTACCTCGGCGCTGGAAATGGCGCAGCACCTTGGCGTTACCTACCGCGAAGGGTTCATGAAGAACCGCTATATCGGTCGAACCTTCATCATGCCGGGGCAGACCCAGCGCAAGAAATCAGTCCGCCAGAAGCTGAATGCCATCGACATCGAGTTTAAGGATAAGAATGTGCTGCTGGTGGATGACTCGATTGTGCGCGGCACCACCTGCAAGCAGATCATCCAGATGGCCCGCGACGCCGGAGCGCGGAAAGTCTACTTTGCCTCTGCGGCACCGCCGGTGCGTTATCCCAACGTTTACGGCATCGACATGCCTGCGGCTTCTGAGTTGATAGCCCATGGGCGTACGGAAGAAGAAGTCGGCGAGTTGATAGGTGCCGACCGGATTTTCTATCAGGATATCGAGGACCTGAAAGATGCCTGCCGTGAGGTGAATCCCGAACTGGAAGCCTTTGACTGTTCGGTATTCGACGGCAACTACGTCACGGGGGATATTGACGATGCCTACCTGGCGGTGCTGGAGGCCAGCCGAAACGACCTGGCCAAGGACCAGAGCGCCGGTGACCATGCCCTGGTCGACATGCATAATCAGGATGACGACGACCTGGACGATTAAATGGTGTGTTTGAACAAGAGACTAGCCCATGCAAGATGACAGCCAGCAAGACGCGTGGTCGCTGGAAACGCTAGCGATTCGGGCGGGACACGAGCGTACCTTTGAGCAGGAACACGCGGAGCCGATTTTTCCCACGTCCAGCTTCGTGTATGACAGCGCCGCTGAAGCAGCGCGCAAGTTTGGTGGTCACGAGGCCGGCAACGTTTATTCCCGCTTCACCAACCCGACCGTTCATACCTTTGAGCGCCGGTTAGCGGCGCTGGAAGGCGGCGAACGCTGCGTGGCCACCAGTTCGGGAATGTCCGCTATCCTGTCAACGGTGCTGGCGCTGCTATCGGCAGGCGATGAAATCGTCGCTTCGCGTTCATTGTTTGGCTCCACGGTGAGCCTGTTCGATAAATATTTCGGCAAGTTCGGTATTACCACCCGCTATGTGGAGCTCTCCGATTTGGCGGCGTGGGAAGCGGCGATCACCCCCAATACGCGCTTGCTGTTTGCTGAAACGCCGTCGAACCCGCTGTCTGAAGTAGCCGATATCGCCGCGCTGTCAGCGTTGGCTAAACGCCATGATGTCTGGCTCGCGATTGATAACTGCTTCTTAACGCCGGCACTTCAGCAGCCCATCGCACTGGGGGCTGACCTGGTGATTCACTCTGCAACCAAGTACCTCGATGGGCAGGGGCGTGCGGTAGGCGGTGCCGTGGTGGGTAAGCACGACGTGCTGGAAGAGGTGTTCGGGGTCGTACGCACCTGTGGCCCGTGCATGAGTCCGTTCAACGCCTGGATATTTACCAAAGGATTGGAAACGCTCTCGCTGCGTATGAAGGCTCACTGTGAACAGGCACAAGCCCTTGCCGAGTGGCTTGATGCCCATCCAGCGGTCAATAAGGTCTTCTATAGCGGCTTGGTCGACCATCCGCAGCATGAGCTCGCCAAACAGCAGCAGGACGGCTTTGGCGCGGTGCTTGGGTTCGAGGTCCTCTACGGCCAGGAGGGCGCTTGGCAGGTGATCGATGCGACCCGCATGCTGTCGATTACCGGCAACCTGGGAGATGTCAAAACGACCATCACGCATCCTGCCACGACCACGCATGGTCGCTTGAGCGATGAGCAAAGAGCGGCCGCCGGTATTTCACCGGGGCTGGTGCGCGTTGCCGTCGGGCTGGAAAACCAGCGAGATATTCAAAATGACCTCGCCAGAGGGTTAGACGCCTTGCTGGCGGGGTAGTCGTCTGCCAGAAAGTGATCTGAAACCGGCCCATGGCCGGTTTTTTTAGCCCGTCTTGATTGTGTAAAGGCGCTGTCCAACGTTTTTTACGAATGGTGTGTTCTGCTTTTTTCAGCGGTTTACAATCCATTTTGCCGCTATCATCACTTTCACATCACGCCCAAAGAGGGCGTCCAAGAAAGGATTATTCGATGTGGGGAAATACGAAGGCTGGCTGGGGCGTCATCAGTATTATGCTGCACTGGCTAAGCGCTATCACGATTGTCGGGCTCTTTGCCCTGGGCTGGTGGATGACCGGATTGGGGTATTATGATCCTTGGTATAATCTGGGCCCCTGGGTACACCGCTCGATTGGCATTTTGCTTTTCGCCGCTACCCTGGCGCGTATCGTCTGGCGGTGGTCGCAGCCTACGCCCCGCGGCCATGGAAGCCGACTTGCCATTCTGCTGGCGCACCTGGGTCACGTCATGCTGTATGTAACGCTGCTTGTGGTCATGACCACGGGGTATTTGATCTCCACCGCCGATGGGAGTGGTATTAGTGTATTTGGCTGGTTTGTCGTGCCTGCGTTGGTGCAGGGGCTGCCACAGCAGTCGCTGATCGCCGGAGATCTGCATTGGTACAGTGCCTGGGGGTTGACGTTGCTGGCCGCGGGGCATTCACTGGCGGCCTTCAAGCACCACTTTCATGACCGATACGACACCTTACGGCGTATGTTGAAACCCGCATCGCGTTGACGCATCAGGCTTTCCCTGTCGGGATAGCTTCAAGGAGCACCTTTCAAAACGGTGCTTTTCATCGAGAAAGGAGTTGCAGCATGTTGAAGAAGACCTTACTGACCACGGCAGTCGCCGCCGCAGGACTTGTCACGCTTGGCCAGGCCCAGGCTGCTGACTACACCATCGACACTGAAGGGCAGCATGCCTTTGTACAGTTCAAAATCAGCCACCTGGGCTATTCCTACATCCTGGGTAGCTTTGAAGACTTTTCGGGTGAGTTCAGCTACGACGCCGATGATCTCGATGCATCATCCGTCGACATGGAAGTCCAGGTAAGCAGCCTGAACACTAACCATGGGGAACGTGACCGTCACATTTTGAGCAGCGATTTCCTCAACGCAGACGAGTATCCCACGGCCACCTTCACCTCGACAGGCTTCGAGTCGACCGGTGACAATGAGGGTGTGGTGACCGGCGATCTGACCCTTCACGGTCAAACCCAGGAAATTGAAATGCCCGTCACGCTGATGGGTGAAGGCGAGGACCCCTGGGGTGGCTATCGTGCTGGCTTTGAAGGCAGCACCATGATCACGTTGGGCGATTTTGGTATTGATATGAGCGATTTCCCCGAAGCGATGCATGAGCTAGAGCTTTATGTGACCTTCGAAGGTATTCGCCAGTAATTCAGCGCTTCTAAAAGCGCCACCACGCCTTCGGGGGTGGTGGCGTTTTTTGCGTTTATTCAACAGGAGTATAGGTGTTGGCGGCTAGCACTCAGCAAACGGCAGGATTGGGCAAAACCCTGTGGCGGCAAACCTGGCCGATGGCGATTGGGGTACTGTCGCTACTTGGGTTCCAATTGGTTGATAGTGCCTTTATTGCCCGCTTGGGCACGGTCCCGCTGGCGGCCCAATCGTTCACCTTTCCGCTTTCGTTTCTGATCATCGGGATTCAGGTGGGCATGGGGATCGCCATCGCGGCGTTGATTTCTCGTGCGCTGGGGGCTGGCGAGAAGGACCGTGCCAAGCGGTTGAGCAGTCTGGTGTTGATGGCGGGTGGCGCCGTGATTGCTTGTCTGGGCATGTTGCTGTGGGCTTTTCAGATACCTATATTCAGTTTGTTAGGTGCCGAAAGCAACACCTTTGGGTATTTGCGCAGCTATTGGCCACCGCAGCTTCTGGCAGCCTGGTTGGGGGCGCTGCTTTATTTTGTTTACAGCGTTTTTCGTGCCCATGGCGATACCCGTTTGCCAGGAAAAATGATGGTGATCACCAGTCTGATCAACCTGGCTCTGGATCCCGTGCTGATCTTTGGCGTGGGGCCGTGGCCAGGTTGGGGGCTGCCCGGTGCCGCCTGGGCGACGGCGATTGCCTTTGGCATTGGTTTACTGGTCACCGGGGGGCGTTTGTGGAAACGCGGCTGGGCCGCGCGAGAAGGTCTATGGCAAGAAGGACGGCAGTCTTGGCGCCCTTTCATGGGTATCGCCGCACCGGCCATGGTGAGCCAGCTCATGCCCCCCCTGGCCGCCATGTTGGCCATTTCGGTGGTGGCGGGCCTGGGCGAGAGTCAAGTCGCTGCCTGGGGGTTGGCAAGTCGGCTGGAAACGCTGTCGTTAATGGTGATTTTAGCCATGACGATGTCGTTGCCGCCCTGGCTGGGGCGTTGCTATGGGGCCGGTGATTGGGACCAGATCCATCGTCTCCTGCGCCTGGCACTGGGTGTTGCGGTGGTCTGGCAGTTAACCCTGGGTATATTGCTGGCGCTGGGTGCCCCCTGGCTTGGCATGGCGCTGGCAGGCAACCCTGACGTACAGGATGAACTGGTACTGTTGATTCGTTTCCTGCTGCCCAGCTACGCGGCACTCGGTGTCTGCATGTTGGTGGTCTCGGCGGGCAATGCGCTGGGGTGGCCATTACGTGCGATGCTACTGTCTGCCGCGCGCCTTTTTGTGTGCTACTTACCCTGCCTGTGGTTGGGTGAACAGCTGGCCGGATGGTGGGGATTGGCCGCCGGAGCGGCCTTGGGTAATGTGTTCGCCGGATTAGTAGCCTGGCTGCTGCTGAGACGTATTCTGTCACGTCCTCATCGGCAGGCGGGGGTTAACGCGGGTTAGAGGTTGTTGGCTTTTCTTGAAATGCAAAGTAGCCGAACAATAGCGCCATCGCCAGATAGCCCATGCTGAAACTGGGCGCGGCATTGATGCCCAACTCTGCTGCGTGCATCAAACCAACAAACGAGAACGCTGCCGCGATCAGGGCAAAGATCGCTGCCCGCCGAAACTGATGATCGATCACGGAAACCGTCATGGCTCCCAGGAAAATGGCCATGAACATGGCGCCCTGACCGGTGGCCACAATGGCGGTGGAAATATCGCTGACGATGTCTTCAGCACCGCGGTTAAAGCGTGTCATCACGTAGTTGGCAAAGTAGGGCAGCATGGCTAGCGCGACCGCGGGATAGTAACGGCTGTCGTTGGACTGAAACGCCGTGGCGATCATGGAAATGCCCACAAAGACCAGAATAGGGGCGACCACCGAGACAGGGATGATCGCCGAAATCATGGCGATTAATCCAAACATGGTGGCGATGGCGTAAACAGCTCCGTTTAACAGGCTATAGCCACGTCCGGCCCCCATCCACTTCGCCCCAACGGTGGCAATATACACCGTGGTGGGGAAGACGCCGCCAAACAGTGCGCCCAGCATGGTGCCCACGCCATCGACCGCCTGGCATTCACGTACGTCGTACTTGTCACCGGCGGCTTCCATGGCCTCGACGTTGTTCATGGTCTCAATGGCGTTATACAGCGTAATCGGCAACACCACGGTCAGAATGGCGAGCATTCCGGTGGCCAGCAGCCCCAGGCCCTCCCACCAGGCCAGGTTGGGCAGCAGTGGGTAAAAGCCAAGGTGGGTAAAGGCGTCGCTGAAGCGTTCACCACCCGCATCGCCAATCAAGTAGGCCATCGCTGTGCCCAGGATGATCGCGAATAGCGAAGTGGGAATTTTCAGGGGCATGCTGACCCGGGCAAGCAAGCCGACAATAATGATGGCCAGCACCAGCAAGCCAATCACCGGCATTTCCAGCGTTTTGAACAACATTTCACCGGCAATAAAGGTCAGCGCCACACCGGCAACGGCACCGAGCATGGCAGCTCGTGGGAGATGATATTGCACCCAGCGGCCGACCAGGCTGATGGCGGCTTCAATGGCTCCGCTGATAAAGCACGCGGCCACAGCCACTTGCCAGGCGAGGGTGACATCTCCCGTCAGTTCCTTGGCGGGCAGTAGAACGCCGAACAGAAACACAAACATGACCGGCGTGGAGATGCCGTAGGACAAGGCGGTAACATCCGAGCGCTGCTCTTTGCGGGCTAACCGTGAGGCACTCCAGGCGTAATAGAAATTGCCGACCATCACGGCAACCGCCGCGCCGGGCAGCACTTGTCCATAGACGATGGAGGCAGGAAAACCCATGCCAAGCATGGTGATGGCAATGATGACAAAGTTCGCAATGTTGTTCTGGAACAAAGCGAAGAATGCGTCGGTGTCTTCTTTTTTGTACCACGGGTAGTGATGTTGCGTTGCCATGAATGCCTCTGGTTTATGGGATGGTAGAGCTAAACAAAAATGCCCAGGCAGGCCTGGGCATTGGAACGCGCTTTGCCAGCGTGTCTAGTCGTTAACCGCGGCGATCGCCTTCGCCAGGTAGGGCAGGTTTTCCTGGGAGAAGCCGGCCACGTTGGCGCGACCCGAGCGCACCATATAGATACCAAACTCGTCGCGCAGTCGGTCGACCTGTTCCGGTGTGAGGCCGGTGTAGGAGAACATGCCGCGCTGCTCGGCAACACATGCATACTTCTCATCCAGCCCGTAGGGTTTCAGGGCTTCGACGAAATCGCGACGCAGGGTGTTGATGCGGTCGCGCATTTCGGTCAGTTCCTCGCGCCACATGGCGGAGAGTTCAGCGTCATGAAGAATCTCGCTGACAATGGCGCCGCCGTGTGCAGGCGGGTTGGAGTAGTTTTCCCGCGCGACAATGGCGACCTGCGAGCGGATGTTTTCCATCTGCTCGGCATCTTTAGCCACCATGATCAAGCAGCCGGTCCGCTCACAGTAAATGCCGAAGTTTTTCGAGCAGGAGCTGGTGATGATGACCTCGTCCAGCTGCTCGGCAAATAGCCGAACGCCGTAGGCATCTTCGTCCAGGCCTTCCCCGAACCCTTGATAGGCAAAGTCGATGAGCGGCAGTAACTGGCGCTCTTTAACCACCTCGAGCACTTGTTGCCACTGGGACTTTGAAAGGTCGAACCCGGTTGGGTTATGGCAGCAGGCGTGAAGTACGACCACATCGCCTTCAGGGATCTTCTTCAGCGCTCCCAGCATGCCGTCAAAGTCGAGACGGTTATCAGGGTCGACATAGGGATACTTGTGCAACTCAATGCCCGCGGCGGTAAAAATACCGTGGTGGTTGGGCCAGGTGGGGTCGCTCACCCAAATGCCCCTGTCGGGCAATTGAGTGGCAATGAAGTCGGCCGCTAAACGCAGTGCCCCAGTACCCCCAGGCGACTGGGTGGCACTGGCACGATTGGCTTCCAGCACCGGCGAGCTGGCACCCAGTACCATTGGTAGCACAACACCGCCGTAAGCGGGTGCGCCGTGGGAACCAATATAGGTCTTGGTGGTTTCATTGCTGAGCAGGCGAGCCTCGGCCTCTTTAACCGCACGCATTACCGGCGTATTGCCGTGCGCATCGCGGTAAACGCCAACGCCTAAGTCGACTTTCTGAGGATTGGTGTCTTTTTTGAAAGCTTCGATTAGCCCAAGAATGGCGTCTCCAGGGACTCGCTCAATATGCTCAAACATTTATTCGGCTACCTCGTCGGTTCTAGCGGCAAGAATGAAATCATTTTGGTGCAGACCATCAATCGCGTGGCTCCACCAGGTGACCGTGGTTTTCCCGTACTCGGTGGTGATCACAGGATGGTGGCCTGCCTGTTCGGCCAGTTCGCCCACGCGCTGTGTGAACGCCAGCGCATTGACAAAATCACGAAACGTGAAGCTGCGTGACAGCTTCATAATGCCATCGTGATCGACAATTCGCCACTCGGGGAGAGTCTTTAGCTGGCTTTCGCACTCGCTGCGCGTCATGGGCCGTGCGTCGCCGCTGCAGGGTTCACAATGTTGTTGGGCCAGTGACGTCATTTGGCTACCTCCTAAATAAGGATGATGAATGGCTTGCTCTTTCAGGATAGAAGGCAGACGCAGTCACGACCAACATCTTTGGCACTATAAAGTGCCTGATCCGCGCGCTCGATCAGGCTCGCTATGGGTTCACCACAGCGATACTCAGCAACGCCGATGCTGAGCGTGACCTTCCCGACGCCCATGCCGAAATCATGTTCAGCAATTTGATGGCGTAACCGGTCAGCCAACTGATGGCATTGTTTGACCGGGGTTAGCGGCAAGAGGGCCATGAACTCTTCACCCCCCAGTCGGGCTATCATGTCTTCGCTGCGCAGCAGTGATTGAGCCAGGGTGGCCAGTCGTTTGAGGACTTCATCGCCGTGGAGATGCCCCCAACGGTCATTGATATATTTAAAGTGGTCGATGTCGAGCATCATGATGGATAGCGGGGTGCCGTGCCGCGAGCTTAGCGATGCCAGGTTAGTCAAGTGGACCATTAGTTTGCGTCGGTTAGGCAGGCTGGTCAGTGGGTCGGTGTCGCACAGCTTGCGTAGCCGCTGTTCTTCGCTGACCTGGTCACTGATGTCCATCATGATGCCATGCCAACGAACACCATTTGGCATGGGTTCAGGGGTGGCGCTGACGCCAATCCACTTAGCTTTATGTCCGGGTGGCGCAAGGCGGAACCGAGTGGCTAATGGCAGCATTCCCCGGGCTGAGCGTTCAATGGCTGACATCAGTTTCGGATAATCCGCGCCGGTCAACGTCTCGAGCGCCGTATTGGCATCCTCTGCCAGTTGGTCGCGATCAATCGGCGCTGACGTCACTCCGGCACCTTCCATGAACGGCATGGACATATGGCCGTCGTGGTGGCGGAAGAACTGGAAGACGACGCCTGGAATCTGACTGATAAGTTGCTCGGCGTTGAGCGATAAGGGGATATCATTCACGGACATGCGTGAATCTCCGAAGCTGTACCATTGGAAAGCGGTGCCATCAAAAACAATCGGCTAGGATAGCCTTAAAAACGTAATTAGAATGTAAGCCATTTCCTACAATTCGATACATTTACATATTTTTTTGCTATATCTAAAAAAATATTAAGACTAAAAAGGTATATAATACGTTGGTTTAACGTTGCTGATGGCATATGTGAGCAAAAAGCATTACGTTTGTGCATATAAAATATTCTTTTTATTCCGATGAGGTGTGTTTTGTCGCACAGCACGTCTATACAGGATGGCGCTTGCATGAAGGGGCGCGTCAGTTTGGTGGGGGCCGGGCCAGGGGATCCTGAGTTACTGACGCTCAAGGCGTTTAAGCGCTTGCAGAATGCCGATGTGGTGTTGCACGACCGCCTGGTTAGCGATGAGATCCTGGCGCTACTGCCGTCAACGGTTAGGCAGTTTTATGTGGGCAAGGCTCGCTCGTCGCACAGTGTCCCCCAGGAGGGTATCAACCAGGCGCTGGTGGACTGGGCCCGGGCAGGGAATCGCGTGGTTCGACTCAAGGGAGGTGACCCGTTTATTTTTGGCCGTGGAGGGGAAGAGCTTGAAACCTTGATAGCTGCTGGCGTCCCTGTTGAGGTGATACCGGGTATCACGGCGGCGTCGGGTTGTGCGGCCTATGCCGGTATTCCGCTGACCCACCGCGACCATGCGCAATCGGTGCGCTTTGTCACCGGCCATCTCAAAAACGGTGAGTGTGATCTGGATTGGCAGACATTGGCACGCCCGGGCCAGACACTGGTGTTTTATATGGGGCTGGGCAGTGTGGATGTCATCTGCGAAGCGCTGGTCACCCACGGCATGGCGGGAGATACGCCGCTGGCGCTGATTGAGCAAGGTACGACTCAACAGCAACAAACCCATATTGGCACCTTGCAGGCGCTGCCTGATGCTTTCTATTCAGGCTATATAAAGCCTCCGACCTTGTTGATTGTCGGTCATGTAGTGTCATTGAATGCACAGCTGGCATGGTTCGACGTGGATCAGACCGATGCCAAGGGGTTTCGTCACGGTAAGCATCCAACGCCACCCACCGGTTCAGGCGGCTAGCGTTAAACAATCAACGCTAGTGTCTTATCGTCAGAGTGGCTAGATACTCTAAGCTGTGTATGCTGGTAGCTAGCAGGCTGATAATTATCACTGTCTGCTGCCTAATGCGCAGCCAACACCGGTACGCGTAACGCGCAGCGAATACCAAAGGGAGAGGCGACATGTCAGACGAGCAGCAAACCGATCAAAAGCCGACCAATAGCAAGCCAGATATGAAGACACTGTTCCGCGATAATCGCGTGAAGGGGATTGCGGGTATCGCCGCGATCGCAGTGATCTGGGCCATCATGGCGCAGTCAAATGTCGGCACCAGCCGGGACCGCGTTGCGGCGCTGGAAGAGCAGGTGGCAAACGTTGAGGAAGAAAATACATCGCTGACTCAGCAGCTCAACGAAGTTGACGATGCCGAAGCAGATCTGTCGGCGTTGCAGGAGGAAATGAATGCGCTTGAAAACCAGCAGTCCGAAGAGCAACAGGCCCTGGAAAACCTCCAGCAGCAAGTGAGTGACACGCGTTCTGAACTTGAGTCACTGCAGGAAGAGCGCGACGCCCTGCAAACTAACGTTGACGAACTGAACCAACAGGTAAGCGACGCTGAAAGCGAGCTGACAACGCTGCGCGAAGAGCGTGATCAGGTACAGCAGGCCAGTGAGGAAGCTGACCAGGCACGTCAACAAGCCGAAGAGGCTCGTCAGAGTGCTGAAAATGCGCGCCAAGAGGCAGAAGAAGCCCGGCAGGAAGCGGCCAGTGAACGTCAGCAGGCGGTTGAAGAGCGTGACGCCGCAAGAGAAACGCTGGATGACGTCAACACCCAGATCGAGCAGGCGAATGAGCGCTTGTCCAGCCTTCAAGACGACATCGCCAACGCCGAAGCGGAGCGAGCTGAGGTTCAGCAGGCGCGTGACAGCGCTGCCAGCGAGCGCGATGCACTGCAAGAAGAGGTCGATTCGCTGAAAGCGCTGCGTGAAGAAGAAGAGAATAGCCTGAACGATGTTCGCAGTGAAATGGAAGATGTCATGGTCGCCATCGAAATGGGCCGCGAGGAACTGGCCAAGATTGAAGACCAGGTGTCCACCCGTGAAGAGCAGCTGGAACGCTTGGAAACACAGTTGAATGAGTGGCGTGATGAGCTCTCCACGCTGGATTCGCGTACCGGTAATGCGGCCAACGATGCCGGTGAAAGCACCAGTCAGGGGGGTAGCGAAGAAGGCGACAGCCAGAGCAGCGAAGAGGCACCCTCTGGCAGCGAAAGTGGTAATCAGGAAGATGAAGCTGGCTAAGCACTCTTTCGAAATGTCTTAGTCTGGATGAGCGGGTGCTGATACGTCAGCACCCGTTCTTTTGGGTGCTGGTTTATGATTTGGTCCGCGAGGAGTATGATTCCAGCACTTGTTGATTCAACGCCAGACGAGGAGTCTGTCTAAATGGAAGGCGTAAAACATATCATCGCTGTGGCCTCGGGTAAGGGTGGCGTCGGCAAATCTACGGTTACCGTTAACCTGGCGCTGGCGTTATCCGCCCAGGGCTATCGTGTGGGCGTTCTGGATGCGGATATCTATGGCCCCAGTCAGGCGCAAATGCTTGGGGTTGCCGAGGGTGTTCGGCCGCAGGCAGCGGGTGAAGATAAATTCCTGCCGCTTGAGGCCCATGGGCTGCAAGCCATGTCGATGGCGTTCATGGTCAACACACGTGAAGCCATGGTCTGGCGCGGGCCGATGGTGGTGGGGGCTTTCCAGCAGATGCTTAATCAAACCCAGTGGGATAACCTGGATTTTCTACTTATCGACATGCCGCCCGGTACTGGTGACATTCAGTTGACCCTGGCCCAGAAAGTCGCCGTTTCCGGGGCTGTGATTGTGACCACACCGCAAGATATCGCCCTGCTGGACGCGCGGAAAGGCATCGAGATGTTCCGCAAGGTGAATGTGCCTGTATTGGGCGTGGTTGAAAACATGAGTCTTTACCATTGCGAAAAGTGCGGCCATGAAGCGCCGATATTCGGTGCTGGCGGTGGTGACCGTATTGCCGAAGAGTATGAAACCGAGGTATTGGGTCGTTTGCCGTTAACCCTGTCGATTCGTGAGCTTACCGATTCAGGTCGCCCAAGCGTTGTTTCGGAGCCGGAGGGATCGGTCAGCCAAACGTTTGCCGCGATTGCCACACGAGTGGCGCAGAGCGTGGATGGCCAGAATAAAGAAAGTCCCACTATTTCCTTCAGCGAGTGACGACGTAACCAATGAGCATCAAGTCCGATAAATGGATCCGGCGCATGGCAGAAAGCGATGCCATGATTGAGCCTTTTGAAGCGGGGCAGGTCCGTTATATTAACGATCAGCGGGTTATTTCCTACGGCACATCCAGCTATGGCTATGATGTCCGGTGCTCGGATGAATTCAAGGTCTTTACCAATATTCATTCGGCGATCGTGGACCCCAAAGCGTTTGATGATAAAAGCTTTGTTGATGTAAAGGGCGATGTCTGCATTATTCCGCCCAACTCCTTTGCGCTGGCGCGGACGGTGGAGTATTTCCGTATCCCGCGCAATGTGTTGACGATATGCCTGGGTAAATCGACCTATGCCCGCTGCGGAATCATCGTCAACGTCACGCCTCTTGAGCCGGAATGGGAAGGTCACGTCACGCTGGAATTTTCGAACACAACCAATCTGCCGGCTAAAATTTACGCTCACGAAGGCGTTGCGCAGATGCTGTTCCTGGAATCTGACGAAGTGTGCGAAACCTCCTACAAGGATCGTGGCGGCAAGTACATGGGCCAGCGTGGTGTGACGTTACCGCGTACCTGAATAAATGCCTGTCTGCTAAGTAAAAAGCCGAGCGGTATTGGCCGCTCGGCTTTTTTTGTGTGCCGGCTTGGCCTAGACGGACTCGTCGAGCTCTTCGGCCGCATCGTCGTGGGACAGTCGCATGCCATGGAGGGACAGGGGGTGGCCGTCCATGGTAGCCCCTTCACCGCTGTATTGAAGGCGTCCCTGTAAAAACCATTGTACGGCGATGGGCAGGATCAGATGCTCACGGGCCTGGACTTTCTGCTTCAGCGATTCAACGTTATCGTCGGTGGCGACATTGAGTTCGGCCTGTAACACTACCGGCCCGCCATCCAGTTCCTCGGTAACGAAATGAACGCTGCAACCGTGCTGCTTCACCCCGTCCGCCAGCGCGCGAGCGTGGGTGTTGAGCCCCTGGTAAGCGGGTAACAGCGAGGGATGGATATTCAGCATCCGGCCCAGAAAGCGCTGCACAAAGCGCGGTGTCAAAATACGCATGAAACCGGCCAGCACGATGGCGTCGGGCTCATGGCGTTCAATCACCTTGATCAGTGCCCCGTCGTAGGCCTCACGACTATCGTACTCCCGGTGCGGTAGCGCAACAGCATCGATACCGGCGTCACGGGCGCGTTTTAGGCCATAGGCATCGGCCTCGTTGGATATAACGGCCACAATCTCGCCACCCAGGCGGTCGTGTGACTGCGCCTCGATAAGCGCTTGCAGGTTGCTGCCACTACCAGAAATCAACACGACCACGCGGGGTGGCGTAGTGGGCTCTGGGGTCATGTCCGTCAAGGTGTCGCTGTTATAGTCGGTGCTGCTCATGCCGGCAAATTCTCCAACACCACGGCATCCTGCTTGCGTGGTTCAATCTGTCCCAGTCGGTACACGGTTTCGCCTTGGGCTTCGAGGTGGCGCATGGTCTGGCTGGCCTCGGCTTCAGGGACGACGACGACCATACCGATACCGCAGTTCAGAACCCGGTACATTTCGGTGTCGGTGACATTCCCCTGGGTTTGAAGCCAGTCAAATACCGCTGGCCGCGTCCACGCCTGGGTATCGATGCGTGCTGCAAGCGAATCGGGGAGTACGCGGGGGATATTCTCGAGCAGCCCGCCACCGGTGATGTGTGAAAGCGCATGAACCGATAGGTCGGTCTCCCGTAGCAGGGAAAGCAGTGCCTTTACATAAATGCGCGTCGGTGCCATCAGGGCATCGCCCAGAGCAACACCGTCGATCTGGGTGTCCAGCGGCGCGTTACCGTGCTCGATAATCTTGCGAATCAGCGAGTAGCCGTTTGAGTGAGGTCCGGATGAGGCCAGGCCGAGCAAAACGTCGCCTTCCGCCACGCGGCTGCCATCGAGAATCTCGCTTTTTTCGACGACACCAACGCAGAATCCGGCCAGGTCGTAGTCATCACCTTCGTACATGCCCGGCATCTCGGCGGTTTCACCACCAACAAGGGCGCAGCCTGCCTGCTCGCAGCCAGCACCGATACCGGTGACCACGTCCGCCGCGATATCGACATTTAATTTACCCGTGGCATAGTAGTCGAGGAATAACAAGGGCTCGGCACCGGCAACGATAAGATCGTTGACGCACATGGCCACCAGGTCAATACCGATGGTGTCGTGTTTGCCGAGTGTCATGGCGAGACGCAGCTTGGTACCCACGCCGTCGGTGCCTGAGACCAGTACCGGCTGCTGATACCCTTGAGGTAACTCGCAAAGGGCGCCGAATCCGCCGAGCCCGCCCATGACTTCAGGGCGCGTCGTGCGCTTGGCAACGTGCTTGATGCGATCGACCAGCGCATTGCCAGCATCGATATCAACGCCTGCGTCTTTATAACTGAGTGACGGTCCCGATGAGGCGTGCGAAGAAGAGGTGTCGGTCATGACAGGTCCTATGGAGCAAAGTACGGTGCGATAGTGGCTGGCGTACGTCGCCAGAGCCGGGCAATAATTGAACGGGATTGTAACACCCGGTGGCAAGGCTCGCATCGGCTCGCGTATGACGTTAACAAAAGCAGGCGGTTTTTCTTTATATCCGGCATAGTAGGCTATCGTGACAGTGGCCATCAAAGGAGTTATATGCGCAATTCATGGTGGGGGATCCTGCTATTAGTCCTGGTGTTCGGGCTGTTGTATTTACTGGATGCCGTATTAATGCCGTTTATTGCCGGTATCATCCTGGCGTATCTGGCGGACCCGCTGGCTAATCACTTCCAGCGTTGGGGAATGAACCGTGCGGTGGCGGTCAGCAGTGTTTTCTGTGTGCTGCTGCTGGTGCTGGTTGTCAGCCTGCTGATCATCATCCCGCTCGTGATTCAGCAGTTGAAACAGTTAAGTGACGCCGTGCCGGGTATCTTTGCCTGGGGGGAAAACACCCTGGCGCCGAAGGTGTTCGAGTGGACCGGTTATGATCTGCGTTCTGAACTGGTCAATGTACGCGAGACGCTGGTCGAGAATTGGCGCGATGCCGGTGGCTACCTGGCCCAGGCACTCGGCCAGATAGGTCGCTCCGGGATGGCCTTCATATCCTGGGTCACTTACGTGGCGCTGATCCCTGTCGTGACGTTTTACCTGCTACTGGACTGGGATCGTCTTATCACCAATATTGCCAATCTGATTCCTCGTCAATGGGCGGATGATGTTAGCCGTCTGGTTGGCCGCTGTGATGAAGTATTGGCGTCGTTCTTGCGTGGACAGCTGCTGGTCATGCTTTGCCTGGGCATCATCTATGCGAGCGGGTTGACCCTGATCGGGCTGGACTTTGGCTTGTTGATCGGTGTGGTTTCCGGCCTGGTGAGCATCGTGCCGTTTCTTGGCTTTATCCTGGGGTTGTGTGTGGCGCTGATTGTCGCGCTATTCCAGTTTGGCACCTGGTGGGGGCTTTTGGGTGTTGTCGCCGTGTTTACGATTGGCCAGGTGGCGGAAAGCGTGGTGTTACAACCTAAGCTGTTAGGCGACAAGATAGGCCTTCACCCGGTCGCGGTTATTTTTGCAGTGCTGGCGGGAGGTAACTTATTCGGCCTGACGGGGGTGCTGCTGGCATTGCCGGCGGCGGCGGTCATCATGGTGCTGCTACGCGAGGCCAGGGACCGTTACATCAACAGTGATCTGTATAACGATGACGATCAAAACGCCCAAGAGGTGCCCGCGATCGGCGATGAGAGGGAGTCTTCATGAGCCAGGTGCCGGCGCAGCTGCCCCTCGGGGTGGGTTTGCGCGACGACGCTACGTTTCATAACTATTACGCTGGCGAGGTCAATGCGGCATTGCTTGATCGCCTTCAGCAGCAGTGGGCGCAAGCCGGCGAGGATTTTATTTATCTCTGGGGCCTGCCGGGGTCAGGGCGCAGCCATTTATTGCAGGCTGCCTGCCATGCCGCTTCCGATCGAGACAAGCGGGCCCTTTACCTGCCGTTGGCCGAGTTAGGTCATTTTCCACCATTGATGCTGGAAGATATTGAACGGCTCGACCTGGTCTGTATAGATGATCTGGAGCAGGTGATAGGCCGGAAGCGCTGGGAGGAAGCGCTTTTTCATGCCTTCAATCGCCTGCGCGATGCCGGCAAGCATCTCGTGATTGCCGCCAATGCGCCGCCCCGCCAGTTGCAGGTGGTGTTACCTGACCTGGCATCGCGGTTGACGTGGGGCACGGTGTTCCACCTGCATCCTTTGAATGACGATGACCGTCTGGCCGCGCTGAAGCTGAGGGCCCATGCCCGCGGGATGCAATTGCCCGACGACGTAGGCCGCTATATTCTTCATCGCGGGCCACGCGAACTTGGCGCGCTTTGTCGAGCGCTGGAAACGCTGGATCAAGCGTCGCTGTCCGCCCAGCGTAAATTGACCATCCCGTTTGTGAAGTCCGCACTGGGCTGGTAATGCTGGTCGGCTAATAAGGCCACGGCCATAAAAAAAGCCACCAGCGGTGGCTGGCGGCTCATCAATCATCGTCTACTTACTGCGCATGACATTCGGTCATGCGAGTGACCCGTTATTCCAATCAGGCCGATTTACCCATCTTGCTGGCCGCTGTCTGTGCCTGCTTGATGTTGTCTTCAGTAATCTTCTGACTTTTCTGAACGAAGTCCTGCTGTAGAGAAACCACGTTATCAGCATCGCTTTTGAGGCGCTCTGCCACTTCTTTGGCGACTTTCTGCTGGTTTTCCATGTAGCTGCGTAGTTCCTCGGCGTCTTTCACGCTCATCAGCTTGCGTGCCTGGGCAAGACTGGTATCTACGTAGGCTTTCTGCGCATCAAGTTGCGCATTGAAAAGCTTTTCTGTCATGTCGACACTCAGCGCAGCGTAAGCGCGTGCTGGGGCCATGAAGAAATTATCGAACTGCTGTGTCCATTCGTTGGTGTTGAAAGTACTCATAATCAAAAATCTCCTGTTTAGCGGTGCTAACGCGTTTCGATGAAATGGGTAGCAGCGCCAGACGAAGTGTCGTCCTGTGGTGCTTTCCCTGATGTTCTGCGATGCAGCATAGCAGGCGTTTTTGTGCAGTGCAACATGGTTGGATAATAAAGCTGATGCCAGATCGCTTGAGTTTTATACTGCGGCCACTAGGCTAGAAATGACGCCGTTTCACGATTGCCCGTCGGTAAATTATCGTACCGACGTTTATCCGCCGATATCGACAAGGAGGACTACCATGAAAACGCGCATTGAACGCGACAGTATGGGGGAACTGGATGTTCCTGCCGAGGCGTTGTACGGCGCCCAGACGCAACGCGCAGTGAATAATTTTCCGGTCTCTCACACCCCGATGCCGGTTGCGTTTATTCATGCGATTGCACGCATCAAGCTTGCCGCCGCTCAGACTAACCAAGCGCTGGGTGAACTTGATGCTGATCGCGCCGACGCGATCATGCAAGCCGCCCGGGAAGTGATCAGTGGCGAGCATGACGAGCACTTTCCGGTGGATGTGTTTCAGACCGGGTCGGGCACTTCCAGCAACATGAACGTAAATGAAGTCATCGCCACCCTGGCCAGCCGTCGTGGTGTTGAGGTCCTGCCCAATGATCACGTCAATATGGGGCAGTCGAGTAACGATGTGATTCCGACAGCGATACATGTGTCGGCCGCATTGGCTGTACATGAGTCGCTTCGTCCGGCGCTGGTGCATCTTCGCAGTACGATTGATTCACGAGCTGCCGAGCTTTCGGATGTGGTCAAGACCGGCCGTACGCATCTTATGGATGCCATGCCGCTGCGCATGGATCAGGAACTGGGCGCCTGGTCGAGCCAACTGGGTCAGGCCATCGAGCGGCTGGACAGCTGCCTGACGCGGCTATGTCGGCTGGCGCAGGGCGGAACAGCTGTCGGGACAGGCATTAACGCACCCCAAGGGTTTGCCGACCAGGTGGCCTCCCAGCTAAGTGAGCAAACGGGACTGTCGTTTAAGCCCAACGATAGCTTTTTCGCCAGCATTGCCTCCCAGGACGCGGCCGTGGAGCTTTCCGGCCATCTCAAAGGCCTGGCGTGCATTGTCATGAAGATCGCCAATGACCTGCGCTGGATGAACTCAGGCCCGCTTGCCGGACTGGGTGAAATCGAGCTCGAGGCGCTGCAACCGGGCAGTTCGATCATGCCCGGTAAAGTGAACCCGGTGATTCCGGAGTCGGCTGCACAGGCCGCCGCGCAGGTTATTGGTCTGGATGCCGCGATAACGGTGGCCGGGCAGAGCGGGAATTTTCAGTTGAACGTCATGCTTCCCCTGGTGGCCTATAACTTGCTGACGGGCATCACACTGATGACTAGTACCACGCGGCTGTTAGCCGACCGTGCCATTGCGACGTTCACGGTACGTCGGGACAGCATTGAAACACCGCTCGCTCGTAATCCCATTCTGGTCACGGCGCTTAACAGCGCGATTGGTTACAATGCGGCAGCGGCCATCGCCAAGGAAGCTTATCAAACAGGGCGGCCGATCATTGATGTCGCCGAAGAGCACACCGACCTTGGGCGTGACCGCCTTGAGCGCTTGCTTGACCCAGAGGCGCTTACGCGAGGTGGCGTGCCTGATAACGACAAGGGCTAGGTCGTCTGTTGCTCTTCGCGCTGACCCTGGCGGATGGTCTGACTTGCCTCGCTTTCCTCCTCCGCGCTTGCATCGGGTGTTTCATGCTCGTGCTTGCGGGTGGGGCGGTAGCAAAGCGTGGCAAGCATTGGAAAGTGATCCGAGCCAAAGTCTTTCAAGCGATGCATACGGCCAAGTGTGAAGTGCTCGCTGACGAAAATGTGGTCGAGAGGCCAGCGCAGAATCGGGTAGTGAGCGTGAAATGTACTGTACATCCCCCGCCCCCGACGAGGATCCAGCATGCCGGCAACGCGGCAGAAGCGCCGAGTAGTGCGTGACCAAGCAACATCGTTAAGATCGCCGGCGACCAGTGTCGGCTGCGGCGTCTTCTGGATCTTCTTACCCACCCATAACAGCTCGGCATCCCGCCAGAGCGACTTTTCGCTTTCACCCGGCGCTGGAGGGCGGGGATGCACCGCAAACAGTCGTATTGCCTCACCACCCGTCAGCCTGATGTGGGTATGGATAGAGGGAATGTCGTCCTGGATAAGCCACTCGACGGATGTGTTCTCAAGCGGCAGCCGTGAGTAAAGATGCATGCCGTAGAGGTTGTCGAGGGGAATCTTGACGCTATACGGCCACTGCGCGTCCAGCGCCGGGTCCAGTTGGTCCTGCCACCACTGATCAGATTCCAGTGTGAGAATGATGTCGGGCTGATGTGCGTGGATCTGATCGATAAGGTCAGAAGACCGGCGGTTAGGGGTCAGGACATTGGCGACGAGCAGCGTAATGTCCCGGGCTTCATTGCAAACGTTGGCTGAGCGGACCTGTTTGGGCCAGAGCCGCGTCCAGGGCAGGATATAGCACGCCTGGATGATAATGACGGCCAGGCAAATGACGAGCGTGATCATTTGCCATGTAGGTGAAACAGGCATGAGCAACGCTGCTATAAAGCAGGCAATGGCGAGGCTCGCAATCTGTAAGCGTGGAAATTCACAGCTACGAATCCACCACCAGCGCAGTCGTATGCGGGCAACCAGTGTTGTGAGTAATAAGACGATCGCGATGCTTCCCAGCAATAGGCCTGGCATGGCCGGTCTCCCGTGTTGTCTTGCGTTCGTCGATGGGCGCTGTTCCAGTGTAGCACCCGGTTTGTTCGGGCAGCGTGATAAGTTCCCGGCGGCGAAGTGACCGTCAGTGACTGCCGATGCTTTGCTAAGTCGATAAATAGCTTGCAATTCAGTGGCGGAAACGTAAAATACGCATCCGTTGCTCGGCAGGACCATAGCTCAGTTGGTTAGAGCGCCACGTTGACATCGTGGAGGTCGGCGGTTCAAATCCGCCTGGTCCTACCATCTTGGTTGTCGTTAAACGGCCAGGCAGCAATGACACTTTTTCAGGACCATAGCTCAGTTGGTTAGAGCGCCACGTTGACATCGTGGAGGTCGGCGGTTCAAATCCGCCTGGTCCTACCATCTTGGTTGTCGTTAAACGGCCAGGCAGCAATGACACTTTTTCAGGACCATAGCTCAGTTGGTTAGAGCGCCACGTTGACATCGTGGAGGTCGGCGGTTCAAATCCGCCTGGTCCTACCAGATTCTCGATTACGCCCCGTCATTCTCGTCATGACGGGGCGTTTTTGTTTTTGTGCGATTTGTCTGGCGTGAGGAAGTATCGCGTTGCTTTGTCAGTGGGGTCAGTCCGTCAGTGATCCCAGACAGGCAGGTCGGTTTGGCGTTTAAAAGTATTCAGTAATGCTTCAATGCCGGCTTGGTCCTCTTGGCTAAAGCGTGCTTCCTGCGGGCTGTCGATATCCAGCACCCCCCATAGCTGATCATTGCTGACAATCGGCACGACCAGCTCCGCCCGGGAGTCGATGTCGCAGGCAATATGGTCGGCAACGCTGTGAACATCATCAACGCGCTGGGTGGTACGCTTTCGCGCGGCAGCACCGCAAACCCCCTTGCTGAACGGAATGGGGTGGCAGGCAGGCTTGCCCTGAAAAGGCCCTAACGCCAGCATCTCAGGTGAGCGTTGCAAATAAAAGCCGACCCAATTCAAGTGGGGTAGTGACTGCATGATGAAGGCGCAGGTTTGCGCACTATTGGTTAGCCAGTCGCGGGTATCCAGCAACGCGGCGAGCTGGCGATCGAGAAGGTCATAGTTGACGCTATCAAGTGACATGACGGCTCCCTGGTTATGCATATCCATAACGACACCGGGCCGACAGTTGTCGGCCCGGTGTGGTTGGTCTCTTGTCTGACAATGGTGAGGATTATTTCCAGCCGGGTACGGCGGCACCATCGAAGAGTTCTTCGGCTTTCTCGATCACTTCTTCGCTCTGGTAAGCGCTGACCAGCTGCTGGATCTCTTCACGGTCTTCATCACCGCCGCGGACGGCAATCAGGTTGACGTAGGGCGATTCGGGACCTTCTTTGATCAGCGCGTCGTCAAGGCTCAGGCCTGCGGGCTGCGCGAAGGTGTTGTTGATGAAGGCCATGTCGACATCCGGCAAAACGCGCGGTAGCTGGGCGGCTTCGATTTCGCGAAAACGGAAGTCTTTCGGGTTCTCGGCGATATCGATAGGTGTCGCTTCCAGGTTTTCGGGGTCATTCAGCGTGATGAGGCCTTCATTATGCATCAGGATCAGCGCGCGACCTTCATTGGACGGGTCATTGGGTAGCGCGATCTGGGCACCTTCAGGCAGTTCGTCAACGCTGTCGTACTTCTCTGAGTAAGCGCCGATGGGGTAGACAAAGGTGTAGCCTGCAATGGCGAAATCATAGCCACGATCATTCACCATGGACCGCATGTAGGGCTCGTGCTGATAAGCGTTAGCGTCCAGGCTGCCGTCTGCCAGTGCTGCATTGGGCGTTACGTAATCAGTGAATTCGATAATTTTGACGTCAAGGTTGTATTCTTCCTTGGCAATTCGGGCAGCAACTTCCATGACTTCGGTTTCAGGGCCGGCAACGGTGCCCATCTTGATGCTGGCGGCTTGAGCACTGGCGCTAACGGCCAGTGCGAGTGCGGTAATGGTGCCGAGGGCTAATGTCTTCATGGCAACTCCTGTTGGATGTCAATTTTGGTGAATGGTGATAATGAGGGTAATTTTAATGCTTTTTCGTTATATGTCCACTGGAAAGCAATGCGGTTATTTGCGGTCAGTTTTGCGCACCAGGTAATCCCCCAGGCTCTGGAAGCCCTGTACCATGACAACGAGTACCACTACGGTGATCAGCATGATGGTTGGGTTGAATCGGTTGTAGCCATAGCGGATACCCAGATCACCGAGTCCGCCGCCGCCGACAGCGCCTGCCATTGCGGAGTAGCTGACCAGCGTTACCAGCGTAATGGTAAGGCCGGTGATAATACCGCCACGCGCTTCGGGGATTAGCACCTTGGTGATGATTTGCCATGGTGTAGCGCCCATGGCCTGGGCAGCCTCGATTAAACCCGGTGAGATTTCATTGAGGGCGCCTTCGATCAGCCGGGCGACGAAGGGAATCGCGGCAATGGTCAGCGGCACTGAAGCCGCATTGATGCCGATGGACGTGCCCACCAGCATCCGCGTAAACGGAATAATCGCCACCATCAAGATAATAAACGGAATGGAGCGGCCAACGTTGGTTACAATGCCCAGGGCGTGGTTCAGTAATGGCTTGGCCAGAATCTGCCTGGGTCGCGTTACATAGAGCATCACGCCCAGCGGTAGCCCGAGTAATGTCGAGATCAATCCCGATATGCCGACCATGTAGAGGGTATCGAGCGTTGCCTGAATAATAAGCTCAATCATTGCGCTGGACATAGCCTAATACCTCTACCTGTAATTGATGGTCTGCCAAGTAGTCCATAGCGGCTTGCGTCTGCTCAGACGTGCCCAGCAGTTCGGCAATCATCAAGCCAAGTGTTCTTTCCTGAATCGATTCCACCTTGGCCTGCAGAATGCTCACATCGACGCCGCAGTCCCGTGCCAGGCGGGAAATAAGCGGTGTGGAGACCGCATCCCCCGAGAAAGTAAGCCGCACGACCGGGTGTGCGTTGGTGTCGGGGTTGTCGCTGAGGCGTTCGAGCAGCTCCTTGGGAGGAGACAGTTGCAGAAAATCGTTGAGAAAATCGCGCCCCAATTGGGTTCGAGGTGCGGTAAAGAAATCGCCTACTACGGCGTCCTCAACCAGCTCGCCATTGGATATCAGGCCGACACGATGGCAGATCGATTTAACCACTTCCATTTCATGGGTAATCAATAAAATGGTGATGCCGAGCTTATGGTTGATATCGCGCAGCAGTTCCAGGATTGAGCTGGTTGTCTGGGGGTCCAGTGCGGAGGTGGCCTCATCGCAGAGCAGGACGCGAGGGTTGCTGGCCAGCGCCCGGGCAATCGCAACGCGCTGTTTCTGCCCGCCGGATAGCTGCGCCGGAAATTGATCCGCCTTGTCGGACAGGCCGACCATTTCAAGCAGTGGGCTCACGCGATCACGAATATCTCGCCTGGGTTGGCCCATCAACTCCAGTGGCAGTGCTACGTTGTCAAACACGTTGCGTGTGGTGAGCAGATTAAAGTGCTGGAAGATCATGCCGATGCGGTGGCGTGCTTGGTTCAGCGCCGTGTTGCTCAATCGTGTGATCTCTTGTCCATCGACGGTCACCGTGCCCTGGGTGGGTCGCTCAAGCAGGTTGACGCAGCGAATGAGCGTCGACTTGCCCGCGCCGGACAGGCCGATAACACCGTGAATGGCCCCTTTGGGGATCGCCAGATTCACGCCCTTGAGGGCGTGAACGGCGTCGCGGCCGGTACCGTAGGTTTTGCTGACATTATTCAGTTCGATCATGGCGTCTGCCTTTTCTATAGGCCGAAGACGAAGGTGAGCGCGCAAGCGTAGGGGAGGGAACAAAAAAAGGCCACCCTTTCGGGTGGCCATCAACGCTGGACACACCCTTTTAGCTGCACTTCACCAAGCATTCACTCGGCGGACGCCCGCAATCTGGGTACAAATCGGCGCCTTTACATTTGCGGCGGGAGTCTAGAGAGCTAGCCAGGCGATGTCAAACCAAAAGAATAACATCTTATATTGCTGTTCAATTTAATAATTTTTTTAACTGATTTTTGTTTCTTTAAAAGTGTTAATTTCTCTTTTCTGGAGGCCCGGGTTTTCTGCAGGCATGAATACTGAGTTACGTTGATTGATCGCGCATGCCTTTGGGGTGCACAAATAGGTTTGTGCAGTAGTAAGCTTGCGCACGGATCAAATTAGAGCGAGGGCGCTATGTTTACTGGCATCGTGCAAGGCAAGGTAGAAGTCGTAGAAGTGCATGAGCTTGATAAGTTTCGTACGCATGTTGTGCAAATGCCCGATGCATTGCGCGAGGGATTGGCGACCGGCGCTTCGGTGGCGCACAACGGTGTGTGTTTGACGGTCACGGACATTTCAGGTGATCGGGTGAGCTTCGATTTGATGCGTGAAACGCTCCGGCTGACCAATCTTGGTGCAGTCGAGGTCGGGCAGTGCGTCAATATCGAGCGAGCGGCACGCTTTGGCGATGAAATTGGCGGGCATTCGATGTCGGGCCATGTGATTTGCATGGCGGAGGTGATCGCCATTGATGAGGCGCCCAATAACCGTCGGCTGTGGTTTGCGTTACCGGCTTCAGTGGGGCGGTTTGTATTTGAGAAAGGCTATATTGGTGTCGATGGTATCAGTCTGACGATTGGCGATGTGCGACCTTCGGCCGAGGGCGAAGGGGTCGAGTTCAGCGTTAATCTGATCCCTGAGACGCTGGACCGCACCATCCTGGGTGAGCGGATGCCAGGTGACCGTGTCAATATTGAAATTGATCCCCAGACCCAGGTGATTGTTGAAACAGTTGAGCGTGTTCTGGCTAGCCAGATGCGCTGATGGGCGGTATTGCCCAGGGGGCTGCGTTTCTGACCGATTGGTTAGAAGGTGGCCTGAAGTTTGCTTATGCTAAGCGATGGGAAGTAACAGGCGGGCATCAGCCCGCGTTCGACAGCTGCACAAGGTGTTCGCATCAGGCGTGACCTTTCGGTAATATGTGCGGCTTTTCGCGCTGCCAGGGTGCATTCAGCGTTTACGCGAAGGATAAAAATACCTATGAAGTTTCTGGATAAGCAGTTCGGGCTCACTGAGCACAAAACCAACGTTAAAACAGAAGTCATCGCCGGGATAACCACTTTCCTGACAATGGCCTACATCATTTTTGTCAATCCCAGTATCCTTTCCGAGGCCGGGATGGACTATGGTGCGGTGTTTGTTGCTACCTGCGTTGCTGCCGCCATCGGCTGTCTGATCATGGGGTTGTGGGCGAACTATCCCATCGCTCAGGCCCCCGGTATGGGGCTCAACGCCTTCTTCACTTACGGTGTCGTGCTCGGGATGGGGTATACCTGGGAAGCAGCGTTAGGCGCTGTCTTCTTCTCCGGGTTGTGTTTTTTCCTGCTGAGTGTTTTCAAGATCCGTGAATGGATTATCAACTCTATTCCGCTTTCACTGCGACTGGGCATTGCCGCGGGTATTGGCCTGTTCCTGGCCATGATCGCGCTCAAAAATGCCGGTATCGTGGTCGCCAATGACGCTACCTTTGTTGCGCTGGGAGATCTCTCCGAGCCTGCTGCCCTGTATGCGCTCCTGGGCTTTTTCGTGATAACCGCGATGTCCTATTTAAGGATCACCGGTGCCGTCATGATCGGTATTCTTGGCATTACCATTGCGTCGACGCTGCTTGGTCACAATGAATATGGCGGTCTCATGTCCATGCCGCCCTCTATTGCACCGACCTTCATGGCAATGGATCTGATGGGGGCGTTGGATGTCGCCATGCTCAGCGTTATCTTTGCTTTCCTGTTTGTCGACCTGTTCGATACATCAGGTACGCTGGTGGGGGTTGCGCATCGCGGCAAGCTGCTGGACAAAGACGGCAAACTGCCGCGTCTTGGTCGTGCCATGATGGCCGACAGTACGGCATCAATGGCCGGCGCTGCCCTGGGTACCTCCACCACGACCAGCTATATTGAGTCGACGGCAGGCATTGCCTCGGGTGGACGGACTGGTTTGACGGCGGTCGTCGTGGCCGTACTCTTCCTGGTCAGCCTGTTCTTTGCGCCGTTGGCAGGCTCCATTCCTGCTTTCGCCACCGCCGGCGCGCTGCTCTACGTGGCTGTGCTGATGGCTGGCAGCCTGGCCCATGCCAACTGGGAAGATCCCACTGACGCCGCGCCGGTATTGATTGCCGCCCTGGCAATGCCGCTGACCTTTTCGATTGCCGAGGGCATCGCTCTCGGGTTTATCAGCTATGCAGCGATCAAAACCCTGTCGGGCCGTTTCAAAGACCTCAATCCAGCAGTGATTATTCTGGCGCTGCTGTTTGCGGTGAAATTTCTGTTTCTAGACTAACGTGGTTTTATTAATCCAATGAGAGACGCGATGAGCATCTACGGCGATTACATCAAGTCCGTGATTCGCACAGTGCCTGACTGGCCTGAGCAGGGGGTCAACTTTCGTGACATTACCCCGCTGCTGCAAAACAGCGCGGCATTTCGCAAGCTGATCGACAGCTTTGTACACCGCTACCAGGAAATGAACCTGGATGCCATCGCGTCGATTGATGCGCGGGGGTTTATCATCGGGGCACCTCTAGCCTATGAGTTGGGCTGCAGCTTTGTCCCGGTCCGCAAAAAAGGCAAGCTTCCGTTCAAGACCATCAGCGAAACCTACACGCTCGAGTACGGTCATTCAGAGGTCGAGCTTCATTCGGATGCGTTTCAAAAAGGTGACCGAATTTTGCTGATGGATGACCTGATTGCCACCGGCGGGACCATGTTGGCGGCGGCCAATCTTATACAGCGCAGCGGCGGGCATGTGGTCGAAACAGCGACCATTATTGATCTACCCGAACTGGGTGGTTCGCAAAAAATTCGCGATGCGGGCTATAGCGTCTTCGCGGTTTGTTCTTTTACAGAAGACGAGTAACGACCCTATGAGCAGTGAACGCTATCATCAGCACTTTACCGTCTCCTGGGATCAGCTCCACCGTGATGTTCGCCAGTTGTGCCATCAGTTGGTCGAGCGTGATTTTAAAGGGATTGTCGCGATTACCCGGGGAGGACTCATTCCTGCCGCCTTGATCGCGCGCGAACTTAACGTTCGGTTGATCGATACCGTGTGCATCAAAAGCTATGACCACATGGACCAGGGCGGGCTGGATATCCTGAAAGGCGTTGATCATGACGGCGAGGGTTGGCTGTTGGTCGATGACCTGGTGGATACCGGCAAGACGGCGCGGGCGGTAAGCGAGATGTTGCCCAAGGCACATTTTGTCACTATCTACGCCAAGCCGGAAGGGCGCCCGCTGGTTGACCAGTACCTAACCGAAGTGGCTCAGCACTGCTGGATCCAGTTTCCCTGGGATATGGGCGTTGCCTACGTTGAACCTCTGGTGGACCAAGTGAAGAAATAATCATGTCGACCCCGCTTCCTGAAGACTGGAATCAGTGGCTTGGCGATGAGTTTCAGGCCGACTACATGCAGTCACTGAAACGTTTTCTGGCCGAGGAAAAAGCGGCCAAGAAGATCATTTATCCCCACTCGTCGCAGTGGTTTCGCGCCTTCGAACTGACGCCGCTCAATGACGTCAAGGTGGTGATCCTGGGGCAGGACCCTTATCACGGACCCAATCAAGCGCACGGGCTATGTTTTTCCGTTCAGGCAGGGGTCCCGGTTCCGCCGTCGCTGGTCAATATCTACAAGGAGCTGGCTAGCGATGTAGGCGCTGAACCCGTCAAGCACGGGCATCTGGAAGCCTGGGCGAAGCAAGGCGTCTTGCTGCTCAATACCTCGCTGACGGTCGAGAAGGGCAACGCTGCCTCGCACCGGGGTAAAGGTTGGGAGTCTTTCACGGATAGCGCGATCAAGACGGTAAGCGCGCATGCGCTGCCCAGCGTCTTTCTGCTCTGGGGTAGCCACGCCCGGCAGAAAAAAGCCCTGATAGATACCCAGCGTCACTTAGTCCTGGAAGCGCCGCACCCCTCGCCGCTGTCTGCCCACCGAGGCTTTTTTGGCACCCGCCATTTTTCCCGGGCGAATCAATTCCTTGTTGAGCAGGGGCGCGAACCTGTTGAATGGCAATTACCCGCCACCCCTTAACCTGGTGACGGCTTAGGGGTAGAATACCGCCCGATTTTGCATGTTTGTGATCACCCGCGTTGCCCATAACCACCTGCTGTGAGGAAGTCCCATGAGTGTCCATGCCATTAACCATCCGCTTGTTCAGCATAAGTTGGGACTGATGCGCGAAATGGATTTAAGTACCAAGAGCTTTCGCGAGTTGGCGGGGGAAGTGGCCAAGCTGTTGACGTATGAAGCAACAAAGGGACTTGAACTCGAAGATCATACGATTGAAGGATGGAATGGGGAGCCGATCGGGACACGTCGCCTGAAAGGCAAGAAAGTAACGGTGGTGCCGATTCTGCGTGCCGGGCTTGGCATGCTCGAGGGCGTTACTGACTTGATCCCCAGCGCACGCGTCAGCGTTGTCGGGTTGTACCGTGATGAAGAGACGCTGCAGCCGGTCCCTTACTTTGCCAAATTCGCCAACGATATCGAAGAGCGTATGGCCATCGTCATTGACCCGATGCTGGCCACCGGCGGCTCAATGGTCGCGACATTGGACATGCTGCGTGAACGTGGCTGCGAGCATATGAAGGTGATCGTATTGGTGGCAGCACCCGAAGGGATCAAGCGAGTCCAGGAAGCCTATCCGGATATCGAGATTTATACGGCGTCGGTGGATGATCGGTTGGACGATAACGGCTATATCGTTCCTGGTCTGGGCGATGCGGGTGACAAGATTTTCGGCACCCGATAAGCATTGATGATTCAGCAGCCCCTGGCGTTATACGTTAGGGGCATTTTTTTGCCCATCATTACCCCAAAGACCTGTGAGGAGTTTGCATAATGAATGATACGCCTAGCCAGCCTGAATCCTGGCCTCGGGTGTTGCTAACCGGCGCACAAATGCTGTTTGTGGCGTTTGGTGCTTTGGTCCTGGTGCCGCTATTGACCGGGCTTGATCCAAGCGTTGCGTTATTTACCGCTGGGATAGGCACGCTGCTGTTTCATACCGTAACCCGCCTGACGGTCCCCGTCTTTCTGGCCTCATCATTTGCTTTTATTGCGCCGATCCAGGGGTCGATCGCCAACTTTGGCGTGTCGGCCACGCTGGGCGGACTGATGGTGGCCGGTTTGGTGTACGTCGCGATTTCCATGGCGGTACGCGTCAAAGGCACCGGCTGGCTTCATCGCCTGTTGCCACCGGTGGTGGTGGGGCCGGTTATCATGGTAATCGGGCTGGCCCTGGCCCCGGTGGCGGTAGAGATGGCGACCGGTGAAACCAGCGATAACATCGGTTATGGCGCGGCGCTGTTCCTGTCCATGGCGAGCTTGCTGGTGACCCTGATCCTGGCTGTATTTGGTCGCGGGCTGTTGCGCTTGATTCCGATCATGGGCGGTATTGTCGTGGGTTATTGCCTGGCGTTGCTGATGGGGCTGGTCGACTTCACGCCTGTCCAGGACGCTGGCTGTCCATTCCGGCGTTTACCGCGCCGAGTTTTCACTGGGCGGCGATTCTGTTTATGATTCCTGTCGCCATCGCGCCGGCGGTGGAGCATATTGGTGACATGGTGGCCATCGGATCGGTGACCCGGCGCAATTACCTTGAAAAGCCGGGGCTGCACCGAACCTTGCTGGGGGATGGCCTGGCGACGACAGCGGCCGCTTTATTCGGCGGCCCGCCTAATACCACCTATTCAGAGGTGACCGGGGCCGTCACTCTGACCCGGGCTTTCAACCCGCGCTATATGGTGGTGGCCGCAGTGCTGGCCATATCGCTGGCGTTTATTGCCAAGCTGGGTGCGCTGCTGCAAACCATCCCAGGCCCTGTCATGGGGGGAATCATGACCCTGCTGTTTGGCTCTATTGCGGTGGTGGGTATGAATACGCTGGTCAGGGCAGGACATTCATTGACCGCGCCGCGTAACCTGGTCGTTGTGTCATTGATTCTTGTCTTTGGCATTGGTGGCATGCAGGTTGGCGGTGGTCAGTTTACGCTGCAAGGCGTTAGCCTGGCGGCGTTGGTTGGGATTGTGTTGAACTGGTTGCTGCCTGACGAGCCACAAGATGAACCTGATCATGCCCACTAACCTTTCTTCATTGGGAGCCGAGCGTTTATGCCGTTAGATTCATCGCTACCCTTTCCCGTGCTGGGAATTGCTGCCTGGAGTGGGACTGGGAAGACGACGCTGCTTGAGCAGTTGTTACCGCGGCTGCGGGCAGAGGGTATCCAGGTAGCGGTGATCAAGCACGCTCATCATCGGTTTGATATCGATCAGCCGGGAAAAGATAGCTATAAGCTACGTAGTGCAGGCGCTACGCCCATGCTGATTGCCTCGAGCCAACGCCTGGCACTGATGCAGGAAACGCCAGACGGCGAAGAGCCGGATTTAAATCAGTTGTTGGCAATGGTGGCCGTGCATCAACCTGACCTGGTGCTGGTAGAAGGCTTTAAAGCTTGGCCACTGCCCAAGCTGGTGCTTTATCGTGAGGGGATAGGTGATGCGCAAATCCTGCAGGGTCAGGGTGTCGAAGCCGTCGCCCTTCAGGGGGCTTCTCCCATCTCTCTGTCGGCCACGACGACGCAACTGGCACTCGATGATAGCGACGGGATTGCACGCTGGATAATCGATTGGATGGCGGGCCAACGGCTCAATGATGTTTCACGCACTGATAGGTGACCCCATGCAGTTAACGCATCTCAATAGCCGCGGCGAAGCCCGCATGGTGGATGTTGCAGACAAACAGGAAACGCGCCGGGAAGCGGTGGCTTCCGGTCGTATTGTGATGCAACCCGCTACCTTGAAACAGCTCAGCGAGGGTGCTTTACCCAAGGGTGATGTGTTGGCCACCGCCCGTATTGCGGGAATCCAGGCAGCAAAGCGCACCCATGAATTGATCCCGCTGTGCCACTCGCTGGCACTTTCCAAAGTGGCCATAGAGTTTGATGTCGACCCCGATGAAAGCTGTGTTCATGTGACCGCGAACTGCCGGTTGAATGGCCGCACAGGTGTCGAGATGGAAGCGTTGACGGCCGTCTCCGTGGCCTGTTTAACGCTTTACGATATGTGCAAGGCGGTCGACAAAACCATGCGCATCGACGCGGTGCAACTGGATAGCAAAAGCGGTGGTCAGCGGGGAGATTATCAGCGCGAAGAAGCGCCTGAAACGGCGACACCGATTGTAACGGGTCAGGGAACAGCCGGCGAAGTGAGCCTGGGCGGTCGCTGTCATTCGCCCTGCGTGCTGGTCAAGTTTCTTGCCGAACTACGCGAGCAGTTGGGTGAAAATGAGCGTGTAGTGACTTTCGATCAACTCGAAAGCCGCGATATAGCGGGCCTCAAAGTAGCGCTGGCGACTCAGGATGAACGTTTTCAGCTGTTGCAGGACCAGCGCACGCTATGTGCCATCAATCAGGTCATGGCCAATGATGATGCGCGAATTACCGACGATGACGAGGTTGCTTTCTTTCCGCCGGTCACCGGGGGCTGAAAATGGACATTACCATCCGCGTTCAAGAGGCGCCTTTTGACATGGCGTATGGCTATGAAGCCAGCATTGGGGGCCGCACGGATATTGGCGGCGTCGTCAGCTTTACCGGCCTGGTGCGTGATTTTAACGAAACACCCGATGTCACGGGATTGACCCTGGAGCATTATCCAGGCATGACCGAGTCAACCTTACAGCGTATTGCGGAAGAGGCGGGAGAACGCTGGGCACTAAGCGCCGTTACGATTATTCACCGTGTCGGCCACATGCGCCCCGGCGATGCGATCGTCAGAGTGCTGGTAGCGAGTGCCCATCGTCGCGAAGCCTTCGAAGCCTGCGATTTCATCATGGACTGGCTAAAGACTCAGGCACCGTTCTGGAAGAAAGAACATGGTCGCCACGGGGACTACTGGGTCAAGGAACGCCACTCGGATATCGAGGATGCTGCCCGCTGGTAGTCTCCGGGGAGCCAGCTTTGGGGTCGGCTAATCGTCCGCCACTGTCGCTGGCAGCTCGCTGGCCATAATCTGCAGGTGGACTTCAGGTAAATGCTGCAGCCGTTCTGCCAGCCAGGCAATCAAGCGGGGCTGAAGGCCCAGGCGCAGATCCGCCAACGTGTCGGCGTGGAGTTCGGCAAGCTGATCATCCAGCCATTCGCTGAAACTGTCTTCGTCGAATGAATTGGCACTTGTATTGTCCAGCATCAGGCGCCCGACGCGCGCCCACCCGGTTTGAGTGGCGGTCACCGGTAACGCAAGATAGAGGCTGCCGCGTCGTGGGAGGGTGCTGTTTTCGCTCTCCAGTCCAGGGTGGGGTACTACGCTGTTCTGGCTGACGATGCATGGCGGTTGCGGGTAGTGCTGCTCGTGATGCAGTCCATGCTGATCGAAGCGGATCAAGTCGCCATTGACCGGCGCCAAGGGGGCTTGAATACCCAGGGACGCGGCCAGCTGCTGGTGGGCCTGTTGATGAAGGCTTTCACCATGAACCGGCAACAGGTGGCTTGGCGTCAGCCATTGATAAAAGCGGGTGATTTCGTCCTGTGCCGGATGTCCGGTCGCGTGAAGCTGCGGATGACTGAACTCATCGAATAGCTCGACGCCCAACTGCTGAAGGCGCTTTTTCAACTGCCCGATGGGCCTCTCGTTACCCGGAATGGCCTTGGCGGAAAAAATCACGTTGTCACCAGGCTGTAAATCCACGTGAGGATGACGCCCCTGGGCAAGTCGCTGCAGGGCGGCGCGTGGCTCACCTTGGCTGCCGGTGGCAATGACCACGACTTCATCGGGCGGCAAATAACCCAGGTCATGGGCGGGCACGATGGCAGGAAAATCGTCCAGATAGCCGAGGCCGCGTGCGACACCCACCATGCGCTCCATCGAGCGCCCCATCAGGCTGACGCGCCGCCCGCACTGGTAGGCGGCACGGCCAATCGCCAACACCCGGGCGAGATTACTGGCAAAGCAGGAGACAATGATCCGGCCTTCGCAGTTGGCGAGCGTCTCGACCAGCGCTTTGGCGACATCGCCTTCGCTGCCTGAGTGGCCGGGTAGAGGGGCATTCGTGGAATCCCCCACTACCAAATCAACCGGCGCTAAGGCCTTGAATTGCGTCTGATCGATCGGCGCGCCGATAATTGGATCAGGGTCGAGCTTCCAATCGCCACTGTGCAATACACGATAGCGGCCTGCCATGACCATCAGCGAGCAGCTCTCGGGTATCGAGTGTGGAACCGCCAGGAAGCGCAGGGTGAAAGGCCCGCTTTCCAATGCCTCACCTGGCTCGACCACATGAATGGCGGCGCTTGAGAGCTGATGTTCGGCAAACTTCAGGCGCAACAAGCCTGCCGCCAGCGGCGTTGCATAAATGGGGCATTGCCAGTGGGGCCAGAGCCAGGCGACCGCCCCAATGTGGTCTTCATGGCCGTGGGTGATGTAGAGCGCTTGCGGGGCAATGCCCAGGGCTTTGGGGGTTTCCAGGTTGGGCACCTGCAGTGGCGCATTGGGTAGATCCTGGCGAATCATCATGCCGCAATCCACGACGATCCAGTGATCTTCGTACCCATACAGCGTCAGGTTCATGCCAATTTCCCCGCAGCCGCCTAACGGCAAGAGGCGTAAGGGAGGGCGACGACGGGGACGAATATGAACGCGCGGTGGATGCATCAGATTAATAAAGCCTAGAAAGTAATTGGTTAACTATACGGGATGGGGCGGGCGGCTAACAATCACTGCCATTAAGGGCGGTGATTGCGAGCGCTTCATTCGGTACACTAGACGTTTGTTTAATGCCAGCGGACGGCCCGATCATCGTCGCCCGGCAAACCGTGAAGAGTAATGACTATGTCGCATTTTTATCGTTTGGTGGTGTCCTGCCCGGACCAGGTGGGGATCGTCGCGAAGGTATCGAGTTTTATCGCGGACCAGGGAGGGTCGATTACCGAGGCCAGCCAGCATTCCGATCTGGAAACCGGGCGTTTTTTCATGCGCTACGAAATATTGGCGGATTCGCTGGGTATGTCGGCAGAGGCATTACGTTCAGCCTTCGAGCCGGTGGCGGAGCGGTTTGACATGGACTGGGCGCTGGTCGATACCCGGAAACGGCAGCGGGTTGTCCTGATGGTTTCGCGAGAATCCCATTGCCTTGTCGATTTGCTTTACCGCTGGCAGGTGGGTGAGCTGGACTGCGATATCGTGGGTGTGATTTCCAACCATGACGACATGCGTTCGTTAACGGAATGGTACGGAATACCGTATCACCATGTGCCGGTGGATCCGGCAGACAAGACTGCGGCCTTTGAGCAGGTGCAGGCGCATATTGATGATGCCCGGGCCGACAGTATCGTGCTGGCTCGCTACATGCAGATATTACCGCCAGCGTTGTGTGAACGATATGCGGGGCAGGTCATTAATATCCACCACAGTTTTCTGCCGTCTTTTGCTGGCGCCAAACCCTATCACCAAGCCTACCAGCGTGGCGTCAAGTTGATAGGGGCTACCTGCCATTACGTGACTCAGGAGTTGGATGCAGGGCCCATCATCGAGCAGGACATTCACCGGGTCAGCCACTGTCATACGCCGACCGATCTGGTACGTTTTGGCCGCGATGTTGAAAAAGCCGTCCTCGCGCGCGGTCTTCGCTGGCATCTGGAAGACCGCGTGCTGGTGCATGGCAACAAGACCATCGTGTTCAGCTAGCCGAGCGCCTGGCCATTGCCACCGCGAATAACGCCGACCCCAACCCCTTCGATATCAAGTGGTTGGGTGCGTAGGTCGATATGGATAGGGTCGAAGTCGGGGTTTTCAGCGATCAGGGTGACGTGATTCCCGTCGCGTTTGAAACGCTTGACGGTGACTTCGTCTTCCAGCCGGGCGACGACAATCTGGCCATCCCGAACGCGCTGGGTGCGGTGGACGGCGAGAAGGTCGCCTTCGAGGATGCCGACGTTCTGCATCGACAGCCCGCGAACGCGCAACAGATAATCTGCTCTGGGCGTGAAGTAGTCGGCGGGCAGCGGGCAGTAGCGATCAATATGCTCAGCGGCCAGGATAGGGCTACCCGCCGCGACTTCGCCAATGATAGGCAGGCCGTTGGCAGGGTCTGCACCTGAGGCTGGCAGCACGTCTGGCGTTTCCTGGTGTTCCTGGTTGGGCAGGCGTATGCCGCGCGACGTATTGCGAATGATGCGAATGACGCCTTTACGCTCAAGTGCGCGTAAGTGTTCTTCTGCCGCATTGGGTGAACGGAACCCCAGTGCCTTGGCTATTTCAGCCCGGGTGGGCGGATAGCCGAGCTCAGCCATGGTCTTGACAATAAAGTCGAACACGTTTTGTTGACGAACAGTTAATGGCCGCGACATACCAGCCTCCAGATTGAATAAGTGAGCAAGACTGCGTTCCTGTTTACCTATCAGTATGTAGTCAACAGTCAGTATGTAGTTAACAGTATGTGGTTAAGTATACAGCATGTTCTCCTGTCCAGTATATAATGGGGGTAAGGCAGCTAACAAATTGATGTATATGAAGATGCAAAGCGGCGTTGGATAAGGGTTGGGTGTTCAGGTATACGTTGAGAGGTAACAAACGATAACGTAGTATCCTGGTTTGTTTAAAACATCCGTTTTTTATGGCCCGCTTTTTGGCCCGTCTTATGGAGAGCAGCATGGCTCAATCGGATACGGTGACCCGCATTCTGGATACTGCTGAAGTGCTTTTTGCAGAGCGCGGCTTTGCCGAAACCTCTTTACGCAACATCACCAGCAAGGCTCGGGTCAATCTTGCTGCGGTGAACTATCACTTCGGATCCAAGAAGGCGCTCATCCAGGCGGTGTTTGCTCGCTACCTGGATCCGTTTTCCCAACGTTTTCATGGCGCTCTGGACGAACTCGAAGCGCGCTACGAGGGTCGTGACATCCCCCTTGAAGTGCTCCTCGAAACCATGGCCACAACCGTGCTGACGGTGCCTGCCGAACGCAATAGTCTCAAAGTCTTCATGCGTTTGCTGGGGCTTGCGTACAGCCAGGCTCAGGGGCATTTACGACGCTACATCCAGCAGCAATACGGTGATGTGTTCAGCCGTTTCACCGAACTGGTTCGCCGTGCGACACCGGATCTGCCCGACGCTGAGCGCTTCTGGCGGCTACACTTTATGCTGGGTACCGTCATCTTTACGCTTTCGGGACTGGATGCGCTGCGCGATATTGCCGAAAAGGATTACCACCAGCATGTCTCGGTCCGCGACCTGGTTCGCCGACTGCGGCCGGTAGTGGTGGCGGCGATGAACGCGCCATTACCTGATGAGAAGGACATTGAGCACCATGCAGACACCGTCGCTCATTGAAATGCCGCCCCGCGAGGGGCTATGGCTGGAAATCGCCGCCCAGTCGCAGAGCTTGCGCGTCTGGCAAGGCGATATGTGTCGCCATGAGTGTGAAATTTCTACCGGGCGCCAGGGCATGGGTAATCGGCAGGGCAGTGGTCAAACGCCGCTTGGCTGGCACTATATTCGTGCCGCCATTGGTACTGATGCCCCGGAAAACGCGGTCTTTAAAGGCCGCCGCTGGACGGGCGAAGTATTTGACGCCGAGCTGGCGGCGGCGTTTCCCGAGCGAGACTGGATTCTGACGCGCATTCTATGGCTGTGTGGCCTGGAACCGGGGATAAACCGCGGTGGTCAGGTCGACTCCCAGCGACGCTATATTTATCTGCACGGTACGCCGCCGAATGAGCCCATGGGTCAACCAGCCTCTCATGGATGCGTGCGGCTGCGTAATGCAGATCTTCTTTGGCTTTTCGAGCATGCTGGACCTGGAACGCCTGTCTGGTTACACGACAGCCGCTGATCGTTGGACTCCTCGCTAATCATCGTCTAGAGTTAGCGCCTTTTTTGGACACCCCGCTATGACACATCCTTTGGGCTCGGTCATGTTGGACCTTGAAGGGACAACGTTGACCACCGCAGAAAGGCAGTTGTTGAAATCGCCCTCGGTGGGTGGCGTCATCTTGTTTTCGCGCAATGTGGAAGATGCCCACCAGGTCAGAGACCTGTGCAGCGAGGTGCGTAAGCTACGCCCCAACGTGTTGCTGGCAGTGGATCAGGAAGGCGGTCGCGTTCAGCGTATCAAGCAAGGACTGACGCGCCTGCCACCAATGGCTCGGCTGGGTGAGTATTACCAGAAGAATCGTGCGGCGGCTCTGGGGCTTACCCAGGACACCGGTTGGCTCCTGGGCATGGAAATGGCCGCCTGCGGGTTGGATATCAGCTTTGCTCCGGTACTGGATATCGATAGCGGTCTCTCCAGCGTCATCGGCGACCGCAGTTTTGGCTCGGAGGCCACGCAAGTCAGTGAACTGGGTGGCGCGCTGGTAGCCGGGCTGCATGAAGCCGGTATGGCAGCGATCGGCAAGCATTTTCCCGGTCATGGCGGCGTAGCGGCAGACTCGCATCTCGCCTTGCCCGTCGATGACCGGCCTTTTGAGACGCTCAAGCAACACGATCTGGTGCCTTTCAGCACCCTGGCCAAGAAGCTTGATGGTGTCATGCCAGCCCACATTGTGTACTCGGCATTTGACAAGCGACCCGCCGGCTTTTCGCCCAGTTGGCTGGGGATGCTGCGTCAGTCGCTGGGGTTTAAAGGCTGTATCTTTTCCGACGATTTGAGCATGGCCGGCGCCCATAAGGTAGGAGGGCCGCGCGAACGCGCAGCGGCTGCTCTCGCTGCCGGCTGCGACATGTTGCTGGTATGCAATGACCGCGAGGCGGCGCTTGAGGTCGTTGCCGCCGTTCCAACTTCAGCGTCTGTCAGGCCCGGCAAGCTTCGCTACAAACGCGCACGTCCCGATTTGGACGCGCTATCCGCGCTTAGCCGCTGGCGGCGCACGCATGCCCAGTTAGAGGCCATGGCCGCTGATTCACGCAGCAGTTAACGATTGTTTTTACCAAGTAGACTGGAACTTCAATGGCAAAGCTAGACAAAGAAGCGCTCGCATCCCTCGACACCATGCGCGAGCTCATGGACAACGCGGACTGCTTGATTTCCCAGCAGCAGGTGGAGCAGGCGCTGGACCGTATGGCCGAGCAGATCAGTGCGGATCTGGGCGATAAACTACCGGTCTTCTATTGCGTCATGAATGGCGGCTTGATCACCACGGGCCATCTGTTGACCCGGTTGGGCTTTCCGCTTGAGGTCGACTACCTGCATGCCACACGCTACCGCAACGAGACCCGCGGTGGAGAGCTTTTCTGGCGGGTATCGCCGGAGATTCCCATGGCCGGTCGGCATGTCGTTATCGTCGACGACATTCTGGATGAAGGCACGACGCTATCTGCGATTCTGAACTATTGCCAGGAAGCGCAAGCCGCCAGCATTACCACGGCGGTGCTGGTCGATAAACGGCACGATCGCAAGGCAGTACCCGGATTGAAAGCCGACTACTGCAGCCTGGAAGTCGCCGATCGTTATGTCTTTGGCTTTGGTATGGATTACAAAGGCTATTGGCGCAATGCCCCGGGAATCTTTGCCCCCAAGGGCATGTGATCTGAGGCGGTTTAGCGGGGTGAAAAGCGCCGCGCCAACCCGGTTTCAGCAATCATGCGGGTGGATATCTCTTCCACGGAAAAGCGCGTGGCGTCGATAAAAGGAATGTGCAGGCGACGGTATAACGCTTCTGCCTGCTCGATCTCCTGCATGCATTGATCCATCGAACTATAGCGGCTATTGGGCCTGCGTTCGTTGCGGATGGCGGCCAGACGCCTGGCGTCGATTGTCAGGCCAAACAGCTTGTGCCGGTGTTGAGCGAGCACCGGCGGCAGTTTCAGCATGCCGTCTTCGTCCAGGTCGTCTTCCGTTAGCGGATAGTTGGCGGCGCGAATGCCAAACTGCAAGGCCAGATAGAGCGACGTGGGGGTTTTGCCGCAGCGCGATACCCCGACCAGAATAATATCGGCTTTATCGTACTGATGAGTGCGTGCTCCGTCGTCATTATCCAGTGCGAAGTGCACCGAGTGGATGCGGTCCATATAGACATCGTCGCTGCCAATCGAATGCGTTCGTCCAACGCTGTAGGAAGAGTGCGTGGCGAGCTCCTGTTCGAGTGGCTCCAGAAAGGTGGAGAATATATCCACCTTGAAGCCTGCGGCCTTGCGAATCACATCGCGAATCTTCTGGTCGACGATGGTGTCGATAATGATCGGTCGTTGCCCGTCACGGACCGCCGTCGCGTCAATAATTTCGGCCAGGGCCTCGGCTTTATCCAGGGTGTCGATATAGGGCTTGGTTTGCATGTTGATATCGACATCGCTGAACTGCGCCAGCAGGCTCCTCCCCAGACTCTCTGCGGTAATGCCTGTCCCATCCGAAATAAAAAAAGCCGTGCGCTGCATGGTGTTTGCTCTCCTGAACGTTGCGCATATTGTGTGCCGGGATGACGCTTGGCACAACGGTGCTTGAGTCGCGACTACAACAAATGTTCAAAAATGCCGCCTGTTGTAAAAATCCTCCATGCCCTTCGCTATTAGACCAATGGCGAATACACCGGGGCGGTGCTAGGGTGACCGCATTCATCACTGGCGGTTGTCATGATCGCTGGCCTATTGAGCGAGGGGGTTGCGTGAACAATTACATTCTATGGTTCGATCAACTGGGTATGGCTGACGTCGAACGCGTGGGTGGTAAAAACGCTTCGCTTGGCGAAATGATCTCTAATTTATCCGGAGCGGGGGTCACGGTTCCCGGCGGCTTTGCCACGACGGCCCATGCCTACCGAGAATTTCTTGCCCACGAAGGCCTCAACGAGCGTATCAACCAGACGCTGGCGCGGCTGGATGTTGATGATGTCAAAGCATTGGCCGAAGCCGGTAAAATGATACGCCAGTGGGTGATCGACACGCCGCTACCCCCGACGTTCGAAAGCGAATTACGTAGTGCCTATGAAAGCCTGCAGCAGCGTCACCCAGCGTTGAAGGTCGCGGTGCGTAGCTCGGCCACCGCGGAAGACTTGCCCGATGCTTCCTTTGCCGGCCAGCAGGAAACCTTTCTGAATATCGAAGGGTTCGACAATATCAAGCGTGCGGTCCATGAAGTCTTCGCTTCGCTGTTCAATGACCGGGCCATCTCTTACCGAGTTCATCGCGGCTATGCGCATGAAAATGTCGCGCTATCTGCGGGTGTGCAGAAAATGGTGCGCTCGGAAACGGGCGCGTCGGGTGTCATGTTCACGCTGGATACCGAGTCGGGCTTCCGCGATGCGGTCTTTGTGACAGCTTCCTGGGGGCTGGGTGAAACCGTCGTCCAGGGGGCGGTGAATCCTGATGAGTTCTATGTTCATAAGCCGACCCTGGCTGCGGGCCGACCCGCTGTGCTGCGCCGCAACCTGGGGTCCAAGCTGATCAAGATGGTCTATACCCAAGATGCCAGCGCCGGCAAGTCGGTCGAGACCATTGATGTGCCCCTGCAGGACCGTGGTCGTTTCTGCCTCAACGACAAGCAGGTCATGGCGCTGGCGAGTCAAGCGGTGACCATAGAACAGCATTACCAGCGGCCCATGGATATCGAATGGGCACTGGATGGGGACGATGGTGAGCTCTATATTGTGCAGGCGCGGCCGGAAACCGTTGTATCGCAGCAGGAAGGCGGCAAGCTGGAGCGTTTCCAGCTACGCGAGAAAGGCCGCACCCTGGTCACCGGTCGCGCTATCGGCCAACGCATCGGCCGCGGTACCGCCAAGGTGGTCATGACGCCCGATGACATGGACAAGATCCATGACGGCGATGTGCTGGTAACCGACATGACCGATCCCGACTGGGAGCCGATCATGAAGCGTGCTTCAGCCATCGTGACCAATCGCGGTGGCAGAACCTGCCACGCGGCGATCATTGCCCGTGAACTGGGCATCCCGGCTGTCGTTGGCTGTGGCGATGCCACCACACGATTGAATGAAGGCAGTGATGTTACTGTTTCCTGCGCTGAAGGTGATACCGGGCATGTGTATGAAGGCCTGCTGGATTTTGACTGCAAGGTCTCCAACGTTGACACCATGCCCGAGATTCCTTTCAAGATCATGATGAACGTGGGCAACCCGGATCGTGCCTTTGGGTTTGCCAGCCTTCCCCATGCCGGGGTAGGGCTCGCGCGGCTTGAGTTCATTATCAACCGCATGATTGGCGTTCATCCCAAGGCATTGCTGGAGTACGACACCCTGCCGTCCGACCTTCAGCAGGTGATCGACATGCGCACGGCCGGTTATACCGACCCGGTCAGCTTCTACGTCGATAAACTCGTTGAAGGCATTTCGACACTGGCCGCTGCTTATTATCCTCAGCGCGTTATCGTGCGGCTTTCGGATTTCAAATCAAACGAGTACGAGAACCTGATTGGCGGCAAGCTCTACGAGCCCGGCGAAGAGAATCCCATGCTGGGCTTCCGGGGGGCCTCGCGTTATGTCTCGGAGGCGTTCCGTCCGTGTTTCGAGCTGGAATGCCGGGCGCTCAAGCGTGTCCGCGAAGATATGGGACTCGACAACGTCGAGATCATGGTGCCCTTCGTGCGCACCACGGAAGAAGCCCGGGAAGTGGTCGAGCTGCTGGCGACCAACGGGCTGAAGCGCGGCGACCACGGCCTCAAGGTCATCATGATGTGTGAGCTGCCTGCCAATGCGTTGCTGGCCGACGAGTTTCTCGAGCATTTCGATGGTTTCTCGATTGGCTCCAACGACCTGACACAGCTCACCCTTGGGCTTGATCGCGACTCGGGTATCGTGGCGCATCTGTTTGACGAGCGTAACGAAGCCGTCAAAAAACTTCTTTCCATGGCGATTCAGGCCTGTAGAGCTAAGGGTAAGTATGTCGGCATCTGCGGTCAGGGGCCGTCCGACCATCCTGACTTTGCCAAGTGGTTGATGGAGCAGGGGATTGATTCGATATCGCTGAACCCGGACGCGGTGCTCGAGACCTGGTTCATGTTGGCAGGTGAAACCATCGCAGACTGATCGTTAGTGAGGTAGTTAGCAGGCTAGATGAAACACGCCCAGCCATTGTGCTGGGCGCTTGGGTTTAATAGGCTACGCTTTTATTTCGGTCTGTATACATTGGCGGAGTCGGTCGTGATGCCCTCTAAAAGAATGCGGTGGTTACTACCCAGTCTCTTGATAGTGCCTTTATATGGTTGGGGCTTTGACTATGCAATGCCCTCCATCTCGCCGGAAAGTGAGTCTGGTTACGAAGAAAAACCTGGCTGGTCTGCCGATTCCTTCGCGGTGGCGGCTGCCAATCCGCTGGCCACCGATGCGGGCTACCAGATATTGAAGGCCGGCGGAAACGCGGTCGACGCGGTCATTGCCGTCCAGATGGTGCTGGGACTGGTGGAGCCACAATCGAGTGGCCTTGGCGGCGGGGCGTTCTTGCTTTATTACGATGGTGATGACGTACGCGCCTACGATGGGCGTGAGACCGCACCCGCCGCTGTGGATGGTGGGCTCTTCATGCAGGATGGCGAGCCGTTGGCGTTCATGGATGCCGTGGCAAGCGGCCGATCGGTCGGTGTGCCGGGAACGCTGCGGCTAATGGAAAAAGTCCATGCGGCTCACGGCAGTCTGCCCTGGGAAGACCTTTTTGTGCCTGCGATGACGCTGGCAGAAGAAGGCTTTGCCGTCAGTGAGCGGCTTCATTTGAGCCTTGCCAATGACGATGCCTTGCGCAATAACGAACGGGCGCGGGACTTCTATTATGACGCTGAAGGCGAGCCCATTGCAGTGGGTGAAACCCTCAAAAACCCGGCCCTTGCGGCGATACTAAAGCGTATCGCCGAGGAAGGCAGCGCCGCGTTTTACCAGGGTGACGTTGCTCAGGATATTGTCGATCAGGTGGTTCAGCATCCGGCCCGGCCCGGCGCGATGACGCTGGATGACCTGGAAAGTTATGACGCCATTATCCGCGACCCTATCTGCACACCCTGGCAGCAATGGGACGTATGCGGTTTCCCGCCTCCCTCATCCGGCCACATCACTATCATGCAGATCCTTGGCATGCTCGATCAGCAGCCACTGCTTGAAGCCCCTTTGGATGACGGTGTCACCAGCAGCGGCTGGTTGCACCAGTTTTTGGAAGCCTCCCGGTTAGCGTTCGCCGATCGTAATTACTATATAGCCGATCCGGATTTCGTTGAGGCCCCCGGTGGTGATTGGTCGACAATGCTGGCGCCGGACTATCTCGCCAAGCGCAGCGCGCTGATCGGTCAAGAGAGCATGGGGGATAACGCCGAACACGGTCGGCCCGGCGATATTGAAACAAGTTGGGCGGCGCAGCCGACCCAGCCTGAATATGGCACCAGCCATATCAGCATCGTGGATGCTGAAGGCCGATCGGTTGCCATGACCACGACCATTGAGCAGGCATTTGGCTCACGCATCATGAGTGATGGGGGGACCGACTTGCCGGGCGGCTTTCTGCTCAACAATGAGCTGACCGATTTTGCCTTCGAGCCAGAGCAGAACGGTGAACCGGTGGCCAATCGAGTTGAACCCGGCAAGCGCCCGCGTTCCAGTATGAGCCCCACGCTTATCTTCGATCATGACAGCGGCGAGCTGGTCGGTAGCCTTGGGTCGCCCGGTGGTGCAGCGATCATTCATTACACCGCGCGTACGCTGATGGCACTGCGTGACTGGGGGATGAACGCGCAAACGGCGTTGAACCTGCCCCACGCCGTCACCCTGGGCGACGATGTATGGGTTGAGAAAGGGCGTTTTCCTGATGCCACTATCGATGCTTTGAGAGAGCGAGGTCATGACATCAGCGAGCGCGAGCTGACCAGCGGCCTGCAGGCCATCATGCGCCTGGAAGATGGCACGCTGTTTGGCGGCGCTGATCCCCGCCGAGAAGGTGTGGTGATGGGCGATTAAGTTTAACGTCGCAGCCAATTGCGCAGTTTCACCAACATCAATGCCCCGTCGCTCAGTGAGCGACGGTCGTTCCGCAGAGCGACCAGTCGTTTTGGGTAGTCGGTAATGATCGCGTCCACGCCCAGATCGATGAGCGTGGACATTCGGTCCCGGCTGTTGACCGTCCAGGCATGCACTTCATAACCATAGAACCTCGCCAGCTTTATTTCCTGTGTGCTAATACGATTATGGCGAAGGCCCAGGGCGTCAAAGGCTCCGCGATCCAGCGTGCCCGGCAAAATTAGCTGAGCGATGAGCGTGACCTTGAGTTCTGGCGCTTGCTGTTTGATGAATGGCAGCAAGCCGGGGGACATGGTGGCCATACGCATGCTGTGCATGGCATTCGGGTAGCCGCACTGGACGTAGGCCGCGATTGGGCTATCAGCCGATGCCCAGCATTGATAGCGGGCATCGGTCTCTTTTTGCAGCTCTCTCAAGACGGCACCGCTAAGCGCCTGACCCTGGCCGGGCAGGGGCTTTATTTCGATCATCAAGTCGGCTCGCCCACGTACCAGCGCAAGCGCGTCGTCGAGTCCTGGAATGGGCTCCCCCTCATACACATCGCCAAACCAGCTGCCAACGTCATAGCGCTCGAGTTCCTCGCGCGTCAAGTCCCCGAATTCCTGCTGGTCGCCTGTCAGGCGAGCCATATTGCGATCATGATAAAGCATGACCTCCTGGTCGGCTGTCAGGCGGACGTCGATTTCGATGGCGTCGGCCCCGTCCACGATCGCCTGATCCAATGCCGCCAGGGTATTTTCCGGCGCTGCCATTGAGCTGCCGCGATGGGCAATGATCGCCACATCATCGCGAATTTCGAAACTTGTCAGTATCCACCAGGCCTGAAGGCCTGCAAAGGCCAATACGCTGAGCTCCACGGCCCAGGCAAAGCGCCCCGGGTGGGCATCGTTAGGCGGCGCCGGGCGCGCTTCTCGATGGGCCAACTGAAGGTACAGGCAGGCCGACAAAAGAGCATTCACGGCAATGCCCAGAAAGGTAATCGCCAGCGTGATCAGCACATAGCCGGTCAAATAGCCCAGCATGGCCGGCACCAGGACAGCCGTATGCTCGGGTAACCACCACAATAGCGGCGTAAATAAATGATCAAACAAAAGGGTGGTCGCAATCGGCAGCGCGATAATTAGTACCAGAACCAATATGACGGCAATGCCAATCGAGCGATGCCAGCCTCGCGTGAGAACGACGCTGCGGCGAAGCGCCTGCCACGGCGAGTATTCATCCAGGGCGACCAGGGGGAGCGCCAGTAACCAGCGTAAATAAAGCCTGGCGGCCATGACCGTCCATAAAAGTAACAATGGGGTTGCGCTGGCGAGGAAGTACCACAAGACGGGGGGCTTGATGCGCTGAAGATAATAGGGATCGATACCGCTCAGCCATATGTCATACAGCCAGGTCAGGGCGAGCATGAAAGGGGCGAGCAATATCAAGTGGCTACCTACCTGCAAGACGACCAAGCCCGTCAGCGCAGGTAACCGCCGACTGCTTAGCCAGAGCGCTTCAAACGCAAGTCGATAGTGATTGTCACGCGGCCTTGAAGCTACCTGAAGCATGCCGGCCTGCTGCCAATAAATCACTACAAAGAACAGCCCGATACCGACCAGCATGCCCAATAGCCCCAGAGGGCTGAATACGAGCGAGACCAGATCGTTATTGGTCACTACGCTACGCCGCAACTGGGCGAGCAGGGCACGCATGACCCAGGCGATGGCGGGTAATAGAAGGGCTGACGCGAGCAGGGTGAAAAATAAGTGAAACGCAATCAGCGGACGTAGATGATCGCGTAACGTGCGGGCAAGGGCATAGCCAAGCTGATTCAAAGGCTGCATGGACACAAAAAGATAATGAAAAGAGGCTTCAGGGTGGCAGTAAGCGCCACCCCAGGCAAGTCACACTTGATCAAGCGGAAGTTCGCGATCGGCGATCAGGATGCCGTTATTGTCAGCGTACAGCCAATTGCCCGACGTGATGGTGGCGCTTGCGAAGCTTATGGTGACATCGCGCTGTCCTTCACCACGTTTTTCGCTTTTACGCGGATGGCACCCAAGTGCCTGTACGCCCAGAGGCAGCGTAGCGAGGATGTCCACGTCGCGAACACAACCGTACATCACGACGCCAGCCCACCCATTCTCGACCGCTTGTTCGGCCAGCAGGTCGCCGAGCATGGCACATCGTGGGGAGCCTCCGGCATCGACGACAAGGATGGCCCCGTCGCCTGGTTCAGCGACGGCTTGCTTGACGAGAGAATTATCTTCAAAGCATTTGATGGTCCGGACGGGGCCGTAAAAGGCATCAACGCCGCCAAAGTTGGCAAAGGTGGGTTCCAGTACCTGAACGTCTGGAAAGGCATCGCATATATCGGGGGTAATGATTGTCGGCATGGCGAATCCTGTCATTGGTCTCTGGTAATCGTAAGAAAAAACGCCCCGCCCTGTAGAACAGTGGCGGGGCGTTCGTTCATCGGCTCAAAAGAGCGCAGTGCTCTTTTGCGATGTTGCGAGCATCGGCGATGGAGCGGTAGCGTTGAAGCTTACGCTTCTTGAGCCACCGGAATCACGTTTGAGGCAATCTTCTGATACTCCTCAATTTCGTGAAAGTTCATGTAACGATAGATCTCGCTTGCCATGGCGTCAAACTCTCCCATGTAACGGCGATACTCGTCGACCGTGGGCAGGCGACCCTCAACGGCGGCCACTGCCGCCAGCTCTGCTGACGCAAGATAGACGTTCGCGCCATCGCCAAGACGGTTGGGGAAGTTCCGCGTGGAGGTCGATACGACGGTACTTTTCGCAGCGACGCGCGCCTGATTACCCATGCACAGCGAGCAGCCGGGCATTTCCATGCGCGCACCGGCGCGACCATAGATGCCGTAGTAGCCTTCTTCGGTAAGCTGGTGCTGATCCATCTTGGTCGGAGGCGCTAACCACAGGCGGGTCTTAAGGCTGCCTGCGGGCTGTTTCTCGAGCAGCTTGCCGGCAGCGCGGAAATGACCGATGTTGGTCATGCACGAACCGATAAACACCTCGTCGATTTTCGTGCCGGCAACGTCAGAAAGTAGACGGGCATCGTCGGGGTCATTCGGTGCACAAAGTACCGGCTCTTTGATATCGTCGAGGTCGATTTCGATAACTTCGGCGTATTCGGCATCCTTGTCGGCACGCATCAATTTCGGATCGGCAAGCCAGGCTTCCATTCCTTCGATACGACGGCTGATGGTGCGCTCATCGCCGTAGCCATTGGCGATCATCCACTTGAGCAAGGTGATGTTCGACTTGAGGTACTCGGTCACGCTCTCGTCGGAAAGCGTGATGGTACAGCCGGCTGCCGAACGCTCGGCAGAGGCGTCGGAAAGCTCGAAAGCTTGCTCAACGGTCAGGTCTTCAAGACCTTCGATTTCCAGGACACGGCCCGAGAAAGCGTTCTTCTTGCCGGATTTTTCCACCGTCAGTAGCCCCTGCTTGATGGCATACAGCGGAATAGCGTGAACCAGATCGCGCAAGGTGACGCCAGGCTGGCGCTTGCCTTTAAAGCGCACGAGCACGGATTCCGGCATGTCCAGCGGCATGACGCCCGTGGCGGCGGCAAACGCGACCAGCCCTGAGCCTGCCGGGAAGGAAATGCCCAGCGGGAAACGGGTATGCGAATCACCGCCTGTGCCGACCGTGTCCGGCAGCAGCATGCGGTTGAGCCAGCTGTGAATAATGCCGTCGCCGGGGCGCAGCGAAACGCCGCCGCGGTTCATGATGAAGTCGGGCAGGGTATGGTGGGTATCCACGTCGACCGGCTTCGGATAAGCGGCGGTATGGCAGAACGACTGCATGACCAGATCGGCCTGAAAGCCCAGGCACGCCAGGTCTTTTAGTTCATCGCGGGTCATGGGGCCGGTCGTGTCCTGAGACCCCACCGTGGTCATCTTGGGCTCGCAGTACATGCCAGGGCGAACGCCGTCCATGCCGCAGGCCTTGCCGACCATTTTCTGGGCCAGGGTAAAGCCTTTACCTGTGTCGTTGGGTTGCTCGGGCAGGCGGAATACATCTGAAGGTGCAAGACCCAGGGATTCCCGGGCTTTGCCGGTCAAACCCCGACCGATGATCAGCGGGATACGCCCACCCGCACGGACTTCGTCGAGAATCAACTGTGTCTTGAGCTCGAAGGTTGTCAGTACGTCGTCAGTCCCATGCTTGCAGACCTTGCCTTCATAGGGGTAGACATCGATGACGTCACCCATGGATAGCTTTTCAACATCCATTTCTACCGGCAGGGCGCCAGAATCTTCCATGGTGTTGAAGAAGATGGGAGCAATTTTGCTGCCAAAACAGAACCCGCCTGCGCGCTTGTTGGGCACATGCGGGATGTCATCACCGAAGAACCACAGTACTGAGTTGGTGGCTGATTTGCGCGAAGACCCGGTGCCGACGACATCACCCACGTAAGCGACAGGGAAGCCTTTGGCTTTTACATCTTCGATCTGCTTTAGGGGACCGGTCTTGCCCGGCTCCACGGGATCGATGCCATCACGCTCGTTCTTGAGCATGGCATTGGCATGCAAGGGAATATCCGGACGCGACCAGGCATCCGGTGCCGGCGACAGGTCGTCGGTGTTGGTCTCGCCAGGTACCTTGAAGACGCTCAGTGTGATCTTTTCTTCAAGCGCCGGCTTGGAGAGGAACCACTCGGCGTCGGCCCATGACTGGATAACGTCCTTGGCGACACTATTACCTGCCTTGGCACGTTGCTCAACGTCATGGAAGGCATCGAACATCAGTAAGGTATGCTTAAGCTGTTCGCCGACTTCACGGGCTAGCTCTTCGTTGTCGAGCAACTCGACCAGCGACACGATGTTATAGCCGCCCTGCATGGTGCCTAGCAGTTTGACGGCATGTACTTTATCGATGAGGGGCGATGTCGCTTCGCCTTTGGCGATGGCCGTTAAGAAACCGGCTTTTACGTAAGCCGCTTCGTCAACACCCGGGGGAACGCGGTTGGTAATCAGGTCGAGAATAAATTCTTCTTCGCCAGCCGGGGGCGTTTTCAGCAGCTCGATTAGAGCGGCGGTTTGCTCGGCATTCAGGGGCTTGGCGGGGATGCCCTCTGCAGCGCGTTCCTCGACATGTTGGCGGTAAGCTTCAAGCACGTTTGGGGCCCTCTCATCTGCTTTAATGGTGGCGACGGCACGTAGGCTATGCGCTTCACGATGCCATCGGACACCGACATACGCTTGACAAACAGCGTTGGTTGGATGCCAGTAATTCTACGTGAAACTGTCGACAATGTTAAGGTGAGTCCGCTGCCATGGCGTTGTACTTTGTGATGATGAGCCTGTTCAAAAGTGTGAAACACGCTGGGACCAAACGTTCTGACATGCTTTACTAGCAAAAAAGCACTCGCTATCGACAGAGGTTTCATAAAGTGTGATTCTCGTAACGCCGCGTTACCTCGCCTGGGCTGATAGCCTGCCTCAGGCTGAGCAGTTGGCCGTGATGGCATATTCGAATTACCCAAGGCGTTATGATTGTTGTACAATTATGTGATAGCTATTTAGTGATGGTGTTATGTCGATACAAGTAATTCCTGACAAAGCGGGTCATTCGATCGATGCGAACGACTTGTTGCCTGACAGCTTGAATGACTTTCTGGGATGTACAACACCAGATGCCTGGCTGACCTGGGCCCTGGAGAATCCCGAAATTCTTCTGATTGACCACGCTCAGTGTGAGAAGAAGGCTGCCTCCACGGCGATGAGCCTGTTGTATCGCTATGTGGATCAACCGCTGCTACTGAGCAAGATGTCGCAACTTGCCCGTGAAGAACTGCTGCATTTTGAGCAGGTAGTGACCCTTATGGAAAGCCGGGGGGTAACGTATCGGCACTTGACCGCTTCACGCTATGCGGAAGGGTTGCGCCGACATGTCCGTCCTCAGGACCCTGAGCGGTTGATAGATGTGCTGATTATTGGCGCCCTCATCGAGGCCAGAAGCTGCGAACGCTTTGCTTGCTTGATTCCTTACCTTGATGAAGAACTGGCGAAATTCTACCGCACCCTTGTCAAGTCTGAAGGCCGACATTTCGAAGATTATCTTTTGCTTGCCCGGCAGCAAACCGACCACTCGATCGACGAGCGGATCGCGTTCTTTGTTGCTCTTGAAGCAGAGCTGATCAGTTCGCCGGATACAGCTTTTCGTTTTCATAGCGGCGTGCCAGCGTAAGATGCCGTTCGTCCAGACAGGATGTTTACCATGCGCGATGCTCAAAAGTATGACCAACTGACCCTGTTCGGTCATTTTGCCCTGTCTCAGGGTGATGATGTGCTGACGCACTTTAGCTACGATAAAGTGAAAGCGTTGCTTGTCTACTTGCTGCTGCATCGACAACCTGTCAACCGCGCTGCGCTGGCAGAACTGCTGTGGCCAGATCAGGGCCTTTCATCAGGCCGCACCAACCTTCGACACGCGCTGCATTGCCTACGTCAATCATTGGGCGAAGATGCAGAACAAGTGCTCAATGTGTCGCGCCAGACCATTGCCTTTCAGCTGCCGCCCAATTGGCAGGTCGATCTGCATGAGCTGCAAACGCTACTTGAAGGGCCGCGGGATCTTGCCACTCTGGATGAGGTGCTGTCTTGCTACCAGGGCGATTTGATCGAGGAATTGCAGCTCGCCAACTGTAGTGAGTTCCAACGCTGGCTGGTGCAGGCGCGCAACGAATGGCGTCAGCGGGTTATCCGTTTTGCTGAACAGGTGCTTGATAATCATCAGGAAGTACCTGACGGCCTTCTGGAAACGCTGGTCAGCCGGTTTTCCGGTTACGGTCCTTTTCATGAACGGTTGGTTAAACAGCTTGCCGAACAAAAGCAGATGGCGGCAGCTCACGAGCAATACAACAGCTATTTGCAGCTGCTTGCCCTGTCAGGCCAGCAGCCCGAGCCTAGCTTTTTACAGCTGGCGAGCTATTGGTCCGATGGTCACCATGACGCCCGCGTCATGTCTCCCCAAGGCGCCTTTTCGCGAGCGCTTGCTACCGACAGCCAGCCTTTGCGCGAAGATGAAATTGAGCTTCGTCAACTCTCGGTAATGGCCATTCGATTGCGCCTCCAGGGGGACTGGCAGGATCGCGCCGCGACGCGTAACTGCCTTGCACTTCAACTGGAGTTGCTGCGGTGGCTTGAGCAGCAATGCCATCATTTGGGTGGTTTCTGGTTGCCTGGCGCTACTGGCGGCCTGGGGCTTGCCTGTTTTGGTACCCATGGCCCTGCCCATCAGTTGGCTGAACTGGTCGCGCTTTATGAGCATTGCCGTCAGACGCTCCCTCAAGAGTCGGCCAGGCACTGGACGGGTGAAGGTGAGCCGCCACAGTTTGAGTTGGCAGCAGGGCTGCACAGCGGGCGTGTCGTTTATTTGCCTGAACGCCAACTGGCTGACCCGTTGGGCCAGGTGACGCAAATATCCCTCGAGTTGATGAGCGCGGCAGAAGGCAGCGAACTGGTCATCTCGCAGGAGTCGAGCCAGCACATGCCACCGGCGCTCGACCTTCAGCCCCGGCTGGTCTCGCGAGTAATGTCGAGCGATGGTCGTGTGCGCCAGCGCGCGTTGGTGCTGGGCCAGAATGAAGGTGGTCCTGATGCACTGCCGCCGAGCCTGGTAGGGCGCGAAACCTCGTTAAGAACGCTGAGGGATGCCCTTGCCCGAGCCGGTATCGGGCTTCGCCAAAGTGTGCTGGTACGTGGTGCGTCGGGCATGGGTAAATCGGCCTTGATGGTAGGTTTTCGTCAGCTTGAGATCAGTCGCGACGCTGCTATTTGCTGGCAGCCCACCACGCGACTTTCGGTGCTGGAGCCCTATGGCGTCGCCCGCACGCTTCTATCATGGTACCTGGGAGGGGCGCCGGATCAGGATGCACTGTGCGCTCTGCAAGCCGACCTGGCTTTCAATGCGTTAAGCGATGAGCAGCAATGTCTGCTCGAAGAAGCCCTCGGCGTGCGTAGCGTGCAGGAAGTGTCACAGCTGACGCAAAACGGTGAAGCGGTTGAACTGGTGGTAATGCTGTTACACCGCTTGATCGAACGTCAGTCGGCGACCCATACGCTCGTTCTGATGGTGGATGACCTGCAGTGGCTCGACGAACCATCGTTCAAGGTACTGTCAGGCCTTCAGGCGCGGTTGCCCATCAATACGGCCTTTATGCTGGTGGCCAGTCACCATGGTCGTGAACCTCTGCCCGTCAAGCTGCACTGGGATCAGCAAATCACGCTGGGCCGGCTGGATGGACTGGAGTCCTCGCGACTGTTATCGCAACTCTCGCGTCGTTATCGTATTCACCTAAGCCCGCGATTGCGTAATCAGATTATCGAGCGCTGCGACGGTGTTCCACTGTATTTGCAGGAAATTTGCCGACGCCTGGACATGGATCGCCGAGAAGGGCGAAGCGTTCAGTTTGACGAGTTGCCCAAGGGGTTGCTTGGGCTGTTGGCCAGCCGAATCGACCAGTTGGAAGCGGATCGTGAAATTGCCCATATTGCCGCGGTGCTGGGAAAACGGTTCCGGCTTGACTTCCTCAGCGAGTGCAGTGGCTATGACACAGCGCGTCTGCAGCAGGCGCTGGATCATATGCGCCAGCTCGAAATCATTGAGCCGGTGGACAACGGCTCAAGCGAACATGAATTCCAGTTCAGCCACCAGCTGCTTCAGGAAGCGGCCTACCTTTCCTGCCCCCGCGATGTCCGCGTCACGCTTCACCAGCAGGTGGTTAGCCTTATAGAAGAGCGCTTCCCGATGTGGATCAGCCGCCACCCTGGTGACTTTGCCACCCACCTCCGGCGAAGCGGGCACTACGCACGCGGCGCACGTTATTTTGAGCTTGCTGCCCGGGAGGCACTAAAAGTAAGTGCCAATCGTACCGCCTTACGCATGGCGGATTTTGGCCTGGCTAGCCTGCGCCACGTAGAGCATGAGATAGAGCGCGAGGTGAGTCTGTTAACGGTGCGGGGGCAGGCTGCTTTTGCGCTTGAAGGCCATGGTTCTCCCACCGCCCACGAAAGTTTCGTTCGTGCCCGTGAATTATTGCGCCACTCAGGTGCGGATGCGCTGGAAGATCCTGAAGACCTGGAACAAATCTTTCTGGTCAAATGGGGGCTCTGGGTAGGGCGCAGCCAGCGCTACGCCCATGCCGATGCCTTCGCGTTGGCATCTACCCTGGCTGATATAGCTGCTCGGCTCGAGGACCCTCGTTACCAGCGGCTGGCTGACTATGCGCGTGCGCACTGTGAATACTGGGCGGGGCGTGTGCAGCAGGCCAACGACCATCTGAATGAAATCGACCCGCTCAACTCACCGATGATGATCGAATGGCTGCCGTTCTCTGACCATCCACAGGTGACTGCGGCGTGCTTCCAGGGTTGGGCGCTATGCCTTTGTGGTGATTACCAGCGTGCTGAAAGACAGGTTTCCGCGGCGATACGGCTGGCGGAGAAGCTGGGTCACCCCGGTACGCTTGCCATGGCGCTATTGTTTGCCGCCTCACTCTATCGCCAGCTTGGCCATGTGCATTTAGCAGCGCGTCATGCGGAAAAAGCAGCGGCAATGACCGCTACGCCGGATTTACAGTTATGGCAAATTACTGCCCAGGGAATTCTCGGCTGGCAGCGCGCGCTGGCGGGCGATCACGGAGGGCTGACTCAACTGCGCGATAGCCTGGATCAAATGGCAGAGCTTAATGGGCGTGATCGCTTCAAACGTCCTGTGCTTTGGTACTCGGATGCCTGTATCGCCCTGGGAGAACTGAGTGCCGCAGAAGATTACCTGGATCAGTGCCTGGTGATTGCCAAGGAGAGGTCCACGCTGTTTCTACCTGAGCTTGCCACCCAACTTGCCCGGGTTCGTATCATGCTCGATCACCCTGCCAATGAAGTGCGCGCCTTGGCCGAGATGGCGATTTCACAGGCGCGGGAGCACGGTAATCGCCATCAGGAGTTGGCAGCATTGGAGTTATGGTTGACGCGGATCGCCCCCGACGACGAAGCGGCGCGGGATGCCTTCCATCGTCTGTTAAGCGACGTTAGCCATAGTGACGCGCCGGTTCTGGTCCGTTGGGTAAGCCTGGTGGATCATCGTCTGGCATACCCCGAGCGACTGGAGAGTTAGCAGCCTGCCGGACTTAACACTGATCTACTGCGAATCCGTGCTTCTCGCGACGATCGGCCAAGCCCGACAGGCTGCTAGGTGTTATCTTCCAGCCATGTCAGGGTGATCAGTGCTTCTTCCCGCTGCCGTCCGCAGACGGCAGTGTCAAATTGAAACTGCTCGCATACGGCAGGTCGGCGGGGATCCCCGAACAGGCGGCATAAATTGTGCTCGTCCAGTTGGGCGCAGCGCACGCCTGCCGGTTTGCCTTCAGGCATGCCTGGAATGGCTGAACTGATCGACGGCGCAATACAGCATGCCCCACAGCCTGCCCGGCACCCATCACTCATGGGGTTGCCTTTGCCATCGCGCCTTTATTAACTCCCTCAAACGCATGTACCGTTGTGGTTTCAAGGGTTTGGGCGGCGAGCTGTTCGGCTAACCAACGAGCGATGTTTTCCACCGTGGTGGGAGTTGCCAGGACAGCGCAGCGTTCACCGGGCAGTGTGAGGCTGAAGGTTCCCTGATCTGCTTGATAGCGGCACGTCAGTGTCTGCTTATCGAGCGCGATAATGTCATTTTCTTCTACCAGATAGCGATTATCGAGCCAGGCCGCCCACTGTTGTTCAAGTTCATGCTGACGGGTTCCCCGTTGCCAGATATGCAGGCGTGAGCGATGGCCATGGGCGATTCGCTGGCAGTTGCCATTATGCAGCTTCAGGCCATGACTGTACCCATAGGCCGCACCTTCAATGGCTTCATCGCTGAGGCTTAGCTGAATCCGTGTGACGTTTTCCGGTCGCTGATCAGTGAGTGTCTGGCTTAAATTGGCGGCGACTGTGTCGCGCTCAATGGTGGCAACGGGAAGCAGGGTAAAAGCTTGTTTCGGCCCTTTTACTTCCATGGCATAAGGCGTTGTGGTGCGCACACACAAGCCTTCCTCGCAGGGGCTGACCGTGATCCCGGAAGCTTCGATAGGAACCAGAAGCGTATGGTCCAGGCCGCTATCGAGGTGATGCTTGATCCATGGCTTGACCTCGCCAAAATCGAGCAGCATGCCGTCTTTGCCAAGCTCGCCTTCAAGCACCGCGTCTACTTGCCAACTGACGCCCTTGAGGCCCTCTTCAGGGCACCACAGCGACGCATCGATATGGGTGAGTTGATTAACAAATAAAGACATCAGTCAAAGCCTGCGATTTTGTGCGTCTGAAGCGATAAACGCCATTGCGGGTTGGCCAAACAATAGGCGGTGGTGCGCGCGACAGTGTCGTCGTTGGCGTCTAAGGGGGAAAGGTCCATCGGCTGAAGAAAAAAGTGTCGGAAGTCGAGCTGTGCAAATGCCTCGGGCGGTGCTTCGGTCTGGGGATAGACCAACTTGAGTTCGTCGCCCTGATCAATGACCAGCGGGTTCTTGCCCTTGGGACTCACGCACAGCCAGTCAATGCCGGCGGGAGGCGTGAGTGTACCATTGGTTTCAACCGCTACTTCAAAACCCACGCTGTGTAGAGTGGCAATCAGTGCCGGGTCAAGCTGCAGCAGCGGCTCGCCACCCGTAAACACCACGTAAGGGACGGCAGTACCTGCGTCACTGGGCCACAGTGCGCTGATGTGCTCGGCCAGGGCGGCAGGCGTTGCAAAGCGGCCTCCGCCCTGGCCATCGGTGCCGACAAAATCGGTATCGCAGAAGGTACACCGGGCTGTGGCTCGGTCCCGTTCGCGACCGCTCCATAGGTTGCAGCCGCTGAAACGACAAAAGACGCTGGCCCGGCCGGCCTGAGCCCCTTCGCCTTGCAGCGTGTAGAAGGCTTCTTTCACCTGATACATCAGCGTACCTCCGGGTGCGGGGCATAGGGGTTTGGGGCATAGGGGAGTGGGTCGGTCACGCCATTTGCTGCAAACGCGGCCAATCGTTCGCGACAGCTTCCGCAGCGCCCACAGGCCAGCTCGCCTCCTTCATAGCAGGTCCAGGTGTATCGGTAGTCGAGCCCCATGGCCAGGCCTTGCTGAAGAATGTCGGCTTTGCTGGCATGCAGGTAGGGAGCATGGACCTTTACAGGGGAGAAATTGGCAATTCGTGCGACCTGATCCATGGCCTCCACAAAAGCCGGACGACAGTCGGGATAAAGGACGTGGTCACCGCCATGGGCACCGTAGTCAACCCGTTCTGCGCCGATGTTGACGGCGTTCGCAATGGCCAAGGATAACAATATCATGTTGCGGTTAGGGACGACGGTCGCCGCCATGTTGTCGGCGTCGTAATCACCTTGCGGCATTACCTGGTCGGTGTTGGTCAATGCTGAGTTATCAATCAGCGAATGAATCGCCCGGATATCCACGACCTGATGGGGAATACTCAGGTGTTGGCATACCTGGCGGGCAGCATCGAGTTCACGGGCGTGGCGCTGGCCGTAATGAAATGACAGCGCATGAACGTGATAACCTTCATTTAGCGCCCGGTGGAGAAGGGTGAACGAATCCATGCCGCCGGAATAAATTACCACGGCGGTGGCCCCATGCGGGGTTTGGGAAGTTGACATGATAAGCACTCTTATGCCGGAGAATTTATTGATCGTAGCGTGAAAAAAGCCGCTACTGCGTTCCGGGGTCCGGTCCGGAAGGTCGCAAGTGTACGCAATTGAGGTGTTTCTGGCTAGCGCAAGCATGCTCACAACATGGGCTGAAAGTGCTACGCTAGGGGCTTCATTCAAGGGGTTTTATATGGCCACTATCGAACACAGCGCCATCGTCAGGGCAGCGCCCGAACGGGTATTCGCGCTGTTAAGGCGCGTTGAGGACTTTGCCGATTATTCGGACCTGATCAGCGATATCGAACCGCTTGGCGACGAACGCTATCGGTGGCATGTTCGCGCACTCAGCATGGACTGGACATTTGACGTAGTGATTACCGAGGTTAAATCGCCGGATGTGCTCGCCTGGGAGTCGGTCAATGGGGTCAAAAACCAGGGACGCTATCATTTGCGTGAGGTGCCGGAAGGCACAGAAGTGGCGCTGACGTTGAGCTATGAAATAGGTAACCGTTTCATGGCAAAAGCCGTGAACAAGGCGGCAACGCCACTGGTGGGCAAAGTGAGTCGGCAAATTCTCGAGCGGGTAGAAGCGCGTTTGCAGGCATGAGTGTCATAGGGATTGAGTAGCGCCATTTGCCGGTGCTATGCAGGACGCTCAGGGATGCCCTGCATTGACAGGCTGATTTACGCTGGTTTGTGCATGGAGGCATCGAGATGGTCGACGACTTCCGCCCAATCGGCATCTTCCTCGACGGCTTCCTTGAGGAACTCTGCCTGCCCTTCATTCCAGCAGGGCGCGTCGGCCAGCGGCATTGTATCGGGAAGGGGCGCGTGGCGTTGAATAAATCGCTCAATCGAGGCCGCATCCGATGCAAGGCCCAACTGTTCGAACAGCTCGCTAAAATAATGAACCGGCTTTTCCATAAACGTTATTCCTGTTAATCGCTGGGTGTGGTTTCACTTTCACTCTAGCGTTAAACGCAGTGATTGCCAGGCGCATATTTAACGCTCTCTGGTTAACGTTCGCCAACCAGAGAGCTCAGGAAGCGATGACGCCGATCCTCTTCCGGTATCGGCTGGGCTAGCAAATGCACAAGCTTGCCAAAAACGGCTTCAGGCGTCATGTCGTCGCCGGATAACACGCCAGCGTCGAGAAGCCCTTTGCCGGCAGCGTACGCTCCCAGCTGCACACTGCCTTGAGGGCACTGACTGATGGCGACGAGCATTTTGCCTTCGCCGGTAGCCTTGGCAAGGGTGGCTAGAAGTGATGGGTCATCGGGCAGATTGCCTGCACCCCAGAGCTGAAGGATGCCTCCTTTAACGCGCGGATCGCCCAACCAGGACGCGAGCTGCCAGGCGGTGATGCCCGGCCAGAGTACTAATCGAACAATGGCACCATTGCTTACCGAGGTGTAATCGGGCAGCTCGAACCGCGGGGCGCCACGTTGCTGATCAGCCAAACCACGGCCGGGGTAATGGACAACATGGTCTCCTATACGCTCGCCGAGTAGCGGATAGTTGGGGCTGGTAAACGCATCCACGGCTTCACTGTGTTGCTTGGTGGCGCGAACTCCGCGAAGTAGCTTTCCGTGGAAGTAAATCGCCACTTCTTTCACGTGAGGTTGTTCAGCACAGCGTAGCGCCCAATATAAGTTTTCTAGGGCATCGCTGCCGGGCGCTTCAAGCGGTTGCATGGAGCCGGTGAGAATGACCGGTCGGTCGATCCCTTGCAATTGATAGGCGAGACTGGCTGCTGTCCAACTTAGTGTATCGGTGCCGTGAATGACCACAAATCCCTGATAATCTCTCTGACGCTCGGCGATATCATGGGCAAGCTGTGACCAGTTTTTAGGCGTGGCGGAGCTCGAGTCGATCAACTGCGGATAACTTAACACCTCAAAACTTGGCAAGGCCTGCTGCTGAAGAAGGGGCAGTTGGCGAAACGCTGTTGCCAGCCGTGCTTCAATATTGCCCGACGGGGTTAACCCTTGGTCGCCTGAGCACATGCCGAGAGTGCCGCCAGTATAAATAATCAGCAGGCAAGGGTGGGCCATCAGGGTGTCTCCTTATGTAAGCGACCTTTGTGTACGACAAGCTGCCCGGAGCTATCGTCGAGGCAGCGTTGGCGCCCGGCAAGCATCGCAAAGCCGCTGCACACTAGTAGCAGAGCAATCAGCAACCAGGCGATTTGGGCAACGCTGGCACCGTGTTGCAGCAATAAGCCCACCCCGAATGGGCCAAGTGCGGCGATGGTATAGCCGCCGCCTTGTACCAGCCCGGACAGCTGGCCGGAGAGTTGGGCATTTGCCGTGCGCAATACCAGCAGGCTGAGTGCCAGGCTGAAGCTTCCTCCCTGGCCCAAACCGAGAAGCACGGCGCCGGGCCATTGCCACGATAATGGGGCAATCAGCAACATCGATAGTCCGGAGGCGGTGCACAGCAAGACGCTGAGCAATGCCGGGCGCTGATCACGTCCCAGGCGTGCAAGCCAAGGGGCACTGAGTGCTGAGGCAAGCTGGCAAAGAATGGAAATGGCCATGGTCCACCCGGCGGAGGCTTCATCATATCCTCGATATACTAACAGTGTAGGCAGCCATCCAAAGACGATGTAGGCCATCGATGACTGAATGCCCATGAAGAGCATGACGAACCAGGTGAGCGGTTGACCGAGAAGCTTGAGTGCACCGGCTTGCGGGAGTGAGGCAAGTGAGGAGGTGGTTGGCGTTCTGGGCATGTAAATGACCCATAAAACCAGCGCTGCCAGGGCAAGTAGCGCCCAGCTCATCAAACTGGCTTGCCAACTGCCAAGATAGTGGGTTAGAGGCACGCTTAACCCTGCGCCGAGTGCACCGCCCAGGCACAGCGCCATGGTATAGAGGCCGGTGAGGAGATCAGCACTTTGGGGCAACTGGCGTTTGACCAATGCGGGAAGCAGGGTGCCCGCCAGCCCTATGGCCGCACCGGCAAGCGCTGATCCCAGAAAAAGAACACCGGGGAAGGGCAAACCACGTATTATCAGGCCCGTCATAAGGAGGCCCAGGGCAGTACTCAAGGCTCGCTCGCTTCCGATACGCTGGGCAAGTATCGGGGCGAGCGGTGCGGCAAGCCCCAGAAAAAGTACAGGCAGCGTGGTCAGTACGCCCGCCGAGGCAGCCGATAGTCCAGCGACCTCCTGCAGCCGGTTGAGTAATGGCGCGACCGATGACATCGCAGGGCGAAGGTTAAGCCCTACGATGACCATGAGTGCAATAAATACGGAGTGGCGTGCCCTCATAAATACGTCTTATTTCAGATAGGGGCGTAAGTCTCCGCGGACGGCATCCAGTAGCGTGATGAAGTGGTAATCCTCGGGCGTATCCAGGCAATCGACTCTTACACTGGTACGCATGCCTTTATCTACCTGCACCTGTTCGAAAATTTCCAGGGTCAACTTGCGGGCTGGTTTATCGCCGGGTGCCAGGGTGCCATCTTCAAGCGTAAAGGTTTCGACAAGCGTGACTCTTACCCGCGTGCTGTTGCCTTCGCTGAGCACCCGGCGAACGAACAGCCAGCCTTCGCAGGGCAGTGCATGTTGATCATTCCGCTTGCGTAAAAACAGGGTGCGGTAGCAGGCGCCTTCCTTTGAGGCTTTTTCCGCCATGCTGCGATACGCTTCGACGACTTGTGTCGACGACGCTCTGGCATCTTCCAGGCGTTGCACTACGCCTAAATGCTCTCGGCTTAATTGGTCTTGCCGCTGAAATGTTTGCCACTGACGGTATTGTTCAATGAGTTGGGACGACGCCATGATCACTCCGTGAAAACAGGTGCTTGATGAATAGCCTGGTAGTAACGCTACCATCACATGTTCAGATAAGCCTGACTAGCGGCGAGCACGCCGCTTGGGCGCTGCATCGCGGTCACTATGTTGGCTGGGTTTGCGTTGACTGCGCGCATTGCGCGGTTGCCGACGGCCATTTTCGATAGGCTGTGGGGTGGCATTCGGGTCCGGTTCATAGCCGGGCTCGATGTGTTTGGTCAGGGTCTGTTTTATCAGCCGTTCAATACCGCGTAACAGCGCATGCTCATCGACGCAGACCAGTGAAATCGCCTCGCCATCACTGCCAGCCCGGCCAGTGCGCCCGATACGGTGCACATAATCTTCCGCCACATTGGGTAGTTCAAAGTTGACTACATGGGGAAGCTCGTTGATATCCAGACCGCGTGCGGCAATATCAGTGGCAACCAATACCTGCAGGTCACCGCTTTTGAACGCCCCGAGCGCACGTGTTCGAGCCCCCTGGCTCTTGTTGCCATGAATGGCCATGGCGGGGATATCCTGCTTGGATAACTGTTCTGCCAGGCGGTTGGCGCCGTGCTTGGTGCGCGTGAAAACCAGCACTTGATACCATTGGTGTTGCTTGATGAGGTGCGCCAGCAGCTCGCGTTTTTTCTCACGATCCACCTGGTATACCGACTGGGCGATTTTGTCTGCCGTGGTATTGCGCGGGGCGACATCGATAAACGCAGGGTCGTTCAAAAACTGTTGCGCCAGGGTTTGAATTTCGTTCGAAAAAGTGGCGGAAAACAGTAGATTCTGACGCTTGCTCGGGACCAGTTTCAAAAGGCGTTTAATGTCGTGGATAAACCCCATGTCGAGCATGCGGTCGGCTTCATCCAGAACGACAATTTCAACGCTGGAAAGGTCAACATGTCCCTGCTGTTGCAAGTCGAGCAAACGCCCCGGCGTCGCCACCAGGATATCCAGGCCGCGTTTCAATGCGTCGACCTGGGGCTGCTGGCCGACACCGCCAAAAATAATATGCGAACGCAGAGAGAGATGTTGTCCGTACGTGGTAACACTCTCACCTACCTGGGCGGCCAGTTCGCGGGTTGGGGTTAACACCAGCGCACGCACCTGGCGTTTGGTGGCGGGTTTGCCTGCCGATAAACGCTGTAGCATGGGGAGTGTAAAACCGGCGGTTTTACCCGTTCCCGTTTGAGCACTGGCGAGCAAATCGCGGCCTTGTAACACGACGGGAATCGCTTGACGTTGAATGGGGGTCGGCTCGCGATATCCCTGGTCGGTGACAGCGCGCAGCAGGTCGGCGTCGAGGCCGAGATCAGAAAAGTTCATGCGTTCTCCCAGCGGCTGTTTACGCATGCGCATGGCATCGTTGAACAACGCACTGTTGAATGATTGGAAATGAATAACCGTAATGAATTGAAGATAACAAGGGCCGGTCACTTATGAATTGACGATTGGCGTCTTTTAGCGACATACCAGGAAGCGCATTCATGGCCGGTGACAAGATTCACTCATAACGAACGATCAATTAAGTAATCACTATATCATGCCAGAAACATTCAGTCTGGTATCTTGGCTTGATACGCATTGTGCAGCGATGTGACACGAGCAAGTGATGCAGGTGGCAGGTCAAGCGTTTCAAGAGTATGAAAAGGGAGGGCGAATAGCTGTTCGGGAGTGAATATGCCACGCGCAAACAGCTGGTTGGTCGTCGCAGGGCCAATACCGTCCAACGCCATCAAGCGGTTACCAAATAACGCCGCCCGCTCCGCGAGCTTGAGTGATGTGTCGGCGTCGGTGGGTAGCTGACGATAATACGCATCAGCTGAGGCGGCAATAAATTGTTCTGTTCGAGCCAGAGCGGCCAGGGTAGCACCAGAGGGGGTGGCAGCGGTCAGTGTTTGCCGTACGCTTGTATAAAGTGTCATGGCGCTAATCAGCAATGCCTCGCTGGCAGGCTCGTGGAGGAGCTTTTCGGCTGTATGATTGAGTCTGTGAACGGCCTCGAGGGCACTTTCTGCGTACTGGGCTGTGTCCGTCATTGCCGTGTAACTCCGTTTAATCACTGGGTCGTACATCCAACGTTGCCTGGGCAATCTGCTCGCTGACTTTGTCCCAGCTTTTACCCAAGGCACGTACAAGAGCGGGGTAGCCGTCTTCTTCGAGCGGGGTGTCGGCATCGAAGGTTTCCATTGCCAACACATCGCCCTGCTGATTGAGCAGTTGCCACTGACCACTGGCGATGGCGCGACCATCCTGGCGCCCCTGGAACTGGTCTACTTCCAAGCGTAGCGTGATTGCCTGGTCGTCGCTAGCGGCGTCGCGCACTACCCGCCATGTGGGCAGCGCCTTTGAGAGACGGGCTCGCATTCCGTGTTCCAGTTGACGGCCAATGGCTTCTGCCCACTGATGGGTGTTTGCTTCCCGCAGGGTAATATCATCGGTTTGCATGACAATACCCTCGACATCCAGATAGTGCGGGAGACGAGGCGATGTCACCTGAAGCGTGCCGTCGGGGGAGGCTGGCGGGCTCGCTAGTTGCCCGCCCGGCAATATGTAGCGGGTGGAAGGCGTTGATTGGCTGGCGCAGGCACTCAGCAGCAACGGCACCAATAACATCACCACCAGTTTTCCGAATGAATGTCGCATTGTGTATCCTTACTCGCGTGGTGCGCGAGGTATCGGGTCTTCGGTTTCGACACTCTCGAACAGCAGTGCGCGTGGGTTCTCGCTTAGTGTACGAGTCAGCGGCTGGACATCGCGAATGACGCGGTCGAGCCGTTCGACCGTTGACATCAGCTCCTGGTAGGCGGCCGATTCCGGAGACAAGCCTTCCAGCGTGTTCTGCAGCTCTTCGAGCGTACGGTTTACGTTAGTGCCGATAGACTGGGTGTCAGGGTCGTTAAGTAGCTGATTCAAGGATGCGCTAACGCCGCGAACTTCCTCAAGTACAGATTCAGATGCTTGTAGATTTTGATCAAGCCCCGTTAATAACGGCTCGATTTCCAAGCCATTCAGCTTTTCCAGTAAGTCGGTCACCTGCGCCTGAATTTGCGCAAAGCCACCTGAGGTCGTGGGGAATACTGTGTGCCCTGAGAAAGATTCCGGCACATAGTGAGCGGCCAGTTCCTCGCGGAAGTTCAAATCGACAAACATTGCCCCTGTCAGCAGGTTTCCACTTTTGAGGGAGGCGCGTAAGCCTAGGGTGAACATTCGCTTGAAGCGAGCATCCCACTCATCAAGATCCACGTCGGCATTCTCGATGCCGAGTCGCTGGGGCTCGATGCGAATCAGCAACGGGATGGCAAACTGTTCCCGTGAATCCGGCTGAGGAGCTGTGAAATTCCAGGGTACGGCGGCAACGGTGCCAAGCCGAACGCCCCGAAACTCCACAGGTGCCCCCTTGGAAAGTCCGCGAACAGTATCGTCGACAAGGAGTACGTATTCCAGATAACGGTTAAAGGTACCCTGGCGAGCACTATCTTCATCGGTGTAAAGCTCGAAGCGGGTATTGTTGTCTACGGGCTGTCCCATCGGCAGGTCTTCAGGGACGCCAAAGGTGACGCCCCCGCCCAGCAATGTTTCGATGGAGTCAACGTTGACACGAACGCCGTCGGCATCGAGTCGAAAATCAATGCCGCTGGCACTCCAGAAGCGCGTACTTTCTGTAACGAGCTGATCATACGGCTCTTCAATAAATACCTGATGATGCATGGTACGTGACTCAGCATCAAAGCGTGTTTCCTCAATACGGCCGACAGTGAAGCCCTGATAGGATACCGGATCGCCCACGCGCAATGAATTACCCAGTTGGCTGATGAGGCTGACTTGCAAACCTGCGACGCCAGCAGGGGCGACAGGCGGCGTTTCCATGACTTCAAACTCGCGTTGGGGCTCAGTTGAAGAGCCTGGCTGAAGTTGAATGTAGGCACCCGACAGGACAGTACTCAACCCACTGATGCCTTCACGGCCGATACGCGGTTTCACGACCCAGAACCGGCTATCTTCGCGCAGCATGGCTTCTGCTTCAGGTTGGATGCGGGCGCGTAAAACGGCTCGGGAAAGATCGTCGGATAGCTGAACGCTTTGTACGCGGCCGATTTCAACGTTGCGACTGCGTATCAGCGTATTGCCGGCTTCGATCCCCTCGGCGTTTGGCATCGTCAAGGTGATCATGGTGCCCCGGGAGGAATAGTTGTCGTATACCAGCCATAAGCCAATGACCAGGGCGACAATCGGTACAATCCAGATGGGTGAAAGCCGTGTCTGGGGGCTGGGTTTGGCACGATGCATTGCCGCCTCGCCCTGTGGTTCGTTGGAGGGCATGTCGTTTTCGTTAGCCATTAATCACTTCCTTACGGGCGTCGCCTTGTCCTGTATATTTCGTTATGGGGGTATCCCATAGCAAACGTGGGTCAAAGGTCATGGCGGCCAGCATGGTCAGCACGACCACGGCTCCAAAGGCGAGCGCTGCCGGCCCTGGATTGATCGTCATTAACGAATCAGCGCGGATTAGCGCTACGAGAATGGCGACGACAAACACATCGACCATCGACCATCGACCGATAAACTCAGTGATCCGGTAAAGCGTTGTGCGCGTTTGCGCATTGAAAGCATCGCTACGGTTAGCCACGCTGCATAGCCAGGCCAGTGCGAACAGTTTGCCGACGGGAACAATAATGCTGGCCACAAAAATGACGCCTGCTATTGGCCAGGAGCCGCCCTGAATCAACTCGACAATGCCGCCCACGATCGTCGAAGGCGAGCTATTGCCCAGACTGGTCGTGGTCATGATGGGAAATACATTGGCAGGAATGTACATGATCGCAGCAGCCGCGAGTAATGCCCAAGTGCGCTGGACGCTATGCGGAAAGCGAGGGTGCAGCCGCTCATGACAGCGCACGCAATAATGCTTACCGTTTGGCGCCAGCCGATTGATGAGCCCGCAGGTGGGGCAACTGGTAAGCTGCTGGGACGCGGCTGATGCCCCTGTTAGTGTGCCCTCCGGGGCGAGTGGCTCGCCTTCCAGAGCAAACCACATCCAGTCCGCATCAATCGATTGCACCGTCATCAGTAGAAGAAATGCAAAGACGCAAAACGCCCAAAACGACAGGCCCAGTTCAATATCAGCAAGCCCTGCAACCTTGATCAAGCTAACCAGAGCGCCCACGATAAACACGTCGGCCATCATCCAGGGCGTTAAATGGCTCAATGAACGAGCCGTCGAGCGACTAAAGGGCAACGGGGCGTTGCGTAACAAACCGTATTGCAGCCACAGGGTACCTATCAAATACACAGCAGGTAATACCACGATGGTCATGATAACGCCGATAGCCACCAGAGGTTGATGAAAGGCAATCAGGGTGGTTGCCGTTTCGGCAAGTTCGATACGGTTGCTCACCCCGCTGTAGCTGAAACTCACGAACGGGTAGGAGACGGCCAATAAAAGCGCAATAAGCGAGGCCATCGCGAGTGCCATGCTGCGCTGGGCGGGGTACCGGTTACGCTTGACCAGGACATGCGAGCAACGTGGGCAGCAGGCTTTTTCACCGGATTTAAGGGGGGGTAACGCTGCTATCCAGTCACATTCGTGACAGGCGCGCAGGCGCCGCCTCTGGGTGCGGGTCTCCGGCGGTTGTTGGTCAACAAGCGGTGCATTGACCTTCAAATTGGGGTGTTTAGGTAGCCAGTTCTGGGACAAATGGTGATCTCGCTAGCGTGAGTAGGCAAAGCAATACGCTCTCGTTTATAAGTCTGTCAAATGTTGGGTAAAATTCATCGAATCGTGAATAGGTTGTCGTTGACCTTGAGCGATGAATGAATAATGATCGCCACGCTCATTTGCCGCTTATACGGTCATGTCTGGCCATTCAAGGCTCAGATCATCGACACCCCATGAAAACGCCATCCAAAGGAACCTTATGTTACTTGCTCTTATCGCCGTTGTCGTTGGCTTGATACTGCTTATCTGGAGCGCTGAAAAATTTATTGATGGCGCCGCGGCGACGTCCCGGTGGCTGGGGCTTTCCCCCTTGTTGATTGGCATGCTGGTCATCGGTTTTGGTACATCGGCTCCCGAGATGATGGTATCGGTACTGGCAGCAATGCAAGGTAATCCGGGGTTGGCGGTGGGTAATGCCTACGGTTCCAACATCGCCAATATTGGTCTGGTGCTGGGGTTTGTTGCTTTACTGGCCCCATTGGCCGTGCACTCGAGCGTCATTCGCAAAGAGATACCGTTGTTACTGGTAGTGATGCTGGTAACCGGGCTGATGCTATTGGATGGTTGGGTAGCCCGCTGGGAGGCGGTCTGTTTATTGCTGGCATTGGTGGTATTTATCGTTATCAGCGTTGTGCGTTCTAAAGGCCAGCAGGACGATGCACTTGTCTCGGAAGTGGCGGAAACGCTGGATAGCAAGCCCATGTCGCGCGGTAAAGCCATTATGTGGACCCTGGTTGGTCTGGTGCTGTTGATTGCCAGTTCACGTCTTTTGGTCTGGGGGGCTGTCGAGATCGCTGTCGCGTTTGGCGTCAGTGACCTGATCATTGGCTTGACCGTTGTGGCGATTGGTACCTCATTACCTGAGCTGGCCTCATCGATTACCGCACTGCGACGTAATGAACACGATATGGTGCTCGGCAATGTCGTGGGGTCGAACCTGTTCAACAGCCTCGCCGTGGTGGGGTTGGCAGGCGTCATTACACCGATTGAAACCGGCCAGGAGGTGCTTCAGCGTGACTGGATTGTCATGCTGGTGATGACGGTGCTGATGATGTTGTTCGCGTTCTCCTGGAAAGGGCGCCCACGGCGTATCAACCGTTTTGAGGGCGGTGGTTTATTGGCGCTTTTTATCGCCTATACAGGCTATCTGGTGAGTGTGGTGGTGTTGGCCTGAGTCGCTTGTCACAACAGTCGCTATTGGTTGCGACTTAAAAATTGACCTGCGTCAACGCGACACGGTGAAAACCCAAAACGCATGCCGCATCCATACCTTCTAAGCTGTAAACTCAAGGGGTTGTTGATCAAATAAGCTTAGTGACTATAAAAAGAAGAGCGTGATCCAAAGGGGCTCACCTAAGCTTGTTTTAAACCTTTGAAACGAAGGTTCTATGGGGCCTTAGGAGGGAGTTATGGAACTTGATCCGCTATTGCTATCGAGACTCCAGTTCGCATTTGTTGTGTGTTTTCACGCTATCTTCCCTGTCTTCACGATTGGGCTGGCGTCCTACATTGCCGTGCTGCACGGGATATTCTATAAAACGGAAAACGATGCCTGGGATCGCCTGGCACAATTCTGGACCAAGATGTTTGCCGTTGTGTTTGGCATGGGGGTGGTGACAGGCATTGTGATGTCGTTTCAGTTCGGTACGAACTGGAGCAACTTTTCTTTTGCCACGTCAAATTTCCTTGGGCCTGTACTCAGTTACGAAGTGGTCACCGCTTTCTTCCTTGAGGCGGCGTTTCTGGGTGTATTGCTCTTCGGGCGTGGAAAAGTGCCAGAAGGGGTGCACCTTTTTGCCGCGATCATGGTGGCGGTGGGAACCTTTATTTCCTCGTTCTGGATCCTCTCTGCCAATAGCTGGATGCAAACACCTGCGGGCTATGAAATGGTGGATGGTCGCTTCCATATCACTTCCTGGATGGCGGCAATTTTCAACCCCTCCTTCTGGTATCGCTTTGTGCATATGGGCATGGCGTCGTTCCTGACCGGTGGTTTTGTGGTCGCAGGTGTCAGCGCCTGGTTCCTCCTGCGTCACCGTGATGTTGAAGCCAATAAAAAAGCCCTTTCAATGTGCCTGTGGCTGTTGCTTTTCCTGGCGCCGGCGCAGGCTGTTGTCGGTGATTTCCACGGCCTCAACACGTTAGAACATCAGCCAACCAAAGTGGCGGCAATGGAAGGTAATTGGGAAACCCAGTCCAACGTGCCACTTTTGCTGTTCGCCTTGCCCGATCAGGAAGCTCAGGAAAACCGCTTTGAAATCGGTGTTCCCAGCCTGGCCAGCCTCATTCTGACCCATAGTGCGGACGGCGTAGTCCCGGGTATCAACGAAATGGCGCCTGATGAACAGCCCCCTGTGGCGCTTGTCTTCTGGTCGTTTCGTGTGATGGTGGGGATTGGACTTTTGATGATAGCCGTCGCGACGGTTGGCTTGTTTTTACGCCGTGGAGGACGTTTCTTCCAGTCGCCGCTCTATCTTAAAACACTGGTAGGTATGATTATTTCCCCTTTCCTGGCAGTGCTGGCCGGCTGGGTGGTCACCGAGTCGGGGCGCGCGCCATGGCTGGTCTACGGTGTCATGACCCATGCTGAAGGGTTAACCCCTTCGCTGACAGGCGGTATGGCGCTGTTTACGCTGCTGGGCTACGTCGCTGTGTATGCCGTCGTGTTTTGGGTAGGTATTTACTATCTTACTCGTGTCGTGCGTAACGGCATGCTGGCGGATTCCATGGAAGTAACCGGCGAAGTCGAGCGAGCCAAACGTCCTTTCTCTGCGGCTCACACGCCTTTCGATAGTGATTATGAGGGAGCAGTCAAATGATCAGCCTTGACCTTGCAATAATCTGGGCCGGCATTATTGGCTTCGGCGTTATCATGTACGTCATTATGGACGGCTTCGATCTGGGACTGGGGATACTTTACCCCTTTGCACCGGATGAAGAGTCGCGTGATGTGATGATGAACTCAGTCGCGCCGGTGTGGGACGGCAACGAAACCTGGCTAGTATTAGGAGGGGCTGGGCTTTTAGGCGCTTTCCCGCTGGTTTACTCGGTGTTCCTGCCGGCACTTTATATTGGCGTGTTTTTGATGCTGGCGGGGTTGATCTTCCGGGGTATCTCATTTGAGTTTCGCTTCAAGTCGAAGAAAAATCGCCATTGGTGGAACCGCGCATTTTGTGGAGGATCCGCTGTCGCTGCTTTTGCTCAAGGTGCTGTCGTAGGCGCTTATATACAGGGCTTTGCGGTAGAGGATTTTGTATATGTGGGCGGTGCGCTCGATTGGCTGACACCGTTTAGCGTACTGACCGGCCTGGGCTTGATGGCAGGCTATGCGTTGCTGGGCTCGACCTGGCTGATTCTGAAGTCGGAAGGTTATGTTCAGCAGTGGGCCTACCGGATAACCCCGAAGCTGTTGCTGGCGGTGCTGGTGGTGTTTGGTATTGTCAGTCTATGGACACCGTTGGTGAGCCCTGAGGTGCGCGACCGCTGGCTCAGCCAGATTCATTTGATCTGGGTGTTCCCCATCCTTGCGATGGTCTGTGCTTATGTGCTTTTCCGTGCCGTGAAGCGTCAGCAAGAAGGCTTGCCATTTGTCGCCTCGCTAGGCTTGTTTATCTTCACCTACCTGGGGTTGATTGCCAGCAAGTGGCCAGTCATTGTGCCACCCAACTACACGATCTGGGATGCATCTTCAGCCCCTGAATCACAGCTCTTCCTGTTGATCGGTGTTCTGTTTGTCATCCCCATCGTGCTGGCCTACACCGCCTGGACCTACTGGGTCTTCCGCGGCAAGGTGCGTGTCGGAGAGGGCTACCATTAAGTCCATGGCATCAGTTCACCGCCATAAGGAGCTTACGCCGCGCCACTGGTTAACCTTGCTTGCTGCATCAGAACGCAAGCGGCTAGCGGGCGCGGCGTTTTTTGGTGCCTTGGCAGGCTGCCACACCGTATTGATCGTGACCGGCCTGGCCTGGTTGATCGATCAACTGGTGGTTCAAAACCGGTCGCCAAGTGATTTGACGCCTGTTTTCGCGCTCCTGGCCGTCGCCGTATTATTGCGCGCGATGTGCCAGTGGGCCTCAGAGAGATTGAGTCTGGATGCCAGCCTTCGCATCAGGCGCAAGGCCCGTGCTCAGTTGCTTGATAAAATCACTGCCTTGGGCCCTGCTTGGCTGACATCACAGCAAAGTGGTGCTATTGCCGCTCAGGCGGTAGAGCATATCGACGCCTTGGACGGCTATTTTGCGCGCTATCATCCGCAACTGCGGATCACCGTGTGGGTACCGCTCGTCATTCTTGCCGTGGTGATGTGGCTGGATTATCTGGCCGCTGTGTTCCTGTTGCTGGCGGCGCCGCTGATTCCGCTGTTTATGGCCCTGGTGGGGATGGGGGCTGAGCGCATGAACCGTGATCAGTTCGCCGCCGTCGCCCGACTGTCAGCGCATTTCATAGATCGAGTGCGCGGTATCACAACGCTCCAGCTTTTTGGTCACACAGCAGCGGCACAACAGGCGGTCTGGGTGGCCTCAGACCAGTATCGACGCCTGAGCATGCGGACGTTGAAGCTGGCATTTTTATCCTCGGCGGTGCTTGAGTTCTTTTCGTCGGTGGCCATCGCGGTAGTCGCCATGTATGTCGGCTTTGGTCTGCTGGGTTATATCGAGTATGGCCCCGCTCCTTCATTGACGCTGTTCTCCGGCCTGGCGGTGTTGCTGCTGGCGCCGGAGTTCTTCCAGCCTTTGCGCACGTTATCCATGCATTATCATGATCGAGCGGCTGCATTGGGGGCGGCAGAGAGCATCGTCAATACCCTCAACGAGCCGCCAGTGATGAGCGATGCCTCTCCCTCAATTACCAGAGCCGACAATGTACTGGTGGAGCTTGAGAGGGTTCAGGTCAGCTATCCGGGGCGTGGTGTGGTGATGGGCCCCTTGGATCTCGCCCTAACGCAGGGTGATGTGATCGCTGTCAGCGGAGAGTCGGGCAGTGGCAAGTCGACATTGCTCGCGTTATTGGCAGGGTTCATCGGGCCCAGTCATGGCGAGTGTCGACATGCAGCGACGGACCAAGTCGCGTGGCTGGATCAGCAGCCCTGCCTGTTGCAGGGGAGTCTGGCCGACAATCTGCGCCTGTCGAACCCCTTGGCATCAGAAGATGCAATGCAAGCAGCGTTAAGGCGTGCCGGGTTGATTGATGTGGTCAATGGCCTTCCAGAGGGGCTGGATACCTTGCTTGGCGAGCGCGGCGTCGGTTTGTCGGGTGGCCAGGCTCAGCGTCTGGCGCTGGCGCGCGTTTACCTGAGTGGCGCACCACTGGTCCTGCTTGATGAACCGACAGCAAAGCTCGACGAGGCAACAGAGCAGGCCGTGGTGGCGGCGTTGATCGACTGGATAAAAGAAGGGCGCACGCTGGTCGTTGCTACCCATCATCCTGCGGTCATCAAAGCGGCGAATCGTCACTTCAAAATGACTCAAGGACAGATCGAGGAGATGCCCGTTTGAGGGATATCTATCGCCAATTCTTACCGTGGTTGAGATTGCTTACCCGCCGTCGGCGAGCTTTCATGTTGGGGGCCTTGCTGGCAGGGCTAACGCTTTTAGCCGGTGTTGCACTACTGGGGCTGTCTGGCTGGTTTATCACCGCCAGTGCGCTAACCGGTATTGCGCTGGCGTTGGGGATTCCCGCCATACTGGATGTCTACGTGCCGGGTGGAGGTATCCGTTTCTTTGCGCTATTGCGGACAGTCTCGCGGTACGCCGAGCGAGTCTATAATCATAATAGCGTATTGGCATTGTTGGCGGATTTGCGCTTTCGTGTATTTGGCCAATTAACCCGCCTTGATGATTCAACCCTCGGCCGTCAGCGGGCGAGTGATTGGCTGACCCGCCTGACTTCCGATATCGACACCCTGGATAATTTCTATCTCCGAGCCTTGATGCCACCTATTGTTGCGCTGCTGGGTAGCGCCATCATGGTGTTGTTTATCGCGCTGTGGCTGCCTTATGCGGCCTTGTTGGTGGCGGGCGTTCTCGGGGGGCTCTGGCTGGTCACGACAGTGGGCTTTTCCGTCTGGGGGTGGCGACAAAGCCACTACCATGTTGGTGATCAGGAGGTCTTGCGTCACTTGGTGATTGATCAGGTTCAGGCCAGCGCAGAGCTGACCAGCTATCGTAGTGATCGCTGGCACCGCGGCTTTGTCGATACTCATGAGCAGCAGGTCCTGAACAATCAGCGGCAAGTAGGTAATAAGCAGGCGCTTGGTAATTCGATTGTTGCCGCGGTGACGAGTTTGCTGGCATTAGGAGTGCTTTGGCTGGCGGGGGAGGTGTTGGCGCAAGGCCAGGTTGACGGTCCTATTGTTGTGATGGCCGTGCTGATGGCGCTGGGTATCAATGAAGCGTTCAGTGTTCTACCCAATGCGTTTGTTAGATTGGGGGCTAGTTATGCCGCTGTTGAGCGATTGAACAAACTTGAGCCGCGCGATTCGTCGCGCAGTTTTTCACCTTCAACCGCTGTGTCGTTAGACGATGGTGTGGTTTTTGAAAGCGTATCGTTGCGTTATCCCAGTTCGCTTTCCCTGGCCTTGAGCGACGTTGACTTTCGCCTTCCTGCAGGCAAACGCGCTGTGGTGACAGGCATGTCGGGGGCTGGAAAATCGACATTGGCGTCACTCATCCTGGGTCGCCTGGTGCCCACTCGCGGCGTCGTCAACGTCCTGGGGGTAGCGCCCCAAACGTTGGCTGATACACAGCGCGCGGCGCATTTGGCAATGCTGACCCAGCAAGTGGATCTATTTGATGCTTCGCTGGCTGAAAATTTGCTCATTGCGGATCCATCTGCAAGTGATGAGCGGCTTTGGCAAGTGCTTTCTGACGTGGCGTTGGCCGATTGGGCTGAACGTTTACCCAGAGCACTCGACACAGCGGTGGGCGAAAAGGGCCAGCAACTTTCTGGGGGGCAAGCCAGGCGGGTTGCATTGGCACGGTTGATGTTGCGAGACCCGCAGATTGTGCTCCTTGATGAGCCTTTTGCAAGCGTTGATGCGGTGACTGCCCAGCACTTGGCGGCTTCGCTTGATCGTTGGCTTGGCAACAGAACAGTCATCTATTTTATCCATCAAGTCGACCAGCCTGATTTGTTGCCGCATATCGATTACCACTGGCACCTGGATGCAGGTAAGCTTGGCCTTGAAGCTAATTAGACAGGAGCCCTGTATGCACGATTTTTTGCGCCAGCTTCCCAAGGTAGAGCTGCATCTTCATATCGAAGGTTCGCTTGAGCCCGAGTTGATGTTCGCGCTGGCCCAGCGTAATAACATTGACTTGCCGTATGCTTCCGCTCAGGAAGCAAAAGATGCGTATGACTTTAATGATTTGCAGGCGTTTTTGGACCTTTATTTTCAGGGCATGGGCGTGCTTCGTCACGAGGAAGACTTTTACGACCTGGCGATGGACTACTTTCATCGCGCTCGTCGAGAGGGAGTTGTACATGTCGATATGCATTTCGACCCCCAGGCGCACCTTCAAAGAGGTGTTCCGCTGGAAGTGGTCATGGGTGGGCTGCTCAAAGCCAAGCAGGAAGCCGAGGAATCCATGGATTTTTCGGTTGGCATGATCATGGCGTTTTTACGTGATCGCCCGGCAGAAGAAGCCTTGCACGTCCTCGAGCAAGCTGCACCCTATTGGAAGTTTATCGATGCAATCGGTTTGGACAGTGCCGAACGCGATCATCCGCCATCTGAGTTCAAGACACTTTTTGCGCGGGCCAAAGAGATTGGTCTGGTTTGCGTAGCGCACGCAGGCGAAGAGGGGCCGGCGGACTATATCATCCAGGCTCTCGATCTTCTGGAGGTGGAGCGTATCGATCATGGCGTGCGCTGTCTGGAAAATCCGGATTTGGTGGAGCGTCTTCGTCGTGAGCAGGTCGTCCTGACGGTTTGCCCGTTATCCAATGTCTGTCTAAAAGTCGTCGATGACTTGCGTGAGCACCCTTTGCCCACTCTGCTGCATGAGGGCCTGAATGTGACCATCAGCTCTGATGATCCTGCTTACTTTGGCGGCGGAATGCTCGCCAATCATGTGGCTTGTGCGGACGCTTTCGGCTGGTCTGAAGATGTGTTTGTGCAATTGACCCGAAACGCAATTGATGCCGCGTTCGTATCCGCCGATCGGCGTGCCGACTTATTGGCCCGCTTGGCTGCCTGAACGACCATTGGCAAGAAATGTGTCGGTGCTGGTTGACCTCGCGAAAAAAAAACGTATCATACGCACCACATCGAAGGGCGACGCCCTTCGATAGCTCTTTAATAATGTGATCAGGTAATTCATGTGGGCGCTTGCCGATGAGGGTGATAAATCACCAACTATCAAGGCAAGCGACTCGTCCAAGGTCTTCGGACCTTGAGAGAACGTTTGAAAACCTTGAGCCAAGTTTGATCCGCTTTTGTTACTTTCGAGTGACAAGTAAGGATCACAA
>NZ_JAXOVU010000007.1:0-215501 GCF_036663435.1 Halomonas sp. 5021
ATCAGGAGCCCAACGGGTTACCCTTCTGGCCAGAGAGAATGGTAGCTAATCATTCCCTCTTGAGAGACACAAGGAGCCCAATTCATTGGGCGATCAGCAATCATCAAGGCACCGAAGAGGATTTCCCGTAGACAGCCCGATCGCCCGACAAGTCCGATGCTGGAATCCGAATTAAACGCCCAGATAATCCAGCATGCCTTCCGCTGCCTGACGGCCTTCGTAGATGGCGGTGACCACCAGGTCAGAGCCGCGCACCATATCGCCGCCGGCAAAGATTTTCTCGTTGCTGGTCTGGAAGGCGTATTGGCCGTGCTCCGGCGCGGTGACACGGTCGCGCTCATCGACCTGGATATTGGCCGGGTCGAACCAGGGCGCGGGGCTTGCCTGGAAACCGAAGGCAACAACCACCGCATCGGCGGGAACAATCTCTTCCGAGCCCGGCACTACTTCAGGGCGCTGGCGACCGTTTTCATCCGGCTCGCCCAGACGCGTACGCACCACCTTCACGCCTTCGACCTTGTCGTCACCGACCACGGCGACCGGCTGACGGTTGAACAGAAACTCGACGCCTTCTTCCCGGGCATTGGCAACTTCCTTGCGTGACCCCGGCATGTTGCCTTCATCACGGCGATAGGCGCAGGTCACGCTCGCCGCTCCCTGACGAATCGAGGTGCGGTTGCAGTCCATTGCGGTATCACCACCGCCCAGGACCACCACGCGCTTGCCTTCCATTGAGATGTAATCGTTGGGATCTTTTTCAAAGCCCAGGCAGCGATTGACGTTGGCAATCAGGAAGTCGAGCGCTTTATAAACACCCGGCAGATCTTCGCCCGGGAAGCCTCCTTCCATGTACTTGTAAGTGCCCATACCCAGGAAAACGGCATCGTAGTCCTGGAGCAGCGTTTCAAACTCAACGTCGGTACCGATCTCGGTATTCAGCCGGAACTCGACGCCCATCTCTTCAAAGACCGCACGGCGACGCTCCATGACGTTCTTTTCCAGCTTGAACTCGGGAATACCGAACGTCAGCAAGCCGCCGATTTCAGGGTACTTGTCGAACACCACCGGCTTGACACCATTGCGTGCCAGGATATCGGCGCAGCCAAGACCTGCAGGTCCTGCCCCCACAATCGCCACTTTCTTGTCCGTCCAGGTCACCTGCGACATATCCGGACGCCAGCCCATGGCAAAGGCCGTATCGGTAATGTACTTCTCGATCGATCCAATGGTCACCGCGCCAAAGCCATCGTTGAGCGTGCAGTCGCCCTCGCACAGACGGTCCTGGGGGCACACACGACCACACACTTCGGGCAGCGAGTTGGTTTTGTGCGAAAGCTCGGCGGCCTCGATAATATTGCCTTCCACCACCAGCTGCAGCCAGTTGGGTATGTAGTTGTGTACCGGGCACTTCCACTCGCAGTACGGATTGCCACAGTGCAGACAGCGGTGTGCCTGGCTGGCCGCGTCGGTAGGCTTGTAGGGCTCGTAGATTTCAGCAAATTCTTTGGAACGCTTACGCGCATCTTTTTTCTGCGGGTCCTGACGACCCACATCCACAAACTGGAAATCGTTATTCAAACGGTTGGCCATGATCTCTCTCCTGTCAGCGATAGGGGCATAAAACGGTTATTCCGGCTGACGCCGAGACTGATCCAGCAGGCTACCCAGGCTTGCGGCCTTGGGCTTTACCAGCCAGAAGTGACGCGCGTAGTCGCTGAAGTCTTCCAAAATAGCCGCCCCACGCGCTGATCCTGTCGCTGCTACGTAGGCCTCAATCATTTCGCGCAGGTGGCGACGATACGCCTCCATCGCTTCGGTGTTAACACGGTGAATCTCAACCAGTTCATGGTTGTACTTGTCTACAAAGGTGCGCTCTTCATCCAGCACGTAGGCAAACCCGCCTGTCATGCCGGCGCCGAAGTTCACCCCGGTCTCACCGAGGACGCAGACCAGGCCACCGGTCATGTATTCGCAACAGTGGTCGCCCGCGCCTTCGATAACGGCCGTCGCCCCGGAGTTACGTACCCCGAAACGCTCACCCGCCGTACCCGCCGCAAACAGCTTGCCGCCGGTCGCGCCATACAGGCAGGTGTTGCCGATAATCGCCGTTTTGTGGCTTTCGAATTCACTGACTTTCGGCGGCACAATCACAATGCTGCCACCGTTCATGCCTTTACCCACGTAGTCGTTGGCATCGCCTTCGAGATACAGGTTCAGGCCACGGGCGTTCCACACCCCGAAGCTCTGCCCGGCAACGCCGGTAAAGCGCGCGGTGATCGGCGCGTTTTCCAGGCCTTCTTCACCGTAGCGCTTGGCAATCGCGCCGGATGTCAGCGCGGCGACACTACGGTCACAGTTGGTAATGGTGAAATCAAACTCGCCACCCGACTGGTTTTCTATGGCGTCTTTCAGTGCCGCCAACACTTCCTGGTTTTTGGCACCCGGATCGTGGGGCACGTTACGGCTCACCTTGCAGAACTGGGGCGCATCCGCGGGCACGAAGTCGTTGGTCAGCAGCGGCGTCAAATCCAGCTTGCGCTGGGAGGCGGTATTGCCTTCCAGCACGTCGAGCAGGTCGGTACGGCCGATCAGATCGGTGAGTTTGGTCACACCCAGCATGGCCATCAACTCACGCACTTCTTCGGCGATAAAGCGGAAATAGTTCTTGACCATGTCCACGGTACCGCGGAAGTGCTCGCCGCGCAGGAAGTCATCCTGGGTGGCGACACCGGTGGCACAGTTGTTCAGGTGACAGATGCGCAGGTATTTACAGCCCAGCGCGACCATCGGCGCGGTACCGAAACCGAAGCTTTCCGCGCCAAGGATCGCCGCCTTGACCACGTCCAAGCCGGTCTTCAGACCGCCGTCGGTCTGCAGGCGGATCTTGTCACGCAAACTGTTGATACGCAGCGCCTGATGGACTTCCGGCAGCCCCAGCTCCCAGGGTGACCCGGCGTGCTTGATCGAGGTCAGGGGACTTGCGGCCGTACCACCATCATAGCCGGACACGGTAATCAGGTCGGCGTAGGCCTTGGCAACCCCTGTCGCGATAGTGCCGATACCCGGCTCGGACACCAGCTTGACCGATACCTGGGCGTCCGGATTGACCTGCTTGAGGTCAAAAATCAACTGCGCCAGATCTTCGATCGAGTAGATGTCGTGGTGCGGCGGCGGCGAAATCAGCGTCACGCCGGGCACCGAGTAGCGCAGCCGCGCAATCAGCTGATTGACCTTGCCGCCAGGCAACTGACCACCCTCACCAGGCTTGGCGCCCTGGGCGACCTTGATCTGCAGGACTTCCGCATTGACCAGGTAGTGAGGCGTTACCCCAAAACGGCCAGAGGCAATCTGCTTGATTTTCGAGCTGCGAATCGTGCCGTAGCGCGCCGGGTCTTCGCCGCCCTCGCCGGAGTTGGAGCGGCCACCTTCCTCGTTCATCGCCTGGGCAAGTGCTTCGTGGGCCTCCGGCGACAGCGCCCCCAGCGACATGCCCGCGCTGTCGAAGCGCGGCAGCAGGTCTTCAACCGGCTCGACGTCATCCAGCGGAATCGGCGTTTCAGCAGGCTTGAGGGCCAGCAGGTCGCGGATTGTCGCCACCGGCCGCTCGTTGACCAACTGGGCGAATTTCTTCCACTTGGCGTAGCTGCCTTCCTGGACAGCGGCCTGAAGCGTCATCACCACGTCAGGGTTATAGGCGTGATACTCGTGGTTATGAACGTACTTGAACAAGCCGCCCTGGGTGATGCCCTTGCGGGGAATCCAGGCGTCTTTGGCCAGCAATGCCTGCTGCATTTGCAGCTCGGCAAAGCCAGTGCCCTGGATGCGCGACGCCATGCCCGGGAAGCACATCTGCATGATGTCGTCGTCGAGGCCGACAGCTTCAAACAGCATCGAACCGCGGTAAGACGCCAGTGTCGAGATGCCCATCTTGGAGAGGATCTTGAACAGCCCCTTCTGCAGGCCTTTACGGTAGTTTTCCCGCGCGTCTGCCGGGTTGCCGGTCAGTTCGCCGGTGCGGTGCATATCCGCCATCACCTGATAGGCAAGCCATGGGTAGACCGCCGTCGCGCCCACGCCGAACAGCACGGCCATCTGGTGGGCATCCCTGGCGTAGCCGGTCTCGACCACAATATTGGCGTTGGGGCGCAGGGCAAGCCGGCCCAGATGGGTATGAACCGCCCCTACCGCCAGGACTGCCTGAATCGGCAGCTTGCCTTTGGGCAAGTCGGCATCCGTCAACACCAGCAGGACTTTACCGGCCCGCACCTGCGTTTCGGCTTCCTGGCAAAGCGCCGTCAGTGCTTGTTTGAGCGACTGCTGCTCGGGGTCATAGCCCAGCGACAGGGTATGACTGGCAAATGCCGGATCATCCTGACTGACCAGGGCGGTAAATTTGCGCGGCGACAGCACCGGCGTGGTCAAGATCAGCCGGTGGGCATGTTCCGGGGTCGCTTTGAAAACATTCAGCTCGGCGCCACAACAGGTTTCCAGCGACATGACGATCGCCTCACGTAGCGGATCGATGGCCGGGTTGGTCACCTGGGCAAACTTCTGGCGGAAGTAATCCGTCAGCAGCCGCGGACGGCTGGACAGCACCGCCATGGGCGTATCATCGCCCATTGAACCTACCGCCTCCTGACCGCTTTCAGCCAACGGACGCAGCACCTGGTCGCGCTCTTCAAAGCTGACCTGGAACATCTTCTGCTGCACGTTCAGTGCATTACCATCCATGTTCTGGAAACGCGCCAACTCGGTCAGCGCCGATTCCAGGTAGTTGGCTTCCTGCTTCAGCCAGCGCTTGTACGGATACGCCGACTTCAGCCGATTGTCGATGTCCTCGGTATGCAGCACCTCACCGGTATGGGTATCCACCGCCAGCATCTGGCCGGGTCCCACACGCCCTTTGGCCACCACATCTTCCGGCTTGTAGCCGTAAGTGCCGATTTCCGACGCCAGGGTGATATAGCCATTCTTGGTAATCACCCAGCGCGCAGGACGCAGGCCGTTACGGTCGAGCATACACACTGCCTGGCGCCCGTCGGTCATCACCACGCCTGCCGGGCCGTCCCACGGCTCCATATGCATGGAGTTGTATTCATAGAAGCCACGCAACTCGGCGTCCATGGTTTCGACGTTCTGCCAGGCCGGCGGCACCATCATGCGCACTGCGCGGTGTAGTTCCATGCCACCGGTCAGCAGCACTTCCAGCATGTTATCCATGCTGGAGGAGTCTGAACCGGTGGTATTGACGATTTCATCCAGTTCGGCGATATCCGGCAGGCGCTCGTTAACGAAGTTCGCTTTACGCGAGTTCGCCCAACCGCGGTTGGCTTGAATGGTGTTGATCTCGCCGTTGTGCGCCAGCAGGCGGAACGGTTGGGCAAGCGGCCAGCGCGGTGCGGTATTGGTCGAGAAACGCTGGTGGAAGACGCAAATGGCCGTTTCCAGGCGCGGGTCGTTGAGGTCTGTATAGAAAGCCGGCAGATCTTCGGGCATTACCAGCCCTTTATACGACACCACTTCGGACGACAGCGAAGCAACATAAAAGTCTTCGTCGTCGCGCATCGCCTGTTCGGCATGACGGCGCCCCATGAAAAGGTCAACATCAAAGTGCTCACCGCTACCCGGCTGCACAAAGACCTGCCTGATACGCGGCAGGCAATCGAGCGACATCGGCCCGCACACGCTGGCGTCGGTGGGCACATCGCGCCAGCCGATCACGTTCAGGCCGCGTGCCTTGAGCGCGTCTTCAAGTGCATCGCGTCCACGTGCAGCCCGCTTGTCATCATCGGGCAGAAACACAACCCCAACGGCAAAACGCTCGCCCAGCTCAACGCCCAAGGCGTCCTTGGCCACCGCCTGCATGAAGTGAGTGGGCATTTTAAGCAACAGCCCGCAGCCATCGCCGGTTTTACCGTCAGCGGCGATCCCCCCCCGGTGCGTCATGCAGGTAAGGGACTCGATCGCGGTTTTCAACAGGTCGTGGCTGGCCTGCCCTTCCATATGGGCAATCAGGCCAAAGCCGCAGTTGTCGCGAAACTCGCCGGGCTGGTGAAGACCTCTATTCATGGGCGTGCCTCTAGTCAGCGTGTTTTTTTGGTAGCGGGGTTGTGATAAAAAGGCGGGTTGTTGATTTTTTTAGTGGTGATAACCGGCCTGTTGGAGGTCGGCTTTTGCCTTCGCTACCATTGGAAAATGGCCGGTCAGCATAGCGATTTGCAGCCGCTTTGCGCAATCTTTCCTCACCTCCTGAGCCTTCAAAACCCTTTCCAAATCCTGTAGTTGCACAACCGATCAATTAAAAAAACGATATCCTTCAAGCACTTGCAGCGCAGGAAAACGCTATTTTAACGAAACACTCCAATGCCTAGACTTTAGTCTAATAAGGCGCTTTTTAGCCATGCCGATACTGCATAAGGCATGCGGATTAGCTAAAACAGAAACCTTTATTGCGCACACCTAAAAACACCCCGCTTAGTCGAAGCGGGGTGTTTTTAGGTGCAATACAACGGGAAATCAGCGGCTAGCGTCGCGGATATTGATCGAGCAGGGTTTTTAATTGGTCAGGCGGCACCGCATCGCTGACGCAGGCACTGCCCAACGCCTCAAGCAGCACCAGGCGCAAGCGGGTATCGATATTCTTCTTGTCCAGCCGCATGCGGGCAAGAAAGTCGTCACTCGACATGCTTGCCGGTGCATGAACAGGCAAGTCGGCGCTCTTGATCACCGCCAGGCTGCGTTCGCGATCCGCCGCCGAAATCCAGCCCAGCTCATGGGAGAGCGTCGCGGCCATGGCCATCCCCGCGCCTACGGCTTCGCCGTGCAACCAGTTACCATAGCCCTGGTGCGCTTCAATGGCGTGGCCAAAGGTGTGGCCCAGGTTGAGCAGCGCGCGAACGCCCTGCTCGGTTTCATCCTCAGCGACGATATCCGCTTTTATCAGGCAGCTTCGGGCGATGGCCTCGGCAATCACCTCGGGCTCCACGCGGCGTAAAGCCGTCATGTTGGCTTCCAGCCAGGCCAGGAAGGTTTCATCACGGATGAAACCGTATTTGACCACCTCCGCGAGTCCCGCTGACAACTCCCTCGCGGGCAGCGTGGTGAGCGTGTCGATATCGACCAGCACGGCCTTGGGTTGCCAGAAGGCGCCGATCATGTTCTTACCCAGCGGGTGATTGACGCCGGTTTTGCCGCCCACCGAGGAGTCCACCTGGGACAGCAGCGTGGTCGGCACCTGGATGAACGCCACGCCACGCTGGTAGGCGGCGGCCGCGTAGCCGACCATGTCGCCAATGACCCCACCGCCCAGCGCTATCAGGGTGCAGCGACGATTAAACCCCGCTTCCAACAGCGCACTCCAGATACGCTCTACCTGCTCGATGGTCTTGTACTGTTCGCCATCGGGTAGCACTAGCGTGCGCACCTCCAGATCATCCGGCAGGCTATCGCAGAGACGTTCCAGATACAGCGGGGCAATGGTTTCATTGGTGACCACCATTACCTGCTGGCCGGCCAGATACGGCGTCAGCATATCGGGCCTGCCTACAAGCCCTGTACCAATAAGGATCGGATAGCTGCGCTCGCCGAGCGCCACCTCAAGCGTACGCTGTACGCCGTCAACTGCGGTCATGGGGATACCTTGTTTGACGAATTTATGGATTCAAGAGGGTCGACCAGGCGCCGGACGCGACGCACAATTTCGTTGACCACCGCGCGCGGGCTGCGCCGGTCGGTACGCACGGTAATATCCGACGTGGCGCGATAAAGCGGGTCACGGGCGGCGAACATATCGTTCAGCACCTTCTCGCGGTCAGCACACTGCAACAGCGGGCGGTTGCGGTCTTTCGCCGTGCGCCGGAGCTGCTGATCGACAGTGGTCAACAGGTACACTACCGTGCCCCGCTCGCGGAGCGCGCGGCGGTTTTCCTCGCGCAGCACCGCGCCACCGCCAGTCGCCACAACCACGGGATGGCGTTGGGTCAGCTCGTCGATCATGTGAATCTCACGCTGGCGAAAGCCCTGCTCGCCTTCCACATCAAAAATCCACGGGATATCGGCCCCGCAGCGCGCTTGAATGGCGTGGTCGCTATCAAAAAAGTCGCGCGATAGTTCGGCTGCCAGCAGTCGACCAATCGTGCTTTTGCCAGCCCCCATGGGGCCAATCAGAAAAAGGTTGGGTAAATCCTGCATTAGCGAACCGTTAAGCCATCATCAAGAAGTCGTGGTGTAATAAAGACTAACAACTCTACCTTTTCATTGCTCTCTTCGGTATAGCGAAACAGTCGACCCAGCAAGGGAATATCGCCGAGCAGCGGTGTTTTGGCGACTTGACGCAGCTCCTCGGTGGTTAAAATACCGCCCAGCACCACGGTTTGCCCATTATCGACCAGTACCTGGGTCTCGATTTCATTGGTGTCTATCGGCGGTTCCCCCCCAAACTCGGACTCCCGGAAGCTGTCATTGCGAATCAACAGATCCATGATGATGCGGTTATCCGGCGTAATCTGCGGGGTGACCTCAAGCGATAGCTCGGCCTCCTTGAACTCGGTATCCGGATTATCGTTACCGTCAACACTCTGGAAGGCACGCTCCTCGCCCTGGCTGATGGTAGCGGTGCGCTGATTGGCGGTAATGATCTTGGGCTGTGAAATGGTCTGGCTCTTGCCCTCACTTTCCAGGGCGCGCAGCTCAAGATCGAGCAATACATCACCGGCCAGGTAGCCAAAGCTGAACCCGGCACCGGCGTCGGAGGTATCGCCAAAATCAACCGCCAGCCCGCCGCGAGCGCGGTTTAGCCCATCGGGATTGATATCGCGGCGTTCGAATGTGCCGTCACCGCCATCCTGAAATCCGCGGGTGCTGGACGCCCCCCAGTTGATGCCCAGCTCGCGGGAAGCCGTATCACGGGCGATCACGATGCGGGCTTCAATCTGCACCTGGCGAACGGCTACATCCAGGCGGTCCAGCGTGCGCACGATTTCGCGCACTTGATCCGGGGTGTCCTGAACCAGCAGCGTGTTGGTGCGTTGGTCAACGCTGACCCGGCCTCGCTCGGTGAGCAGACCGAAACCTTCACCGCCACGCAGCAGTTGCGACAGGTCTTCGGCACGGGCGTACTTCACTTCAATAAACTCTGTTACAAGCGGTGCCAGCGTTTCCTGCTGATTGCGGGCTTCCAGTTCCTGGCGCTCTAGTTCAGCCAGTTCGCTCGCCGGCGCCACCACAATCACATTGCCCTTTTCACGACTGGAAAGCCCCTGGCTCTGGAGGATCAGGTCCAGCGCCTGGTCCCAGGGCACATCGTTAAGATTGAGCGTTACCCGTCCGCTGACGCTATCGCTGGCCACCAGGTTCAAGCCGGTAAAATCGGCGAGCGTGGCAAGCACGGCGCGCACTTCAATATCCTGAAAGTTAAGACTCAACCGCTCGCCAGTATATTCCTCGCCTTGATCCACACGCGCCTGCTGCGGGACTTCGCTGACAGGCTGGACTTCCACCGTCAACTGATCGCCTGACTGCGATGACACCATGGCATAGGGGCCATCGGTGGTGAGCACCAGCTCACTGCCGCGTTGCCCGCGGCGCGGCGTGATACGCGAGATCGGCGTGGCAAAATCCGTCACGTCATAGACCTGATTGAGGGCGTCGGGCACCGTCACCTGCCCGAGTTCGACAATCACCTCATTACGTCCACCCTCGCGCACCTTGGGGCTGACGCTGTCGCGATCAAAGGTCACCAACAAGCGCCCTGCACCACTTTCACCGCGTTGAAAGTCAATATCCTGCACCTGGGGCCCCTGCGCTGTTTCAAGGCGTTCGACAGGCAGCTCATTCGATGCCCCAGCGGCCGCCAGGGTCACGGTCAGCCGGTCACCGGACACCGATGAACGAAACTGGCGAGGCGCCTCCAGGTCCAGCACAAGGCGCGTGCGACCACTGCCTTCCAGCGCGGTAATGCCCTCAACGCCCCCCAGGTCAACGCGTGTCCGACGCTCGGTCAGGCCGTTTTGGGTATCCGCCAGATCCAGTGCCAAACGCGGCGGGTTCGTCAGCGGGTAGCCATTGAGCTCAGGCACCTCACCGCTGAAACGCAACTCCAACGCCACGTCGCCGCCTTGCGTTTCACGCACCTCGAGATCGGTGAGCACCGACGCCACCGCCCAACCGGGAAGTAGCATCATTGCGGCCAGCATGCTTTGCCGAAAACGGCTTACCAAGGTGTTTGCCATGGGTCTCCATCCACTTGCTTTGGGTCGCTGCGTGATGCGCATGCCCGTCATCATTTAGCGCTCATCGACAATAGTGAGCGAAGCAGGACGTGTCTGCCAGCCATTTTGCTGGGTGTAGACGCGTTCGCGAATCTCAATCTCCTGAGCTGATATGGCAACAATGCGACCATAATTTGTGCCCATATAATGACCTTCCCTGACGTTAACCACCTCACCCTCAGGTGTCGCAATCATGGCCACTCGCCGACCGTCCATGCGTATCGTGCCAACCAGCTGAAGCTCTTGCAGTGAAAAGCGCTCCAGTGGTTCGGCAGGTCGTTGCGGGTCGGGGCCATTTTCACCCGCCGCCCCGTACGCGCTGTCCTGTGTCGATTGTGGCGGCAAAAAGGGGCTGCGCGCCTCGCTGTGCTGATAGCGTTGTGCAGGGTAAAGCGGCACATACGGAATCACCATGACCGGCTCACTGCTGGAGGTTTGCCGTATATCGTCAAGGGTTGCCTCCAGTTGCGACAGCGCTGGATCCGCGCAGCCCGTCAACAGGAGAAACCCCGCTAGCCATCCAGCGACTAACCCTCGGCGAACCCACGACGTCATGGAGCCTCCTCCCGATCTCGGTAGGTGCGCGCCAGCAAGGAAAGCCGCAGGCTGTCCCCAGTGGTATCGACGGGCGCCAACGTGAAGTCGTGCTGGGTCACAAGCCGGGATAACGAGGCAATGTCGGCGGCGAAACGGGCAATCTGATGAAAGTCGCCGCGTACCTGTATATCCAGCGGCTGCTCCACATAGTGGGGCTGGGTAACCGTGGGACGCAGACGAATGGTTTCGATTGTCAGCCGGTTATCCACCGCGGCATCGCTAATACTATCGAGCAACGATGGAATCTCCGCACCGGTGGGCAGGATGGCGCGCACACGCGCCATTTGGTCTTCCAGCGTGGCAAGCTGCTCGCGTATCTTGGGCAATTGAGCCGCTTCACCTGACTGCCGACGGTAGTCGCCAAGCAAGCGCGATTCTTGCTGCTGCGCACTGGCCAACTCGGCGCGCCGCTCGCCGATAATCAACCATTCCATTATCAATACAGCCACCAGCAAGGCCAGCCCACCGCAAAGCGCTTTGAGCAGCAATGGCCAGCCACCGGCTTCTTTCACATCCAGGTCTCGCCAATCGACATCGCGCAGCTGTTGCCATTCCTGCGCCCAACGCGCCCGCTTCCAGATCATGGCTGCTCCTCGGCGGAAGCCGACAGTGAGGGTTGCTCAACATCGAAGCGGAACTGTCGGCCGCCACCCTCAGCGTCACTCTCGACTTCCGATAGCGATGGCACGCCAAACGCCCGACTGTCAGCCACTCGGCGTAACTGCTCGGACACCTGCCGTTCGCTGGCCGCGACCCCTTCGATGCTGACCTGGGCACCGTTGCGCGACACCTGCTGGTAGACCACACCGCTGGCGACGCTGCTAGCGAGTGCATTGAACAGCTCAACGGTGCTGGCCCGCTGTGTTTGCAGCGTTTGGAACAACACCAGTTGCTCACCGAGCCGCAGGGCGTCCGCCTTATAGCGCTCCAGGTTGCCAATATCCGCTGTCAGCTCGCGGGTTTGAGCCTCAATAAACGCATTGCGCTGTTGCTGGGCAGCCAGTTGCATTGAATAAAACTTGGCGATGCCCCAGCCGAGTGCGACGCCTAACAACAACATCAGCACCATAAAGTAGTAAAAACGCCGCGTGCGCCGTTCGCGCTGCTCCTCACGCCAGGGTAACAGGTTGATGGTGATGCTCATTGCCCAACCCTCATGGCCAGGCCGCCTGCAGTCAGCATCGCCGGGGCATCGTTGGTGAGCGCTTCGACATCCAGGCGCTTGTTGACCGCCATGGCCTGGAAGGGGTTGGCGATCGTCACGTTCATGCCACTATCTTCAGCGATACGCTCTGCCAAGCCAGGAATTACGCTCGACCCACCGGCCAGAACAATATGCTGAACCTCATGTTGACGCCCTGCGGTGTAGTAAAGCTGGAGTGAGCGGCCCACCTGCTGTACGACCGTTTCCAAAAACGGGTTAAGCACGCTGTCAGGATAGTCATCGGGCAGGCCGCCGCGTTTTTTGGCAAAACCGGCCTCCTCCATACTTAATTGGTAACGGTCGCGGATGGCATCGGTCAGTTGGCGGCCACCAAAGACCGTGTCACGGCTGTAGACGATGTGCCCACCGCGCACGACGTGAAAAGCGTTCATATTGGCCCCGATATCCACCAGGCCGACGCAGGCGTCGGGGTCGTCCTGAACATGAAGCTGGCGGCGCAGCACTTCAAACGATCGCTCCATGGCAAAGGTTTCAACTTCAACGGCGGCGGGCTCGAGCCCGGCGCGCTCGAGGGTCTCGGTTAACTGGCTTACATCCTGCTGGCGGCAGGCCACCAGCACCACCTGCTGACGGTCATCGTCAAATGGCGATGGCCCCAGGCACTCAAAATCAAACGCCACCTCATTGAACGGAAACGGAATATGCCGGTCTGACTCGGCGATGATGCGGGCTTCAATATCGTCTTCACTGAGTGATCGCGGAAAGCTGAGCGTTTTGGTGATCGCCGCGCTCGCAGGTACGGCCACCGCCGCTTTACGCGTTGACGGGCTGGCATGTTCTACCGCGCGACTGAGAACCTGGGCGACGTCGTCGATATCACGGATGCGTCTTTCCACTACCGCCCCTTCACGAAGCGGACGCACGGCGTAGCTTTGCACCTGAAAGTTCTGATGAGCGTTCTTGAGTTCAAGCAGCTTGACAGTCGCCGAGGTAATATCGACGCCGATCAACCCGTTACGAGGTTTGAGTAAGCGCATTATGGGTCCGGAGTCGCTTGCCTATCGCGTTGCTCGAGGTTACATGATTTTAAGCCGAGTCACACTCACGCCGCATGATGGCACATCAACACTGGTGGCGGCCGCCTTGGCTTCCTATAATGGCAGCCAGTTGCGTGATACGGTCGTTTAGATACCGTCTCTTTTTTATTCATCCCACGGGTACTTTCCATTCATGACGTTTCTCCGCACCCTTATTGTGTCGCTGTTGGGCATTCTGGTCTCGCTAACCGGTGCCGTCGTTCTTGCCCTGGTCGGCGCCGCTATCTATTTCGCTCCGGGCCTTCCGGACGTTCGTCAGTTGCAAAACTTTGAATTGCACACCCCCTTGCGCATCCTGACCCGCGACGGGCGCCTGATCGGGGAGTTTGGCGAAGAACGACGCATCGAAATTGACTTCGAGGCAATCCCCGATGAGATGATCAACGCACTGACCGCCGCCGAAGACGCCAGTTTCTTCGACCACCAGGGCGTGGACCCGCGCGGCCTGGCGCGCGCCTCCCTGGAACTGATGCAGAGCGGGGGAACCATCCAGTCCGGCGGCTCCACCATTACCATGCAGGTGGCGCGCAATTATCTGCTGACGCTGGACCAAACCTTCACGCGTAAAATCCGCGAAATACTGCTCGCCCTGCAGATGGAACAGGTGTTAAACAAACAAGAAATTTTTGAACTTTATGTAAACAAAATCTTCCTGGGTAACCGGGCGTACGGGATTGCCGCGGCGGCCGACACCTATTACGACAGACCCCCGGATGAACTGACGCTGGCCGAAACCGCCATGATCGCTGGCCTGCCCAAAGCCCCCTCGGCGTTTAACCCCCTGGCCAACTCTGAACGTTCGCTGATTCGCCGCAACTGGATTCTGTTCCGCATGCGCGAGCTGGGCCACATCGACGAAGAGACCTATCGTGAAGCCGTTCAAGCGCCGGTGACCGCAGAGCGGCATTCCACCGTGCCGGAAGTGGATGCGTCCTACGTGGCCGAAATGGCCCGCCAATACGCCGTCGATCGCTTCGGGGACGATGCCTATACCGGCGGCTACCGCATTTACACGACCATCGACAGCGAGTTGCAGCCCACCGCCCGCCGCACTCTGGCCAACGGCTTGATTGCCTACGACCGGCGCCACGGCTGGCGCGGGCCCGAGGAACGCGACATTGCCGCAAGCCTGGTTGAAGCCCAGGAAGAGACCGAAACCCGGGGCCTGGAAGAAGAGCTTGCCGAGTCACCGGAAATTCGCCAAACCGCCCGCCAGGCGGCCGCGCGAAGCCAAACTGAAATCGAAGGCATTGACGGCGATGTCAGCAACTGGCTTCAGGTCCTGGACCGCACGCCTCGCTATGGCTTGCTGGAGCCAGCGATTGTCGTCGAGAGCAGCGGCCAGGAAATGGAGGTTCTGGTTGACGGCGAACTACGCCAGATACCTTGGGAAGGCTTGAGCTGGGCCCAACCTTATCTCAGCCCGCGCAGCCGCGGTGCCCAACCCAGCTCGGCGCAGGAGATCGCGGTGCGTGGCGATATGATCCGTGTGGTTGAAAATGAAGAGGGTCAGCTTCGCTTATCGCAACTACCCGATGCAGAAGGCTCGCTGGTCGCCCAAGACCCACGCACCGGGGCAATTCGTGCGCTTCAGGGCGGCTTTGACTTCAACGCCAGTAAATTCAATCGCGCCATTCAGGCCCAGCGCCAGGCCGGTTCCATCTTCAAGCCGTTTATCTACCTTGCCGCCCTTGAAGACGGCGAGATGAACGCGGCCAGCGTGGTCAATGATGCCCCCGTGGTGATGGATGACGGCAGCAACGAGCTCTGGCGCCCGGTGAATTCGAGCCGCGACTTCCAGGGCCCCATGCGCCTTCGCCCGGCGCTGGCCCGCTCACGCAATCTGGTGACCATCCGCGTTCTGCAAAGCATGGGCATCAACTACACGCTTGAATACTTGAAAGGCTTTGGCTTTGCCGAAGGGCGTCTGCCTAACGGTCTTTCGCTGGCACTGGGCAGCGCAACGCTAACACCGATGGAAATGACCAATGCCTATTCGGTGCTGGCCAACGGCGGCTTCCAGGTCTCCCCCTGGTTTATCGAACGGGTCGCTCGCCAAGGTGACGAAGAAGAGGAAACCATCGACGAGGCAAACCCGCAAGTGGCCTGCCGTGAATGTGAAGACGGTCAGGAGACGGTGGAGATAAACGGCCACGACTACCCTGTGGCGAAACGCGTCGCCGACCCCGCTGCGGTGTACATTCTCCGCGACATGATGCGTGACGTGATCGAGAGAGGCACCGGACGCGCCGCGCTGAGCCTTGAGCGCGACGATATCGTCGGTAAAACCGGCACCACCAACAGCCAGCGTGATGCCTGGTTTGCAGGCTTTAACGACGAGCTGGTCACCACCGTCTGGGTAGGCAAGGACAGCAACGAGACCATCTCCGAGTATGGTTCCCAGGCAGCGTTGCCTATCTGGATCGACTTTATGGGGCAAGCCCTGGAAGGAACGCCCCCGGCGTTGCCTGAGCGCCCGGATACGGTAATTACCGCGCGCATTGATCCGGATAGCGGCCGTCGCCTGCGCGACGACCAGTCTGGCGGTATCGTTGAGCTGTTCCATGAGGATCACCTGCCTGACTACCAAAACAGACAGATCAGCCGTGAACTGGAAGAGGCCAGTGGCTCACAAGGCTCCGGCACGGCGGAATCGATTTTCTAGCCAACCCCACTCCACGCAAAAGGCCTGGCGATATGCCAGGCCTTTTTTTATGCGGCGGTTTTTCACTGCATCGATCGGGCCGTTAGCAGGCTAGGCCGCGACAGCAGACTCCCGGCGACTGGCCAGCCAGTTGGCGATAATCGCCGCGCTCATGACGACCACCCCGGCAACTTCCGCCATCAGGTTGGGGTAGAACACGCCGACGATAGCTACCGCGATCGCCACACGTGACAGCCACCCCATGCGGGTGAACAGGTAACCTTCCAACGCAGCGGCAAAGGCGCAGAGCGCCAGCAAGGCGATCACCGCGTTCCAGATCACCAGCGGCACTGGACCGCCCACGATGATCTCCGGGTTAAACACCATGAACAGCGGAATCAGATACAGTCCCTTGGCGAACTTCCACGACTGGAAACTGGTTTCCATGGGCTTGCTGCCCGCAATGGCGGCCCCGGCAAAACCCGCAAGGGCAATGGGCGGCGTCACATTAGAGTCCTGGGAATACCAGAACACCACCAGGTGGGCAACCAGCAGCGGAATCCCGAACTCTGTCGTCAGCGCCGGGCCGACCAGCACGATCAGCACGATATAGCTGGCGGTGACCGGCAGCCCCATCCCCAGGACCAGGCTTGCCAGCAGAACCATGATGAGTGCGAGCACAATGTTGCCGCCTGAAAACGCCATCATCATCGACGAGAACTTAAGCCCCAGGCCGGTAAGCCCGACAATGCCCACGATGATCCCCGCAACGGCACACGCCATGGAGACGGCGACGGCATTGCGCGCCCCCAACTCCAGACCTTCCACAAGTTTCTTGAAACCCGCAGCGGCCATCTCCTTGATGCTGTGGGCCGTCACGGTTTCACCCTGGCGAGGGGCCACAAAGAAGAACCACAACACATAACGCAACACGGCCACCGCCACCATGGTGACGACCGCATAAAAGCCGACGCGACTGGGTGACATGCTCATCGCCAGCAGCCATACCAGAACGCCCAGCGGCAGCAGGAAGTGCCAGCCATCCTTCATCACCTGGCGCATCTGGGGCAGCTCGCTTCTGGCCATACCCTGCATGCCTTGCTTAAGCGCGATGATATGCACGAACAGGTAAACCGTTGCAAAGTACATAATCGCGGGCAGGATACTGATCTTGACGATTTCCAGGTACGGCGTATTGGTATATTCAGCGATCAAGAACGCCCCTGCCCCCATCAGCGGCGGCATGATCTGCCCCCCTGTGGAAGCAGCCGCCTCGATACCACCGGCCTGCTTGGGCTTATAACCCAGGCGCTTCATGAGCGGAATGGTAAAGGCGCCGGTGGTCACCACATTGGCGATTGCACTGCCAGAAATGGAGCCCATACCCGCGGAGGCCAAGACCGCCGCTTTAGCGGGCCCGCCCCGCTGGCGGCCCGTCGCCGCGTAAGCCATGTCGATAAAAAACTTGCCGGCACCGGTACTTTCCAGAAAAGCGCCAAACAGCACGAAAATAAAGATATAGGTCGCGGCCACGCCCAGCGGCAGACCGAAAATACCCTCCTGGCCAAGATAGAGCTGACCCGCAATACGGTCAAAGCTATAGCCCCGATGCCCCAAGATGCCAGGCAGCCACTCCCCCAGCCAGGCCAGATCACCGCGTGGCCCTGCCATCGCGTAAAGAATCGCAATCAGCCCGATCATGGTCATACTCAGGCCTACCGCTCGGCGGCTCGCCTCCAGCACGGTTACCGTGGCGATGCAGGCCACCATGATATCGGTCTGGGACCAGAAACCGGCCCGATTGATGATCTCATCGAGATACAGCACCAGATAGCCGCCAGTGATCAACGCACCGGTAAAAAACACCGCATCAAGCCCCCAGCCAACAATGCCCCTGGGACGCCCTCCGCCAAACACCGGGAACATCAAAAAGGCCAGCATCATGATCAACGCCAGGTGAATGCTGCGCTGATAAAACAGGCCCAACGGCTGGATGCCCGCTGAGTAAAGTTGAAACAGTGAGAGCCCTACCGCCACGATGGTAATGCACCACAACACAGCACGTGGCTGGACCACATTGCCGCCGGGCATTACCACCGAAGGTTGTTTTGATTCACTCATGGAGTCCTCGTCAGACGATATATCTGGCTGATTAGTTTTTCGCGTTGGCGTCAGCTGCCTCGGTCAGGCCCAGCGTTACCCGCTCGCCGGCTGCCCGGCGGCTCAGGCTGAAGCTGTGTGCCTGTCCATTGCGCTGCCAGACCAGGCGGTGGTTAACGGCAGGTGCGCCGACACGCAATACATACTGATTCCCTGGAACGGGCTCGTCGATGTGCTCGATCCAATATCCGCCCTGACCATCGGAAACCTGCTCGCCACGGCCGTAAATGTGCCCCAGGCCAGCGGCAAAGTCGGGTTGGTGGCTGCGTTCCAGTTCCATCACCCCCGCGTGATTTCGGTAACAGTCCAGGACCGTAAACTTCTCCACCGAATGCTGCCATTTCAGGCACCAGCGCGAGCCCTCGGGCATTGGCGTTTGGAAGAGCTGCTCGCCCTGCTCATCGGTCACTACCAGGAGCTCAGACGCATTAGCCGGAGCAGAGGTGGACCCCGCTCCGGCTAATGGTGAACCGGTTAGCCCCAGCACAAAGGCCGGGACTAACCTTACCGTCAGTGTCCAAGGCAGGCGTCGTAATGGTTGCATAATGATCGCCTGCGCAAGAATCAGGGACGTAGACGATCCGGAATCTCGGCGTCGACTTCTTCAAAGTAGCGAATGGCGCCCGGATGCAGAGGTACCGGCGTGGACTCCATGGTGAACTCGACGGTGGTATCGTTCGCCGCCGGATGAACCGCGATCAGTTCGTCGGTATTCTCGAACAGCAACTGGGTTAACTGATACGCCAGCTCTTCGTCCATATCCGAGTTGACCACCAGTACGTTGGGAATGCCGATGGTCTGGACCGTTTCGTCCATGCCTTCGTAGAGACCTTCCTGGAGCTGGTAGGGCGCGAACACTTCCACTGCTTCCCGCGCGTTGGCGACTTCCTCATCGGAAAGGCCGATGATACGGATGTCACGCGTAGTGGCCAGGTTCATGATGGAACTGGTGGGAGGCCCAACGCTCCAGAAACCCGCGTCGATATCGCCATCGCGAATGGCGTCAGCGGTTTCGTTGAAGTTCAGCCGCTGGGGCGTGAAGTCTTCATAGCTCAGGCCGTTGGCTTCCAGTACGGCGCGCGCATTCAGCTCGGTACCGCTACCGGGTGCACCCACGGAAACCCGCTTGCCTTCAAGATCGGCCAGCGATTCAATGTCTGAGTCGGCCAGGGTGACCAGCTGCACGGCATTCGGGTATACCGACGCCAGCGCACGGGTATTCTCGATCTGGCGGCCTTCAAAGTCGCCGGTACCTGTATAGGCCTGATAAACGGTGTCGGCCAGGGCCAGGGCCATATCGGCGTCACCGCGCATGATCAGCCCCATGTTTTCGACCGACGCACCGGTCACTTCGGCGGTGGCCTGAGCACCTTCAATATGCTCGTTGATCATCTCGGCGAAACCGCCGCCGATGGGGTAGTAAACGCCACCGGTACCGCCCGTGGCGATAGACAGTTGCTGGGCGCTGGCAGGCAGCGCAACGGCCAGGAGTGAAGCGGCAGCAGCTTTAGATAGAGTTCGCATAAGCGTTTCCTCCGTCCTGTTTGGACTTATAGGTATGGTTGACGATAGGGAGGTCATACATCCAGCTTCCGGTCGAATGGAAGCGGTCCCAGTGAAATTAGCATGCAATCGCCGTTTGATGCCAATAACTTGGCGTTAAGGCAAACCTTGCTTCAACGCTTGGCCAAGCCGAAAAGTCGTCTGCGTGCGTTTAGTTGGCGATGCTTATATGATCAATGGCTTATCGAAATTTCAGGCAAGGAGACCCCCATGCTCTATCGACACTATGCCCCTGGCAGGTGCCGCCCATGATGCTCTGGGAGGCCGCTGCGCTGGTGGGCATCGGTATTATCGCCGGGTTTATCAACGTGCTCTCGGCAGGTGGTTCGATGCTGGCACTGCCGCTACTAATGTTTCTTGGCTTGCCCACCCAGGTAGCCAACGGCACTAACCGTGTCGCCATTGTGCTGCAGAGCGTGTCCGCGATCAGCAATTTCAGACGCGCAGGCGCCTCGCATATCGGTCTGAGCTTGCGCCTTTCGGTGCCTGCCGTTGTCGGCTCGCTGGTGGGGGCGTGGCTCGCCCTGCAGGTTAGCGATGCGCTGTTCGAGGCGATCTTGATTGCCGTCATGGCCGCCTCGGCCCTGGTGATGCTGCTGCCGCAGCCCAAACTGGATACCCGCCCGCTCACCAAGGACCGGCTGACCCCGCTGATTTATCTGGCCATGTTCGTGATCGGCATTTACGGCGGCTTTATTCAGGTCGGCGTGGGCGTGCTGTTCATCATCGTGCTGTACCGCATGCTGAAAATCGACCTGGCTCAGGTCAATGTTTTCAAGGTGCTGATCATTCTCGTCTACAGCCTCCCTGCCCTGGCGATGTTCATGTGGTTTGACCAGGTGCGCTGGAGCTACGGGCTTCTGCTGGCGGTGGGCAGCATGACCGGCGCCTGGCTGGCGGTAAAGGTCAACATGAGCCCGCGGGGAGCAATGTGGATCAAATACCTTACCCTTGCGATGATCGCCGCGATCCTGCTGCGCCTGCTGTTTGGCTAAGCGCCGGGGTCAATCGATCAGCAGCGCCGCAACCTGCTTAACGATATGCGCGCCAATGGGCAATGCCGAAGTCGCCGCCGGTGACGGCGCGTTACCCACGTTGAGCGTCCGCCGGGTGTTGACGAACAGAAAGTCGTCCACCAGCTTGCCGTCTTTGGAGACCGCCTGGGCGCGAACCCCCGCCGGGTAGGGCAGCAAGTCATCCGCCGTCAGGCTGGGGCAGTACTTGCGCACCAGCTCCAGGTAGCCGCGCTTGTAAAACGAGTTTTTCATTTCAGCCAGGCCCGGCCGAAGATGCCTGCCCAGCACCTTGAGAATACCGGGGTGCGTCAACATCTGGCCCATATCGGCAAGCGATACATCGCGCTTACGATAGCCTTCACGCTTTAAAGCGAGCACTGCGTTGGGCCCGACGGTCACACTGCCGTCGATCATGCGGGTCAGGTGCACGCCCAGAAACGGCATCGTCGGGTCGGGAATGGGATAAATCAGGTGGTTCACGATGTGATTATGCTGCTCGGGCAGTTGGTAGTACTCGCCGCGAAACGGGCAGATCGTGAAGTCGGGCTTCTGCCCCAGCATGCGGATCACCTTGTCGGCCATCAGGCCCGAACACGACACCAGATAACGGCTGGTGTACGACGCCTTCGTTGTGCTCACCACCACCTCCTGGCGGCGCTCCTCCAACCCCGTCACTTCAGCTTCATAGCGGATTTCACCGCCCAGGCGCTGAAAGTCAGCGGCCATGGCCCGAGTCACTTCGGCGTAATCGACGATCCCGCTGGAAGGCACATGGATACCCGCCACGCCGGTAATATTCGGCTCGCGCTCGCGCAGGGCATCGGCTTCCAGCCATTCACGCTCGAGGCCATTGGCCGCAGTACGCTCCCAAAGCGCTTCCATGCGCTGCTTTTCGACCTCGTTCGTCGCGACCAGCAACTTGCCGCAGATGTCGTAGGCAATGTCGTGCTGGTCACAGAATTCGCGGGTAGCGCGATTACCCTCAAGGCAAAATCTGGCCTTCAAGCTACCCGGCGTGTAATACACACCGGCGTGAATCACACCACTATTATGGCCGCTCTGGTGCTGCGCGGGGCCACTTTCTTTTTCGAGCACCATCAGACGTTTATCGGGGTAGGTCTGCTGGAGCTGCATTGCCGTGGACATGCCCAGGATACCGCCACCAATAATGATGAAATCCCACATCAATCTCTTCCTCCAGGCCAAATTGTTAACATTTCCTGATAATAGCCGTTATTCTTCTGTTACCGATATTATCCAGCTTTAATCAGGGAGCCACTCGCCATGGAGCCAGACGCGCCGCGTCAGAACCTCGCCATTCGCGCCTACCGGAAGCTCAAGCACGATATTATCCGAGGCCGCTTCGCACCGGAACAGAAGCTGCTGATGAGCCGCCTCAAAGACGATTACGGGGTCAGCACCGGCCCGCTGCGCGAGGCATTATCGCAGTTGGTGGCCGACCACCTTGTGGTGGCCATCAGCCAGCGAGGCTATCGCGTTGCGCCCATGTCGCTTGCCGAACTCAACGATATCTACGACGCCCGCGCGCAGCTTGAGGGGCTCATTTTGCGCCTGGCCATCGAACGCGGCGACGATGACTGGGAAGCCGCCGTGCTGGCCGCGGCGCACCGGCTGGCCAAGGTCACCGCCATCAGCTCGCCGGATGAGCTGCTCGACGGCTGGGACCTGCGTCACAAAGCCTTTCATACCGCCATCGCCAGCGGCTGCAACTCGCCGCATCTCCTGCAAATGCGCGACACCCTGTTCAACCAGGTGGAGCGCTACCGCCATCTCTGGCTGCAGGAAACCGTCATGTCGCCCACGGCCCTGGAGCAAAAGCGCCAGGAGCATGCCACATTGGTCGACGTTATCCTGGCCCGGGATGCAGATCGAGCGTCTACCCTGATGCGCGACCATTTGATGACGCCGGTCCCCATCATTACCCGTGTGCTCAAGGCACGCGGTATCGAATAAATTCTTCGTTTTAAAAAAATGTAGATATTTTAAAGAAACGGCGATACATTGACTGTAGCATCACACCGACTGCACCGTTATTGCCGTGGTCGCTTACGGGCGTCTGCGGGACAGCACCAAGGAGTTCACATGACACACTTCAACTGGGACGACCCGCTGCTGCTTGAGCAACAGTTGAGCGACGAAGAGCGCCAAATCCGCGACGCCGCCCACGACTACTGCCAGGAAAACCTTCAGCCCCGGGTGCTCAGCGCCTTCCGTGAAGAACGCTTCGACCGCGAGATCATGACCGAAATGGGCGAGCTTGGCCTGCTGGGGGCGACCGTTTCCCCCGACTACGGCGGCGCAGGCGTCAACCACGTCGCTTACGGCCTGATTGCCCGGGAAGTCGAGCGCGTGGACTCCGGCTATCGCTCCGCCATGAGCGTGCAGTCGTCGCTGGTAATGTACCCCATCGAGACCTATGGCTCCGAAGAACAGAAACAGAAATTCCTGCCCAAGCTTGCCAGCGGCGAGATGGTCGGCTGCTTCGGCCTGACCGAGCCAGACCACGGCTCCGATCCCGGCAACATGATTACCCGCGCAGAGAAAGTTGACGGCGGTTATCGCCTGACCGGCGCCAAGATGTGGATCACCAACAGTCCGATTGCCGATATCGCGGTGGTCTGGGCCAAGTCGGCCGCCCACGACAACCAGATCAAGGGCTTTATCGTCGAACGCGGCGTGGAAGGTTTCACCACGCCGAAAATCGAAGGCAAGGTCTCGCTGCGCGCGTCGATTACCGGCGAGATCGTGCTTGAAAATGCGTTTGTGCCTGAAGAGAACCTGCTGCCCAATGTCAGCGGCTTGAAGGGACCGTTCGGCTGCCTGAACAAGGCCCGCTACGGCATTGCGTGGGGCGTGATGGGTACGTCTGAATTCTGCTGGCATGCCGCCCGCCAGTACACCCTGGACCGTAAGCAGTTTGGTCGCCCGCTGGCCGCCAACCAGCTGATCCAGAAAAAACTCGCTGACATGCAAACCGAGATCACCCTTGGCCTGCAGTCAGCGCTCCAGGTGGGCCGCCTGATGGATAGCGGCAACTGGGCACCGGAAATGGTCTCGCTGATCAAGCGTAACAACTGCGGCAAGGCGCTGGATATCGCCCGTCAGTCCCGGGACATGCACGGTGGTAATGGCGTTTCTGACGAGTACGGCGTCATTCGCCACATGGTGAACCTGGAATCGGTCAACACCTACGAAGGCACCCACGACGTGCACGCCTTGATTCTGGGTCGCGCCCAGACCGGCATTCAGGCGTTCTTTTGATCACTGTCGTTTATCACTATCTGTTAAGCACCAGGCTTTGAACACTTATCCCCCCCTTACAGGAGCCTCTATGGGCGAGCTAACCAAACCCTTGGCCGGAATCAAGGTACTCGATATCTCCCGAGTGCTGGCCGGCCCATGGTGTGGGCAAATGCTGGCCGACATGGGGGCCGACGTGATCAAGGTGGAACGCCCCGGCTGCGGCGATGACACCCGCCACTGGGGTCCGCCCTGGCTCGCGGGCAGTACCGAGTCGGCCTACTATCTGTGCGCCAACCGCGGCAAGCGTTCGGTCACGGTGGATATGGCAAAGCCCGAGGGCCAGGCACTCATCAAGCAGATGGCGGCTGACAGTGACGTAGTGATCGAGAATTTCAAAGTCGGCGGCCTCAAGAAATACGGCCTGGATTACGCAAGCCTCAAGGCCCTCAACCCGGGCCTGGTCTATTGCTCGATTACCGGCTTCGGCCAGGAAAGCCCCTACGCCCACCGCGCCGGCTACGACTTCATGATTCAAGCCATGGGCGGGATCATGAGCCTGACGGGCAAGCCTGATGAGGAACCTGGCGGCGGCCCGGTAAAAAGCGGCGTGGCGTTTACTGACATCTTTACCGGCCTGTACGCCGCCAACGCAGTGCTCGCCGCCCTCTACCAGCGCCGCGACACGGGTGTCGGCTGCCATATCGATATGGCGCTGATGGACGTTCAGGTAGGCGTGCTCGCCAATCAGGCCTTGAACTATTTAACCTCAGGCAACGTCCCCCAGCGGCTGGGTAACGCCCACCCCAATATCGTCCCTTACCAGGCCTTTGCCACCCAGGACGGCCATATGATTGTCGCCGTGGGTAACGATGAGCAGTTCAAGCGCTTTAGCTCGGTGCTTTCACTGCCCGCCCTGGCTGACGACCCACGCTTTGCCACCAACGGCATGCGCGTTCAGCACCGCGACCAATTGGTGCCCGTACTCGAAGCGGCACTTGCCCAGCGCCCCACCGACGACTGGCTGGCGGCATTTGAAGACGTGGGCGTGCCCAGCGGCCCGATCAATACCCTGGACCGGGTATTCGACGATGCCCACGTCAAAGCGCGTGGGTTAAAGCAGACGCTGCCCCACCCCCAGGCGGGCCAGGTTGATCTGGTCGCGAACCCCATTCGCATGAATGGTAAATCGATCAGCGCCAGTAAGGCGCCGCCCTATCTCGGCGAACACACCGACGACGTGTTAACCGATATTGGCATTACCCCTGAGCAGCGACAGGCGTTGCGCGATGCAGGTATTATCTGAATCTGACCGATTTCATTTAAACGCCTAGCCAACCGTACACTGGTTAACTACATCTTAGGCTACTGTAAAAAGCAGCCTATACCGGTGCTTTTGGTTGATGTCCGTTATCACCAAAATACTGTACAATACATATACAAAAAGCTTACAGAGAGTTAGTCTATTTGTACGACTAACCTGCTATTGTTTGGCCAAGTAGGCAATGCCGCGCTTGTTTTGTTACTGGCGAGCGCCAGAGACCTGGAGATACAATGAGTCAGTGCGCGCGCACAAACGGAACCTGCAAACGCTGCGAAGGCGAGCTGCCCTTCGATTTCACGATGGCCTTTCAACCCATTGTGGATGTATCGCTTGCCAAGATTGACGCCTATGAGGCTCTGGTACGGGGCCCGCAAGGTGAGTCTGCCTGGAGCGTTATTTCCCAGGTGACCGACAGCCTGCTCTATCACTTTGACCAGGCGTGTCGAGTTAAAGCCATTGAGATGGCAAGCGCGCTTGATATGCCGACAGCGCTGTCGATCAACTTCCTGCCCAACGCTGTATACGAACCCAGGGCCTGCATCCAGGCGACACTGGACGTCTCTAAACGCGTGGGTTGGCCAACCGACCGACTGATCTTCGAAATCACCGAAACCGAGCGCGTGCGTGACAGGCAGCATCTATGCAACATCATTGATGCCTATCGCTCGATGGGTTTCAGAACGGCCCTGGACGATTTCGGCAATGGTTACGCCAATCTGGACCTTCTGACCGACCTCGCCCCCGATAAAATCAAGATAGACCGTGAACTGGTGATGAACTGTGACCAGGATCATAGACGCCAGTCGCTGCTTCGCTCGATCATTCAACTGGCCGATGAACTAGCGATCAAACTGATTGCCGAAGGCGTGGAAACCCACGCAGAGGCGTTGTGGCTGGCCCGTGAAGGCATTGCCTGCCAACAAGGGTTCTACTATGCACGACCGGCCGTCAATGCCTTGGCTGACGATAAAGCCTTAAAGCTGCGCCTGATGGCGCTACGCGAAGAATCACAGCAGGTCAGCGAAGGTACCCAATGACTAGTTACGCCTCGCCAGACATTCATCAGCTTCTGGACCAATCAAAACGCAATACGGAAAACGTCATCAAGGCGGCACCGCTGGGTATCTGCATCACCGACCCCCATGGTTATTTTGAAATGGTCAACCCGGCGTACTGTGACTTTTACGGTTATGCCGAAGAGGAGTTGCTCGGCCAGCACTTCACCATGGTCGTTCCCGATGCCAACCGCGAGACGCTCCAGGCCCTCCACGACTCGTTTATAGGGGGAGAGGAGAGACATGAGCTGCGTCAGGAGTGGGAGGTCATCGGTAAAGGTGGCAAAACGCATACCATTATCGCCGAAGCCGCACGCATCATCGGCTTCGACGGCCAGCCACGGAAAGTCACCTTTATTGTCGATATCACCCAGCGCAAACGGCTGGAAGAACGCCTTCAACGGGCGAACGAGCGCCTGCATTACCTCGCCCACCATGACGAGCTCACCGGCCTGTTGAATCGCCGGGCCGGCTTGCAGCGCCTGGAACAGGAGCTAAGTCGAAGCTCGCGTTATGGCAGCCCACTTAGCATTGCGATGTTTGACCTGGATAATTTCAAGGCGATCAATGATACCTACGGCCATAGCGTAGGCGACGATATTCTCCAGGAAGTAACCGCTAAAGTGAACGAGACACTGCGCGAAACTGACTTGCAGATTCGCCTGGGCGGCGAAGAGTTTCTGGTCATCATGCCCGAAGTAAATGCAGAAAATGCGCGGCAGGCCATGGAGCGAGTGCGCGCTGCCGTTGCCCAGACAACGTTTACCCAGCGGGCCTTGACGGTTACGCTCTCCGCAGGCGTGGCAGGTTATGTTGAGGCCTCCACCACCCGGTTACTTGATCATGCCGATAAAGCCATGTATCAAGCTAAACAGTCGGGTCGCAATCGCGTTGTGGTCGCTTCATCCATGTAATCCTGCCTATTGCGCACTATGCTGAAGCCTATCCCCATCAACTCAGGAGTTGAGCTATGAGTAATGCCGAGTTAAACGAGTTAAAAAACAAGTATGTCGCTGCTGGTGCCGCAAGCCCCGCCACCGCCTTTGCCGCGCGCGCGGAAAACTCTGAAGTATGGGACGCCGATGGCAATCGCTTTATCGATTTTGCCGGCGGCATTGGCGTACTGAACGTCGGCCACCGCCATCCCAAGGTCGTGGCGGCGGTCAAAGCCCAGCTCGACAAGGTGATGCACACCTGCCAGACGGTAATGCCCTATGAAGGCTATGTAAAAGTCGCCGAGAAGCTGAGCCAGATCGTTCCGGTACGTGGCCACGCCAAGGTAATGCTGGCCAACTCAGGCGCTGAAGCGCTGGAAAACGCCATCAAGGTTGCCCGCGCGGCCACAGGTCGCTCCAATGTGGTCTGCTTCGACGGCGGCTACCACGGCCGTACTTTCTACACCATGGCCATGAACGGCAAGGTCGCGCCTTACCAGACCGACTTTGGCCCGATGCCGGGCACCGTTTTCCGCGCACCTTACCCCGTGCCCTACCACGGCGTAAGCGAAGACGAAGCCATCCGTGGCTTGAAAATGGCGCTGAAAACCGACGCCAACCCCAAAGATACCGCCGCTATCGTGCTTGAGCCGGTACTCGGTGAAGGCGGCTTCTACCCAGCCTCCACCAGCTTCCTGACCAAGATCCGTGAAATCTGCGATGAGCACGGCATCTTGATGATCATCGACGAAGTACAGTCGGGCTTTGGTCGTACCGGCAAGATGTTTGCCATCGAGCATAGCGGCGTAGAGCCAGACATCATGACCATGGCCAAGAGCATGGCCGACGGCATGCCGATCTCCGCGATCGTGGGTACCGACAAGGTCATGGACGCCTCTGGCCCCAACTCGCTGGGCGGCACCTATACCGGCAGCCCGACCGCCTGTGCGGCTGCACTTGCGGTAATGGAAGTGTTTGAAGAAGAGAACATTCTCGAGAAGAGCCAGGCGCTGGGCGAAAAGCTGGCGCAACGCTTCAGCAATTGGGAAAGCAAGTTCGCCTGCGTTGATAACAGCCGCAACATGGGTGCCATGGCAGCCTTTGAGCTGGTCTCGGACAAAACCGACCGTACGCCCAACCCTGAACTGGCCGCGGCGCTGTGCAAAAAAGCACGTGAAGAAGGGTTGATCCTGCTTTCCTGCGGCATGTACGGCAACACCATCCGCTTCTTGATGCCCGTCACCATTCAAGACGATGTGCTCAATGAAGGGCTGGATATTATCGAGTCCTGCCTGGATTCGCTGGTATAAGCGTTATCTTTATATCAGACCAAAACGCCGCCCAATTGGGCGGCGTTTTACTTTGAATGGACTCCTATCCGGCTTATTGCGCCATGAAACGTGGTAGCCACAAGGCAATATCCGGCCATACGCTGATGATCAGTGCCGCTACGCACATCAGCAGGAAGAAGGGTAGCGCGGCCAAGGCCACCCGGCTGATGCTTTCCCCCGTCAGGCTTTGCAGCACAAACAGGTTGAAGCCGACCGGAGGCGTTATCTGGCCAAGCTCGATCATGATGATCAGGAAGATTCCGAACCAGATCGGGTCGAACCCTGCCAGCAGCACGATAGGCAGCGTAATCGGCAGGCTCATCACGGTGATAGAAATCCCGTCCAGGAAAAGCCCCAGCACCACATAGAAAACAGCCAGCGCCACCAGCAACATCATCGGGCTGAAGTTTTGCGCGGCGATCCACTCGGCAAGCTCCCGTGGCAGATGCAGATAGCCCATCGCCGTGGAAAGCAGCGTTGCGGTAATCAACAAGCTGCACACCATGATACTGGTGATTAAGGTGCCTCTGAAAGCCTCAATAAACAGCCGGATGGTAAGCTGGCGCTCGACGCCGAGCAGTACCAGCGTCGCAGCCACACCTACCGCCGCCGCCTCCGAGGGCGTGGCAATACCACTGTAGATAGACCCGATCACGATGCTGATCAGCACGAGCACGGGCAGCAGAAGTAGAATGGATTGCCCTACGCTCTGGCCAGACGCCGCCTGCTTGGGAGCCAGCGACGGCGACAGATAGGATCTTGCGCCAATAAAAACGCTATACAGCAGCGCGATCAACAGGCCCGGCACTACACCGGCCATGAACAGCTGACTGATGGAGACTTCCGCCTGAACCCCATAGACGATCATCACGATCGAAGGCGGTATCAACAACCCCAGGCTCCCCGCACCCGCCAGAGAACCGATCGAGAGATTGCGATCGTATCCCCTCGTTTTCAGCTCCTGGGTGGTGATTTTACCAATTGTCGCGGTAGTCGCCGCGCTAGAGCCGCTCACCGCCGCAAACAGCGTACAGCCAAGCACGTTGGTGTGGAGAATGCCGCCCGGCAAATGGCGGGTAATCGGCACCAGCCCTTTGAAAAGCCGCTCGGAGATGTTGGAGCGAAAAATCAGCTCGCCCATCAATATAAACAGCGGGATGGCCGATAACTCCCAGCTGTTGCTGGCACGGTAGAGAATTCGCGAAAAGATCAGGCCAATACGATCAGCATCGAAGTCGCCAAAGAGCCAAAGCGAGCCGATGGACACAGCCAGCATGGACGCAAAAATCCAGGTGCCCATCGATAAAAAGAACAACAGCAGTACGCCGACCCCGACAGCCGACCAAAAAATATCCATAACGCCATTCCTATTAGTCGCTGCTTCAATTGACGCTAGGCGAGTAGCCTGAACGCAGAACCATTATTTTTAGGGCTCTGACTAACAGCGTGATGGAGATCAACCACATGCCCACGAGGATGGCGCTCTCCGGCAGCCAAATGGGCGTCTCTGCCATGGTTTCACTGACGGTGCCGCGGCTATAGCTACGCTGAACGTTCTGAAACCAGAAGGTCGAGAGCCATACAAAGCAGCCTGCCGTTACCAAGCTGCTGAATAGCTCCAGCGGCCAGCGCATGCTTTCAGGAAAGCGCTCCAGCAGCAGCGAGACACGGATCAGCCCGCCCTTCTCCAGAACATAAGGCAGGCCCAGAAATGACATCGTGGCCACGGCATAGCCGATATACTCATCGAGGATAAACGTCGAGTGACCAAACAGCCTGAGCGCTATCTCTAACAGGATGTGGCCGAGCATATAAATAATCAGCAGTACGGCAATGACAGCACCGACTCGATTGAGCAGTTGAGAGATACGCTCGATGATATTGAGCGCCCTCATTCGGCGCCTCGGAACTCACTCAGGATAGACTCGCCGTCATCACCAGTATTCTCCAGCCAGCTCTCGACAACGCCACTGGCGGCTTCCTTGAGCGGCGTCAGCAGCTCGTCCGATACGGGATCGCTGATTTCCACATCGTGCTCACCCAGCGTCTGGTAGTTCTCTTCGGTACGCGTTTCAACCGCTTCCCAGTTATGTTGGTCGGTCTGGCTAGCCGCTTCCATGACCGCATCCTGTTGAGCGTCGGTAAGCGATTCGAACGCATCGCGATTCATGTGCACCATGTTAAGAGGAATGGCGTACTGAACCCCGGCAAAGTAATTCTGGTGCTCCCAGAAGCTCGCATTGGCCCCTGCTTCGGCGGACGTTAACACCGCCTCAATACCGCCGGTGGCCAGTTGGGGGACCACGTCGGCCCAGGACAGGCTGACCGGCGAAGCCCCTACATTTCTAAATGTCTCGGTACCGTTACGGTCAAAGGTGCGTATCTTCAGATTCTCGAGACCGTCCTGGCTCACGATCTCGTCTTCAGACCAGATGCCGCTCGGCGGCCAGGGCGAAGCATAGAGCAGCACCTGATTGTTATTGGCGAATACTTCTTCGTAATAGGGTTTTGCGATGTCATAAAGCCGCCGCGCATCGGCAACGTCGTCGACAATAAAGGGGAGCGAAGAGAGGAGAAAGATAGGATCGATACCGCTCATGGTGCCCGAGAGCGTATCCGCTATCTCGACAGCCCCATCGGCCACGCCATAAAAATGATCACCGGAATTAAAGCCCAGCGAGCCACCTGTATGCAGCGTGATATCAATATCACCATCAGTTAATTCGGCAAGCTTATCAATGAAATAGGCGTCGCCCTGAGCATGAATGGAAGACGCATTATACTCGTTGGAGAAGTCCATACTGACCGATTGCGAATGGGCATAGCCACTGACGATTAACGCCCCTAGCGCAACCGAAATCTGCTTTCCCGAATGTCGGAATTTATTATGAAGATCAGTATGCTGTAACATTCCTTTAACCCCATTTTTTAATTGGCACGGGGGTTAGGTTACAGCCATTTAGGGCCCACTTATTTCCTATAGCGACGCGCACGGACCAAAGAGCGACATGCTGCTTACAGCTTGTCGCCTGGAAATACACGCAAGTAAACAATGACACTTTGCGCCAACGCCTAATAGACTGGCGCCTAAGAAGGTAGGCTCCTGGCGGCTGGGTTGGCGAAAAACAATTTAACGAGGCCGCCGGTCACCCTCGAGAAAATTAGCCGTAAATACCGCTTTTCCATGGGTTTCGAACGACCACTTCATGACATCGCTCAGCGCTGCCATCACCTCGTCGAATTCACCAAACACCTGGGTACTCATCCGGTTAGGATGAACCTCCAGGCCTGTTGCTTCCAGGCGTTTTACCACTTCTTTCACCACCGGCTTGAAATCATCGGCCAGTGGGTAATAGCTAAGCTGTACAGAAAGATACATAACGTCTCCTTACGCTGTGCGGGAAGACTGACTCGTCTTGGCCATGCGATGCCAGACATCCAGGATAGCGTCGCGGGTTTCCTCGGGGTGCTCCATGGGGAACATGTGCGTGCCGGGAACACGGCTCACCTCGACCCCATAGCGCTTCAAGCGCTGAATGCGCGACGCCGTCAACAAGTGTGAGTTGTCGCCCGCCACGACCTCTACCGGGACGCTCAACCGACGCGGCAAACGGGTCAAGTGGTCCGGCAAATGACGGAAAATCTCTACCTCGATGCGCGGGTCAAACGTCAGTTCGGCACTGCCGTCGGCCAACACTCGGGTTCCTGCTTCAATGTAGTCGTTGAGCGCGTCCGGGGTAAAGCGCCGGAACAGCCCCCGGCGACGCAGCGAATTGGCCATGGCCTCACGACTCGGCCATACCGTGCGCCGGCCCAGGGTTTTACCCGCAGGTGTTACCCGGTCGACAAACCCAAAGCGTTTGGCAGCTTTCATCGCCCAGGCATCCCGTCCCAGCATCAAAGGTGGATCGAGCATGATCACGCCGCAGAAGCGTTCGGGCTGTTTATCAGCCGCCATCGCCATCAGTGTGCCGCCCAGCGAATGCCCGACACCAAGCAATGGCTTATCGCTATCGGGGAGGTAGCTCAGCAACTCATCCACCAGGTTGCCCCAGTTATGATTGACCGGGTAATCCGGATGGTGCCCCAGGCGATCCAGCGGGTGCAGATCAAAGGACTCGGCCAATGGATCAAGTAGGCTGCGATAGCTCAAACCGGGAAAGCCATTGGCATGGGCAAACACTAAGCGAGGGCGTGATGAGGTATCAGCAGGCATGGCAGGGCTCATGGTGAAGTCGATAAGTCAGTGTTAGAAACTATCTATCATACATCTGTTTTAATTCACTCTGTGCGCAGCGTCAATCCGATTAGGCGTTAACAGGCTAATTAAAAAAGCGCCAGCTGTTGCACTTGCGTGTTCTCCGCCAGCCGATACCCTACGCCCAGCAGGCGCACGGGTCGCTCGCCACGGTGCCAGCCCACGTTCAGCAGTGTTTCGAACTGAGCCAGGTCCGGCGCGGGGTCTGCGTGCTCTACGGTGGTTTGGGTGAAGTCGTTGAACTTTACTTTAACGATTAGCCCGCGCACTCCGAGCGGCGGGTCCAGCCTTGCGTAGCGGCGCTCTAAATCCTCGATCAGCCCCGGCAGTTCATGGCGACAGGCCTCAAGAGTGGGCAAGTCCTGAGCATAGGTTTGCTCGGTGCTGATCGATTTGCGCTCGCGGTGGGTTTTCACCGGTCGATCGTCTCGCCCCCAGCTCAGTTCATGCAACCGCCGCCCGAAACGGCCGAAGTGCTCCACCAGATCCGTGAGTGTCCGAGCGCGTAAATCGGCACAGGTATGAATGTCCAGACCCGCCAGTTTCTCCGCCGTACGCGGACCCACGCCGTGGATTTTTTTCACCGAGAGCTGCTGTACGAAGCCGTCCACCTCATCCGGCGTGATCACGCAGAGGCCGTCGGGCTTGTTCCAGTCGCTGGCGATTTTGGCCAGAAACTTGTTCGGCGCCACACCCGCCGAGACGGTAATGCCTACCTCGCGGCTGACCCGCTCACGTATCGCCTCGGCCATGAGCGTCGCACTACCGTGATGCTGAGTAACCCCGGAGACATCCAGGAAAGCCTCATCCAAGGAAAGCGGCTCGATAAGCTCGGTAACGTCGCGATAGATGGCAAATACCTGCCGCGCGACGGCTTTATACTTGGCCATATCGCCGCGAATGACCGTTAAATGCGGGCAGCGCTTGAGCGCCTGGGCCATGGGCATCGCCGAGTGAATGCCGTATTCGCGGGCGGGGTAATTGCAGGTGGCGACCACCCCGCGCTGCTCCACGCTGCCGCCAATCGCGATGGGAATATCGCTCAGCGCCGGGTTGTCGCGCATCTCCACCGCCGCGAAAAAACAGTCACAGTCGCAGTGAATAATTTTGCGCACTGGCTAGCCTTTAAACTGTAAAAAAACACAGCCTACCACAGCATCAGGTACCGCAGAACGTCCGCAGCACCTGCTCGCTTTCGGTGGCGGGTGCCGCCAAGCGACGCGCTTCAACGGTGTCTTCAAACGGCTTGGTCACTACCGCAAGTAGCGTATGGAACGGCGTGAAATCGCCCTCGACCGCGGCATCAATGGCCTCTTGAACGCGGTGGTTGCGGGGAATCACCACCGGGTTGGCGCGCTGCATGGCTGCCAGGCGGTCGGTGTTTTGGCTTGCCACCTGGGCCGCCTGCCACTGGCTGAGCCATTCGCCTAGCGCCTCTGAGTTCTGCGTTAGCGCCAGCACGTCCTCACGCCTCTGGTCACTGGGCGACGCGACGTATTGCGTCAGCGCATCAAAGGTGGCGGTCATGTCCATCCGGCCCTGGTGCATCTGGCTTTCCAGCCCTTCCATCAACGCCTCGGCCTGGTCACTTTCCGCTTCCAGGCCTAGCTTATCGGCATGCAAGCGGCGCTGTTCGGCGTTAAACAACGTATCGAAATGGCGGATAGCATCGGTGGCTTTTTCAACCAAGGCATCGCCCTCACCGTCTATCAGCGGCAGCAATGTCTCGGCGAAGCGGGCCAGGTTCCACTGGGCAATCGCCGGTTGGTTGGCAAACGCATAGCGGCGGCCTTCATCGATGGAGCTATACACCTTCTGCGGATTGAACTGCTCCATGAAAGCACAGGGGCCATAATCGATGGTCTCCCCTGCCAGGCTGCAGTTATCGGTGTTCATCACCCCATGAATAAAGCCGACGCTCAGCCAGCGGGCAATCAATTCTGCCTGGCGGGCGACAACTGCCTCAAGCAGCGCCATGTAGGGGTCGTCTGCCGAAGCAGCCTCCGGGTAATGGCGCTCAATGGCATGATCCGCCAGGGCCTTTAGCGCCGCTTCATCCTGACGGGCAGCGATAAATTGAAACGTCCCGACGCGAATATGGCTGCTGGCCACGCGGGTAAATACCGCCCCCGGCTCGGGCAGTTGGCGCACCACCCGCTCACCGGTGGTAACGGCCGCCAGCGCGCGGGTGGTAGGAATCCCTACGGCGGCCATAAACTCGCTGACCAGATATTCACGCAGCACCGGCCCCAAGGGCGAGCGGCCATCGCCACCGCGGGAAAACGGCGTACGGCCGCTGCCCTTGAGCTGCACATCACGGCGCTTGCCGTGCTGGTCGACGACTTCACCCAGCAGTAACGCTCGGCCATCGCCCAGCTGCGGCACAAAGTTGCCGAACTGGTGGCCCGCGTAGCCCAGGGCACCCGGTTTGGCCCCGGGCGGTAACTGATTGCCACTGAACCACTCGGCAAGCGTGGTGGTATCAGGGATGTCCTGCGCGCCCAGTTCTCGGGCGAGCGGCGCATTAAACGCAATCAACTCCGGGCGGGCAACCGGCGTTGCCTGGCTGGCAACCCAGAGCGGTTCCGGTAAGGTGGCATAACGATGTTCAAATGACAGCATGAAACGATCCACGTGCTAGCGAATAAGGTATGTCCTAATACCCTAGCATTTTACTCAAGTAAACGCCGAGACAAAGCTTCCCAACGATGTCGACTACCCATAAATCTACGCTAACGCCCCTGCCCCAGGATTTTTATAACCGCGATACCCTGACGGTCGCCCGAGACATGCTCGGCTGCTGGCTGGTGCGTGAAGACAACGGGGAGCAACTGGCCGCCAGGATTGTGGAAACAGAGGCGTATTGCGGTGCTGAGGATTCCGCCTGCCACGCCCACCGCCGCCGCTCGCCCCGCACGGAAGCCATGTTCGGCCCAGCGGGCCACGCCTACGTTTATCTGGTATATGGCATGCACTGGCTACTCAACGTGGTCACCGAGCCGGAAGATTCACCCTGCGCGGTGTTAATTCGCGCCGTGGAGCCCACCATCAACGAGGCGGCAATGCGTGCCACCCGCCAGGCACCGGGCAAGCAGTTGAGCAATGGCCCGGGCAAGCTCACCCGTGCGCTTAGTATTGATAAGGCCTTGTACGGCCACGATATGACCCAGACTGGACAGCTGTGGATTAGCCGAGCCACGCATAGTACCGCTATTGCGACCGGGCCTCGCGTGGGGATCGATTACGCCAGCCCTGAGCACCGCGACGCCCCCTGGCGGCTATGGTTGGAGGGTAATCCGTGGGTGTCCAAGGCGCGCTAATTCTCGCGCAGACAACGCACCGCCTCTTCCAGCACCGGCGTTAACGGTGCGCGCCACTGATGGGTGAGCATGGCATCAGCGCGGGTCACGCCAAGCGATAGCGAGGCAACGGGAAGTCCCATTCCATGCGCCTCGCGGCAGAAGCGGTAGCCGGAATAGACCATCAATGACGTTCCCACGGCCAGCACCGCCTCCGCATTGTGCAACCCAGCCTGGGCGGCAACCCGCCGAGCAGGCGGGACCACATCGCCGTAATAGACAACGTCCGGTTTGAGAATCCCCCTGCAGCGCGGGCAGTCGAAGACCTGAAAGGCGGAAAAATCGGTTTCCAGGTCAGCGTCGCCGTCCGGTGCATGACCGGCATCCAGGGCGGCAAAACGCGGGTTGAGGTGTGCCATTTCACTATGCATGGCGTGGCGCATCATATGGTAGCCACAGGTCATGCAACTGACGGTATCGGCCCGGCCGTGCAGGTCAATGACTTTCCTTGACCCCGCCCGCTGATGCAGGCGGTCCACGTTCTGGGTGACTAACAGCTCCACATAACCCATGGTTTCCAATGCGGCCAGTGCCTTGTGCGCACCGCTCACCTGGGCTCCGGTCAGGGCCTTGAAACCGACCAGCGCACGCGCCCAGTAGCGCTGGCGCACCGCATGGGAAGCCATGAAGTCGCCGTGCTGAACCGGCGGTGAGCGCTTCCACTGGCCATCGGCATCGCGATAGTCAGGAATCCCGCTGTCGGTGCTCACGCCCGCGCCGGTAAGAATCCAGAGCTTTGGGTAGCGCGCGATAAAGTCGGCAAGCTCTTCACCTGCCTGGGCCACGCGTTTGATCATGTCCACTGCCTGCGTCAAATGTTCACCCCTAGGCAATTCTGCTCTCGCTAGACGATACTGTATGACAACGGCAACGCCTACTCTGTGCCAAGCTTTTTATCCGAGGAGCCACTTATGCAAGGGTCTGATCAACGGACGATGCGGGATCATGATGTCATTATTGTTGGCGGCGGCATGGTGGGCGCCGCACTGGCGGCCCGGCTGGGCAATGCGGGCCAATCCGTCGGGCTGATCGAACAAGGCGATGCCCCCGCAGCGCCCGAGGGCGACTACGACCTGCGCATCTCGTCGCTGAATGCGCGCTCGCTTACGTTTATCAATGCCAGCGGCACACAGCTGCCCGAGGAGCGCTGCTGCCCCTTCCGGCATATCGATGTCGCCAACCAGGATGGCACCGGCCACTCGCTTTTCTCTGCGGCTGACAGCGGCATGGAAGACTTCGGTATCTTTGTCGAAAACCGCACGCTCCAGTACGCCCTCTGGCAGCGTTTGGCCGACCTCCCCGGCGTGACCTGCTATACCCAGTGCGCCCCGATAAGCACCCTGACCACGGGCGAGGCGCGCCTGATCGAGCTGGATAACGGCAAGACGCTAACCGCCGCGTTGATCGTCGGAGCCGATGGTGCGCGTTCCACCCTGCGCGAATTAGCCAGCATTGGCGTGACCCATTACGACTACCACCAGCGGGCGATGATCATTAACGTGGAGACCGAACTGCCCCAGCAAGACGTCAGTTGGCAGGTCTTTACCCCCACCGGCCCCATGGCCATGTTGCCACTGCCCGGCCAGCGCGCGTCGCTTGTGTGGTACGACAGCGACGAGGCCACCAAGACACGGGAAAAGCTGGACGATGACGCGCTCAAGACAGACATCGAAGACGCCTTCCCCGAGCGGCTGGGCAAGCTCACCCGCATCGTGGCGCGTGCCAGCTTCCCCATCAAGCGCCAGCACGCCAAACGCTATATCGGCAAACGCCTGGCGCTGATTGGCGACGCCGCCCACGTCGTCCACCCGCTGGCAGGCCAGGGACTGAACATCGGCCTGCACGACGCCGACACGCTCGCCGAGATTATTATTCATGGCCGCGACCCCGGCGACTACCTCAACCTACTACGCTTTGAGTGCCAGCGCCGGGCGGCTAACCAGGCAATGATTGCTGCCACCGACAGCTTCCACCATCTGTTTACCGGTGCCAAACCGCTGCGCCAACTGGGTGATCTCAGCCTGCATATCGCCGAGCGTATCCCCTTCGCCAAACGCATGATGATGCAGCAGGCCAACGGACTGAATCCATTTAAACGGCGCTAGGACAGATAAGCGCAACGACGCGTCACAAAGAAGGCCAAGCTTAACCGCTTGGCCTTCTTGCGTAGATGATGCCCAGCTTGGAACAGAGGCTAACCTGTTGCTTCTCTCTACCCCTTCAGGTGGTTATCCAGAAACTCACGAATCACCGGAATAATGACATCGCCGTGGGTCTCCAGGGCAAAGTGCCCTGTGTCGTAAAAGCGAATGTCCGCCTGAGGCATATCGCGCTTCCAGGCGTCAGCCCCCGGCGGCAGGAAGAATGGATCATGCTTCCCCCATACGGCGAGCAACGGCGGCTGATACGCCCGAAAATAGGCCTGAAACTCAGGGTACTTCGCCACGTTGGACGCGTAGCCCAGCAATAAATCGAGCTGGATATCCGCCATCCCAGGTTGAGAAATATGCGCCCCTTCCAACGTGTAGGCATCCGGTGCTATGACGCTTGTATCACTTACCCCCTCCACGTACTGCCATTTGATAGACGCCGGGGTCGGGAACTCACTGAGCGCATCACGATTCGCTTGTGAAGGGTCGTTCCAATACTTGCGGATTGGCTCCCACCCTTGTGAAAGCCCCTCCTCATACGCATTGCCGTTTTGCGAAATGATCGCGGTGATCTTTGACGGGTGAGCCTCTGCCAAACGCCAGCCAACAGGCGCACCATAGTCGTGAACGGCGATGGCGTAGCGCTCAAGGTTCAACTGCTCGGTAAATTGATCGATCGTCTTCGTCAGGTTGGCAAAGGTATATTCATACTCACCGCGCGCCGGTGATTGAGTAAAGCCAAACGCCGGCAAATCCGGGGCGACGACGTGATAGCTATCGGCCAATGCCTCAATCACATCGCGCCACATATACGAGGACGCCGCGAACCCGTGCAGCATCAATACCGTCGGCGCCGCTGGATCTCCCGCTTCACGATAGAAGACATCGACATCGCCCACTGTCTCGAAACCGTAGTGAACCTGCCGCGCCGCCGATCCAGAAGCCGTCATATTTTCAGATGTCATAGCCAAGCCCTTAGTAACCATTAAAAATCACTTTTGAAGGTTATGTAGAAACATAGTAACCTGTCAAGCGTTAAATTAAAGGTTACTCAGCATGTCATCTAAAATTATCGCCCCGTTTATCGCCAGCAACCTCGCTCTCGATTTCATCAACACGCAATTTGGCGTCGGCGAAGCGCGCCAGGAATGCCTTCATGACGACAGCGGTGTAGTGGCGTGGCTTCAACAGGCGGGTGTACTGAAGGAAGCTTGTGAACCCCCACCGGCTGGGATCGCCCAGTTGGCTCGGAAACTGCGCGACAACATGCGGGATCTGCTCGTCTCGGCCCAACTGGAGCAGGCCGCAGACTCCGCCGTGGTCAATCACGTGCTGGAATGGGGTTACCCCATAGAGAAGATTGAATGGCAGCCGAGTGAGGCGGTGTTTCAGAAAAAAACGTATAAACGCAACATGGACAGCGAAAGCCTGTTACACCCCGTCGCCGCGTCGTTGGTCCAGTTGCTTACCGAGGAAAATCTGCAGCTCGTCAAACAATGTGAAGCCTCGGACTGCGTTCTCCTGTTCCACGATCAAACGAAATCCCACCGCCGCCGCTGGTGCAGCATGGCCGCTTGCGGCAACCGGATGAAAGCGGCCGCACACCGTGCCAGGAAAAAAACGGGGTAGTAGGCTTTAGGTAGTATCCATTAGGTGACACTCGCCATGATCAAAATAGCGTTAGCTCTGAGCACCCTGATACTCATCAGCGGGTGAGCTCACGACAGCAATACCGCCACATCCGGCGCGACCGAGCCAGGTACATCAACCGAGCAAAGCGAGCCCCACCATCAGATGACCGACCAATGGGTCGGCCGATGGACCGGCGTAGAAGGGTTATTCCTGGAAATCAGCAAGGACGCGTCTGCGGGCCCGGGCCATTACCTGCTTCACATGCGCTACGGCCTGGATGCTGATCAAATCGGCACCTTCGAAGGGCAATCAACCGCCGATGGCATTCGCTTCAACCGCGGGGACGGCCCACAGCTGCTCCGTGCGGGCGACGGCGAAGCGACAGGCATGAAGTGGCTATTGGAAAAGGAAGATTGTCTGATCGTCAGAACAGGTGAAGGCTATTGCCGCGACTGATCTGCTCGACGGAAGTAGGTTTATTTCACCGCTAAGTGTGCTAGCCAACAGACCAGATAACACTATCCAACTACTTTGATAAAGAGGCGAAGGACTGCCTCGAAAATAAGCTAGAGCGTGCGCCTCAGGGATGATGGCGCGACACGGATTGCGGATTCACAAAAGGAGTATTTACTGATGAACAGTATCGTCTACATTGTTGGTGCCGTCGTTATCGTCATAGCGATTCTTTCCTTTCTGGGCTTGCGGTAGCACGCGGCTAAGACATGTTTTTATAGAGACTTACCCAGAGCCTGCGATGATTGACCATTCGCAGGCTTTTGCGTATCGCACTGAGTTACCACAGGAAAGGGCTTCAGATGCTGCTTTATATGGCCAAGTCGGTATACATGCTACTCAACTTTTCGCCTATTCCTCACGCAATCTAGCGCTACACCATCGATTTAACGGCGTCAGGCCGCTGCGTCAGCCGAACGACCTTAGCCTTCACATCATCAAGCGCCTCCTGCTCACTAAACCCAACAGCAAGCCTAAGGGTTAACCCCTTCAAAATGCGTTAAAAATGGCTAGGCTGTGAGGAAGGCCATTGCAGATGGTCAACAACAATCACAATGATCCCTTATCGCAGGAGAACTTATGGCGCTTATTCAACGGCATCCTCTGCTAACGTCAGCGTTTATCAGCATCGGCCTAATTGCCTCTTCATCACTAATGGCTTGGGACGGCCTAGTCGAAAAGCAGACCTTCGAGCTAGAAAACTTCACCACCCAAGGGGGAGAAACCATCCCCGAAGTAAGCGTGGGTTGGGAGGCCTACGGCGAATTAAACGAGGCCCGCGATAACGCCATTCTGATTACCCATTTCTTCTCCGGCACCAGCCACGCCGCCGGCCGCTATGAGACCGAGGGCGAACCAACCGGCTACTGGGATGCGATCATCGGCCCCGGCAAACCGCTGGATACCGATGAGTACTACATCATTGCCTCGGATACGCTGGTCAACCTCAATGCCCATGACCCGAATGTCACCACCACCGGGCCTGCCTCAATCAACCCGGATACCGGCGAACCCTGGGGCATGGACTTCCCGGTGGTGACCATTCGTGACTTTGTCGAGGTGCAGCGCGAGTTGCTGGAAAGCCAGGGCATTGAATCGCTGCATGCGGTGATGGGTGCCTCGATGGGCGCGCTTCAAGCCTTTGAGTGGGCCAGTACCTACCCAGACCGGGTCGAGCGGCTGATTCCCGTGATCGGCGGCGGGGTGGCCGACCCCTGGCTGCTGGCAACCCTGAGCGCCTGGGGCGCACCGATTCGCCTGGATGCCAACTGGAACGAAGGCGACTACTACGACGGCGAGCCGCCCACCGACGGGCTTAAAGAAGCGCTCAAACTGGTCACGCTCAATGCCAACCACTGGGAGTGGGCCAACGACACCTTTAACCGCGACTGGGCCGACGAAGGCCGCGACCCCGCTCAAGATATCAACGCCAACTACGCCATTGAGCAAACGCTGGATGACATTGCCGCTGCACGTGCAGAGGTTTCCGACGCCAACCATTTCCTGTATCTGGTTCGCGCCAACCAAACCTTTATGGCGGGCCACGGCGATTCTCTAGAAGCGGGGCTTGAAGCAATCGACGCCCCCACGCTGATGCTGTATAGCGAAAACGACCTCGTCTTCGCGCCCGAAGGCGTGCGCCACACCGCGGAGCTTATTGAAGAAGGCGGCAGCGACGTTACCCTTGAAACCCTGGAAGGCAATCGAGGCCATTTGGATGGCGTTGTCTCTATCGACCAGGCCAGCGATACGTTGCGGGAGTTTTTGCAGTAAGGGATCGAGCGCTGGCTCTTTGAGGCCAGTGCCACCCTCTTTTCAATGATATCGAAACGGGCCATTAGAACTGACGGTGCCGTGCAAGCGGCAATTCGTTAGCGTCGACGGAAACATGGATTCACAGCGCTTTAGTCCTGACGTAAAGATTGCCTGAGTTCTGTGGCCTGAGTTCTGTGGCCTGAGTTTTTCAACTCAGCATGCCAAATAACGGTGACGCTCGATTTCGTGCTTTCCTTCAGCCTTTTAACATCGGATCAACTGAGCCGGTTTCCCTCAAAAGCAGGGATGACACCACGCCCAAGCTGCTTATCATCAAGGGCAACACCAGGGCAATTTGATAGCTCTGAAGGGTTGGCGCCATTTCCAGTTCAGCATTGGCGACGATATCAAGAATAATCCCAAAGCCTGATTGAACCAACGCAGCTGTCAGAAAGGCGCCCATATTAACGAGAGCAATCGCAAAACCAACGTTCTCCAAGGCAACTGATTCCTTGGTAGCGGCAAAAATAACACCGACGGGGCCACCAGAAAGCCCTAGAAGTACAAACAGTGCCATTGCCACCCACCCCAGTTCCCACTCTGCAAACGCCATACAAGCCCATACCACGACGGATAACATACACGTCACAACAATGATGGGTTTCTTTGTTCCAATTCGGTCAGCGAACCATCCCCAAAATACAGAACCAATACCATAAATGGTCAACGTAACAGTGGCATATTGTGCAGCTTGTGCTGGTCGGATACTGAACCCATCCGTCAACAATGGCACAGCCCATAATCCTAAAAACGCATACAAGGTTCCGTTGGTAGCAGCGACACAAACAAATAGTAACCACACCTGACGATTTCTCAGGACATATCGATTTCCACGTTGTAATGGATGCACAGTCTTTTTGGCTTTGGCTTCACTTGTCTTTTTTGATCCTGGATCGCTTTTACAGAAAACAAGAAGGCAGGCAGTGGCCAATAAGGTAAAGGCTCCAAAGAAAAGGATGATTTCTCTCCAACTCAACCAATTCAATAAATGCGCGGTCGGGGTCTGTGCAATGACACTTCCTAGCGCAGCCAGAAGCATGGTGGTGCCCATCACAAGGGAGTGACGTTCTGAGGAAAACCAGGTAGCGTTGTAACTCATCAGGGCGACAAAAACGGCCGACAGCCCCAGTCCCAATAAAGCCGACCCTACAAGCAACACCACAAGATTTGGCGCAATGCCAAAGCAAAAAGCACCTATTGTCGTTATGCCACCCCCGATAATGCCAGCATTACGTATCCCCACCGAGTCCGTAAACATTCCAGCCGGCATCTGCATCAGCGTGTAAATCCAGAAATGCATCGACGCCACAATACCGAGTGTACTGGCGGTCAAACTGAGTTCTTGTTGCATACTTCCTGAAAGGGTCGAAGGCGCAAAGCGGAAAAAGAACCCACTCATGAAGATGCTGATGAGAAAGCACCAGCCTGCCCATTTAAGCCAGGCATTAGGCATCCGATTTCGCCTACCCATAATTGTGCCCGTGCTATTCATTCCCCACCTCCAGCAGCCTTTTTTGAATTAGCTCTGAAAAATAGGCGGCCACCGGCTCCGCTGGCGTGTAATGCCCCTGCACGCGATTTCTCAAACCTTCCAACTGGTATTCACAAATCTGATCATCTTCAAGAATTACTTGATCGAGCCGTTCGAAATAGTGTGGAGCGACCTCTTTAAAGTCACTGCGAGCCAAGGTTTCATCATGAAACGCGTAACCAACATTGACGCTTGTGCGAGTAGCTGAGATCGGGGTCTTCTGAATCCACCACATAACCTCAGGGGCCGTTACAATGAAAAAACCTGGCAGAATGACACAAAAGTGGGTGCCCTCTGCCGATTCACCAGTAACACCATGGGGAGTTGAAAAGGCGAGGCTACGCTTTTCAGGAAATAATGCTGGAGAAAGAGAATTTTGATGGTAAACACCAAACCAATTGCGACCATGCTCTAACGGCGTAACAGGCTGACTACCAATTGAATGACTGTGAATGAAATTTGTATGTAGAGTCTCCATATCAACCTCAATATACAACTTCCAATTGGTCGTTAATGTATACGACTTTTCTTGGACACAGTGCATTCTTTGAACTTGGTGTGGTTTGGCTACATTATCGATGTAGCTGCCCAGATAGGATTTAAGCGGCATCTCATTTTCTTCATTAAGATTGATAAATACCAAGCCTGCCACGACTTCACATTGCACGGGCACAAGATTCAATCTGAGCTTTGAGAGCTCACTCCTTTTCACACTCCCACCTAAACCAGGAGCGCTCTTTAAATCCCCAAATGTATCATAGGACCACTTATGAAAAGGACATCTAAAGTATGTATTATTTCCACACCTGTCGCTCGTCAACGGAGCACCACGATGCCTACAGGTATTTAGAAAAGCCCTGATGATACCGTCTTCACCACGAACAACGATGACACTGCGTTCCAAGAAGCGACGGGTTACAAAGCTTCCAGGATTTTCAATGGAAGTCGACAGGCATACAAAATGCCAAGCTGAAAAATGGATGGCTTGTAGTTCACGCTCGAACCATTTTTCATTAGTATAGAATTCAGGATCGAGCATTTTTGAGAGACTTTCTTTAAGACACTTTCCTTCATCTCTAACATCCAGGGAACTAGTCGTTATCGTCATTTTCTTGTCCACATGTTGGTTTCCATAACAGGTGGTCAGAGCGTACAAAGCGATAGGCAGTAAATGGAAACGGAAATATTTGCCAGGGGGTATCAACTCATTCGATACTTGACTCACCCGCTTTTACGTCACCCGGTGGCTACTTACGTTAGTCATCAGGCGAGCAAGACGAGTCGGCCGCAGGAGGCAAAAAATGAAATGGAGCTTGGATCAGCTGCGTACCTTTATCTATGTTGCAGATTTGGGTGGTTTTTCACGGGCGGGAGAGCGACTTTTTCTGGCTCAATCTACTGTCAGTTGGCAAGTTCAGCAGCTTGAACGCCAGATTGGCGCTCAGCTGCTCTACCGCAGCCATAATGGCGTTACCCTTACCGAAAAAGGCTATGCCTTCTACCTGAGGGCGCAAAAAGTCATTACCGCAAACAATGAGGCTGAGCGTTGGTTGGCACAGAGTTGTGCTGACCGCCAGACCATACGATTCGCCACCACAGACTGTTACGCCAGTTGTCTATTGCCAAGCCTACTTGAACACTGGAAAGGCCAGTTTCCCAATGTGCAAGTATCGTTGGATTGCAGTTTCAGCACTGATATCTGGAGACGTTACAAGAACGGGGAATTTGATATTGCGCTGGCTCAGCATTGCCCTTCCGAAATCAATGCTGAGCCTGTCAGAGTTGAGCCGTTGGAGTGGGTATGCGCCAGAAGTTCGCTCGTCTGGAAACAAGGTACGTTACCCGTTGCTTTATTCGAGTACGGCTGCCCTGACAGAGAAATCATCCTGAATTCGCTCAAGGGCGCAAGCCGCGAATATAGCGTTGAGTTCGAAACCTATAGCTATGGAGGGCTGGTGGCTGCAGTGGAAAGTGGTGCTGTCGTTTCAGCGCTGCCCAAATCCACAATCCCGCCCACGCTCAGGCAGCTTGATAGCCAGCATGGTCTCCCACGGTTGCCATCTTTAAATGTGAACTTAGCAAGTCCCAAAACAAGTAGTGACCACATATGCAGCCAATTGTATGACGCTATTGTCATGCACCTGGCCGAACACGAGCAGGGTTCAACGACCAAAGGCCAGGAGCTGCTCCAATAAGTGCTGCCTTACCCTCCAGCGCTATGGACGAGAACGACGTCACCCTATTTTCAGTCCCCGCGTATTCTCAAGAAGGGTTGAAACACGGCCACCCTATTCGCCCGCCAGTTCAGAAAAGTGGCCCGATTTACTCAGGGTGTATTCTCCAAAATCCCGCGCCAGGTAAAGCGACCCCGAATAGCCGCTTTGGGCCTCCTTGCGGATGTCCTCGAGGGATGTCCATGTCTTCCACTGACGTCGAGGTATCCAAGGCAGCGAGCTGCATGCGCAGCTTCTTAGCATGATCAGACTGTATGCCTGCTGTGCTGCCGGTCGCGTAGAACCGTTTCAGTCCTTTGTGACGGAATGATTTAATCATGAGGAAAGAATAGCGTGTTGCACATCACGCTCCAATAAAATGACAGCGCTCTTGCGGTAATCCCCCAAGCTGATGCTGTATAGCGAAAACGACCTCGTCTTCCACCCCCCGAAGGCGTGCGCCATACCGCAGAGTTGATTGAAGAAGGCGGCAGCGACGTGACGCTTGAAACCCTGGAAGGCAATCAAGGCCATTTGGATGGCGTTGTTTCTATCGACCAGGCGAGTGATACGTTGCGGGCGTTTGTGTAGTAAGGGAATGAGCGCTGGCGTTGAGGTTAAAGCCAGCGCTTGAGAAGTTGCGATATAAACTAAACCAGCCTAACTCGCCGCAACTCAGGCCGGAGCCACTGAAACATTAGCGGCTAGCGTTTTCCTCGGCCACCTGACGAAGTGCATCGACAAGCACGTCGGCGGGCTGGGCACCAGAGATCAGGTAGCGCCCTTCGAGAATGAATCCTGGGACCGCGCTCACGCCTGCTTCCATGAATCGCTGTTCTGCCGCGCGAACTTCGTCCGCGTATTGATCGGACCGGGCAATAGCCTCGGCAGCGTCCCCGTCAAGCCCAACCTCGATGGCCTTCTCTCGCAGAACAGTGGGATCTGAAGGGTTTTTCGACTCACCAAAGTAGGCATCGAACAGCGCCAACTGCAGGGGCGTCTCCAGGTTCTGCGTTGCGGCCCACGCAAGCACACGGTGGGCATCGAACGTATTGTTCGCTCGACGCTCCTGGGCGCCACGAAAATTCAGCCCAAGCTCTTCGGCCACCGCCATAATCTCGTGCTGGGATTGCTCCATGCTGGCCGCATCCTTGCCGTACTTGCGGCATAAATGCTCCAAAATCGGCTCGCCCTCGGGCGGCATGTCCGGGTTGAGCTCGAAGGGCTGCCAGTGGAGTTCAACGTCGATCTCGCCATCTAGTATCTCCAACGCTTGCTCCAAGCGCCGGTAGCCGATCGCGCACCACGGGCAGGCGACATCAGAGACCAGGTCGATTCTCACCTTTTGCATAAGGGCTCTCCTTGCTGGGTTCGGTCATCAGGGCGCAAACAACGCCAAGCCCTGGCTTGTACCACGAAACACATAAACGCAACCAGCCCAGAACGCTACTCGCCCTCTAACTCAGCAAAGTGACCCGCTTTATCCAGGGTGAATTCGCCAAAATCCCGCGCCAGGTAAAGCGAGCCCGAATAAACGCTTTGGGCTTCTTTGCGGATGTCCTCAATGGACGGCGACGCATGGGCGTTGAGCTGGTAGCGAGGGCTGAAGTGCGTCAGTACCAAGTTGGGGAGTGCTACCGATTCGGCAAACGTGGCGACCTGCCTGGCGTAGCTATGCCCCACGTCACCGGCCTTCTCGGCCATTGCTTCGGTATAGGTGGCTTCATGCACCAGCACCTGCGCCCCCGCGCACGCCTCCGACAACAAGTCGGGCTGGTCATTGTCCCCGGCGACCACGACTTTTCTGGGTTTGTGTTTGGAGATCAGGAAGTCACGGCTTTTTAACCGTTCGCCCGCAAACTCGATATCAACGCCCTGCTTCAACTGCCCCCACAACGGCCCTCTCGGAATCCCCTTTTGTGCCAGCTTATCCACATCCAGTGCCGACTCCACCTTTCGCTCCGTCAACCCATAAGCATAGGACGGCGCCCGGTGTGAAAGCCTGTAGGTGGCAACCGCGATGCGCTCAAACTCGACGCTTGGCAGGTCATCGGAAAAGACAAACTCCAGAGCAAAGGGTAACGAAAGCTGGGTGGCCTCGCAGGTGGCATCCAACCATGCCTTGATGCCTGCGGGCGCCACAATGGTAAGCGGCGCTTCCCGGCCGTTCATTGCCGCACTCGCCAGTAGGCCCGGCAGCCCATAGCAGTGGTCGCCATGCACGTGGGTAATCAGGATGGCTTTTAATGCATTCAGCGACAGTGTCGTATGCAGGACCTGATGCTGGGTGCCCTCACCACAATCGATCAGATACCAGCCCTTCCCCTTGCTCTCGCGCAACGCGACCCCGGCGACGTTTCTTTGCTTGGTGGGCACACCGGCGGAGGTGCCGAGGAAGAGTAAGTTCATGGTTTGCTCGTGATCTCTTAAGTACACGCTTTGGGCACAAGATGAAGCCCAGCTTGGTCGCTATGTTGGCGCTCTAGTAATCACCACGGTAAACAGACTGCCAACCTAAATAATTTCGTGTTGGCGGGCTAACCATGGGCTTTGATGGATTAACGTCCGAAGCAGCAAGCGCATGCTTGAATGCGCACTGACATGCGCATAAACTTAGACAACACATTGAATAGCCACTTGGAGGCTCCAATGGCCGAGCTTTATAACGCAGCCGCTCCAAAAAAAGCGGCGAACCTCTCAGTCAATAGCGACCTGCTGCGTAAGACCCGTGAACTGAACATTAACTTGTCCGCTACCCTGGAGCGAGCCCTGAAAGAAGAACTCTCCAAACGCGAAGCAGCCCAATGGGTGGAAGAAAATCGCGCTGCGATCCAAAGCTACAACGATTTTGTCGAACAACATGGATGCTTCGGCGACGAATTCAGGGAATTTTGATGGCACAGTTCGACGTATACCCCAACCCAAGCAAAACCAGCCAAGCGCACTACCCATACCTTGTCGATATCCAGAGCAGCCTGCTGAGCGAACTGACAACTCGCATCGTCATCCCTTTGGGGAAACGCTCCGCATTTGGGGGCAACGCCATGCAAGGGCTCACGCCAGAAATCAGCTTTGCAGACCAGGAACTTCTACTGTTGACCCCGCAAATTTCCTCCGTTTCTGAAAAGCATCTCAAAAACCCGGTGGGTTCTTTATCGCATTTCAGAGACCAGATTGTTGGCGCCCTGGACATGGCCATCACGGGCATTTAACGCCCTGGTTAAGCGGCTTCAAAGTCCAGAGGGTGGTTACCACTCAAGTTGACCGTCTTCCTAACCACCCAAAGGTCATATCTATCCTGCATTGCCAACCAGCTCTCACCGATATTATCTTGTACTAGCCGCCAGACGCGCGCCCAAGGCAACGAACAGTGCTCCCAGGCCCCGGTCCATCCATAAGCCAACTCGCCGATTTTGTCTCAAGAAAACGCCTAACTTTGACCCCAGCATCACTAAAGGTGGCTCTATGCAAGCCGCAACAACAATAATCAGGCTTCCGTGCAACAGCAACTGAGCACTGGGAGGGCCAGCACCTTCCACGACGAACTGAGGCAGGAAAGCTAGGAAAAATATGGCCACTTTCGGGTTAAGGGCAGAAACCAGTGCTCCCTGCCAATAAATTGAATGCATTCGTTGATGGCTAACACCCTCACTGGCCACGAAAGCATCACCACGCGATAGGAGCATTTTGATACCCAGCCATATCAAATATGCGGCCCCGACCCACTTAACAATAGAAAACGCCAGGGCAGACGTGGCAAGGATTGCGGAAAGCCCCACCGCCGCCATCACGACATGCAACGCGGCCCCTGTCCAAATGCCAAACATCGCAGCGAATCCATGCTGACGTCCGTTACGCAACGTTTGCCCCAAAATGAAAGCGATATCTGGGCCTGGGGAAAGGTTTAGCAGGGCCGCCGCGCCAAGAAATGTCACCCAGTGAATTATTGTGTAATCAAACATTTTGACACTCCTATGTCCTTAACCAAGGCCAGCTCTATCAGTGCTACTGATGACATCGACTGGGTCGCTTAATAATCAAGCGTCTTTACGCTAGCACTTCCGCTTCTGGTGTCCAGTACCACCACGCCCTCTGATTCAGTATCCATCTGGGCAAGCAGTTCCCCACGGCCATTCCAGGCGGACGACTGTCCAACGCTGACAAAGTCATCGCTAGGCCCGACACAGTTCGCCATGATCACAAGCATATTATGTTTGCTTGCGACCGCAGGGTAATGCTTCCTTGCTTTGGCGATACCGCCAACCGGTTTGGCAACACTGACTAGATAAATATCGGCAGGCAAGGTGGCTGCGCTATCAGCATGATTCATTTGAAGCGACTCGTAGCAAATAGCAGGCACAAGCCTGGAGCCGCCTCTTTCCAATACAAGCTGTTTACCGCCCGCGACAAAGTAAGGAAGTTCATCGGCGTGCAGCTGTTGTTTCGCGTATAGGCAGCGATCATCTCCAGGCGAGAACCACACCATGCCAATACACACACCAGAGCCAATGGAGATTGGCATGCCGACGCCGATCAGCATGTTATGTTTGTCGCTGTGTTCCTGAAACACGTCAAGCCGCTGGTCCGCTATATCGATGGCAAGAGAATCCGCGAGCCGGGGCTCGAACCCCGTGAGCGACAGCTCAGGAAAAAATACCACATCGGCCTGCTGCGAAACGGCAAGCTCGATGAGCTCAAGATGCTGAGCAATATTGGCTGCCAGATCACCGGCCACTGGTCGCAACTGAGCGGCACACACCTTCATGAAAGGACTCCTGACCAATGGCTACCGTTCATCCTACGCCTGCGGTGCTCTCATGCGCCTGACTTACGTGAACGATTAGCCGTTGTACTCATGAACAACAAGTCATCTATAGATTCTGACTCGATAACAAAGAAGCCAAGGCTTGAATATAAAGAACGCGCCGCATGGTTGTCTCGATAAACGCGCAGCGTCACCGTCGACCCGCCTGTTGATTGTCTGGCCTTTTCGACGAGCTTTTCGCAAAGCAAGCGGCCTGCGCCCTTCCCTCTTGCTTCAGGCGAAATGATAATCCTGCCGATATGAACAGCACCCTGCTTTCCGGGCCAGAACTGGCCAAAACCAACGCAGTTGTTATCGATATCGGATAAACAATAGTTCGAGCATCCCTCTACGGCGAGTAGCTCAGGCAAGTTTTCTGCAACAAAGAGAAATGGCAGGGATGGACCAGCCCAGCGAGAAAAGGGCTTCTCATCAGTGATCCAAGACGCAATAGTGTCGTAATCGGTTTGCTTTGGGATTCGTAGAGTTATTTTCATAGGTTTAAAGCCCACATAATAGACGCGAGCTTGCGAGTGTACTAAGTGAGGTGTTTGTTAGCTCATATATTGGTTTGCCTAAAGAACCTTGGTGGTTTGCCACGGTACTTTCTCTCCTCGAGTTCAATACTAATAAATGAACCGGCTAATGCCATCGCAGCTGCAATCAATAGCGAATAAATTCCTAGCCCAAACCCTAAAGACATGTTCCATTCAAAATTGGAATTTAGAACTTTTGGCAAGACTACGAATAGCAAGACTCCCAAGCCACCTCCGATGCAGAGACCTATTTTCCCAGCTTCCGCTCTCTCATGGCGAGTAGCTGAATACGCGACCTCTGCGTGACACTCTTTACATATAGTTTGTAAATGCTCCACAAACGAACGGCAGTGCCCGCAAATCCAACCATCTTTTTCAGGATAATCAATCGGAGATTTTCCCTCTAGCTCTCTACGGCAATTCTCTTCTGAAATTTTCTTCCACTCAATAAGCAAAGGGATCTTATAAACCTGTTCGTCATTATCTATTAACTTTGCACAGTTCTGACATAGCCATATGCCATTGGATATGTGGCTCCTGGCTTCTTTACTATGTAACGGATTAAAACGGGGCCCACCTTCTGCTGCGGCAGATATATGTGCTGCAACACCAATTCGAGTTGCTTTTCCTTCGTTAAAATTTGGCCCAGATGTCAAACACCTACACTCTGGGTTAGAACAACGATTGCCAACTCTCTCCTGAAGAATTCGCTTCGTTTCCTTATTAAAATCATCCCGTTCTCTTGCCATCTGCGATCCTATGATAAGTACTCTCTAAGAGCTAACGTCCAGCTTACGCGCCGGTTTGGAGCCGCAAAGCGGCGGAAAATCGGTCTCCGTGCAGCCGATTATTAGCGCGTGACTTCCAAGACTGCAAGTTACTCAGTCCATATCTTGTTAAAGGCCGATATAGACATCGCCAAAAGCAAAATCAGGAATGACGCAGCAGCGAATGCAACTAGACCGGTGAACCAATCAATCCAGCCGGGATACGTTGCTTGCAGAAACGGCCTAAAGACCAAGTCAGCCAGCCCAGCCGCTCCCACGACCCCAAACACCGCAGTCAGCCACCGGTCCATTCGGGACCGTCGCTTTTCGGCGTTATAACGTCGTTCATCCAAATACCATCTAGCCTGCTCTTTGCCTGATGCGATAAGCCCTCTTGTTCCGGCAGCAGTCATCAAATACTCAAGCGCATCAGTAATTTCTCCCGCTTGGCCTGATTTGTGAATTACAGAATCAGCATTGGCCAACGTCTCGTACGCAAACACCAGTTGTTCATCTGATAGAGGACCTTCTGCTATAGCACATGCACGTGCAATTCGAATATTGTGGTATTCGAAGTGTTCTGCTCTAGCTTGGTTCTCTAACAGGTGAGCCCTTGTGTTGGGATTATCCCAAGCATTTTCAGATGCTCCGGATGGCCGCAGCCAAGTCCAGAGTAAAATTGATCGATTGCCGTGTAAGCAATAGTCATTAAATGGACGTAGGTCAGGAGGGAGCTGCGGAGTATCATTCATCCCAGCGGAGCGCATCAGGATACGGGACATCGACTGGCTGTACGTGTCAAATAACTGGTCCTTGGATTTAGGCTGGTCGGCGAATCGCATTAAGGAAATCGAGGGCCGGCCTTGCCATAACTGAACACCTGCAACGCTGTCATTGTTTCTGTTATTTGTTGAGACAACTTGTGAAGCTACGGCATTTGCGTAGATGGACCTGCAAAGGTCGATAGTTCCCTCCCACTCCGATTGATCCTCCGATCCCGCAATTTGATGCAGAAGCCATGGTTCCCCATGCAAATCAAAACGTCGTCCTTCCTTACTGAGGGAGTTGTCGAGTGTAGATCTTGCGGTTTGTCGCATCTTTTTGACGAGCTTACGGGTTCTTTGGTCAGCTACACGTTGACCACCAATGGAGATTTCACCTTCGAATGCATTAGTCAACAGCCGCTCACCATCTATTCTTTGAAGTGCCGCCTGTACCCAAACAGATTTAAAGTAGCGCTGGAACAAGTTGACGACATCACTGATGAAATCTTCCTCGCTCAGGTCGTCCCATGTCGTATCGAGTTGGAAACCAATGAACATGAGTCCGTCAGCATGAAGCTTTAGCCATGGGTAGACTGGCAGAGTCAAGTCGTCATTCTCTAGTACTATTGGAGGTAGTGCAGCTCGCAGATGTGGAGCCACTTGCCCCGCTTCGTCGCCTTCGATGCGCCGCTCGTGGAACCCCAACTCCAAGCAGAAAATTAGGTCCTCGGCAGTATACTGCGGCAAAGAGTCGCTAAACTGGACCGTCCAGCTATTATCCCACCGACGCCCCTGCGGGCGAAGCCATTCGAGCTGGACCTCACCATGTTCGTCAAGGTATATGGCCTTCAGATCCGAGAAACAAACGGTCCTTACTGTTCCCGCCTCTAGTAGTGCCTTAGCGGTTTTAAGAAGATCGACGTCGGTGACATCAAGGCCAATTGCATAATTGTAGAAGCAGTTAACTTGCTGTACCCGCAGGCTTACCGGTTCGGTCTTCATAGCCAGCCCTTCAAACGGTGAATTGTGGGGTCTACTTGCATAACCTAGCGCCAGCCGTAGCTGGCGCATTTGTAGTGAGCGTAGCGAACAAAGGATACGTCCGAGTTGACGGCATTGTTAGCTGATTTTCTGCTCTGATAATGCGTAACGCTATTCAACTCGTGAATAGGTTTTACCTTCCAGCACACGCTTAACCTGAGCAACGTCTTTTGCACCTATACGAGAAAAGATTTCCTCGGCTGAATACTCTTTGGCAAGTTCGCGTATTGCCTGTACTTGCTCTATCGACAATCTGCCATCGCGGCCACAAATTTGTGCAATAGCCCAATCATTGTCCCGCCATTTTTCTGCCACCCAAGGTGCCGGGATTCCCTTCCTAGGGTTGTCTTTGAGCCATTCACTAACAATTCTATTCCGCTCGTCTGGCATGGGGACGACAGATTGTTGAAGCAAGCCATTCTCCCGGAGATAACGCAAACCGGATTTGCCACCTGGGATCATATTAAGGCGACGTTGATCTTCCCAATGGCCTTCGACTAAAAATTCTTCGGTTGCATACAGTTTTTCAAGATCGTCAGTTATACCCATTACTTTGTGATGAACATAGGTGATTCGTCCTTTCTTAGCCTCGTCACGAAATTTCCTATGGAACAGTAAATGGCTCCCACCGTTGATCGCTCTTTTATGCTCAGACCACCGCTTCTGCCAACTACGCGTTGTAACGCCTACATAAAAGAATCCATCATTTGGATACGAGCCTCCATGCCCAAAAATATGTTGATAAAGCACATACGCTTTTTCTGGAAAATGCTTCGGCGACAATAAGAAATGCGCGGGTATAGAAAAAAGAAAACTCGGCTGTGTTATATTCCTCTCGTCTAGTGTGGTTTGGCCCTGCCTCGCCGCTTGAATAAACAACGGATCAGTAACAAGTTCGATAGAGATAATAGGCTGAAGCGCACGCTCATCTGTTTCGAGACCCTTTCCAGATTGGTAATCAGTAGCTAACCCAACCGTACGATGGCCAACCTTTAACTTCTCCAAAGGTGCAACAAAACCTGGGGCTTTACCAAGAAACGTCAACTGGACTACCGGAATCATCTGCCCTGGCTTAACCCGAAAGATGCCATGTGGATTCTTCGCCACTTTAATCCATTCCGCACCGTAGCTCGATGTACGTATGAAATTGTTGAGCATAGTTTCTACTTCGCGACGACGACGAATCATTTGTTTTGGTGCTAAATGCTCCCACCACGATTTGTTTATCGTTACGTCACTTCGCATCTTTGAGAATCCCTGTTTGTAACAGCTATCAGTGATTATACGGAAAGCTTCATAACCACAATAAAAGTGTCGGCGCATTCATTGAGGCGATATAGACACCTACATCAAACCTACCCTTTGACTACTTTTAGCGCAAAGCCAATTTCGGGAGAACAGAGCATGCTGGTTTTATAACCACAAACGTCCCGACCCATCGCTCGCGATTGACAGGCCGGGGCGTTCATTTTTTGCAATTCAACCTCACACCGCCAGGCTAAGCGCCACATCGTGAATCAACCGCACTTCATTAAACGGACTAGCCTGCCCTTCTTCCTGCTGAATGTGGAAGGCGCGCTGTTCGCTGTGGGGTAGGCCCTGGAATTCGGCGATGACCTGGAACAGCCAGATTTCGGCGTTCCAGGTCAGTTCGCTGGTATGCAGGTATTCCAGCGCGCTGATGGGTTGGTCGGGTTCGGTCTTGTCGACCACGTGGAGGTAGAAGGTTTCCACGTCCTGCTTGAGCGCTTGCTGGCGGGCGGCGACGTGGTCGCCTTCGCTGCTTTGCGAGGGGCGCGCGGCGCTGACCGACTGCACCGAGTGGGCGGGCGCGGGGATGTCGTTAAGCAGCGCGCTTAGCGTGGCGGTGTCCTGGGGGCGGTCCAGTGCTGCGGAGCCGGCGGCGGTGAGCGGTGCGGCGCGGTTGAACAGCGCGGGCACCTCGCTGCGCCGGGCGTAGTTGCCGGGCACAAAGCCGGGGTGTTCACGCAGGAACGCCGCCATGCCCGCCACCAGGCGGCTGCGCGACTGCATATGGCGAAAGCGCGCCATCAGCTCGATCAGGCGGTGCTGTACTTCGCGCAGGCTGGTGTAGTGCTCGCTCAGCTGCTGCTGTAGCTGGCTGATCAGCAGCTTGCGCAGGGTGCCGTCGCTGCCGACCAGGGCAATCAGCTCGTTGAAGTCGATCAGCGCCAGGCCGTCGAGCAGCCGCACCACCTGCTTTTGCGCCCGGTCGTTCTCGCGCACCTTGTCGTTCAGGCGGCTGACAAAGCCAAAGTCGCTGTTAAGGCGCTGCCAGAGGCTGTCGATGGCGTCGGCAAAGCGCCCGCTCATGTCGTCCACTGCCTGGCGCAGGCGCAGAAGCTGCTGTTCCTGCTGCCAGTAGTCGCCCCGGTGGCTGGATTCGCGGTAGCTCTCGACCAGGCTGCGAATCAGCTCCAGCGTCTCGGCCACATCGGCGTTGACGTGGCGGCGCGCCTCGTCGGCGACCATTTCGGCAATCAGCTCGCGCACCTTGGGGGTGAGCTTGACGCCGCTCTGCTCGTCGGGCCGCCAGACAATCCGCGCCGCCAGCAACCTGCGCAGCGCGGTATTGCTTAGTCCGTCGAGCGGCACTTCATCATGGGCGTAGCCCTGCATGAGGGATTCGGCGTGGCGCCCCAGCAGCGACAGGCGCTCGACGCCGGTGGTGATCAGGCGGCTTTCCAGCCCCGGTGTGTCGGCTTCGCTCACAGCAGCGCCTCCTGGGTGGCCTCGCCCTGCTCGTCAACGGGCAGGTGTTCCTCATCGCGAATAAAGCGCACCAGGTCCAGCAGGTAGTCGATCTTGCCGGTGACCAGAAAGACCTGCCGCTCGCCGTGGGGCTGGAGCAGATAACCGTGCTCCTTCAGGCGCTTGAACACCTGCTTGACCTGGGCGTCCAGCTGATCGCTCTGGGAGCCGAAGAAGCTATCGGTGGCCAGGCGTTCGATGCGCTCGCGCAGGCTGGGGTTGTCTTCGCTCTTGGCCTGCAGTTCGCCGGGCTTGAGCACATCGCCGGGGGAAAGCACGCTGTCGCGGCCGAGCGCTTCCTGGACCAGCTGCAGCCACTCGAGCACCGGCAGCAGGCTGTGCAGCGTGTCGCTGAGCTGGCGGGAGAGCTGGTCGCGGGCGCTGTCGTCGAGCTGACGCCAGGCGAGGAAGTAGACACTGGCGTCCGGGTTGCTCGCCAGGCGGCGATTGAGCGGGCGCAAATAGTCGTCGATGGCCTCGCGGGTGTCTTCATCCTCAAGGCGCTGAAAGGCGCTTTCGTCGCTCACCGCGCAGATAAACTCGCCGGCCAGCAGGCGCTCCAGCAACGGGCCATGGGGTAGCAGACCATTGGATAACGCATTCATATCGCTCATGCCATCACCTCCTCACTGCGGGCCTTGAGCCGTTCTGATAAGCGGCTGCGATACGGCTCGATGCGCTTGAGCCGTCGGACGTCGGGCTGGTCGGCATCGCGGTCGATCAGGTAGCGGTTGTGGAACAGCAGCAGCACGTCGGACTCCGGGTTGGGGAAGGCGCCGACGATATGGATGCGGTTGCTGTCGCAGGCGTCGAACAGCTTTTCGACGTTGTGATAGGCAAGGGTGCCGATTTCATCGATCGGCCAGTGAATGGCGATCTCGGCGCGGCCGCGCAGCAGGCGGGTAAACGCCAGCAGGAACTTGCACAGAATCAGGTACGCCATGCCGTGGCTCGAGGACTCGAGCAGTTGGCGGTCGTTCTTGATCACCAGATCGGTGCCGCCTTCATTGAGGTGCAGCTCCAGGCGCAGCAGGCTTTCAAAGCTGTATTGCTGGTCGCTGCGCAGCAGGTCGACCACATCGGCCAGGGCGTTGAGGTAGTCGTCGCTGGGCAGCATCTGCCCCGATTCACGCCAGGTCTTGTAGCGCTGGGAGAAAAGCTTCAGCGGCTCCCAGAAGCCCAGTTCGTCGATGGTCGACTGGATGCGCACTTCGGCCTTGCTGATGCCCTCCAGGCGAAGGTCGTCGGCTACTTCGTCGGACAGCCGCTTGCTCTGGGCGCTGATTCGCCGGTTGAGGTCGCGGAACACGGTGAAGAACTTGTCCAGGTCGTCGCTCAGGTTGCGCCCCTGCTGAATCAGCTGTTGTTGCTGGTCCTCGAGCAGCTTGAGCATGCCGCCCAGCAGCGGCAGCAATGCGCGGGGGTCGTCGGGGTCGTTGAGCTTGCCGCGCTCGCTTTCCAGGGCATCGACAAAGCTGGTGCTCGCCCCCTTGATCAGCTGGCTCTCGACCTCCTGGCAGCCCTTGCGCAGCGCGTCACGCTCCTGGGCGCGGCGTTTGAGGGCTTCGCGGCTGCGCGCCAGTCGCTCGCCCACATCGCCGGGGGCGTCCTGCTGGGGCGTGGGGTTAGCCGCCAGCGGCAGTTCGTCGAGCTGCTTGAGCAGCGGCTTGAGCTCGTTGAGAATGTCCTGAGATTCTCGGCGAGTAGCCTCGAACGCGCTGACGTGGCGCTGGTGGGCGGCCTTGGTGGTGGTGAACGCCTGCTGGTGCTGCTCGCGCTGACGCTTGGCGTCGTCCACTTCACGGCTCAGGCGGCTTTCCTGCTCGACCAGCTCGGGCTTGCGCTGTTCCCAGTCCACGCGCATGAAGCGCGAGTAGGCTTCGAGCTCTTCCTGGCGGGCGGCGGTCTCGCGAATGTGCGCTTCCAGGGTTTTCAGCTTGGCGCGGGTGTCGCGCAGCGTCTCCGGGTCAACGCCCTGCTCTTTCAGCTCTTCGTCGAAGGCCTGCTCCAGCTCGTCGCACTGGCGTTTGTGCTCGGTTTTCAGCTCGGTAAGCTGCGTCTTGTGCTGCTGAATCTGGCCGTCGAGGCTATCCAGTTGGTTTTGCGCATCGGCCTTGAGCTCGAGGAGTTCGGCCTGGTGCGCCGCCTGACGCTTGTCCAGCGCGTCCTGGCGTTCGTCGCGCAGGGCCTGCTGTTGGGCTTCCTGCTCGGCGAGCAGTGATTGCTGTTCGCTACGCCGCTGCTGCTGCGCCTCGGCGTGGCGCGCCTGGATCTGGCGGCGCGCTTCCTGGGCGTAGTCGACCTCTTCATCGGCACGCTTGACCGCCAACTGCGCCTGGCTGAGCGCATCGTCGGCCTCGCCCACTCGCTCGTTCGCCCGCTTGAGGGCCTTTTCGGCGCGCTCTACTTCGGCCTCGGCGCGCAACACCTCGGCTTCGGCGGCGTCGATGGCGACCAGCAGGCTGGCTTCGTCCTGGGCGTAGTCGGGCGGCTCGATAGCGTGGGTATCCACCACCAAGCCAAACAGGTCGTCCCCGGCGGGCTCGGCAAGCGCCGGCGCCAGATCGCGGCGCTCCAGCAGTTCGGGGGCGATCACCTTGCCCAGGCGCTGCTCCCAGCCGGGCAGGTGGTAGCGCAGGAAGTGACGTAGCGTGCCCTGGCTGGGGTCGCGCTGCTGATGCAGGGCCTGGTTATCCTGCTGGCGGCGGGAAAGCACCCGGCGCGCCTCTGCGTGGGCCTGCTCGGCCTCGTCGCGTTCGCGCTTGAGGCTTTCGACCTCGCGGCGCTGGCTCTCGCGCTGGCTGTTGGCGGCACTGCGCTCGCTTTGGGCCTGATCCAAACGCGCCTGAGCCAGCGCGGCTTCCTCGCTTTCTTCGGGCGTGGCGCCATTGTGCTCGAGCGCCGCTTTCAGCGAGGCCAGTTGCTCGACGCCCTGGGCCAGGCGTGCCTGGTAATCGGCCTCCAGCGTCTGGCGCTGTTCGTGGTAGCGGGCTTCCAACTGACGCTGGGCCTCCCACTGGGCTTCCTGGCGTTCGGCTTTCTCGTCGTGCAGGGCGTCGACCAGGGCCTGAATTTCGTCGCGTTGGCGGGCCAGCGCTTCGCCAAGTTCGCGCAGGCGCTCTTCCTTGCGGGCCTGGCTGGCCTGCACCGCGTCCTGCAGCGTGCGCAGGTGACTGGTGAGCTGGTCGAACTGCTCGCGCTTTTGCGGCAACGCGTTGAGGTCGCGCTGAAGCGCCGGCATATCGGCGTCCTCGAAAGCCTCGAAGCGCTGCTGAAGATCGCTCAGCTCGCGCTGGGTCTGTTTCAGCTCGCTCTCGCGCTCGCTCAGTTGGTCGTTGAGTTGGTCGCGGGCCGCCTCGTAGGCGCTTTGCTCGGCTTCGAAGACGCGCTGCTGCTCGGCCATGGTGGCTTCAGCGTCGGCCAGGCTACGCTCGGTGCTGTTCTGGTCAGCCTCCAGCTGGGGCTTGAGCTGCCACAGCGAGGTTTCCAGGTGCTCGAGCTCGCGGTCCACCTCATGCAGCTTGGTGAGCGAACGCTGCAGTGGCTCGAGACGCATGGATTGGCGCATCTGGGCAATCCACTCCCGCGCCTTGGCGCTGCGGATGCGCGTTACCGGCAGCTCGACGCCGTCCTCTTCGAAAATCGCCGCCAGCATGGTCTTGAGGGTATCCATCTTGCCCTCTTTGGCGTGCACCGCCGAGACCAGCTTTTCGATATGGCGAATGCGATGCTCGGACTTGACCAGGCTGAACTTGGCCGCCATCTGTCGCAGCTTGAGGGCGTCCTTGCGGTTGCCGTGCATGGCAAGTCCCGGCGTGGGCGTGAAGTCGTTCTGGATCACCGCGCGGTATTCGGAGGTCGCGGAGAGCTTGGGCGACACCTCGATCGATTCCCGGCGCAGGCCGCTGGCCCACTGGCTGTAGGGCATCGCTAGCGGGCCCTGGTCGGTTTCCACCAGATAGTCTTCGGGCCGGTAAGGCGCACCGACAAAGCGGTATTCCACTCCGCCGCTGGCGCTGCGGGTGAGCACCGCCTGGCAGACATCCCCCGCTTCGCGGCGATATTCGTACACCAGATAACTATTGCTGGAAGGCAGATAGAAGGCGTCAAACTTCATGCGGGTTTTGGGGACGACCTTGTTAGGTAGCTCGCCGTAAAACACCGGGACCAGCCGCTGGAGCGTGGTTTTACCCGAGGCGTTGGTGCCGCAAATATTGGTGTGGCCATCCACACTCAGTTCGACCACCCCTTCCAGGTGGCCGTGAATCATCACGATGCGTAGCAGGTGGGCCATGCCGTATCCTTGGACAGGTTTTCTTCGTTGCAGTGTTAGGCTACATTCTACGCTATCTCATTTGGAGACGTTATGCCCCGCTACCCCGAACACTTAACCGGCGAAGGCCCGCATAACCCTTTCCCCGGCATCAAGGTGCTGGAGCGCAAGCTTGGCCATGCGGTTCCCTACCAGTTGGGCTCCAACGAGGGCCTGGACATGCCCCACCACGCCCTGCGCGAGCACTTTGGCGATGCCCTGGCGACCCACGTTTACAGCTACGGCGATGCCGAGGCGTTGGGTATACGCAAGCGCTTGAGCGCCCAGCAGGGCATGCCCCTTGAGACGCTGCTGGTGGATGCCGGCGCCGACAGCCTGATGGCGCTGGCCCTGCGTACCACCTGCGAACCCGGCGATACGGTGGTGAGCACTGCGGGTACCTACCCCACCTTTGGCTATTTCGCCAGGGGGCAGGGCTGTCACCTGGTGGAGCCCAGTTATCTTGAGGCCCCGGGCGTGCTGGCCCCGGACCTTGACGCCCTGGCAACCGCAGCGCAAGACGCCGATGCAAGGGTGGTGTATCTGGCCAACCCGGACAACCCCAGCGGCCATTTGCATAGCGATAGCGACATTCTCAAGCTGCGTGAGGCCCTGCCCGACACCTGCTGGTTATTGCTGGACGAGGCTTACGGGGACTTCCGCGACGATGCGGGCAGCGAATTCACCACCCGAGCGATTCCGGGCGTGATCCGCCTGCGCACGCTGTCCAAGGCCCACGGCCTGGCGGGCCTGCGCATTGGCTACGCGATAGCCGAGCCCGACGTGCTGGCGATGATGATGAAAGTGCGCATTCACTACGCCGTCTCCACCTTCACCCAGGCCGCCGCCGAAGTGGTGCTCGACCACCCTGACGAGGTGAACCAGCACGTTGCCGACGTAAAAGCCCGCCGTGGGCAGTTGGCAGAACACTTCCGCGCGCTGGGGGCGGAAGTTCTGCCCAGCGCCACCAACTTTATCGGTATTCGCCTGCCCAGCGCCGAGCTCGCCGCCGAGGTGCACCAGCAACTGCTCGCTGAGGGCGTGTTGGTCGCTCGCCTGGCCCACCCGGAACTTGCCAACGTGATACGCATTACCGCCGTGCAGGCCGCGTTGGAGCCAGGGAGGTTGGCGGCGCTGGAGAAGGCAATCAAGACTTAGGCTGGCGTCAGCCAGTGACAAAAATCAGCCAGCTCACCGCGCACCGCCTGGCGATATAAGCGCTGCAGTTGAGCCGTCACGCTGTCGGGGCTGATTGGCTCGTTGACAGGCGTAGCCCCCGCACGGACGCCAATGCGCCGCCCATCCAGCTCGCGCAGCGGGAGTATTTCAGCGGCGGTGCCGGTCAGGAAGGCTTCGTCGGCGGTGTACAGCTCGTCGCGGGTCATCCGCCGCTCGCGCACCTCGATACCCAATTCACGTTGCGCCAGTTGAATCACGCTATCCCGGGTGATGCCCTGCAGGCAGGAGGTCACTTCCGGGGTGTGCAGCACGCCATCGCGCAGCAAAAACACGTTCGCCGCCGAGGCCTCGGCCACGTAGCCTTCCGGATCAAGCATGATGGTTTCGTCAAACCCGGCTTTAAGCGCCGTGTTCAGCGCCAGCATGGAGTTGACGTAGTGGCCGTTGGTTTTGGCGCGGCAAAGGCTGATATTGACGTGGTGGCGCGCCCAGGAAGAGGTCAGCGCGCGCAGCCCGTGGGTCGCAGCCTGGGGGGAAATGTAAGGGCCCAGATCCCAGGCGGCGATCATCACATGGGTAGTCAAGCCTTGGGCGCGCAGCCCCAGGCCTTCCGCCCCGAAGAATACCGTGGGCTTGAGGTAGGCGTTGCTCAGGCCGTTTTTGGCCAGACAATCGCGCTGGGCGTCGATCAGCGCCGCTTCGCTGAACGGCAGTGGCATATCCAGCGAATGGGCGCTTTCCACCAGGCGGCGGGTGTGCTCGGCGGCTCGGAACAGGTGTGTGCCGTCGGGGCCAGCGTAGGCGCGCACCCCTTCGAAACACCCCATGCCATAGTGCAGCGTGTGGGTGAAGACATGCACCTTGGCGTCGCGCCATTCACGCCATTCGCCGTCCTGCCAGATCCAGCCGTCGCGGTCGTAAAGCGGTGTCATCGGGTGGTTTGCTCCCACTGTTGGCACCAGTCGTCGATCAACGTCTGCTGGTGCGGTTGCAGGGCCTGATAGCCCCAGGCGGCAATTTCATCGTTTTGCGGATCAGGCACGGCAATTTCGCTGCCTGCCAGGGTCTGGATGACGGCGTGGCCGCATAGCGGCGCGTAGCCTTCCGAGTAGCCGCCTTCATGAACAACTACCAGCTTGCCATCGCAGCAGCGCTCGGCCAGCGATTTAAGCTGGGAAGTCATGTCGGCGAACGCCTGGCTATTGAGCAACATTTTGCCTAATGGATCTTTGGCGCAGGCGTCATAACCGCAGGCCACCACGACGAGCTCGGGGTTGAAGGCCTCGAGCGCCGGCAACACCAGTTTTTCCATGGCATAGGCGTAGGCCCCCAGGCCACAACCCGGCGGCAGGGGCAGATTGAGGTTGGCGCCCCGACCGGCCCCCTCACCCTGTTCATCGAAATCACCGGTTTCCAGCGGGTAGTTGCCCGCCTGATGGAGCGAAACGGTAAACACCTCTGGTTGGCCATAAAACGCTGCCTGCTGGCCGTTGCCGTGATGTACATCCCAGTCGAGTATTACCACGCGCTTGACCTGCCCCAGGGCGCGGGCACGCATCACCGCCACGGGAATATTGCCCAGCAGGCAGAACCCACGGCCCTGGTCGGCTTCCGCATGGTGACCCGGCGGACGGCAAAGGGCATAGGCGTTGTTCACCTCGCCAAGCGCCACGGCTTCCACAGCAGCGATGGCTAACCCGGCGGATTGCGTGGCTGCCGCCCAACTGCCCGGCATGTAGGGGGCGCAGTCGCCGCCGTTGCCGCCTCGTGATTTGTCTCCCGCCTGCAGTTCGTCCAGGTAGCGTGGGGTATGAAAGCGCAGCAGATCATCAAGCGTCGCGACAGGTGGTTTAACCACGCTCAGTTCATCGATCAGCCCGCTGACTTCGAGGATATTCTTCAGCCGCCGCTTGCTTTCCGGGCTTTCCGAGGCGGGCTGGGGCTGTAGAAACTCACCGGGTGCGGAAAACACCCCAATGGCGCCCTGGTCGTGCCAAAAGCAGCGTTCGTGCCAGTAAAAGCCGGTCGTGCTCATGCCGTAAAGCCCTGCATGAAGGCGCTCAGGTTGGCGCTTAGATACTCGGTGGGATAACCGCCCTCCTGGACCACAACGGTGGGCAACGACAGTGCGGCCAGGCGTTTGCCAAGCTCTACAAAGGCGTCTGTTTCCACGGTGAGCCCTGCCAGCGGGTCATCTTTGTGGGCATCCAACCCCAGCGCCACCACAACGGCATCCGGCGCGTAGCGCTGGAGGTGATCAATTAACACCGCCAGGGCGTCGAGGTAGACCACCTCATCGCTGCCTACCGGCAGGGGCAGATTGACATTTGCGCCGACGCCCTCATCGCTGCCCTCTTCATCAGCACCGCCCCAAAAGAACGGGTAGAAGTCGCTGGGGTCAGCGTGGAGCGAGCCGGTCCAGACATCACAGCGATCATAGAAAATATCCTGGGTACCGTTCCCGTGGTGCAGGTCCACGTCGATGATGGCCACCTTGGCAAAGCGTTCGCGCAGCACCGTGGCCGCCAGCGCCGAGTTGTTCAACAGGCAGAAGCCCCCGGCGCGTTCAGGCCCGGCATGGTGACCCGGCGGGCGGCACAGCGCGTAGGCCGCTGGTGCTCCATCAAGCACTTCTTCTGCAGCGGCTTCGGCGCTGGCGGCTGACGCCAGCGAGCCTTGAAAGCTGGTGGCACTTAGCGGGCAGGCCATATCATGCAGATGCCAGCCCGCCTGGCCGATCGGGTGGCGTGGGTAGTGGTGACCACCGCCGCAAGGATGAACGTTGGGGGCAACCACCTCCGCCGCATTGGGCAGGGTCTGCCAACGGGCATAAATGGTATCCAGAAATGTCAGGTAGCGCGGTGTATGGATTTGCTCCAGGCGCTTGCGCAGCGTCGGCGAATCCGCCTCTCTGGGGGCGGTCAGGGTCAGTCCTGCGTTGGTCAAGCCCTGGGTAAGCAACTCGGCGCGCAGTGGGCCTTCCGGTGAAGGCGCAGGCTGGCCGCGCAACAGAAACGTTGGCGGCGCGTGGTAGGCCTGATCAGGATGGTAGAAGCATTTCATGGTCAAATTCGCAATCCTTGGCAGCCCGTTAGAGTAAAGAAGGAATCCAGGTAGAAAGTGCTGGGAACGCCGCCAGCAGTACAATTACCACTAAAAACGACACGTAAAACGGCAGCGAGGCCACAATGGCCCGCTCATAGGGCACCTCGGCGATTCGCGCGGCGGTCATCAGCGTCATCCCCACGGGTGGTGTTACATTGGAGATATTGAGCACCACGATCATCAGGATGGCGAAGTGCAGCGGGTCGAAACCCAATTGGATCATCGCGGGCACCAGCACCGGGGCAATCACCACCAGCGCGGGCAGCACATCCATCACCGTACCAATCACGATGAGCAGCAGGCAGACCAGCATCAATTGCACAAAGGCCGCATCGCTGACGGTGGTGATCATGCTCGCCGCATCCCGGGCAATGCCCGAGCGGGTGACAAACCAGCCCAGCACGGCCGACGTTGCCAGTAGAAAAAACACCACCCCGGAGAAACGAACCGTGGTGACCAGGGAATCCCAGATCTTGCGCCAGGTGAGGTTACGGTAGAACACCACGCCGATCACGATGGCGTAGACCGCGGCAAAGCCCGAGGCTTCGGTAATCGTCGTCAGCCCTGAGAGAATCCCGCCCAGAATGATCAGCGGCACCACCATGGCGGGAAGCGCCAGCAGAAACGCCATGACCGCCATCTTGAACGGCGTCGGCGCTTGCTTGGGGTAGTTGCGCTTCCAGGCCAGGAAAAAGCTCACGCCCAGCAGCGCCAATGCCATGATCAGGCCGGGAATAATGCCTCCGGCAAACAGGTCAATCACTGAAATATCCCGCAACAGCGTGGCGTAGACGACCATCACCACGCTGGGCGGGATAATCGGCCCGATGATCGAAGAGCAGGCGGTGACCGCCGCGGCGTACTCGGCATCGTAGCCCTGCTTTTTCATCTCGGGGATCATGATCTTGCCGATCGCGACGGTGTCGGTCACCGCCGCGCCGGTCAGCCCGGCAAAAAACACCGAGACGGAGATATTCACGTGGGAGAGCGAGCCACGCACCCGGCCAAACAGCGCATTGTTGAACGCAATCAGCTTATGGGTCAGCCCGCCCTGGTTCATCAACTCGGCGGTGAAAATAAAGTAGGGCACGGCGATCAGCAGAAAGCCCGACACACCGGAGAACATGCGGTCGGCAATGATGCCCAGCATGCGCTCGCCGCCCATGGCAAAGCCACCGGCCAGCCCTGACATGGCCATCACCACGGCCACCGGCGCGCCGATGAAGAGCAGCAGTACGAAGACGATAATCGCAGGCGTCATGAGCGGTGCTCCCCGTCGGCCGAGTCGATGAGCTCGCCGATCACGTCGTCATCATCGATAAAGTGCTCCAGCAGTGAAAAGCCATGCACCAGGTGGAGCAGCATGATGACGCCGCTGAGAGGCACCACGATGGCAGTCACCTTGCTGGGAATTTGAATTTGTGCGGACACCATGTAGACCTGGGTGGCGCTGGTGAAGTAATTCCAGCCGTACCAGGTGAGCATCACCGCAAACAGCGCAATCACCGCCAGGCACAGACCGGCCGCCACCTGCACCATGACGCGGGGCAAACTGCGCACCAGCAGGGTCATGGCCACGTGTTCGCCGTAGCGCAGTGAAATGGTCATTGATAAAAAGCCGATCCATGGCAAAAACAGTCGCGCCAGTGAGTACGTCCAGCTTAGCGTGCTGCCGGTCACCAGCTTGTAGATAAACGCGGTGAAGGAGATGCCCAGCATCGCCAGGATACAGCCCACACACACCACGATGGCCACCTGATTGACGCTATCGCTCAGGCGGCGCAACGGTTGTAATACGCCCATGACACCCCCTCATGCAACGCCCGCCAATCACGTTATACGCCAGGGCGGCAAGTGCCGCCCCGGCGGCGATCAGCAGCGCGTCACTATGGACATGCGTTTATTGGCCATAAACCCGGTAGTCTTCCTCGGCAACTGTTTGGCCGACGCTTTCAACTTCGTCCAGTAGCCCCTGCACCCGGGTTTCGTCCATGCCGAAGTCATCGACAATCCACTCCTGCCAGGCAGGGCGGGCAATCTCGGCCATGCGTTCGCGCTCTTCATCGGGCATCAGGTAGCACTCTTCAAAGCGTTCGCAGGATTCCACCCAGCTGGCGGTGGCCAGTGCGCCGGACATGCCGTGGCTCATCTGGATCGCCTCCCGCGCGGAGGTAATCAGCACCTGCTGCTGCTCTTCGGGCAGCGATTGGTACCACGACTCGCTGACCATCCAGGGGGCGCTGTTATACACATGCCCGGTGAGCGTGGTGTAGTCGGTGACGGCATCGAAGTTGAAGGTGGTGTTGAGCACCGGGGCATTGAACTGACCATCGGCAAGGCCGGTTTCCAGCGCGGTGATCAGCTCACCCCAGGGCAGCGGTGTGGCAGAAGCCCCGAGAGCTTGCATGATGGCGACATGGGCGGGGTTTTCTTCAGTGCGGATATTGAGCCCTTCCAGGTCTTCGACAGTCTCGATCAAGCGCACGTTGTTGGTAAACGCCACGAAGCCGCCGCCATCATCGAAGGTGCCGAGGTAGCGCATATCGGCGTCTTCAATGGTGCCGGACATGAAGTCAGCGAACCATTCACTGTCGAAGAAGGTCCAGGCTTGTCGCCAGTTAGTGAACAGGAAGGGTGCCGTGACCACCTGATAGTCGTCATAGAAAGACGACATGGCCCCGGCCGACATGATGGTCGACTGCAATGTACGTCCGCCCTGTACTTCCGAGCCATTCTCAACCTCGGAGCCTAACTGGCCGCCACCGAAGATGTTGACCGTCAGATCCCCGTCGGTACGTGCCTCGACAAGATTTTTGAAGTGCACCAGCGCCGGATAAATCGCGTTATTGCTCATGTCCTCCGGCAGTTGGGTGGCGATCACCATTTCATTGGATTGCGCCTGGGCATTAGCACTGGCAATGGCCAGGGGGAGTGCTGCCAGGGCGGCAATCAATATGGATTTGCTAGTGTTCATAACATACCTCGTTTTGGTTGTTGGTCGGTCTTGGTTATGACTGGCGTTACCACCTGATCGGTAGCGATTTCTTTGTTGTGTGGGTTATTCGGGAAGTGACTCCCATACTTCAATGGCGGCAGCGAGATCCTCAAGCGACGCGCCTACCGACTTGAACAGCGTAATCGCCTCCTTTCCCGAGCGTCCGGGCTTGGTGTCAGAAAGCACTTCGGCAAGCTCTGCCTGAATCTGGTCGAGCTGAAACTCCCCTTCCTCAACCGCCTGCAGAATATCCCCCGCCTCGCCTTGGGCACCGGCGTAGGTATCCACAAATACCTCGGCGCGGCGCAAACACAGGGCATCGGTTTCGCGCATTTGTGGACGAAACGCGCCAATCAAGTCCAGATGAGTGCCCTGGGTCAGCCATTCACCCTTGATCAGCGGCTGGGTGGAAAGCGTCACACAGCTGATGATGTCGGCCTCAGCCACGGCATCGGCCAGCTCGTCTACTACCTGTGTCTCTAAGCGTTCGGCGTAATCGTCGGCAATCGCTGCCGCCTTGCTGGGGTTGCGTCCCCAAATCAGCACCCGCTTGATAGGCCGCACGCTGGCGTGGGCTTCAATCACCATCGGCGCCAGCTTGCCAGTGCCTACGACCAGCAGGGTATCGGCGTCTTCATTCGCCAAGGCCTGAGCGGCAAGCGCCGACGCCGCGGCCGTGCGACGCCGGGTAAGCTCGCTGCCATCGATGCATGCCAACGGCTGTCCGTGCTTGCCCTCGCTGAGCAGATAAAGCCCGGAGATAGCAGGGACGCCATGGTCGGCGTTTTGCGGAAACACATTGACCATCTTGACGCCGATATACCCGGCTTCTTCCCAGGCGGGCATCAGCAGCATGGTGGCTTCGCCATCTGGCCGGTGCATGGCGTGATGGTGGCGCGGTGGCGACTCAACGCCATTCACGAAGGTGGCATGCAGCCGCTTGACCAGACCATCCCAACCCAGTGTTTGAGCGACGTCTTGTGCAGATACTACCCGCATATCAGGCCTCCGGCAGTGCGGCAATCACCATGATTTCCACCTTCCACTCGGGCTTGGCGAGCTTGGCTTCGACGGCAGCGCGCACGGGCGGGCGACCCGGCACGACCCAGGCATCCCAGGCGGCGTTCATCTGGTCGAACTCTGCCATGCTGGTGACCCAGATTTGCGCTGAAAGCAGCTGTTCTTTGGAGGTGCCGGCCTGGGCCAGTAGTTGATCAATACGTGCCAGCACTTGTTCGGTTTGCCCGCGCATATCCGCCGAGGCATCCATGGGGACCTGGCCCGCGAGGTAAACGGTGCCGTTATGGACCGCCACTTGGCTCATACGCGCATTGCTGTCTTGGTAAGTAACGCTCACTGGGTCTCTCCATCAAAAGGGCTTCTTCAGAGACTAGAACGCTATTGGGCAAATTACTTGCCCGACACTGCGGCAAGTTTGCCCGTAAGTCATGTAAACCGATCTCAGGATGGTGGCCGGTTCGAGGTAACGCCTATCGGTCAGACGAGGGAGAGATGTCAAAATAGCGCCGGTACGCGCGGGAGAAGCTGCCCTGATCGCGAAAGCCGACCAGCATGGCGACATGCCCCAGGCTAAGCGTGCTGTGCCGTACCAACGTACGCGCATGCTCCAGGCGTCGGCGCTGAACATAGGCCAGCGGCGTCACGCCGGTCAGCTCGCGGAAACAGGTGTGGAAATGCCCCGGGCTCAAGGCACACAGTGCGGCCAGCTGCTCCACGCGAATGTCGTCGGCAAGGTGCTGATCCAACCAGGCATCCAGACGGGCGAGGTCGAGGCGTTCGCTGATGCAGTGCTGTCCCAATTGCTCAGCTACATCAGAGGTGGTGTCGTGCAGATACATGGTCAGCGCACGTAATAGCAGAATGGCGATTTCATTCTGCAGCGCAGGGCACTGCTCAAGCTGGCTGGCCAGGGCGTGGGTAAGCTGATTTAACCCAGGTGGCACGCTGAAAAAACGCGGCTTATCGAACAGGCGCTCAATCTCACTGCCTTTTTCAAGCGTGGCCAGTTGAGCAACGGGAACGTCCAGCACCAAGGTACGATTACTGCCATCGCCCTGGTACTCATGATGGCGCGACGCAGGAATCAGACACCCGCGACGGGCAGTCACCCTTTCCCCCTGCCCTTCCATCGAAAGCTCCGTGACACCACAGGTCGCCAGTATCAGTTGATGAAAATCGTGGGTATGGGCCACCTGCTCCTGGGACAAGTTGCGGCTGTGCAGCTCAAAAAGGGACATGGTGGAGTTCCGTCTTTCATCGAAGGCTGTTCAGACACTCACTATAAGACGGCGAGACAACAAAATGCGAGAGGTTAGCCAACTGTGCGTTAACGCTACTCCGGATACTTGCAATGTGGATGACAAGCTGTCATCTGCAAGTCATGGATTCGGGTTAGGGTGGAATTATGCTGCCATAAGAGTTTAGACAACATGCCACAGCGTCGACGCCCTCCTCTCAACTCTCCGCTCAGTGACCAGGAAGTCGCGGCGCTAACCCATTTAGCCAACGGCAATGCTCTCCACCTGCAACATGAGGCTGACCGCGAGGCACGGTTGGAACCGGCGTTGACGATGCTTCACTCAACGGCCTCAATGGCTAATGCGCAGCCGGGATTCATGAAAGTACTGATGATTTCGGATGTCTACTTTCCTCGCGTCAATGGCGTATCCACCTCGATTGCCAGCTTTCGCGGCACCCTTGAACGCCTGGGTCACTCGGTCACACTGATCTGCCCCGACTACCCGTTGGGCCAAGTGGACGAACCGGGTGTACTGCGCATCCGCTCGCACCGGGTACCCGGTGACCCGGAGGATCGCATGATGCGCTACCGCGATCTGCTCGCTCTGACACCACAGCTTGCAGGCAAGGCTTTTGATGTTATTCATGTCCATACGCCCTTTACCGCCCACTATGCGGGTATTGCTCTGGGTCGCCGGCTCGGGCTTCCGGTGGTAGCGACCTACCACACGCTTTTTGAGGCGTATGTTCATCACTATATCCGCTGGTTACCAGGACGCTGGCTGCGCTTTGCGGCACGCAGGCTTTCAGTGCACCAGTGCCAGCAGCTAGATGCCTTAGTGGCACCTTCACGGGCGATGCAGCAAGCAGTCGCCCACTACGGCGTGACGACACCCATCACGGTGATTGCCACTGGTTTAGCGCTAGAAGCGTTTTGTCAGCCTCAAGACCAGCGCGACTTTCGGGCTCACTACGATCTGCCTAGCGAAGCGCGGCTGCTGCTCTATGTCGGCCGTGCCGCCTTTGAGAAGAACATCGATTTTCTGATCGATATGCTGCCGCAGGTATTAACCGAACACCCCACCACCCGGCTAATCATTACCGGCGAAGGTCCGGCCCATGCTTCGCTTGTACGTCGCGCTCAGGACGTTGGCGTGTCAGACGCCGTAATTTTCCTTGGCTATCTCGACCGCCACGGCCCACTGCAAGCCGTCTACCGCGCTGCCGACGTTTTCGTCTTTGCATCACGCACAGAAACCCAGGGACTGGTACTGCTGGAGGCGATGGCGCTGGGCACACCAGTGGTTTCCACTGCCACGATGGGCACGCTTGATGTATTAAAAGAAGGAGAAGGCTGCCTGATCGCCGAGGAAAACCATAACGACTTCGCCACTAAGGTTAACCAGCTATTAAGCGATGAAACACACCGAGCACAGCTCGCCCAGCGCGGCCAAACCTATGCCGCCAGCTGGCATGAGGACACCCAGAGTGCCGCGCTGGTTGCTCTTTATCGATGGTTGGCGGCTGAGCGTCTGGCTAATACGGGGAAGGAAGTAAGGAAGTAAGGGCTGGAGTCTCTATTGACACTTTGTGGACACGCTCAGGCATGCTGAAAGGGATAAACGCAAATTCCAGACACAAAAAAAGGGGCCTAAGCCCCTGATTTTAAAGATGGTGCCGGTGGCCAGACTCGAACTGGCACGCCTGTTACAGCGGCGGATTTTGAATCCGCTGCGTCTACCAATTCCGCCACACCGGCAATGGCTGCGCATTATACGTAGATCACCTTCTAGGTCAATCACATTGACTGACTTTATCCACGTAAAGCGCTATCCTATGCCGCCCGTTTGGTCACCGATATAGAGCTTTATTCATGCAGCGCGCGGATTTTCACTTTGAGCTACCTGACGAGCTTATCGCCCGTTACCCGTCTGAACAGCGTAGCGACTGCCGTTTGCTATGCGTGGATGGCCAGAGCGGTGGGCTAGAACACCGTCGTTTTCCCGACTTGCTTGAGCTGCTTGAACCCGGCGACCTGCTGGTGTTCAACGACACTCGAGTGATCCCGGCGCGCCTGCACGGCCAGAAAGCCAGCGGTGGCAAGGTGGAAATGCTACTGGAACGCCCGCTGGATGCGCACCGCGGTCTCGCGCATATCCGTTCGAGCAAATCTCCCAAGCCCGGCACCGAGCTGATCTTTGAAGGCGATATTCACGCCGTCGTGGAAGGCCGTCGTGATGCGCTGTTCGAACTCCGCTTTCTGGGCGACACGCCAATGATTGCGCTGCTCGAAGCCCACGGCCATATGCCCCTACCGCCCTACATTACCCGGGAAGACGAGCTCAGCGACCGCGAGCGCTATCAAACCGTCTATGCCCGTCGTGATGGTGCAGTGGCAGCACCTACGGCAGGCCTGCACTTCGATCAGCCGCTGCTCGATGCGCTGGCAGAAAAAGGGATCAACAGCGCCTTCGTGACCTTGCACGTCGGCGCTGGCACCTTCCAGCCGGTGCGCGTGGACAACATTCTTGAGCACCACATGCATAGCGAGTGGATTGATGTCTCAGAAGACACCTGCCAGCAGGTGCGCGCCACACAGGAAGCGGGCAAGCGGGTGATTGCGGTGGGTACGACCAGCGTTCGCTGCCTGGAGAGCGCCTGCCTCGATAGCCCGGACAATCAAATTGCCCCGTTCAGTGGCGATACCGATATCTTCATCTACCCCGGCTATGAATGGCGCTGCGTGGATGCGCTGATCACCAATTTCCACCTGCCCGAATCAACACTGTTAATGCTGGTTTCGGCATTCGCAGGTTACGATAACATCATGCACGCCTATCAAGCGGCGGTTGACGAGCGCTATGCGTTTTTCAGCTATGGCGATGCCATGCTGCTGACCCGCTGATCATGTCGCGCTTTAACCGCTTTCTGAACGAGTAACAACGATGCGAAACGAATGCTTTATGCGCTTTGAGCGCCTGGCCGAGGACGGTCGCGCGCGCCGGGGTCGCCTTCACTTCCCGCGGGGAACGGTAGAAACACCTGCCTTTATGCCGGTAGGTACCTACGGCACGGTAAAAGGCATGACGCCCGAATCCGTCAAAGAGATCGGCGCCGAGATCATCCTGGGCAATACCTTTCACCTCTGGTTACGCCCCGGCACCGACGTCATCGAAGCCCACGGCGACCTTCACGACTTTGCTCAATGGGACAAGCCGATCCTGACCGACTCTGGTGGTTTTCAGGTGTTCTCGCTGGGCGAGATGCGCAAAATCACCGAGCAGGGGGTGCATTTCCGCTCGCCGGTGGACGGCAGCAAAGTGTTCATGGGCCCGGAAGAGTCCATGGCGGTTCAACGCTCGCTGGGATCCGATGTGGTGATGATCTTCGACGAGTGCACGCCTTACCCGGCAACGTTCGAAGAGGCCGAGAAATCCATGGAACTGTCGCTGCGGTGGGCCAAACGCTCGCGGGACGCCCATGGCGACTCCCCCTCGGCGCTGTTCGGCATCATCCAGGGCGGCATGCACCCTGAACTTCGTGAACGCTCTCTGAAGGGTTTGCTTGATATCGGCTTTGATGGGCTGGCGATCGGCGGCTTATCCGTGGGTGAGCCCAAGGACGAGATGATCAAGGTGCTCGACTATTTGCCCACCTGGATGCCCGACGACAAGCCCCGCTACCTGATGGGCGTCGGCAAGCCCGAAGACCTGGTCGAAGGCGTACGCCGTGGCGTGGATATGTTCGACTGCGTGATGCCCACGCGCAACGCACGCAACGGCCACCTGTTTACCGCTGATGGTACCGTCAAGATCCGCAACGCCGCCCATCGCTTTGATACCCGGCCGCTTGAAGAAGACTGCGATTGCCATACCTGCCAGCATTTCTCACGTGGCTACCTGCACCATCTTGACCGCTGCAACGAAATGCTTGGCTCAATGCTCAATACCATCCACAATCTGCGTTATTATCAGAGGGTGATGGCTGATTTGCGCGCGGCAATCGAAGCGGGTACATTGACGAACTTTGTGGAAGGCTTCTATGCACGGCGCGGCCTGCCGGTGCCTCCCCTTGAGAATTAATCGGCGCGCGTACAAGCGGGCGCTTTCTCTTGCTCATTCATTGAGTTTATAACCCAGGAGTTATCTGCAATGCTGGATTTCTTTATCTCACCAGCCCACGCCCAAGCAGGCGGTGCTGGCGGTGGTATTGCGCAAATCGTGATGCTGGTCGGTTTTGTGCTGATTTTCTACTTCCTGCTTTGGCGCCCCCAGGCCAAGCGCGCGAAGCAGCACAAGCAATTGATCAGTAACCTGGACAAAGGCGATGAAATCGTCATTGGCGGCGGCATGGTAGGTCGCATCACCAAGGTGAGCGATGAATTTCTCACCATGGAAATCGCCGAAGGCACCGAAGTCAACGTGCAGAAAAACGCCGTTGCCACCGTACTGCCAAAGGGCACCATCAAGTCCATCTAATGTAATGATGTAGCACCCCTGCCTTAATGCCAGCCATCCCGGCAGGGGTGACATGGTATCCACGATGGTGAACCTTGCTGTGCGCAGTGAATCTGTGCACAGCATTCCGTTTGTAATTGAAGGCAGGGCTTGCATGCTCAACCGTTATCCCCTGTGGAAGTATCTCTTGATACTGGCCGTTTTAGTGGCCGGCCTTATCTACGCGCTTCCCAACCTGTTTCCTGAAGATCCCGCCGTCCAAATCAGTAGCGCCGAAACCGGCGAAACGCTGGATGAGAGCGAAATCGAGCGTGTCGAAAACGCCCTCGATGAGGCCGGCATTGCTGTCAAATCCATCGAACAAACCAACCAGCAGTGGCTTATCCGGCTGCCTAACCCCAACGATCAGCTACGCACCCAGGAAATCGCCAGCGATGTATTGGGTGATGATGCCACAGTGGCCCTTAACCTTGCCGAAGCCACCCCCGGCTGGCTGCAGGCGTTTTCCGCCTCACCCATGACGCTGGGCCTCGACTTGCGCGGCGGCGTTCACTTTCTGCTGGAAGTGGACATGGAAGCGGCCCTGACCCAGCGTCTGGAAGTTAACGCCAGTGCCGTTCGCGAAATGCTGCGTAGCGAGGGCATTCGCTATCGCAATACCGAGATAGACGAGCGCAGCCTGTCGCTTGACTTCGCAGGCGAAGAAGATCGCGATGAAGCGCGCCGCCTGATCAGCCGCGAGTTCCCCGACTTTGAATACCGCAACGAAGAAGAAGGCCGCGCGGCGCGCCTGGTGATGTCACTGACCGACGAATTGGTCAATGAAATCCAGGACTACGCGATCAATCAGAACCTGACCACGCTGCGTAACCGGGTGAATGAGTTGGGCGTCGCGGAGCCGCTGGTACAACGTCAAGGGCCTAACCGGATCGTTGTCGAACTACCCGGCGTACAGGATACCGTGGCCGCCAAGCGCGTTGTGGGTGCAACGGCTAACCTTGAATTCCGCCTGGAGGCACGCCCCGACACCCCCGACAACGAAACGGAAACCTTCAGCTTCCTCAACCAGCCATCACGTTCTGCCGACCTGATGCGCGACGTCATCGTCACCGGCGACAGCGTTTCAAACGCCAGCCGCAGCTTTGACGAAAACGGACGCCCACAGGTCAACATCGACCTTGATGGCACTGGCGGTACCCTGATGAACCGCGCCACCCGCAGCAATATCGGGCGCAACATGGCAGTGCTGTTTATCGAGCACAAGACCGAAGAGCGCACGGTCATGGAAAATGGGGAAGAGACCACGGTTCGCGAACCCTATGTGGAACGCGGCCTGATCAGTCTGGCGACCATCCAGAGCGCGCTGGGTAACAGCTTCCGCATTACCGGTCTTGAGTCACCCACCGAAGCTGCTGAGCTTGCCCTGCTGCTGCGTTCGGGGTCACTTGCCGCCCCCATCTACTTCGTCCAGGAACGCACTATCGGGCCAAGCCTGGGGGCCGACAACATCGAGCGCGGTTTGCTATCGGTCCAGATCGGCTTGTTACTGGTCGCCCTGTTCATGCTGATTCGCTACAAGGTTTTCGGTATTTTTGCCAACATCGCGCTGGCACTGAACCTGACGCTGCTGGTAGCTGCCATGTCGCTTTTGGGCGCCACGCTGACGCTTCCGGGGATCGCCGGTATCGTGCTCACGCTAGGCATGGCCGTTGACGCCAACGTACTGATATTCGAGCGAATACGCGAAGAATTGCGCAATGGCATGTCGATTCAGCAAGCGATCTACTCGGGTTACGAGCGTGCGTTCACCTCGATCGTCGACGCCAACATCACCACGCTGCTGGTGGCAGTCATTCTGTTCTCCATTGGCACCGGGCCGGTCAAAGGCTTCGCCGTCACCCTGTCGATCGGTATTTTGACCTCGATGTTTACCGCACTGTTAGTGACGCGCGCCATGGTCAACCTGACCTACGGCAGCAAGCCCGTCAAAAAGCTGTGGATCTAACGCCAATGCTCAGCCCAGATTTCACGAGGTGGTCATGAAACCTTTAACACAACGGCAAATCGACTTTATGGGGCGCCGCAAACTGGCGTTCATCGTCGCTGCCGTCCTGCTGATCGTGTCGATTGGCGCGATTTTTTTCCAGCAGCTGAATCTAGGCCTGGACTTCACTGGCGGCACCCTGATTGAAGTGCGCTACGCCGAAGCTCCTGCTCTCGACACGATACGCCAACTGCTGCAAGACAACGGCTTTGAAGACGTGGCCGTACAAACCTTTGGCGCTTCCAGCGAAGTGCTCATACGCCTGCGCCAAGCTTTCGATCCGGATATTGGCAACCAGGTCGTCAACTTACTGAGAGGCGATGGCGCAAGCGTTGATCTGGTGCGCGCCGAATTCGTCGGCGCTCAGGTCGGTGACCAGTTGCGCGACCAAAGCGGCATGGGGTTACTGGTCGCACTGGGTGTGGTGATGCTCTACGTGGCGCTTCGCTTCCAATACAAGTTCGCTATTGGTGCCCTGCTTGCGTTGATGCATGACGTCATTATCGTGGTCGGTTTTTTCGCCATATTTCAGCTCGATTTCGACCTGACTGTGCTGGCAGCAATTCTCGCCGTCATTGGTTACTCACTGAACGATACCATTGTGGTATACGACCGCATGCGCGAAGAAATCCGTATGTCGCGCATTGATGATATGCCGCAAATCTTCAACGATGCGATCAATGCCACGCTCTCTCGGACGCTGGCAACTTCAGGTACCACTCTGCTGGTACTCATTGCCCTGTTATTGCTGGGCGGCGACATGATCCAAAACTTCGCCATCGCCCTGCTGGTGGGTATCGTGGTGGGGACATTTTCATCCATCTATGTCTCTGGCGCACTACTTCTCCCACTCAAGCTGTCGCGGGAAGACTTGATTCCTCCCCAGAAAGAAACCGACGAAGAAGAGGAAGAACTGCCCTAATCAGGCAGGCTTTGCTTCCAAAAAAACGCCCCTGCCGTTATCCACGGCAGGGGCGTTTTGCTTTGATGACGGTGTCTTGATAATCGGGTTTAGATAGTTAGACCTTAAAGGTGGGGTGCAAGCTGCTTGATAATCGCTTTATACAGACGCGGCCCCGCCGCCAACAGCTGGCCTTCGGCTTTCACGTTGGGCTGCCCGTCCGGAGTGCCCATCAACGCACCGGCCTCCTTCAATAATAGACTGCCCACCTGCAGATCCTGCTCTTCAAGTCCCAGCACAAAGGCGCTGTCGACGCGTCCCGTCGCCAACTCGCAGATATCCAGCAACCCACTGCCCGTTGCCACCAGCGTATCTAACTGGGGAGCCAACTGTTGGGTAATGGTCAAGTAAGCAGGTAGATGACGGGTGCGTAACCACGCTTCGGGAAGGCTCATCGCCAGGCGGGTAGCGCTTATCGCCTTGGCTTGGCTAACCCGCATACGCTTACCGTTATGCTGGGCACCCCGGCCACGGCTGGCGATGTACTCGTCGTCCGCGAAGGGGGCGATAATCACCGCATGCTCGGGACGACCTTTAATCAGACACACCACTGACAGTGCAAAGCCCTTACCTGCCACGGCCAGATTGGAGTAGCCGTGCAGCGGTTCAATTTTCCAGACGATATCCTCGCTTTCAGCCTGCCCGGGCTTGAAAGTCGTGTAGCGCCCGATGACGCCGTGCTGAGGATAGCCACGCTCCAGTTGCTGAACAATTGTCGCCTCGGCTTTACGCGCCGTGTCTTCAAGCAACTTGTCGAGATTGAATTCATCGTGGGCATTTTCAATGCGCTCACGCACCTTCAAAAAATGCTCAACAGCGCTACGCGCGGCGCGCAGCGTAAATTGGACCATTGGATTCATGGTTGGGCCTTGTCACAGTGATGTTAAAGAACGTTAGGCGTAGACATCGCCTATGGCGCGCAATTCTAGCAGACCGCTATCGGGCATGCTATCGACTCATGGTAAACTGCGCCTTTTCCGCTTCTAGGGGTCGGGTTTTATCATGCTTGAGCGCGTCCGCATTGTACTTATTGGCACCAGTCATCCTGGCAATATCGGGGGGGTCGCCCGCGCCATGCATAATATGGGGCTCGCCGACCTGGCGCTGGTGGCGCCGCGCTGCGAGGTCATCACCCAGGAGAGCATTTCCCGCGCCTCGGGCGCCGACCACCTGCTTCACAGCGCTCAGGTGTTTGCGACCATCGAAGACGCCGTGGCGGACTGCACGCTGGCGGTGGGTGCCAGCGCCCGCTCGCGTACCCTGCCGTGGCCGATGATAACCCCCCGCGAGCTGGCCGACCGCCTGCCCGGAGAATGCCGGCCGAGCGAGTCGCGCGTGGCGCTGGTCTTTGGCCGTGAGGACAGCGGCCTGACCAACGCCGAGCTTCAGCGCTGCCATGCTCACGTGCATATCCCCACCAATGCTGATTTCAGCTCGCTCAACCTGGCGGCGGCCGTTCAGGTACTCGCCTATGAATGCCGCATGGCCTGGTTATCTCAAGCCAGCCAGGAGCCCAGCACCACTGATCCAGCGGACGCGGCTCTGCCCGTCACCGTATCGGAAGCGGACGATGAACTGGCTTCACACGCAGCTCTTGAAAACTATTTTGAACACCTGGAACGCGTACTGATCGCCATCGGGTTCCATGACCCAGAGAAGCCCCGTCAGCTTATGGCGCGCCTGCGACGTCTTTACCTTCGCGCCCGCCCTGAACAGATGGAAATGAATATTCTACGCGGGATTTTATCCGCCACCGAAAAGGCGGCGCATCACAAGCAGCCGCGTGAGTGAAGCGCTAGACTTGAAGAGAGTGTCACGCGCCCCCAGTATCAGATGTCTACTGCGCTCGATGACCCTGCGATTCGGGTCAAAACCACCCGGTGACGAATCGAACTGCCAACGCCCAAGGGATCCCCATGTTTCAACGCCTGCGTGAAGATATTAACAGCGTCTTTGAGCGCGACCCGGCCGCCCGCAACTTTCTTGAGGTACTGACCAACTACCCCGGACTTCACGCGCTGCTGCTGCATCGCTGCAGTCACTGGCTGTGGAAAAAAAACCTCAAGTGGCTATCGCGCTCGATGTCGACGTTTGGACGCTGGCTGACGGGCATCGAAATCCATCCCGGCGCGACCATCGGGCGGCGTTTTTTCATTGACCATGGCATGGGCGTGGTGATTGGCGAGACCGCCAGAGTGGGCGATGACGTAACGCTCTATCAGGGGGTCACGCTTGGGGGTACCAGCTGGCACAAGGGCAAGCGCCACCCGACGCTGGGCGATGGCGTGATCGTCGGCGCGGGAGCGAAAATCCTCGGCCCCTTCACCGTCGGTGCGGGCGCTAAAATCGGCTCCAATGCCGTGGTCACCAAGGAAGTCCCGGCCGGGGCGACGGTGGTCGGCATTCCCGGCAAGGTAGTGAAACGTGCCGACCCGGATGTCGAAGAAGCCCTGGACGTCGACCCGGCTCGCCGCGAGGCCATCTGCCAGAAATTCGGTTTTGATGCCTACGGCGTAAGCGAGGACATGCCCGACCCAGTCGCCCGTTCCATGCAGGCCATGCTGGATCACATGCACGCCGTGGATGAACGTATCGAACGCATGTGCTCGACGCTGCGCAAACTGGATGCCAGCTATCGGGATGGCCAGCTACCGGCGCTGCGCGATGAGGATTTCGCCGATATTCTGGATGAAGCCGACGGCGCCTGCTCGGATTCAGCAAAATATCCACGATCAACGACCTCGGCTGAGCAGGACGCTTCATCGGGTAATGGTTGACCAAAGCACTCGGGTTTTCCCATAATGGCGAAACATTTGCCGTTAGCGCTGAGCCACCGGCGTCGAGGTACCTGTCATGCGTTTGACTACCAAAGGGCGTTACGCCGTAACCGCCATGTTGGACTTAGCCCTGAATGCCCAGCATGGGCCCACCAGCCTTAGCGATATTTCCCAGCGCCAGGAAATATCCCTGTCGTATTTAGAGCAACTGTTTGCACGGTTACGCCGTTACGGGCTGGTGAATAGCGTGCGGGGCCCGGGTGGCGGTTACCTCCTCGCCCACGCACCTGACAGCATCAGCGTTTCCCAGGTAATTGACGCGGTTAACGAAACCGTCGACGCCACACGCTGCCAGGGGCTTTCGGACTGCCAGCAGGGAGATACCTGCCTGACGCACCATTTATGGTGCGATCTCTCGGCGCAGATTCGCCATTTTCTGAACGACGTGACGCTGGCTCAGTTGATGCAGCGACCCGATGTAATGCAGGTCGCTGAACGCCAGCAGCAACGGGTCGCGGCAGGTATCCTTGCTTCGTCAACCTGATACGCCAGCACCTTCTTTCCACCACAGGTACATGACCACGATGACTGCTGCTTCGCTTCCCATCTACCTTGATTATGCCGCCACGACGCCGGTCGACCAGCGTGTGGCCGAGGTGATGCAGCGTTACCTGACCGTGGATCAACTGTTCGCCAACCCGGCTTCGCGCAGCCACATGCTGGGCTGGCAGGCGGAACAAGCCGTGGAGCAGGCACGTCGCCAGGTGGCCGATACGATCGGTGCTGACCCACGCGAAATCGTCTGGACCAGCGGTGCCACCGAGGCCGACAACCTGGCACTGATCGGCTTCATGCGCGCCAATCGCGAACGGGGCATGCACCTGGTGACGTCAGCCATTGAACACAAGGCGATTATCGACACCGCCCGGGCGCTTGAAAACGAGGGCTTTGAGGTTACCTGGCTGACGCCGGGACCCGACGGCTGCATCCAGCCCGATCAACTACGCGAGGCCATGCGGGATGACACCGCGCTGGTTTCGCTAATGGCGGTCAACAACGAGCTCGGCAGCATCAATGACATTGCCGCCCTCGCCGCGGTGACCCACGAGTTCGGTGCCGCCTTTCATTGCGATGCCGCCCAGGCCGTCGGCCGCATCGAACTATCGGTGGTCGCCCAGCAGGTGGACCTAATGTCGCTGTCAGGCCACAAGGCCTATGGGCCGAAGGGCGTGGGGGCGCTCTACGTGAAGCGCCACCCGGATATGCGCATTGAAGCGCTGATTCACGGCGGCGGCCACGAGCGTGGCATGCGCTCCGGCACCCTGCCCACGCATCAGATTGCCGGCATGGGCGAAGCCTTTAACCTGATGCAGCAGCAACATGCTGCAGATCAAACGCATATCACCCAACTGCAGCAACGCTTTCTGAAAGGACTGGAGGGACTGGACGGTGTCTACGCCAATACCCCTATTTCCCAGGCAGTCCCCAATATTTTGAACCTCGCCTTTGAAGGTGTGGAAGGTGAATCGCTACTGATGGGGCTGCGCGATGTCGCTGTCTCTACCGGCTCTGCATGCAACTCTGCAAGCGTAGATCCGTCATACGTATTACTTGGCATTGGCGTACCGCGACGTCTTGCCCTCTCGTCGATACGTTTCAGCTTCGGACGCTTTACTACCGAGGCTGACATCGACCATGCCATCACGCTTATCCGCCATGCGGTGAGCGGGCTGCGCGCTTAGCAGCGCTAAGCGGCTGACTACTTACAGGAGGACGCCTCAATGGCCACACTCAACATTACCCCAGCTGCCGCCCAGCAGATCCAGCAAGTGCTCGACGAACGCGGTCAAGGTTTGGGCCTGCGCGTTTCCGTCAAGCCCAGCGGCTGCTCAGGCTATAGCTATGTACTGGACTTTGCCGATCAGGTGAACGATGAGGACGTTCGCTTCGAGGCCAATGGTGCGAGCGTTTATGTTGCCCCCGACGCCGTTGAGATGCTCGACGGCAGCGAAGTCGACTACGTCAACGAAGGCTTGAATCGCTTTTTCCGTTTCAATAACCCCAACGTAAAAGACGAATGCGGCTGCGGTGAAAGCTTTACCGTCTAGTGCGCGTTGCAGGCTCATGACGGGGCGGTATTCATCCCCCGGCTTAAGCGCTATAATCGCGCCACTCGTTAGCCGACATGGCTGGCGACACCTTATTTGTACCGCCCCGGCCCACCGGGGCGGCAATGTTTTTCATCCTTTCAGGAGACGCTGAACATGGCAACTGAACGCACGCTATCTATCATCAAGCCCGACGCCGTAGCCAAAAACGCCATTGGCGAGATCATCGCCCGTTTTGAGAACGCCGGGCTGCGCGTGGTCGCCGCAAAAATGCTGCACCTGTCTGAAGAAAAAGCCGGCGGCTTTTACGCTGAGCATAAAGAGCGTCCGTTCTTCAAGGACCTGGTCGGTTTCATGACCTCAGGCCCGGTTGTCGTGCAAGTGCTTGAAGGCGAAGGCGCGGTTGCCAAAAATCGCGACTTGATGGGAGCCACCAACCCCAAGGAAGCCGCAGCCGGCACGATTCGCGCCGATTTTGCGGAAACAATCGACGCCAACGCTGTCCATGGCTCTGACTCTGTGGAAAGCGCCGAGCGCGAAATTAACTACTTCTTCAGCAACGACGAAATCTGCCCGCGCTAGCCTTTAAGGTAGCGCCGCCGTTTCAACGTCTGTTGCCGGCCATTTACGCGGGGGCTTCGCCCTCGCCATTTCCCAATACGCTGACCGCCATGACCACCACCGTAGCCCAACATACGCCTAGCTCTGCCCCCCAACATACGCCCAGCGCAAAAGCGACGCCCGAGCGTCAAAACCTGCTGGGTATGTCGCGCGAGCAGATGGCGGCCTTTTTTGTCTCTATCGGCGAAAAGAAATTTCGTGCCGCCCAGGTGATGAAGTGGATTCACATCGAAGGGTGCGATGACTTTTCCGCGATGACCAACCTGTCGAAACCGCTGCGGGAAAAGCTCGCCCAGGTGGCGGAAATTCGCGGGCCGGGGGTGATCTACGAGGGCACTTCGAGCGATGGCACACGCAAGTGGGTGCTGGAAGTGGAAGACGGCAGCTACGTCGAGACCGTGCTGATCCCTGCCGAAAACGGTAAGCGCCGCACCCTGTGCGTTTCTTCCCAGGTGGGCTGCTCGCTGGACTGCAGCTTCTGCTCGACCGGCAAGCAAGGCTTTCAGCGCAACCTCACTGCCGCTGAAATCATCGGCCAGGTGTGGGTCGCCCAGCGCAGCGTCGGCCCGCGGCGGGACACTGCCAACCGGCCGGTGACCAATGTGGTGATGATGGGCATGGGCGAGCCGCTCCTCAACTATGACAACGTCGTGCCGGCCATGAAGCTGATGCTCGACGACGACGGCTATGGCCTGTCCAAGCGCCGGGTCACGCTTTCCACCTCGGGCGTGGTACCCATGCTGGACAAGCTCGGCGATGAGCTTGACGTCAGCCTGGCAGTGTCGCTTCACGCCGCCAACGATGAGCTGCGTAACGAACTCGTACCGCTAAATCGCAAGTACAACATACGGTCATTGATGGATGCCTGTCACCGCTATTTGGCTAAATGCCCAGAAAACCGGTTGGTGACCATCGAATATACCCTGATCAAAGACGTCAATGACCAGCAAGAGCACGCCGAGCAGTTAGCGGCGCTGCTCGACGAGCTACCCTGTAAAATCAATTTGATTCCGTTCAACCCGTTCCCCAACTCCGGGTATGAAACACCATCGCGGAACCAGACAATGCGTTTCCAGCAGTGGCTGCACGACTTGGGCTACACTGCTCCCATTCGGTCGACGCGCGGCGATGATATTGATGCCGCCTGCGGACAGCTTGTGGGCCGGGTGAAGGATCGCACCAAACGCAGCGCCCGCTATATCCAATCGATTCAATTGGATGCCGACTGATGAGACGCCTTCTTGACTTCCGGTTAACACAGCGCTTTGATGGACACGGTTTAATTTAGCGATCCCCCTTTTTTACCGTTACCTTGCGAGGATCTACATGATGTGTCACCGCAGGCTTTACCACCCATCTCGGGTGTCCTTGCTCGCCGCGCTGATCGGCAGCATGTGGCTAGCCGGCTGTGCCTCTACCTCCAATGTACCCTCCTCGCCGTCACCTCCCGAGGCCGCATCAGCCTATACCCAGCTCGGCGTTGCCTACCTGGAACGCGACAACCTGCCAAGAGCACTCAATGCACTGGACCGTGCGCTTGAGATCGCCCCCGATAATGCGGAAGCGCTGCAGGCCATCGCGCTGGTTTACCAGCAGCAAGGGGAAAGCAACCTGGCTGACCAGCATTTCCAACGTGCTATCGAGACGGCGCCCGAGTTTACCCGTGCGCGTAACAATTACGCCGCGTTTCTTTACCAAGAGGGGCAAGTGGAAGCCGCCTGCAACCAACTGGAAATCGCTTCCAAGGATGCCCAGTACGATAATCGTACCCAACTTTTTGCCAATTTAGGGCAGTGCTATATGGCCCTGGGCGAGACGGAATTAGCACGCGAGCGCTTTAAACGCGCGCAACAAATCGATCCGCGCAACCCACGCGGCTATTTAATGTTAGCTGAACTCGAATATTCACAGGGCAATTACGCCGAGGCATGGTCACCGCTGCAAAAACACCTGCAGCTTGCCGGGCCGAGCCAGGATGCGCTGACGCTGGCCATTGATATTGCCGAAGCCAGAGGCGATCACGCCGCTGTGGCCGACTATCAACGTCAGCTGAGTGCCAATTGAGCGATGGACGCCCTGATCACCGATTATTTAATGAAGGATGCTCAGCCATGAGCGAGACACCGTCACAAGCTAGCGACACCCCAAATGTTAATGACTCCCCCGGCGAGCTGTTGGCCCGCCGCCGCGAACAACTTGACATTGCCCTTAACGACGCCGCTCGGGCGCTGAATCTGCGCCCTGCCGTTGTCGATGGCCTCGAGCGCGATGATTACAGCGAAATCCCGGTGGTGGCCTATCGCCGCGGTTACCTGCGCGCCTATGCCAAATATCTCGAACTGGATGAACGACAGATACTTGAGGCTTACCGGGCGCGCTTTGGCGAAGCCGATGTCGAACGCAAAGTTACGCCGGTCGCAGTCACCAAGCCGCCCTCCCGACTGGGCGCCTGGTTATTCAAGCTGGTGACATTACTGGTCATCGTGGCGTTGATTGCCGTTACCGTCATGTGGTGGCAAAGCCGCGGGGGGAACGAGCTCCCTGACCTGGATTCATCGTCACAAATGGACACACCCGAAGAGCAGGACCAGGCCGGTGATTTATTAGACGAGCCTTCACAGACTGAATCGGCGGTTTCATCCAGCGACGCAGAAGAAGAAACGACATTTGACGATCTGGTCGCTGAAGATGACACCAGCACAGCGGAGAGCAATCTTGCCGCAGAAAGCACCGAAGACAGTATCAGTGAAACAACAAGTAACGATACGTCCTCAACTGAACCTGATCCTGCATCGCTGGTCGACGGCGATGAGGCGGCTCAGGCCAACAATCTGGCAACAACGGATAGCGAGGATGATGACAGCAACAGCGATGACGGCAACAACGACGCCAACCCTAACCTTCTGACGCTGACCTTCAACGAACAGTCATGGACCGAAATTATCGACGCTGACAACCAGCGCGTGCTGGTAGGACTTCAAGAACCTGGCACGTCTGCCAGTGTCGAAGGTCAGCCACCGTTCCGGCTCACCGTGGGCAACGTCACTGGCGTTGAAATGCGCTATCAAGGCGAAGACGTCGACTTGACCTCTCGCGCAGGCGCCAACAACGTGGCTCGCTTCACTCTGGGAGAGTAACCGACTTATGCACGCTCATTCGCCCATCAAGCGCCGGGCTTCGCGCCAAATCCATGTGGGTAACGTTGCCGTTGGCGGAGATGCGCCCATCGCCGTTCAGAGCATGACCAACACGGACACGCTGGACGTCGAGGCGACCGTTGCGCAAATAGCCCAGTTAGAGAAAGCCGGGGCTGATATCGTACGCGTGTCAGTGCCCGATATGGACGCCGCTGAAGCCTTTGGCAAGATCAAGCGCCAAGCCAACGTGCCGCTGGTCGCCGACATCCACTTTGACTACAAGATTGCCCTGCGTGTGGCCGAGCTAGGCGTTGACTGCCTGCGCATCAACCCTGGCAATATTGGCCGGGAAGACCGCGTCCGTGCGGTCGTCAGTGCCGCGCGCGAGCACGGCATTCCCCTGCGTATCGGCGTAAATGCGGGTTCTCTCGAGAAAGACCTGCAAAAAAAATACGGCGAACCGACACCGGCAGCCCTGGTCGAATCGGCGATGCGCCATATCGACTACCTGGATCGCCTGGATTTTCCTGACTTCAAGGTCAGCGTAAAGGCCTCGGATGTCTTCATGGCCGTGGCCGCTTACCGCGACCTGGCCACACGCATTGAGCAGCCACTCCACCTGGGTATTACCGAAGCAGGCGGGCTACGCTCCGGCACGGTAAAATCCTCCATCGGCCTTGGCATGCTGCTGATGGATGGGATTGGCGATACGATTCGTGTCTCGCTCGCAGCTGACCCTGTGGAAGAAATCAAGGTCGGCTACGACATGCTGAAAAGCCTCAAACTCCGCTCCAAAGGCATCAACTTTATTGCCTGCCCGAGCTGCTCGCGGCAGAATTTCGATGTCATCAGCACCATGAACCAGCTTGAAGAACGGCTGGAAGACGTCATGACACCGCTTGATGTATCGGTCATTGGCTGTGTGGTCAACGGTCCTGGCGAAGCCAAGGAAACCGATATTGGCTTGACCGGCGGCAGCCCCGCCAACCTGGTGTATATCGACGGCAAGCCGTCCAGCAAATTGCGCAACGACCACCTTGTCGATGACTTGGAGCGGCTGATCCGCGACAAAGTACGTGAAAAACAGCAGCAGGAAGACAACACGATCGCCCGCAGCGTTTAAGCACGACGCGGGATAGCCGACCCAGGGAGTTTGCCTTGAGCAAGTCTGTAGCAAAAAAAATTCAAGCCATTCGAGGCATGAACGATCTATTGCCCAGCGAGAGCCCTCGCTGGCAATTTTTTGAAGGAATAGTCCGCCAGTTGATGCAGCGTTACGGTTTTGCGGAAATCCGCACGCCGATCGTCGAGCAGACGGCGCTGTTTGCACGCTCCATCGGCGAAGTCACCGACATTGTCGAAAAGGAGATGTATACCTTCGAAGACCGAAACGGAGACAGCCTTACCCTGCGTCCCGAAGGTACCGCCAGCTGCGTACGCGCGGCCATGGAAAACGGGCTTCTGTACAACCAGACCCAGCGGTTGTGGTACCAGGGGCCGATGTTCCGCCATGAGCGGCCCCAGAAGGGCCGCTACCGCCAGTTTCACCAGGTCGGTATCGAGGCTTACGGTTTTGAAGGCCCGGACATTGATGCCGAGGTGATTCTGCTCTCTGCTCGGCTGTGGAAAGAGCTGGGGCTGATGGAGCATGTCACCCTCGAGCTTAACTCGCTAGGCTCAAGCGAAGCCCGAGCGGCTTACCGCGACAAGCTGGTCGCCTATTTCGAGCAGCACCGCGACGTCCTCGACGAGGACGCCAAGCGGCGGCTGAACAGCAATCCGCTGCGCATTCTCGACTCCAAGAACCCTGCCATGGCGGAGATGCTCGACGGCGCACCACGCTTGCTGGATAACCTCGACGAGCCCTCGCAGGCCCACTTTGAGCAGCTAAAAGCCATGCTCGACGCGGCGGGTATTGCCTATGTCATCAACCCACGGCTGGTTCGCGGTCTCGACTACTACTCGCGCACCGTCTTTGAGTGGACCACGACAGCGCTGGGCAGCCAGGGCACCGTATGCGCTGGCGGGCGCTACGACGGCCTCGTCGAGCAGTTGGGCGGCAAACCCACTCCAGGCGTTGGTTTTGCCATGGGTGTTGAGCGCCTGATTCTGCTGCTCGAGACCCTTGATTTAATACCCGACGAAGCGGGTAGCGACGTGTATTTGCTGGCGATGGACGATACCGCGACGGTCGCCGCGATCACCCTGGCCGAGCAGCTTCGCAGTGAACTGCCCTGGCTTCGCCTGCAACTGCATTGCGGCGGCGGCAGTTTCAAGAGCCGCATGAAAAAAGCCGATAAAAGCGGTGCCGCGTATGCCCTGCTTCTTGGCGAAGACGAAATAGCCGAGCACACCGTCACGCTCAAGGCCCTGCGCGACGACCAGGCACAGCAACGCGTTCCCCAGGCAATGCTGGCCCACACGCTCAGCGAGCAGCTGCCCAACACACCATAAACGGGTGGCAGGCATCGCCTGCCTCTCAACCCATCATGACCGTTGCCGTAAGCGGCGGTTATTGCTGAATAGGAGGCCGCCCGTGGCGGATAGAAGCGAAGACGAACAGCTGGATGTGATCAAGCGCTGGTGGAAAGAAAACGGCACGTCACTGATCGCTGGCGCTGCGCTGGCGGCAGCCGGCGTATTCGGTTGGAACGCCTGGCAGGATTATCAAGCCGACAAAGCCGAGGCAGCGTCAGTACGCTATCAGCAGCTGGTTAGCCTCGCCGCCGGCAATGAGCTTGAAGGCGACCAGCTCAGCGAAGCCCGTGAGATGGTCGACGAGATTGTCAGTGAGCACGACGACACCTTGTACGCTGAACTGGCCTTACTGCTTGATGCCCGCCTGGCCGTTCAGCAGGATGACCTCGACAGCGCTGTTGAGTCGCTTACCCAGGTGGCGGAATCTTCGTCGCGGCGCTATGTGCAAAGCCTTGCCTGGCTGCGCCTGGCACGTCTCGCCATCGCCAACGACGACCCCGAACGCGCGCTCGAACTGCTCGATGAACCGATCACCGACCCCCTGGCAGCCCAGCAAGCCAACGTCCGGGGCGACGCCCACATGGCGCTTGGCCAGAACGACCAGGCTCGAAACGCCTGGCAGGATGCCCTTTCGCTGGCACAGCAACAAGGCCAGCCGCTATACGGCGTGCAGTTCAAGCTTGACGATCTCGGCGCTGAGGAGACAACTCAATGACCCCCCTGTTTTCAACATCAATGTTATCCATATCTACGTTTTCGAAACGCACGCTTCCAACTCCCATCATGCGTGCGGCCCTGGGCGCCGCTGCACTGGCTCTATTGGCTGGCTGCGCGAGCAAAAGCGAACCTACATACACGCCCAAAGAGCTTAAAAGCTTCGAAGCAAGTTCAACCCTTGAGACGCTTTGGCAACACGACGTAGGCGACGGCCTGGGACGGGCGCACTACCCCATTGCGCCAGCGCGCGAAGGCGATAACGTCTTCGCCGCCGACGCGCAAGGCGTGGTGATGTCGTTTTCCGCCAACGACGGCGAGGAACGCTGGGAAGTCGACCTGGACACGCCCATCTCCAGTGCCTTGACCGCGATTGCCGGTCAGGTCTATCTGGGCACACGTAACGGCGAAGTCATTTCCCTGGACCAAAGCGACGGCAGTGTTAACTGGCGCGCGCGGGTCTCCAGCGAAGTGCTGGCAGCCCCCCAGGCCAACCCGGAGTTGCTGGTCGTACAAAGCATCGACGGCCAGGTGACCGCACTTGACCGCGCAAGCGGTGACGAACGCTGGGTATTTTCCAGTTCACTGCCGTCACTGACCCTGCGTGGCACCGGCACGCCTCTGGTGATCGAGCCGGTCAGCTTTGTCGGCCTGGCCAACGGCCGTTTGACGACTATTGATAATCGCAATGGGCAGCCACTATGGGATATGCAGATTGCCACGCCTCAAGGTCGTAGCGAAGTCGAGCGCCTTGTCGACCTTGCGGGCCAGCCGATTCTCAGCCGGGAAGGTCGCCTGTTCGTGACCAGTTATAACGGCCAACTGGTGGCACTGGATGCGACGCGCGGCAATGTCCTATGGGAGCGCGAACTCTCCAGCCGCCACTCGCCCTTGCTGGTGGGTGACCTGCTGTTTGTGGTCACCGACGATAGTCACTTGGTCGCCATTGACAGCACTAATGGCCAGGAAGTGTGGCGCAACGACGCCCTGGAAGATCGCTGGCTGACGGCCCCCACCTTCGCCGACGGGCGTGTGGTGGTAGGCGATTTTGAAGGCTATGTGCACCTGATCGACGCCCGCGAAGGAGAGCTGGTGGGTCGCACCGAAGTCGACAGCTCGGGCATTAGCGTCCCGGCGGTCACTGAAGGCGACGTGATCCACGTGCTGGCCAATGACGGACATTTTGAAACGCTGGAAGTCTCTCCATGACACCTGTGATTGCGCTAGTTGGCCGCCCGAACGTGGGCAAGTCGACGCTGTTTAACCGCCTTACCCGCTCGCGGGATGCGTTGGTCGCCGACTTTCCCGGCCTGACCCGCGATCGCAAGTATGGCAACGGCATGCTGGGCAATAAAGCCTATACCGTGATCGACACCGGCGGCATCAGCGGCGACGAACAAGGCATCGATGCGGCCATGGCGGAGCAATCGCTGGCCGCCATCGACGAAGCGGATATCGTGCTGTTCATGGTCGATGCGCGGGCAGGCTTGAACATGGCCGACGAGGCCATTGCCAACCACCTGCGGGTCAACCAGAAGAAAACCTGGCTGGTGGTCAACAAGACCGATGGGTTGGAAGAACACTCTGCCATGGGCGATTTCTGGTCGCTTGGCCTGGGTGACCCATGGCCGATTGCGGCGGCTCACGGCCGCAACGTCTCGACCCTGATGGATACGGTGCTCGAGCCCTTTCCCGAGCGCGATGCCGACATACCCGCCGACACCGGCACCAAGGGCATTCGTATCGGCGTGATCGGGCGGCCCAATGTGGGCAAATCGACGCTGGTCAACCGCCTGCTGGGTGAGGAACGTGTGGTCGTCTTCGATGAGGCGGGCACCACGCGTGACGCCATTGAAATCCCTTTCGAACGCCGCGGTAAACCTTATGTGCTGATTGATACCGCCGGGGTCCGGCGACGCAAGAACGTCAGTGAAGTGGCCGAAAAGTTTTCCATCATCAAGACCCTGGACGCCATTAAAGAATGCCATGTCGCGGTGATGGTGCTGGATGCACGCAGTGGACTGGTCGAGCAGGACCTGCACCTGCTCGATTACGTTCTTACCTCCGGCCGGGCCCTGGTGTTGGCGGTCAATAAATGGGACGGACTGGAAAGCGAAGCCAAGGATAAGATGCGTAACGAAATCAAGCGTCGCCTGGGCTTTGCCGACTACGCGGAGATGCACTTTATTTCAGCGCTGCACGGTACGGCGGTAGGCGACCTTTACCCGTCGATTGACCGCGCTTTCAATGCCGCCAACGCCCACTGGTCCACCAACCGCCTGACCACGCTGCTTCAGGATGCTGTCAGCCAGCATCCGCCGCCGATGATCCATGGGCGACGCATCAAGCTGCGCATGGCCCACCAAGGCGGCAGCAATCCGCCGATCATCGTCGTGCATGGCAATCAGACGGCCTCCCTGCCCGACGCCTACCGCCGCTACCTGACCAATACCTTCCGCAAGGTGTTGAAGGTGCGCGGCACGCCCATGCGTTTCGAGTTTCGCTCCGGCGACAATCCCTTTGACCACATGGCAGGCGCCAGCGACAAAGAGAAAGCCAAAAAGCGTGAGCTCAACCGCACCAAAGAGGCACGTAAAAGCCGCCGTTAAACGGCTAAGCCTTGTCGTGCAATCCCTTGCGGCCTACCCAGTGGGCCGCAAACTGCCAGGCGGTGCGTCCGCTGCGCCCACCGCGCAGGGTTGCAAAGCGCAGCGCTTCGGCGCGCGCCTCATCATCCCAACTGACGTTCTCGTCGCTCACCCGCGAGACCCAATGGGCGCACAGGTCCAGGTAGGTTGCCTGGTTAAAGGGATGAAAGCTCAGCCATAGCCCAAAGCGGTCCGACAGCGAGATTTTCTCCTCCACCGCATCGCCATGGTGCAACTCCTCACCGACCAGCTGCGAGCCGCTGTTGTCGTCCATCGACTCGGGCAGCAAATGACGACGGTTCGAGGTGGCATACAGCAATACGTTATCCGGCGGGCCGGTCAACGCACCATCGAGCACGCTCTTGAGCGCCTTGTAGGCATCGTCGTTGCCCTCAAAAGAGAGGTCATCGCAGTAAACGACGAAGCGTTGTGGCTGATGACGCAACTGTTCGACCAGTACCGGCAGGCTGGCAAGTTCATGGCGGTCAATCTGAACCAGGCGTAGCCCCTCGCCTGCCAGTGCGTTAAGCAGCGCGCGCACCACCGACGATTTCCCGCTGCCTCGCGCTCCCCACAATAGCGCGTGGTTGGCGGGCAAGCCTTGTAAGAACGCCCGGGTATTATCCACCAGCGCCTGCTTTTGCCGTTCAATGCCCAGCAGGTCGTCAAGCGCTAGCGCATCCCTTGGCGGCACCGCCACCAGACGCCCGCCCAGCGGGTGACGCTGCCACAGCGCGGCGACTTCCGTCTGCCAATTAACCGGTTCGGCTGCGGGTGGTAACCAATGGTCCAGTCGATCGAGTAAGTGGGTTAAGCGCTGGCTTAATTCGGCATCCATAACGACTCTCTTGGTGAATTATTCGCATGAGGATTGATTTACCCTGTACAGCCGTTATCTTGGGGCAAGGAATTCACTTTCACAAAAGGAAATACACCATGCGCTGGTTTCGCCCTCTCGCCATTACGGCCCTGTGTCTTGCTGTTGCGGCCTGTTCGACATCGCCTACCGGGCGCTCACAGCTGTTGTTGTTATCCGACGAGGAACTCAACAACATGGGTAGCCAGGCCTTTAACCAGTATCAGCAGGAATTGCCCAGTGCCGGTCAGGCAAGCCAGCGCTACGCGCAATGCATTGCCAATGCCATTGTCGCGGAACTCCCTCAGGACCAGCAGCAGATGGACTGGCAAATCCGTGTCTTCGAGGCTGAAGAGCCTAACGCCTTTGCGCTACCCGGCGGCTATATGGGCTTACATACCGGCATGCTGGATATCGCCACCAATCAGGACCAGGTGGCGTCAGTGGTCGCCCACGAAATCGGCCACGTGCTCGCCAAGCACTCCAATGAGCGGGCATCGACCCAAAGCGCGACCCAACTGGGGCTTTCCGTCATTTCCAGCGCTTCCGGCCTGGAAGGCGCAGGTGGTGAGCAGCTGATGGGCGTTCTCGGCATGGGGGCGCAATACGGCATTATGCTGCCCTTCTCGCGGCGCCACGAAAGCGAAGCGGATACCATTGGTCTGGAGCTGATGGCCCGGGCCGGGTTTGATCCCCGCGAGAGCGTCGCCCTTTGGCAAAACATGCAGCAGGCATCGGGCGGCGGCGCACCGCCGGCCTGGATGTCGACCCACCCCAGCCAAGGGCAGCGGATTGAAGGGCTGCAAGCGAACATGAGCGATGCCATGGCCACCTTTGAACAGGCGCGCAACAACGGCCGCACGCCCAACTGTCCACGCCCATAATAAACAACCGCCGCTGCCTCTCGGCAGCGGCGGTTCATCAGGGTTACGGCCCTCGGGTGACCCCGAAAAGTCGCTCCTTAGCTATATCCAGCTAGCACAGTTCAGCTATTCGTAGTTCAGTGACTGACGCAGCCGCGCCCGAACCGGCGCTGTATCAGGGCGCTGATTGCGCCAGAGGTAAAACGCTTCTGCCGCCTGCTCGACCAGCATGCCCAGTCCGTCCAGGAGTTTCGCCCCTCGGGGCCCGGCCCACTTTAAAAACACCGTCGGCTCGACACCGTACATCATGTCATAGGCCCAGGCGCCATTGGCAAACAGCTCGTCGGGTAGCGGCGGCAAGTCGCCCGAAAGGCTGGCGCTGGTACCATTGATGACCACGTCAAATTTGCCTTCCAGAGCGTCGAAACCACCGCCCTTGATCGGCCCCAAGTCGGCAAAATCATCGGCCAGTTGCCGGGCTTTTTCTGCCGTGCGATTGACCACGACCATTTCAGTGGGCTGCTCACCGAGCAGGGGCTCCAGAATACCGCGCACGGCGCCGCCTGCGCCGACTATCAAGACACGCTTTCCCGCTAGCGCCACGCGGTGATAAGCCAGATCACGTACCAGGCCAACGCCATCGGTGGTATCCCCGTAGGTGCGGCCATTACCGCCCAGAATCAGCGTATTCACTGCCCCTGCCCGACGGGCACGATGGCTCAGCGTATCGCAGAGCGCGAAAGCATCCGCCTTGAACGGCACGGTCACATTGGCACCTCGTCCACCCTCGGCGCAAAACGCCTGCCACGCCGCCGCCAGCTCGCCTATCGGCGGCTCCATGGCGGTATAGTCGATGTCCTGCCCTGTTTGATCGGCAAAGTCGTCGTGAATCATGGGAGATTTGGAGTGGCCAATGGGATTGCCAAAGACGGCGTAACGATCGGTCATAGAACCTCCTCGCCACGCGTTGCGGTGGCTTCGTCGAGCCAGTCGCGGGGCACAAGATACTCATTGAGCTTCGCCTCGGGGCTGTCGTTCTCCGGGGTGAACGCATATTCCCAGCGGGCCAAGGGTGGCATCGACATCAGAATGGACTCGGTGCGCCCCCCGCTTTGCAGGCCAAACAGCGTCCCTCTATCCCATACCAGGTTGAACTCGACATAGCGTCCACGGCGATAAAGCTGGAATTGACGCTGCTGCTCGTTCCAGGCATCGCCACGACGACGTTCGACAATCGGCAGGTAGGCGTCCAGAAAGCTGTCGCCGACGGCACGTTGAAAAGCAAAGCAGTCTTCAAAGCTGCCGTCGTTGAGATCATCAAAGAACAAGCCACCCACGCCTCGGGTTTCCTCTCGGTGCTTGAGATAGAAGTACTCATCGCACCAGGCCTTGTAGCGCGCGTAAACGTCGTCCCCAAACGGTGCGCAGGCCGCGCTGGCCACCTTGTGCCAGTGCACTACATCGTCAAACACCGGGTAGAACGGCGTTAAGTCATAGCCGCCACCAAACCACCAGACCGGCGGCTCGCCCTCTTTTTCGGCGATAAAGAATCGTACGTTGCCGTGGCTGGTGGGCACATGGGGATTTTCCGGATGCAGCACCCAGGAAACCCCGACCGCGTGAAAACTGCGCCCGGCAAGTTCCGGTCGTGCGGCTGTGGCCGAGGGCGGCAACTGGGTGCCGAAAACATGCGAGAAATTGACGCCACCTTTTTCAAACACGCCGCCATTTTCGATTACCCGCGAGCGGCCACCGCCGCCTTCTTCACGGTCCCATTCATCCTGCTTGAAGTTTGCCTGTCCGTCGGCGCTTGCCAGCCCCTCGCAAAGACGTTCCTGCAGATCCAGCAGGTAGTTCTTGACGGTATCCAGATGTTCGTGCGCCACGTCGTCTCCTGATGATCGATTAACTGCGTATCACGCTGCCACTGACGAGATCCCGGATCTTGCTGGGCCGTTCGTTACCGCCTAGCTCGCCGTCGATGATCGCCGCCAACTGGTCGCCAAACACCGCCCTGACGTCATCTGCATTGGTCGCCGGGGGATCGCCGGCCACGTTGGCAGAGGTCGATACCAGCGGGCCACCAAAGGCGTCGCAAAGCGCCTGCATCAGCGGGTGGTCAGTGACCCGCAGCGCCACTTTACTGTGCGCACCGCGGACCAGACCGTGACTGCGTCCGTTATCCGGCACCAGCCAGGTGTTCGGCCCCGGCCAACTGGCAATCAATGGCGCATGCAGGGCCAGCGGCAACTGTGTGAGCCACGGCTGAAACTGGCCAATCGATGCCGCCACCAGAATCACGCCCTTGGCTGGATCGCGGGCCTTTAAGCGCATTAACTGAGCCAGCGCTTCGTCGTTGTCAGGATCACAGCTTAATCCCCACACCGCTTCCGTTGGGCAGGCAATAACGCCACCGTTGCGCAATGCGCGAACGGCTTTATCCAGTTCAGCCGCTGTCGTCATGAAGTCTCCACCCGTTATGGTAAAGGAAACATTATCTTATCATGGCCGGGGTAAACGCACCCAACCACCCGCCCGGGATGCGACCCAGCCCTCGATTTCCAGCATCAGCAGACGCTGCTGGCAGTCACTCACCGAGCTGCCGCTTTGTTGAACCAGCGCGTCGATGGGCGTGGGGGAGGCGCTCAGCAAGCCGAGCAGCGCATCGGGCAGCGGTTCGACTGCGGATTCAGTCGCAGACCGATGGGCAGCGATACCTACCCCTGGGGCGGGCAGAAACTCGCTCGCCCAATGCTGCAGCTCGCTGACGATATCCTCGGGGTCGCAGGCCATTGCCGCCCCCTGGCGCAACAACTGCAGGCAGCCACGTGCCTGCTGATTGTGCAACGAACTGGGCAGGGCAAACACATCGCGGCCCTGCTCCATGGCCAGGCGGGCGCTGACCAGCGAGCCGCTTTTCTCGGCCGCTTCGACCACCAGCGTACCCAGCGATAAACCTGTCACGATACGGTTACGGCGCGGAAAAAAAGCCGGGTGGGCCCTGGTGCCCGGCGGATGTTCAGCCAGCACCAGTCCTCCCGGCGAATCGGTGAGCTGTTGATACAGCGCGCGATGGCGGGCGGGATAAATCACATCAATCCCGCAGCCCAATACCGCTACGCTGCTACCGCCCGCGTCCAGGGCAGCTTGCTGGGCCACCCCGTCAATCCCTAAGGCCATTCCGCTGACGATACTCCAACCTCGCTCGGCCAATTCCCGAGCGAAAGTTTGCGCATTATACGTGCCTTCCGATGTCGGCCGACGCGTGCCCACCATGGCAAGTGTCGGTCGCTCAAGGGCGCCCAGGTCGCCCTGCGCCCAGAGGACGGCTGGCGGATCAGGTATTTGATTGAGTAGCCTTGGCCATGCGGGGTGGTCGCGGTGCAAAAGCGTGCGCCCTGGCGCACTGGACTGCCAGGTCAGACTCGTCTCGACCTCACGTTGCAGGGGGCTTTTTGTGGGGTGCTCACACCACAATCGAAGCGCACTGGCTGCCTTGCTGGGCAAACCCGCCAGCCACCCTTGTGGCCATTGCGGTTGTTGGGCCACCAGCTCAGCGATTCGTTGGGCCCCCACCCCCGGCAGTGCATTGACCACTAACCATTCCCTGGTATCCATTACCTCTCCTCATTCCACCTATCGACGATTGACCCAACTGATCTAGCGCGGCGGCGTCCTTACAAGATCACCAACCTCCAGCACTCGGGAGGCCTCCATCACCAGCGCATAGCTCACGTGATCATAGGGGTTGAAGACGATCAAGGTGCCGGCGGCCTCGTCAGGTAACCTAAGCGGCTCCTGGCTACGTGGATCATTGACGACCTCACCCTGCTCGGCAATCTGGAAGACATGCCCGGCCTGGACGCCATCCAGCGTGCCTAAGTCGATCGTCACCACCTGCAGACGGCCGATAAAGCGCACCCCGCCCGGTACGCCGATCAATGTCCCGGATAACGCATTGCGCGGTGCACGGGGCACCATGTCGTCATTCAGTGGCGAGGTTTCCAGCGGCAAGACAAGGTCGTTGTTGCGTATTTCCTGTGCGGCGCTCAGCACTCTCAACTGGGCGACATCCGCATCGGCGCGCAGGTAGCGGGCCTCGCCAATCTTGATCAGCTCGGTACCCAACACCTTGCCATCGTTAGCCACGTAAGTGTCGGCAGGCCGATAAATACCTACCTCCGCTTGACTGGGTACCTGCCCGCGCACATACAGCGAATCACCCGCCCCGCTGATCAAACGTCCCTGGTTACCGGCCACGACATAAGCCATGGCGTTATCGGCGGGGTCACCCTCTTTGATACGATGATCACGCAGGAACGGCCGGATAGTACTCGCATCGATGGGGAGTATCGCTTCGCGTCGAGGCACGGCGCGCATTTTGGGCGATAGTTTGACTACCCGTTGCCCCCGGGAAAGAGAAAGACACGGAGCGCCCTGGCAATCGCTCAGGGTAAGCACATCGCCGGGATAAATAAGGTGTGGATTGCGGATAGCAGGATTGGTTTGCCAAAGATCCGGCCATTGCCAGGGCGCATGCAAGAACCGGCCAGCAATGTCCCACAGGGTGTCGCCCTCTACCACCGTATAGCGCTCGGGCGCCGAATCGCGAACGCGCTCCCAGGCGCCAACATCAAGTGACATCAACAGCGACAGCGTCCCGATGAACCAACAGCCCACGCCATATCGCCTGCGTTGTCCAGCCCCCATCCTGCCCCCTGTCTTTACCTGCGATTACGACGGTGATTCGCGCTGCGCCACCGGGCAGGCATGCCCGGAGCATTGACAGCATGATATAGTGGTCGATCATAAAGTACTCAGTTCATAAATAAAGCACTTGGGCATGCGACCCCATTGACGCACTGCTCAAGCGATTACTCAGTTCAGCACAACGGTGGAAGCAACGCCATGGCCAAACTCGCCATTCTCGAATTCCCTGACGAGCGCCTGCGCACCAAGGCCAAAGCAGTTCAAAGCGTCGATGATGAAGTGCGCAAGCTCGTCGATGACATGCTGGAAACCATGTACGACGCCAAGGGGATCGGCCTTGCCGCAACCCAGGTGGACGTTCACCGCCGCGTGGTGGTCATGGATGTCAGCGACGACAACTCCCAGCCGCTGGTTCTTATCAATCCCAGCTATACCCCCATCGGCGACGAAAAAGAGCCGCTGTCGGAAGGCTGTCTGTCGATTCCGGAGCACTACGCTGAAGTGCCGCGTTACCTGAACGTGGAGTTGAAAGCGCTGGATCGCAACGGCGAGCCCTACACGCTTGAAGCCGACGGCCTACTGGCGCACTGTATTCAGCATGAGTACGACCACCTGGAGGGTGTGTTGTTTGTCGACTATCTGTCGCCCCTCAAGCGTGACCGGATTCGCAAGAAAATGGAAAAGCGCCACAAGCAGATGCAGGACGCCTGACCGCGTCTTGTTGTCCAAGATTACTGTCACGTTTACTTTTGCCGCCAGGTCCCTGTGTCCATGTCATCATTGCGCGTTGTTTTTGCGGGTACCCCGGAATTCGCTGCCTCAAGCCTGGCCGCCCTGCTGGAAAGCCAGCATCAGGTGGTCGCCGCCTATACCCAGCCCGACCGTCCCGCCGGGCGCGGACGCAAGCTCACCCCAAGCCCTGTCAAACGCCTGGCACTTGAGCATGAACTGCCGGTCCACCAGCCTGAAAGCCTGAAAGGAGCCGATGCCCAGGCGACCCTGGCAGCGCTGAACGCCGACGTGATGGTCGTGGTGGCTTACGGGTTGCTGTTACCCCAGGCCGTGCTGGATATGCCTCGACTGGGCTGCCTTAACGTTCACGCCTCGCTGCTACCCCGCTGGCGCGGCGCGGCGCCGATCCAGCGCGCCATTGAAGCCGGTGACAGCGTTTCCGGCGTGACCATCATGCAAATGGATGCCGGCCTGGATACCGGCGACATGCTGCTTGAGGTGCGTACGCCGATCACCGACCAGACCACTGGCGGCGACCTGCACGACCGGCTGGCCCTTCAAGGAGCCAATGCGCTGGTTCAGGTGCTGGACGAGCTGGACACAGGGCGAATTACAGCGTCGCCCCAACCAGAAGACGGCGTCACCTACGCCGCCAAGCTCACCAAGGCCGAGGCCGAGCTGGATTTCAGCCAGTCTGCCGAACAGCTGGTACGCACCATTCACGCCTTCAACCCCTGGCCGGTTGCCTGGTGCGCCCTGGGCGACGACCGCTTGCGCCTGCTGAAGGCAAGTGCCGAGCCCGGTGAACAGTCGCCAACCCCCCCCGGCATGTTGCTCGAACACGACGAGGATCACTTGCGAATCGCCTGTGGCGCCGAAGGTCGCCAGGTGCTTTGCGTCAGCCGCGCCCAACTTCCCGGGGGTAAGGCGCTGCCAGCCCGCGAGTTGCTCCACGCCCGCCAGACACGCCTTATCCCGGGCACGCGCCTGGGGCCCAGCCCGCAAGAAGGAGCACCGTCATGAATCAGCCTCGCGCACCCAAAGAAGGCAGCGGCCTGGAAGTACGCGCCGCCGCCGCCAAGGGGCTCGTACCGGTGCTCACCGACAAGGGATCCCTCGCGGGGCTGGATGAACATAGCGTGATCGCCCGGGATCGCAGCCTACTCAAAGAGCTTTGCTACGGCACCTGTCGGCGTTTGCCGCGCCTGGAAGCATTGGCCGGTCAACTGCTTAAGCAGCCGTTCAAAAAGCGCGACAGCGATGTTCAGGCCTTACTACTGATCGGCATCTACCAGCTGCTGTATATGCGCATTCCGGCCCATGCCGCCGTGGGTGAAACCGCTGGCGCCGCGCGGTTGCTCGGCAAGGACTGGGCAACCCGGGTACTCAACGGCTGTCTGCGTCGCTTGCAGCGTGAAGCCGCCGACCTAGAGGCGACGGTCGACCGCGATGCCCACGTCGCCCTCGAGCATCCCGCCTGGCTGTTGAAAACACTGCGTCAGGCATGGCCGGAGCAGTGGCAGGCCATCGCCGAGGCCAATAACCAGCCCGGCCCCATGACGCTGCGCGTGAACCAGCGCCATCAGGATCGCGAAACCTACCTGTCGCTGCTCACTGAAACCGGCCTGGGCGGCCAGCTCTGCGTTCACGCGCCGGATGGCATCACCCTTGAGCAGCCCTGCGATGTTGCCACGCTGCCCGGTTTCGAGCGTGGCTTGGTCAGCGTCCAGGATGAGGCCGCCCAACTGAGCGCGGCGCTGCTCGGCCCGGCGCTTGCGCCACGCCCGGGCGCACAGGTGCTGGACGCCTGCTGCGCGCCCGGCGGCAAGACCGCCCATCTGCTGGAGCAGTTCGATATCGCGCTCACCGCCATCGATAGCGACAACCAGCGCCTGGGGCGGGTTGACGACAGCCTGAGCCGGCTGGGCCTGACCGCCGACCTGCAGCACGCCGATGCCACCCAGCGCGACTGGTGGAACGGCACGCCGTATGACGCCATCCTCCTGGACGCGCCCTGCTCCGGCACCGGGGTCATTCGCCGCCACCCGGATATCAAGAAGCTGCGACGCCCCGACGACATTGGCAAGCTCGCCACTCTGCAGCGCCAGCTGCTGGATAATCTTTGGGCGATGTTGCGCCCCGGCGGCACACTACTGTACGCGACCTGCTCGGTGCTGCCAGAGGAAAATGCCGATCAAATCGAGGCATTTCTTGCCCGGACACCCGATGCTGTCGTCACCACGCCGGACGATGTCGCCTGGGGCATGCCCAGCGGCCAGGGGCGCCAATTGTTCCCCGAAGTGAGCAGTCACGACGGCTTTTTTTATGCCAGACTAGAGAAGCAGGCTGCCTAACGCATTTTCCGTAATGACAGGCAGTGAATTCATGACACGGATGGAGATACCATGAGTCATCACACCTATAAGCACATTGAGCTAACCGGTTCTTCCGAAAAAGGAATTGAAGACGCCGTGCAGAGCGCGCTCGCCAAGGCGTCTGAAACCGTCAAGCATATGCGCTGGCTGGAAGTGACCGACACCCGCGGCCACATCGAAGATGGCCGGGTCGCACACTGGCAGGTCACGATCAAGGTTGGCTTTACCCTGGAATAATCCCCACCTGCTTTTCGGCGGCGGCTGGTTTACACTGGCCGCCGTCTTTATTGCAGCGCACGATAGGCCGCCTCGCGCAATTAACGAGGCATCGCTGGCGCTCTAAACGGAACCGATGCTCAGCAATGAAAATCATCATTCTCGGCGCCGGCCAGGTCGGCGGCACCCTCGCGGAGCACCTTGCCCGTGAGGAAAACGACATCACCGTCATCGATACCGATGCCAAAAAGCTGCGCGAGCTGCATACCAAGCTCGATATTCGCACGGTGACCGGCGCGGGTTCCTACCCCATTGTACTGCGTCAGGCAGGCTGTGAAGACGCCGACATGCTGATTGCCGTGACCAGCAGCGATGAGATCAACATGATCGCCTGCCAGGTGGCGCATACCCTGTTCCGTACCCCGACAAAAATCGCCCGGGTGCGCGCGACGGCCTACCTGACCCGCAAAGGGCTGTTCGCCCACGAAGCGATTCCCATCGACGTGCTGATCAGCCCCGAGCAGGTGGTCACCGACCACGTGCGCCGTCTGATCGAACACCCCGGCGCGCTGCAAGTGTTGGAATTCGCGGGTGGGCTTGTACAACTGGTGGCCGTCAAGGCGTTCTACGGCGGCCCGCTGGTGGGTCAGGACCTGGCTTTTCTACGCCGCCACATGCCCAATGTGGATACCCGGGTGGCAGCGATCTACCGCCGCAATCGACCGATCATTCCCCGTGGCGATACCGTCATCGAAGCCGACGACGAGGTCTTCTTCCTCGCCGCCCGGCGCGATATCCGCGCGGTAATGAGCGAGTTGCGCCGCGTCGAACGGGATTTTCGCCGGGTGATGATCGCCGGGGGCGGCAATATCGGCGAGCGCCTGGCAGAGCACCTGGAGCACAGCCACCAGGTCAAGATTATCGAACATAGTCTGGAGCGGTGCACCACGCTCTCCGAGCGGCTCGACCGCACCGTGGTGCTCCACGGCAGCGCCACCAGCAAGCGGCTGCTGGAAGAAGAGAACATCGAAGACTGCGATATTTTCTGCGCGCTGACCAACGACGATGAAGTCAATATCATGTCGTCGCTACTGGCCAAGCGGATGGGCGCCAAAAAGGTGCTGACGCTGATCAACAACGCCGCCTATGTCGATCTGGTCCAGGGCGGCGAGATCGACATTGCCATTTCCCCTCAACAGGCAACGATCGGCAGCCTACTGACCCATGTGCGGCGCGGCGATATCGTCAACGTCCACTCGCTACGCCGGGGCGCGGCGGAGGCCATCGAGGCCATCGCCCACGGCGACAAGCAGTCGTCCAAGGTGGTCGGCCGCACGATTCGCGAGATCGACCTGCCCGAGGGCACCACCATCGGGGCGATCGTGCGCGGCAAGGAGGTCATGATCGCCCATGATCACATCGTCATCGAAAGCGGCGACCACGTGATTCTGTTCGTTATCGACAAGCGGCGCATTCGCGACGTGGAGCGCTTGTTCCAGGTAGGGCTGACGTTCTTCTGATGCTTAAATTCGGCGCGCAACTTATTGACCAGGGGAGCCTAGAACAGCCATGAGCCTGAGGGTTATTCTACGAATCCTGGGGCTGCTGTTGATGCTCTTCAGCCTCACCATGCTCCCCCCCATGCTGATTTCCGTGTGGTTTCGCGACGGCGTTTGGGACGCCTTTATGATGGCCATGGCCATTACCGTGGCGACGGGGCTGTGTTTCTACTTACCCAACCGTCGCGCACAAAAAGAGCTGCGCGTGCGCGACGGCTTCATTATCGCCGCCATGTTCTGGACCGTGCTGGCCCTGTTCGGCTCGCTGCCCTTGATGCTGTTTGGCGATGAGGCGCTCGGTTTGACCGATGCGGTCTTCGAGTCTTTTTCGGGGCTGACCACCACGGGCGCGACGGTCATAACGGGAATCGACTTTCTGCCCGAATCGATTCTCTACTACCGCCAGCAGCTCCAATGGCTGGGCGGCATGGGGATCGTGGTTTTGGCCGTGGCGATTCTGCCCACACTTGGCGTTGGCGGCATGGCGCTTTACCGCACGGAAATACCCGGCCCTTTGAAAGATTCCAAGCTGACCCCGCGCATCACCGAAACTGCCAAGGCGCTGTGGTATATCTACGCCACGTTGACGGTGGCTTGCATGCTGGCCTATATGGCGGCTGGCATGAACTGGTTCGATGCGCTGGGGCACAGTTTTTCGACGGTAGCCATTGGCGGCTTTTCCACCCACGACGCCAGTATCGGCTATTTTGACAGCGCCGCGATCGAAATGATCAGCGTGGGCTTTATGCTGATTTCGGCGTTCAGCTTCAGCCTGCACTTTATCGCCTGGCGCGAAAAACGCCTGACACACTACTTCCAGGATCCGGAAGCCCGGTTTCTGATGCTGTTTCTTGCCGGGCTGACCACCATTACCGTAACCACCCTATGGCTGAGTAACACCTACAGCGATATCGACGTGCTACGCCATGCGCTGTTTGAGGTCGTCTCCGTTGCCACCACCGCCGGGTTTGCCGTGGCTGATTTCTCGGGCTGGCCGGGCGCCCTGCCTTTCCTGCTGTTTGTGGCGGCTTTTGTGGGGGGCTGCTCCGGCTCCACCGCAGGCGGGATGAAGGTCATCCGCATCATTCTGATCATGAAGCAGGGCATGCGCGAGGTCATGCGCTTGATCCATCCCAACGCCGTCATTGCCGTTAAAGTCGGTAAAGTCAGCGTGCCCGACAGTATCGCCCAGGCGGTGTGGGGCTTTTTCTCGGTCTATGTGCTGCTGTTTTTCTTGATGCTGGTAGGCGTCATGGCCACAGGGGTGGATCAGGTCACCGCCTGGTCAACCGTGGGCTCTGCCTTGAACAATCTGGGACCGGCACTTGGCGAAGCCAGCAGCCACTATGGCGATATGCCCGGTATCGCGAAATGGATTCTGGTGTTTGCCATGCTGCTGGGCCGTTTGGAAATTTTCACCGTGCTGGTACTGTTTACGCCTGCCTTCTGGCGGCGCTAACCCACCACCGCTGCCTGCTTATTTATTGAATCGAGACGTTGTCATGACCCAGGAAGACGTTACATCAACAGTGCCCGACAGCGACGCACTGCCCGCGACCAGCGGCCCGATAAACGTGATTACGGTGGGCGATACCCGCTACACGCTGCTAGGCACCGCGCACGTCTCGGAAGAGAGCGCCAACGACGTGCGCCAGTTGATTGACACCGGCCGCTTTGACGCCGTTGCCATTGAGCTGTGCGATGCCCGACACCACAGCATGGCGAACCCTGACGCCATGGGAGAGCAGGACCTCTTCCAGGTATTCAAGCAAGGCAAGGCCGGCATGGTCGCCGCCAGCCTCGCTCTGGGGGCGTTTCAACAACGTATTGCCGACCAATCGGGCATTCAGCCCGGGGCTGAAATGAGAGCCGCCGTCGAGGCATGCAAGGCAAAACAGCTACCGTTGCTGCTGGTCGACCGTGACGTCGGTATCACGCTCAGGCGCATTTACCGCAATGTGCCCTGGTGGCAGCGCTTCTCGCTGTTTACCGGCTTGATCGGCAGCGTGCTATCGCGGGAAGACGTCTCGAAGGAAGATATCGAGAAGCTCAAGGAAGGCGATATGCTCGAAGCCACGTTCAGCGAATTTGCCGCCCAGTCGGAAGCGCTTTATAACCCGCTGATCCGCGAGCGCGACCGCTATATGGCGCTGCGCCTTGCCGAAGAAACGCCTTCAGGGGGTTACCGAAACGTGCTGGTGGTGCTGGGCGCCGGTCATTTGAAGGGCACCGTCGAGCATCTTGAAGCGCCGCTGCCCGCCAACCCTGGCGAAGAAATCGCCACCCTGGAGGCCACCCCGCCGCCGTCTAAAATTTGGAAACTGGTTCCCTGGCTGATTACCGCTCTGGTATTGGTCGGTTTTGCCATTGGCTTCTCGCGCAACACCGACCTGGGCTGGCAGCTTGTCACCGAATGGTTTTTGATCAACGGGGTTTTATCTGCCGGCGCCACCATCGCCGCTCTAGCCCACCCGGTCACCGTGATCGCCACCTTCTTTGCCGCACCGCTGACGTCGCTAAACCCGACGATTGGCGCCGGGTTTGTGGCCGCCGGGGTCGAGCTTTACATGCGCAAGCCCAAGGTGCGCGACTTTGCCACCCTGCGCAACGATGTGGTGAACCTGAAAGGCTGGTGGAAAAACCGTGTGTCGCGCACGCTGCTGGTATTTATTCTCGCCACGCTCGGTTCAGCGGTGGGTACCTGGGTAGCCGGTTTCAGAATCGCCGGTACGCTGTTTGGCGGCTAGCAGCCTGTCGGGCTTGACCGACCGTCGCGAGAAGCATGGATTCGCAGTAGATCAGTGTTAAGTCCGACAGGCTGCTAAGCGCTGCATCGCCGCCGTCGGCGGGTCGATCTTGTGATACGACCGGCTCGCCGCATAGCTATCGTTGAACACCTCAAAGTAATCATCCAGCACCTCCGCAGCGGAGGTGTCTCCACCCTGCCGCAGCAGCTCGATAGCCACTTCGGCGGTGCAAAGATGCGCTTTGGAGGCAGGCTTGCGCAGACGGTAGCGGGTCTCCCGCTCGGTGCGCAGCGGCAGCACTGGCAACGCATCAAGGTAGGGGCTTTTTCGGAAAATTCGCCGTGCCTGGCGCCAGGTGCCGTCCAGCAGTATATACACCGGAATCTTGCCGCTTTGCCTTGCGTCACTCACCGCCGCCAACGACACCACGCGGTCAGCATAGTCGGGCTGATCATCGGGAAATATTACAAAGGGCGCGTAGCGCGGGTCGTCCAGCAGCGCCATCAACTGCTCATCGGGCGCCGTGCGATACCAGGTAAACACCTTGGTTTGCGACAGCACGTCGCCGATCAGGCGACCCGTGTTGGTTGGCTTATAGTGCTCCAGAGGATGGGTCAGCAACCACACCTGGGCATGGCTTTCGGCCTTGACCTGATAGGGGCAGAGGCAATTGAGCTCAGGCAGGTTACAGCCCTCACAGCGTCTGACAAAGCTGCCCCGCGCCTTGAATTCCCGCCTGGGCGGACGCGGATGCCCCGTCGCCGGATCTCTCTCGACGTTTGGGCTGACGGCATCAGCATTGTGCGTACCGGACTCAGAGACTGACATCTGCGCTCCCACGATTGGCAAGGGGCGCCGAGTATAAAGCAGGTCCCCACGCAAAACGAACCCCTCTCAGCTGGATCCCTCCCCCTATGCTCGCCGCTGTAAACCTGGATATTCTTCTTAGTTGACACCTGAGCCGGGTCGCCGATAAAGTCTCGTCAACTTTCAAAAGAATATAGGTTTACCCGTGACCGCCACTGCCGCCAATACCCCGACTGACGCCGCCCGCCACGACTGGACGCTGGACGAGATCAACGCGCTGTTTGCGCTGCCCTTCAATGACCTGCTGTTCCGAGCCCAGCAGGTGCATCGCGCGCATTTCGACGCCAATGCGGTGCAGATTTCGACCCTGCTGTCGATCAAGACCGGCGCCTGCCCGGAAGATTGCAAGTACTGCCCCCAGTCCGGCCACTACAATACCCAGTTGGAAAAAGAGAAGCTGCTGGAAGTTGAAAAAGTGGTCGAACAGGCCAAGGCGGCCAAAGAAGCGGGCGCCAGTCGTTTCTGCATGGGCGCGGCGTGGCGAAGCCCGCGGGATAAGGATCTGGTGCTGGTGGAAGAGATGGTCCGCCAGGTCAAAGCCCTGGGCCTGGAAACCTGCATGACACTGGGCATGGTCGATAGTGATCAGGCTAGCCGCCTGGCTACGGCGGGGCTCGATTACTACAACCATAATCTGGACACCTCGCCCGACTATTACGGCGAGATCATCACCACCCGCACCTTTGGCGACCGGCTGGATACCCTGGCCACCGTGCGCGAGGCGGGCATGAAAGTCTGCTCCGGCGGTATTCTCGGCATGGGTGAAGACGCCCAGGATCGTAGCGCCCTGTTGCAGCAGTTGGCCAGGCTGTCCCCGCACCCCGAGTCTGTCCCCATTAACATGCTGGTCAAGGTGCCCGGCACGCCGCTGGAAAACGTTGAGGATCTGGATCCTATCGAGTTTATCCGTGCTATTGCCGTGGCGCGCATCATGATGCCCCAAAGCCACGTGCGTCTCTCTGCCGGTCGCGAGCAAATGAGCGAATCGACCCAAGCGCTGGCGTTCCTGGCGGGTGCCAACTCGATCTTCTACGGCGACACATTGCTGACCACCGGCAACCCTCAAGCCGAAATCGACCGTGCGCTCTTCGACAAGCTCGGCCTTCATCCGGAGCGCCGGGAAACCTGCGAAGATGACGCGACTCACGCTCAACGCCTGGCACAGCAGGCCGAGCAACACGCCCGCGCAGAGCGCGTGGCCGAGCTGGCGGTCGATGCCAGTGTCTGACGCGTGGCATCAGCGTTTAGCCCAGGCCCGCTTGAGCCGCCAGCAGACCCAACGCTGGCGGACCAGAGGAGTCGTGGCAGCGGGTACGCTCGACTTTGCCGGTAACGACTACCTGGGCCTGGCCCAGGACCCTCGCGTCAGCGAGGCCCAGGCGGAAGGCGCGCGCCGATTCGGATCCGGCGCCGGCGCATCGCATCTGGTCAGCGGCCATCTGGAGATTCACGAGGCCCTGGAGAACGCTTTGGCACGCTGGACGGGCCGGCAGCGCGCCCTGCTATTTTCCACTGGCTATATGGCCAACCTTGGCGTTTTGCAGGCGTTAGCCAACGCCGACACGGCAATATTTCAGGACCGTCTCAACCATGCCTCTCTCCTGGATGGTGCCACACTCAGCGGCGCCCGTTCTCGGCGTTTTCATCACCGCGACGCCAACGACCTGAACCGCCTGATGGATCGCAGTCAGTGCTCGCATAAGCTTGTGGTCAGCGACGGCGTGTTCAGCATGGATGGCGATGGGGCGGATATTGCCACGCTGGCCCAGGTGAGCCAGCGACACCGCGCCTGGCTGATGATCGACGATGCCCATGGTATCGGCGTGCTGGGCGATAATGGCAGCGGTTGTGTGGGCACTCGTTGGGGCAGCGCTGATGTACCTGTCCTGGTCGGCACCCTGGGCAAAGCGCTCGGCACCGCCGGTGCCTTTGTCGCCGGGGATGCCGCGCTGATCGAGCATATCACCCAGTTTGCCCGCAGCTATGTGTACACCACCGCCCAGCCACCCAGCATTGCCGCCGCGACGCTTAAAGCACTGGAGATCGTTCAGGGTGAACCCGAACACCGCGACCACCTCAACGCCAACATCGCCTACTTCCGCCGCGGGGCGTTGCAACTTGGGCTGCCGCTGAGCACATCGACAACCCCGATTCAGCCACTGCTGCTGGGCAGCGAAGATCGTACCCTCGGCTGGGCGGCAACGCTTGCCAAACATGGCTTACAGGTCGGCGCGATTCGCCCTCCCACGGTGCCCAACGGTGAGGCGCGTCTACGTATCACACTTAGCGCCCGCCATGGCCGCCGCGACATTGATCGTTTGCTGGAAGGTTTAAACGCCTGCCAGCGTGCGGAGGCTACTTGTCACGCTTAGTGTTGTTATCGGGTTGGGGGGTGGACCGGCGCATCTGGCAGACGCTTGAGGGCTATTGGCCTGCGCCTATTGAAGCCCTCGCCATTGACTGGCCGGGCTACGGCGATACGCCTGCCCTTCCCGACAACGCCACGCTGGATCAGTTGGCCAGCACCATGGCCAAGCAATTGCCCAGCGACGCCATTTGGGTCGGCTGGTCACTGGGTGGGCTATTGGCGGCAGCGCTGCTTGATCACCTCCCGCCGCCGCGGGGCCTCATATTGCTCGGCGCAAGCGAGCGGTTTTATAGCGATGATGGCGTTACTCCATCAGAACTTGCCAGTTTTCGTCGCGCCTTTGCCCGTGACCCCAATGCCACCTGGCGACACTTTTTACGCTGGCAAGCGCGAGGCGAGCCCAACGCCCGCCAGGCCCATCAACAGCTGCGCGGGCTACTGGGTGATCTCCCCGACGCGAACCACCGCGTGCTCGCCCAGGGGCTTGACTGGCTTGCCACTCTCGATAATGCCCAAGGTTTACATCAAGCTCCTTGCCCGGTCATGCGCCTGATCGGTGAGAACGACCCACTGGTCGGCAGCCTGGCCCGCGAAAAGGCATCAATACTTGCCCATGCCGGGCATTGCCCCATGCTTTCCCAGCCTGCCCAGTTGGCTGAATCACTGGCAGCAAAGGCGATGCTTGCCGTCAAGGAGCGACCATGAGCACGACTGCCACTTCACCGCCCCCAACCAACTGGCAAGCCAGCGTCGCGCATGCGTTTTCCCGCGCAGCCCCTCGCTACGACGCGCTGGCCAACGCCCAGCGACATATCGGCGAAACGCTCTGGTCCACCTTACCTGATACCGCTGGGCTGAGACTTTTGGATATGGGCTGCGGCACCGGTTACTGGACCCAGCGGCTTGCCGTGCGCTACCCCAATGCTCGCATTACCGGGCTGGATATTGCGCCCGGCATGCTCGCCGAAGCCCAGGCCCGCTTCGGCAACCATATTCGTTGGCAGTTGGGCAACGCCGAGTCGCTCCCCTTTGCCGCCGAAACGTTTGACCTGGTGTTTTCCAACCTGGCAATTCAGTGGTGTCGCGATATCGGCGCGGTGATGAACGATCTCCACCGGGTGCTTGCCCCCGGGGGCCAGGCACATCTCACGACACTACTGCCCGGGACGCTGGCCGAAGTCGCCCATGCCTGGCAGCGCCCGGAGGCGCTATTGCAGACGCCCGACCGGAATGAACTGGCGCGCGCCATTGATCACAGCGGCCTGACGCCCATTCATCAGCATGTCGAGCGACGCACTTTCCACTACCCTGACCTGAACGCCGTGATGGCCTCCATCAAGGGCGTCGGCGCGCAGGTCTCAAGGCCCAACGCCCGGCTGACCCGTCGCGAATTGAAGGCAGCCCGCGAGCGTTTTGAAACGCTCCGTGAGCCCCCAGGCCTGCCGGTGAGCTACCAGTGTTTTACCCTGCAATTGGAAAAACCGCTATGAGCGTATTCTTCGTTACCGGCACCGACACCGATGCCGGCAAAACGCTGGTGACCAGCACACTGCTAGCAACGGCCAGTGCTCAGGGACTCACCACGCTGGGCTTGAAGCCGATCGCCTCGGGCAGTCGTGTCACGCCCGAGGGGCTGCGCAACAGTGATGCCCTGGCACTGCAGGTGCAAAGCATGCCGCCGGTGAGTTATGCAACGGTCAACCCCTGGGCCTTTGAGCCCGCCATTGCGCCGCACTTAGCCGCCAGCGAGGCGGGGCAAGTGCTTAAAGTCAGCAATATGGTGGCGACACTTGGCACCACCCTTGCACAAACGCCGCGGGACCTGACCCTGATCGAGGGCGCGGGCGGTTGGCGGGTACCGCTCAACGACCGCGAGGATATTTGCGATCTTCCCCATGCCATGCACCTGCCGGTGATTCTTGTGGTCGGCCTGAAGCTGGGCTGCCTCAACCATGCCAGACTCAGCGCCGAAGCCATTGCCGCCGACGGGCTAACGCTTGCGGGCTGGGTGGGCAGCGTGGTCGACCCGGACTTTGCCGCTGAGTCGGCCCGCTTTGCTGACAACCTTGACGTGCTCAAGCGAACCTTACCGGCCCCCTGCCTGGGTGTTATCCCGTATCTCGAAGCGCCTTCGCCTGAAGCTGCAAAGCCCTACCTTTCCCTGCCGCCGTTACCCACACTGGAGACCCTATGACCTCGCCTGTCTGGCATCCCTATGCGGATCTCAAGCATCAATCGCCTGCGCCCAAAGTGGTGGGCGGTGACGGCGCTCACTTTGTACTTGAGAGCGGTGAACGCTTGCTGGATGCCACCTGTTCCTGGTGGTGCATGATTCACGGCTACGGCCACCCGCGCCTGGTGGCGGCCATCCGCGAGCAGGCCGGTGAGCTTTGCCACGTGATGCTCGGTGGCCTCACCCATGAGCCCGCCGACCGCCTGGCCCGCGAGCTGGTACGCATTACGCCCACCGGCCTTGACCATGTGTTCTACTCCGACAGTGGCTCGGTGGGCATGGAAGTGGCGATGAAAATGGCCTTGCAGTACCAGGTACTCACCGGCAATCCCGGCAAGCGCAGAATGCTCTCGCTGATGAAGGCTTATCATGGCGATACCACTGGCTGCATGGCGGTATGCGACCCGGAAGAAGGCATGCACGGGCTGTTTACAGGGCTGCTACCCCGGCACTATTTTGCCCCGGCGCCCACCGCCCCTTATGACGCCACTCCCGAGCAGGTAGAACACGACCTGAGCGCCCTGCGTGAGGTGCTTGAACGCCACCATGATGAGATCGCCGCGCTGCTGATGGAGCCGCTGTTGCAAGCCGCTGGCGGGCTCAATATGACCTCGCCGGACTACCTGCGCGGCGCGCGGGCGCTATGTGATGAATTTGGGGTACTGCTGATCTTTGACGAAGTGGCCACTGGCTTCGGCCGCACCGGCAAGCTGTTCGCCGCTGACCACGCAGACATCACGCCGGACATCATGGTGCTCTCCAAAGGCTTGACCGGCGGTTACCTGGGCCACGCCGCTACGCTTGCTACAAACCGTGTGCACGACGCCTTTATCGGCGACAGCGAGCACCACGCCTTTATGCACGGACCGACGTTCATGGGCAACCCGCTGGCCTGTCGCGTGGCGCTGGAAAGCCTGCGGGTATTCGAGGAAGAGGATTACCTTGGCAAGATCGCCACGCTCAACCAATTACTGCGCCGCGAGCTGCTGGAAGACCCCGCGCTCAACGCGCATCCAGCGGTGGCCGACGTCCGGGTCCTCGGCGCCACGGCGGTGATCGAAGCCCACTCCGCTGAAGCACTGAAAGGCGTTGCAGGCTTCGCCCGCGAACGCGGCGTCTGGTTGCGCCCCATCGGCCGCTGGCTTTACACCATGCCCGCCTACATTACCTCTGAAAAGGAGATGGTACAGGTCACCGACGTCATGAAGGCGTGGTTTTTGGAAAGCTCAGGGCAACATTAGATTGCCCTGCTTGCGCCACTGGTTGACCAGCGCGGGCACACCTTCACCGGCGGTGGTGTTAATCGCCAGCACGCCCGGCGGGGTTAACGCATCTGCATCGGGGTCGACCAGCGCGCAGGGCGTCTCCAGCTCGATGTAGGACAGCAGCGACGCGGCAGGCATCACGGCAAGCGATGTGCCCACTACCAGGAAAAAATCCGCTTGGCTTGCGATCTCGCAGGCATCTTCAAACAGCGGTACCGATTCGCCAAACCAGACAACGTCCGGGCGTAACTGGCTGCCCTTGTCGCAGATATCGCCCAGCTCAATGCCACCTTTGGGCAGCGGATAACGCAGCCGTGGATCCACCGAGGACCGCGCCTTCAGGATTTCTCCATGCAGGTGCAATACATGGCGCGACCCCGCGCGCTCGTGGAGATCATCAATGTTTTGGGTAATCACGCTGACCTTGAAGCCCTCCTGCTCAAGCACCGCCAGCGCTTTATGGGCAGCATTCGGTTTGGCGCGGCGAATCTGTTCCCGGCGCTGATTATAAAACCCCAGCACCCGCTCGGGGTCATGCCGCCAACCTTCCGGCGTCGCCACCTCCTCTACTGGATGCTCTTCCCACAGGCCGTCGCTGGCGCGGAAGGTTTTTATTCCACTCTCGACGCTGATACCTGAACCTGTGAATACCACCAAGTGTGGGGCGTCTGCCATAGTGTCCTCGTCGTGATTGACTAGTGTGTTCTTTCTAATATACCAGCTGGCCCACGGTACCCGCGAAACGCTGCTTGTTGCGATACGGATAGACATCAATGACCCGGCCATCGCGAATCGCTTTTTGTACTTCCAGCCAGTAGTCGGGGTCGAAGAGCTCGGGGTGTTGGTCCATGAACATATCGCGCAGCACTTTATTGGCAAACATGAAGGGGCCAAACTCCTCGGGAAAAATATCGTTGGGGCCGATCGATAAGCTGGATGCATCAACCCCCTGGCCTTTCGGCATGTGCCGAAACCGGCACTCGGTGATGTAGCACACCTCATCGTAATCGTAAAAAATCACCCGACCGTGACGGGTCACCCCAAAATTCTTGAGCAGCATATCCCCGGGAAAAATATTCGCCGCTGCCATTTGCTTGATGGCATTGCCATAATCCTTGAGCACCGTGGCCCGCTCGTCCTCGCTGCACTCCTCCAGGTAAATATTCAGTGGCGTCATCATGCGCTCGGTATAGCAGTGCTTGATGATGACCTTGTCGTCCTTTAGCGAGACCGTCGAGGGCGCCACTTCCAGCAGATGTTCCAGGCACGCCGGATCGAAATGATCCTTGCGCACGATGAAGTTGGAGAACTCCTGGGTATCCGCCATACGGCCGACCCGGTCGTGCCGTTTGACCAGCCGATACTTCTCGCGCACCACGGCGTGGGTCACGTCTTTGGCCGGATCGAACTTGTCTTTGATGATCTTGAATACCGTACGGAAGGTAGGCAGCACGAACACCGCCATCACCATGCCGCGCACCCCGGGGGCAATGATAAACTGGTCCTCGCGCTTGGCCACCTGCTGATTGAGCGCCCGGAAAAACTCGGTCTTGCCATGCTTGAAAAAACCGATGGCGGCGTAGAGCTCTCCCGCCGGCTTGTGGGGCATCAGCTGTTTCAGGTACTGAACGAACTCCCCTGGTACCGGCACATCCACCTGAAAATAGGCCCGGGTAAACGAGAAGATGATCGAGACTTCATCGGTTTCCGTCAGCACCGTATCCAGATGAAGGCAAGGGTCGCCGCCCTGCTGCTCGCCAAAGCCCTCGCCGTGGAGGATCGGCAACACCAGCGGCACCTGCTCGCCGCCGCCCAGGATACGACCGACCAGATAAGCCCCTTTGTTGCGATAGAACACACTTTTCAAAAGCTCGACCTGAGCATCGTCGGCCTGCCATATCGCCGCGGGCAGTTGGGCTTCCAGTAACGCTGTCCCAAGCTCGACATCCAGTTCCAGATCGGCAAAGGGGTTATCGAACGGAGCTTCTTCCAGCGCCCACCTCAGGGCACTTGGCCAGTCAGCATTCACCGGGCAGCGACGGCACAACTCAATGCCTGAGCGATGCGCGGCATCCTCCCGCGAGCTGTACACGAACATCCATTCATTGCGGATGTGGCGATGCTGGAAAATCGAGCAGAAAAGTGAGTTGAAGAAGGTTTCGGCCAATTCGTAATCGAGCCGCTGGCTGATCAATTCCGCATAGTGGTGACGCGCTTCGCCCCAGGTTTCACAATGAACCAGTACATCTTGAGGGAAAGTACGCCGCAAACGCCCGAGGGTATCTTCCACCTTTTCGCCGTAGAGATTGATACGCGCCGCCGAAGCCTGCTGGGCATCGCGCCATGCCGCCTCGCGAAAGCGGCGGCTGGCGTCGAAGGTAATCTGTTTGAAGCGCGCACGGTACTCGTCAAAGCCGTGCAGAATAGTGGCCGCTAGGCGATACGCGGGAGATAGTTTCACAGGCTGGCCTCCAGTCGATTTTAGCTAGCGTTACCCAACGGCAAACTACATACGAGGCGACCTTGGTGGAAACCCCAGCGCTTGGGTCATAACGATTGCATATATTGCAATCGCAAACAGAAGGATCCGGCGGTGCGATCGGCAATTAAAAACCCCACCTGAGTAATATCTGCGGGAGCGATAGGTGGTGCGTCAGTCAGTCGCTTGCCCCGGCGGACGGCCTCGAAAGCCTCCCATGAAAAGTAAAAGGTTTCCCAACTATCCTGGGCAGGGGTAAATTTAACCCGGTAAGCGGACGCATCGCCCAGGGAGTTACTTTTAAGGCGCAGTTGATAGGTGCGTCCATCGCCGCGCACGGTTAGCGTTATGCCACGGGCATCCGCCAGCGTTGATTCAAAATCGTGGGGCTCGCGGCGAACGGAGGCAAAACCGCCGCCGTTTTCCAGCGATACCTCGCCATGAAAGCGCCCCTCACCATCAACAACACTGAACTGACTCCGGGATTGGCCGCCCATCACGCCATCATCGACGGCGTACCAGCGCTGCTGTTCACTGGGATCATTAAAGGTCAGCGTCATACGATCACCTCTCAACGGCTCGTGAGTAAGAAAAAGCCCCTGGCGTCGTACCGCCAGGGGCCTTGGTTACAGTAGCTTAATCGCTGGTTTGCTTACAGCTTGGCAGCAGCCACCGGTGCGGGTTCGTCTGCGTCCAGTTCCTCAGGTGATGCGGATACCAGCGCAAATTCCTCCTCCGCGGTTTTCGCGACCAGATGATTTTTACTGTAGAGGAAATAGTAGGCCGCCCCGGCAATGAAGAGCACAATGGTGTAGTTGAACGCGCGGGGATCGAAGGCGTATACGCCAGTGAGCGCCACCAGCGAGAGCACCAATGCAATGCCCGAGGTCACTACGCCGCCAGGGGTTTTATAAGGCCGCGGCAGATCCGGTTGTTTGACTCGCAGCATGATATGGCTCAGCGCCATCAGCGCGTAAGAGATTGTCGCTCCCACCACTGCCATGCCAAGAATCAGATCGCCTTCGCCGCTGAGTGACACCAAGAAGCCAAACACACCGGGCACAATCAGCGCCAGATAGGGCACTTTGCGTTCGCTGGTAAGCGATAGCGGTTTAGGAATATAGCCTGCACGGGAAAGCGCGAATACCAGACGGCTATAGCCGTAGATAATCGAGAAGAAGGAAGCGATCAGACCGGCCAGTCCCAATATGTTAACCAGGGTGGCAAGCATTGGGTTGCCCGCTGCATTCAGGGCATCGACCAGTGGCACCCCGCTTTGGCCGATCATCTCGGCGCCCGCCGCACCGGCGAGCAGCACCACGACCAACAAGGCGGTGAACAGCAGAAACAGCATCGCGCCGATAATACCCTTGGGCATATCCCGAGCGGGGTCTTTGGCTTCCTCCGCTGCCAGCGGCACACCTTCCACCGCCAGGAACAGCCACATGCCGAAGGGCAGCGCCGCCCAGATACCGTACCAGCCAAACGGCATAAAGGTACTCGCGCCCGCCGCATCGGTGGGGGCGATATCAAACAGGTTGGCGGCGTCAAAATTGCCGATCAGCGCCACGGCGGTGGCAATGATGGCGAACACCGCCAAGCCGCTGATCACCATCATGACCTTCAGCGCTTCACCCACCCCGGCCAGGTGAATACCGATAAACACGGCGTAAAACAGCAGATACACCAGCGGACCGTTAATGCCCAGTAATGACTCCACCGCGGCACCGATGAAAATCACGATCGCCGCCGGGGCCAGAGCGTATTCGATCAATACCGCAAGCCCGGTGAGATAACCACCGGCCGGCCCCATGGCCTGGCGGGCAAAGCTGTAACCGCCACCCGCTGCGGGTATCGCGGCGGACATTTCCGCAAGCGATAACACCAGCGCAAGATACATCAACGCCATCAAGCAGGCGGCAATCGCAAAACCACCCCAGCCCGCTTCGCCGATACCGAAGTTCCAGCCTGCAAAGTCACCGGAAATAACATAGGAAACCCCTAACCCCGCCAGCAGCATCCAGCCGGCGGTGCCTTTACGCAGTTGACGTTTTGCCAAATACGCCTGATCAACTGATGGTTGTGTCATCGTTTTGCCCTCATGGTGTGGAACGAAAGTGTCGTCAGCGGCGTGCTTTGCTATGTGCTGCTTACTGCGTTCCATATTGTTATTGGAGAATGATTACGTCGTTGTTGTGATACGTCTGCTGTTATACGGCTGCTGCCGTTCGTCAAGGTCGTTAATCAGCGACCAGAAAGTTGCGTATTGAACCCGATGCGGCGTCACCTTCCAGCACATCGTCTTCACTACGATCTTTCAACTTAACCCCCGACACCTTGAGCTGACGGGCCTCTTTAAAAAGTAGAAAGAAGCGCCGGGCGGCCTCCTCGATCTGCAAACCCGCCGGGCGCACGTTGGAAATACAGTTACGCCGGTCATCTTTTAGTCCCGGTTCCGGCGCCCAGGTCATATACAATCCCAGGCTATCCGGCGAGCTTAACCCTGGCCGTTCACCGATCATCACCAGAACGGCGTCAGCGTTCAGTAGCGCACCAATCTCATCGCCAATCGCCACCCGCCCCTGCTCGACAATGGTCAACGGCGCTAGCTGCCAATCCGCAACATCGCTGTTGAACATCTGATACAGCGTGCTGAGAAACGGCACGCTGTTCTGCTGCACGGCCAGCGCAGAGAGTCCATCGACAATCACTACCGCGAGGTCATAGCGCTGCTGAGAGGCGGCGGTCTGCTGTAATTGCGCACGGGTCTCATCGTTGAGACGGCGGCCATAGTCAGGCCGCTGCAGATACATGGCGCGATCCTGGGCATGGCTATGTAAGCGTATGGGCGCCTCTGACACCTCAGGTGTGGTTGTTAACTCAGTGGCAAGCGCATCAACATCCAGCGGGGTATGAACGGCGTCCTGGGCCTGCGCGTGGGCGAGCTGAAAGGCCAGCAGCTTGCTGGTCGGCAGGCTGACACCCGCGCGCCCCAGTCCAATTCGCGCGTCGGTAAACGCATTCAGGCGCTCCCAGGGGTTGTCGACGACGATGGGCGCTGTCGGCTTATCAACCATGTCGCGGCTCCTGTGGCAGGTGGCGCAGGCTATTGGCAAAGGCGGCAGGCAACTGGTCGTTGAGCCGGTGGGTGCTGACATCCTGGAAAATCTGCATGTCTTCAAGCCAGCGCTCGAACTCCGGCGCCGCTTTTAGCCCCAGCACCCGCCGCGCGTAGAGCGCGTCGTGAAAGGAGGTGGTCTGGTAATTGAGCATAATGTCGTCAGAACCGGGGATGCCCATGATGAAGTTGCAGCCCGCCACGCCGAGCAGCGTGAGCAGGTTATCCATATCGTTCTGGTCGGCCTCGGCGTGGTTGGTATAGCAAACGTCGCAGCCCATGGGCACGCCCAGCAACTTGCCGCAGAAGTGGTCTTCCAACCCCGCCCGGGTGATCTCCTTGCCGTCGAACAGGTATTCAGGGCCGATAAAGCCCACCACGGTATTGACCAACAGCGGATTAAACTTGCGGGCCACCGCGTAGGCGCGGGCCTCGCAGGTTTGCTGGTCAAGCCCGTGATGGGCATCGGCGGAGAGCGAGCTGCCCTGGCCGGTTTCAAAATACATCACGTTGCGCCCCACCGTGCCGCGGTTAAGCGACTGCGCCGCCGCTTCCGCTTCCGCCAGGGTGCTCAAGTCAAAACCAAAGCTGCGGTTAGTCGCCTCGGTGCCGCCTATTGACTGAAACACCAAATCAACCGGGGCACCCTGCTCAATCGCCTCCAGCGTATTGGTGACGTGGGTAAGCACGCAGGACTGGGTAGGGATCTGATATTTCTGAATGACTTCGTCCATCAGGCGCATCAGCTTGACGCTCTGGGCGACGTTATCAGTGGCCGGATTGATGCCGATCACCGCGTCGCCGCTGCCGTAGAGCAGCCCGTCGAGAATACTGGCGGCAATGCCGGTGACATCGTCGGTGGGGTGGTTTGGCTGGAGCCTTGTCGAGAGCCGACCCGGCAGGCCGATGGTGTTACGAAAAGCCGTGGTGACCCGGCACTTTTTGGCGACCAGAATCAGATCCTGGTTGCGCATCAGCTTGCTGACAGCGGCGGCCATTTCAGGAGTAATGCCTGCGCGTACTTCTGTCAGTACCTCACTGGTGGCGTGGTCGGAGAGCAGCCAGTTGCGAAAGTCGCCCACGGTCAGGTGACTGATAGGCGCGAAAGCGTCGGCGTTGTGGTCATCGACAATCAGCCGGGTGATTTCGTCCTCTTCATAGGGGACCAACGCCTCGTTCAAAAAGGTGGTGAGTGGCAGCTCGGCCAACACCATTTGGGCAACTACGCGCTCTTCGGCACTCTCCGCCATCACCCCGGCCAAGCGATCACCGGAACGGGGCGGCGTGGCTTTGGCCATCAACTCGGCCAGGCTTGCAAAGCGGTAGCTGCGGCTCCCCACCGTGGAGTGATAGGCTTGTGCCATAAAGCGTTCCTTTTGGCGGAATGAGGCGCTATAAAAAAGCGCCAAGGTACAATACTTGCTTGTTTCTACCTTAGCGCTAACCCTTAATGGGAAGTATCGAGTTTTGGCAAACTCACCACACTCTCGATAATCCAAACAAAAACAAACAGGTACGTAAAAAACAGGGCAATTAACGTCCTTAAGCAGCCACAAAGGAGTTGATCATGGACGTGTCTGGCAGCGCTCATGCACCAAAAAGATGCATTCAGGAAGCGTTTGATGCTGATGAGCACGCCAACAACCTGACGCGCTGGCAACAGCAATACGACCAGTTAAGCCCTGGCCGATTCTACGGTCGGCTGGATGAAATCGAGCTGACCGGTATGCAGGTGTTTAAAGAGCACACCGGCCAAGCGCTGCGTCAAGACTGCTGCGTGTGGCCCAACTCGCTGTGGATTGGCATACCGCCATTAACACAAGGATCACGCATTAACGGACAAGCGCTGAATGTCGATGAGGTCATGTGTCGACCAGGCGGCCACGACTTTGAACTCGTCACCCCAGATGCGTTTGATATTTATGGTTTGGTGGTTGACTTGCCCACGCTGAACGCCGCCGCAGCGCAACAGGGTATTAGGCTGGATGAACGATGGCAGCAAGTACCACGCCGCCATGTGGCGCATGACACGCTGAGTGCCGTTACGTTTTTGCTGGAAAAGTTAGTGGTTAACCCGAAAGGCACCATTGCCGAACGACTGCATCGAGATATTTTTTTGATGGCTCTGCTTGAATTACTGCAGGCGGAAAAGCCTTGCCAGGAAGCACCACCCAGCTATGCGCATCGAAAAGAAGTCGTCGACCGCGTTAAGCGTTACGTCGACGAACATCTGGAAGGACCGGTCACCATGGAGGCACTGTGCGAACTGACCCATGTCAGCAGGCGCACGCTGCAATACAGCTTTACCACCATTCTTGGCGTCAGCCCGCTGCAGTTTCTGCGCCTTACCCGGCTCAACCGGGTTCGACGGGCATTGCGGGCCGCAGCCCCTGATCAGTCGGTGACCGAGATTGCCACTTATTGGGGGTTCTGGCATCTGGGTCAGTTCGCCCATGACTACAAGCAACAGTTTGGTGAATGTCCCTCACAAACGCTGAGCGCCCACAAGCCAGCGTTCAGCAAACTGGTCGGCGGGTAGCGGCCGATCAAAATAGTAGCCTTGCGCCTGGGTACACCCCATCGCCAGCAGTGCTTCCGCCTGGGAGGCATGTTCAATACCTTCCGCGATCGTTGCGAGCCCCAAGGTGGTGGCCATGGCAATAATTGTCTCGACTATAACGCGGTCATTGTCGCTGGTGAGCATGTCGCGAACGAATGAAATATCAATCTTGATTTTATCGGCGGCAAAACGCTTTAAATAGGCCAACGACGAATACCCTGTACCAAAGTCATCAATCGCCAATCCCAACCCTTTTCCTTTCAGGGTTTTGGTCATGGCTATGGCCTTTTCGGGATTCACCATGATACCGCTTTCGGTGATTTCCAGGCTGAGCATTGAGGCTTCCACCTGAAACTGCTGGCAGTAGTCCAATAGTGACCTTACCAGATCACCGTCTTCAAACTGGTCGGCCGCAATGTTGATCGCCAACTGCCCCGGTAGCCACAGGCCCTGTTGGTGCCATTGCGCCAGATGCCGACAGGCTTCTTCTATAACCCAGTTGCCCAGCGCCACCATCATGCCGCGGTCTTCGGCAATGGGAATAAACTTGCCAGGTGACACGACACCAAGTTCCTCATCGTGCCAACGGCATAACGCCTCAGCGCCGATTAACTTTCCATTCCGAAGGTCGACCTGTGGCTGAAAATGCAGACGCAGTTGTTTTTCTGTAATGGCATTGGACAGCCGTTTGGCTATCTGCAACTGCTCAGCGACTTCGCACTCCATCCACGGTTCAAAGACACAAACAGGCAGCTTTTGGCGCTTGGCTTGGTAGATGGCAATGTCGGCATCCTTAAGAAGGTCCAAAGGCGTTGTTGCATGCCGAGGGGAGAGCGAGATGCCGACACTGACCGTGAGTTCGAAGGATTGCTGGTAGATGCTGAAAGGATCCTCGATGCACTTGCACAATCGCCGTGCATTTGCCAGGGCTTCGGCTTCATCGCGAGCAGGGCAGACCACAACAAACTCATCTCCGCCCAACCGTGCCAGATACTCGTTGTGCGTCAATGATGCCGCCAAGCGACTGGCCACTTCTTTAAGGACTAGATCCCCCAAATCGTGCCCGGCGGTGTCATTGATCTCTTTGAAATGATTAAGGTCCAGAATTAACAGTGCCAGGCCCGGAGCCGGTATATCGGTGAGCACATGCTTTAAGTGGCGCATGAAAGCCGCTCGGTTGGGTAATTGGGTACCCGTGTCATTAAAGGCCAGTTGCCTTATACGGCTTTCATCTTCCTGGCGCTCCAGCTCTGACGCAGCACGGGCTGCAAATATCTGCAGCACATTACGTACAATCTCCACCTCGGCCAGCGGCTCTTTGAACATCACGCCAACAAGCCCCATGGGTTGACCATGGCTATTATCCAAGCGCCTCCCTACATACCCATTTACCCAACTCAGCGCCCCCTTCGTTTCACCGGGAAGCATGAAGGCAGCATCTTTATGAACAATGCATTCCTGTTCGACCATCACCTTGTGGCAAGGCACCCCAGGCAGGTAGTAGGTAAAATTATCCTGAAGCTGGCCTTCTACGTACAGCGTTAATGTACAAGCGAAATCAGTATCTTGCTCATCCAGCAGCGCAATAAACCCGACTTCTGCCGATAAGGCCTCGGCCATGTGTACCGTGAGTTGATGAAGAAACGCCTCGCCGCTACTGGCGGAGACGGCCGTCGCAATTCTGGTGACCGCATGCTGGATACGTGCTTCCGCTTGTTTTTGCCGACGGCTATAGATCCCTAATGATAGTTCATCGACCAGTTCTTCCAGCAACTGCATTTCTTCGACGTTCAGCCTGTCAGACTGTCGATGATAAAGCGTCATTACACCGTACTGCTTATCGGCATACTGAAGCGGCAAGGCAACCACCTGTTCGGCTCCCAGCACGCTGAGGGCCTGATTAACCCCCAAAGGCAATGTTTCATCATTGGGGCGCTCAATGACGACAGGACGATTAAGCTGCAGCGCTCTCTCGGCCAGCCCTTTGCAGTAACGTGAAATAAAGAGCTGAGCGGGGCTCAACCAGGAAGCGGCCTCACCGTCTTCATCCGCCATCGCCTCTATGGATAAAACCTCCTCTGATCCCGCATCAGGCGTAAACGCGGTAACCCAGGCGCCAGCGTACCCGCCGATGCCCACCGCCAAGCTGCACGCTGACTGCAACAAATGTTGTTCGCTACCGGTATGCATTAATAAATCGTGACGCCGATTCATTAGCTGCAGTGCTCTTTTCTTTCTGCGTAACCGTGCTTGAACATTATCCTGGGTGAGTTGGCGGGCAAGTTCGGTTCCCCCCAGTATCGCGATGACTCGCAAGATCTCTTCAGCGTAGGCAGGCAGCACCAGAGGTGACGAGTGCATGATGGCAAGCACCCCCATGCAGGTGCCGTCGGGTGCTTGTAGCGCCATGCCCCAATAGCCTTCCGCCGATAGCTCACCCAGCCGTGCGTCATTAGGGAAGTGGTCGCTTACACCCGACAGGGTGCGCCAGCGGGTTAGCATAACGACCTGTTCGCAGGGTGTGTCCTTTACAGCGTACGTATCCAGCTCGCTGGGCGCCCCATGGGTCCAGAAGGCCAAAGGGGTTGCGATACCACGCTCAGAATCAAAGCGTGCCAATAGCACATGGTCAACGCACAGGATGTCCGAGAGCGCTTTTACCAAGTGATAAAAAAAACCGTTTTCACTGACAGAGGTCAAGCTGTCAGCCAACTGCCCAAAAACCACTGGAGCCTTAGTAGAAGACATGATATTAACGCCTTGAAATCCGACAGGTACGCCACGTCTGCTCGCCAAAGGCTGTATAAGGCTGCGGTGTGATCATCCCTGAACCATTCGCTAGTAGAGTAAATAATTTCATGTATTACGTTATAAACCACGACCCGCCGCTTCCAACGGCAGGGCCTACACCCGCTGTGCGTCTAAATCTGCCTTTAATTTGGCATCAGCTAAGGCCCACCTAATCAACTACGTCCATTTATGAAAACGCGAAAATAGCTTCAACTCACCCCTAAAAAACCAACTAAAAACACCCAACTTACTTTTAATTAAATGATCAAAGAAATTAAATTTTTCATCTGCCTATTTCCCCTGCAGACGTTGCTATCAAAAACTCTCTATCCTGCTGTACATCAACCTAAAAAGTTGATATTCAACCCAAACAGTCCTTCATGTCAATAGGTTGATCCTCAACCATTTAGGTCTATACGGAGGGCACTGTGAACAAAACTGAACAGAAACGGCTAGCTAGCAACATTGGCAGAGCAATTGCCAAGCAGCGGATTCGCAGTCAACTTACCCAGGAAGAAGTGGCTGAACGCTTGGGCATTGGCAATGAGGCCGTGTCGCGGATAGAGCGTGGCAGGGTGATCCCCAACATCGTTCGGCTGCTGGAACTGGCAGAAATCTTCAACTGCGAGGCCGCATTGTTATTAGGGCAAGCCAGCTTTCACCTGGACGACCAGTCCAGTCGGGTAAAGCAACTTCTGGCACCACTCGATACAAGTGACCGCCAGCTGTTACTCGATATTCTCGAGAATCTAACCAACCGTTTTAATCATAAAAAATAAATTAAAGCCGATTAAAAATAAGAAAAGCTTCATAAAACTATATTAAAAAAACAAACTGACCATCAGCCTTTAAACAATGACCTCATAAAATTAAAGCAAGATCGAGCCTTCCCGAAGCCCCACCCTTGTTGGTGACCTTTACTCATTCGTGCTATAGATGATTGATCAACGCTGCATGCCAGTGAGGGCATTGATGCTCAACACCACCGTTTGGAACCGTATACGCTATACCGCCTATGCGCCACTATACGATGCCATTGCGAGTCGTGCTTTTCGCAGGCCTCGGCGGGTGGCGCTGGGTCAGGTGGACTGGGAACCTGGAATGCGCGTCTTGCTGGTGGGGGCTGGCACTGGGTTAGACCTTCCTTTTATACCTCGTGAGCTGGAGATTCATTTAACCGACCTGACACCCGCCATGGTCACGCGCGCCAAGACTCGTGCTCATCGCTATCAGCGCGATGTCACTTGCCACGTAATGGATGCTGAAGCGCTAACCTATCCGGACGAGCATTTCGACGTTGTGATCATGCATTTACTGCTCGCTGTCATGCCCAACCCCCAGCAAGGTCTGGCTGAAGCTTACCGCGTACTCAGGCCTGGCGGTCAGTTATGCGTGATGGACAAGTTCCAGCCTGACGGCCAGCCAGCAGGTGCTAGTCGACGTCTTGTCAATATAGTGACGTCTGCACTCGCAACCGATATTACCCGCCAAGCAGAGCCGTTGCTTACCCAGGCCGGATTCCAGATCCGCCACGACGAACCGGTCCTGATGAACGGCTTGTTTCGTGCCCTGTTGGCCGCCAAACCCGAATGACACCTTATATTGCGACGCTATGTCGCCCGGTTGGACTGGTGCCATCCAACACCCTCGCCTACCATACGGGCTGACGCTCTTTTCCAGGTTCTGCGCTGGATCGCCATAAAACGCCGCCACTCGTCGCGTGTACGCACTTACATTTTCCCTAAACTCAAAAAGGTATCGCCATGCCCAAAGCTGCCGTCAAACGGTTTCGCCGCCTACCTGACGATGAACAGTCACGCATCATCGAAATGGCCTGGGAAGACCGCACGCCATTTGAAGCCATTGCAACGCTCTATGGTCTTGCCGAACCCGATGTAATCGAGGTAATGCGCCACCAGCTGAAACCGGCTTCATTTCGCCTCTGGCGCAAACGGGTCACCGGCCGCGCGACGAAACATACCGCTCTGCGCTCACCGGATGTCCTACGCGGCTACTGCCCAACGCAATATAAGCGCTGATTGCTGCTCATGAAGAGCTTCATGTAGACGCCAGAGAAACATATCTTTCTGTTGCCACCTCTTTTTTGTTATATTATTACATAACATACTATCATTTAGAGGTGACCTGGTAATGACTGCGCTTTCTCCTTTACCCGTGACAGTGCTCTCGGGTTTTCTGGGTGCTGGCAAAACCACCGTGCTCAATCATATTCTTGCCAACCGTGAAGGTCGCCGTGTGGCGGTCATCGTCAACGATATGAGCGAGGTCAATATCGACGGCGCGCTGGTGCGCGGCGGCCCTGGCCAGTCGACGCTGGATGTCGAGGTGGCGCTTAATCGCAGTGAGGAACGGCTGGTCGAGATGAGCAATGGCTGCATCTGCTGCACCCTGCGTGAAGACTTGCTGGAAGAGGTCAGCCAACTGGCCCGGGAAGGCAAGTTCGATTATCTAGTGGTTGAGTCCACCGGCATTTCCGAGCCGTTGCCCGTGGCGGAAACCTTCACGTTCGAAGATGAAAGCGGCCAGAGCCTTTCCCACCTAGCGCGGCTGGATACGCTGGTCACTGTGGTCGACGGGGCAAATTTTCTGGAGCAGTACCGCGAAGCGCAAAGCCTGTCCGAAGCAGGCGAAAGTTTGGGTGAAGAGGATGAACGCAACGTGGCCGACCTGCTGGTCGATCAAGTTGAGTTTTGCGACGTCTTGCTGATCAGCAAGACCGATCTGATTAGCGACAAAGAGCTGGACGCTCTAAAAGCCATTCTGCGCTCGCTGAACCCCGATGCTGAACTGGTGCCGATTACTCAGGGCGACGTGCCGCTGGATAAGGTGCTCGACACCGACAAGTTTAACTTTGAGCGCGCACAACTGGCACCCGGCTGGCTGAAAGAGATGCGCGGTGAGCACGTGCCCGAAACCGAAGAGTACGGCATCGTCAGCTTTGCCTACCATGCCCGCCGCCCCTTCCATCCCCAAAAATTTCACGACCTGCTGAATCAGGAGTGGTTCGGTAACGGCCTGCTACGCTCGAAAGGCTTCTTCTGGCTGGCGACCCGCCCGCGCTACGCGGGCCAGTGGAGCCAGGCAGGCGGTATCGCCCACCACGGTATGGCCGGCGTATTCTGGAAAGCCATTCCTGAAGACCAATGGCCGGACGACCCAGAAACACGACAGTTTATTATGGACAAGTGGCAAGAACCGTTTGGCGACATGCGCCAGGAACTGGTATTTATCGGCCAGAGTCTGGATCAAGCCAAAATGCGCGCAGCGCTGGATGATTGCCTGCTGAGTGAAGCAGAGTTGCTCGAAGGCATGGAAGCGTGGAAGACGCTACCCGACCCCTTCCCTGCTTGGGAATGACATGTCGTTAGTGGTCGGCATTGCCTAAATGCCTTTCAGCCCACTGGCGCACGTCCGGGTAGGGCCGCTGTTCGAAAACCGCGAAGCCGTTAAGGCCACGAGCTTTGAGCGGTGTGAATATCGGCATGGTGAGGCCGCACAGAAAGTGCGCCAGCCGCTGCGCATTAGGCGGCTGACTAAACTGTTCGGTGTGGCGCTCAATCAGCGGCCTGGCATAGCGCGCAAAATCAGCATCGCTTAGCGCGGGCAGCGGCGGCGCATCCGGCAGTCGCACGGGGTGGCCGTAACACACCGAGCAGTGCCCGCAGCGGCCCTGCTCGGTCTCGGGTGGTGCTTCAAAAGTGCTATCGCCAAAGTGTTCGGCCAGCCGCCGCGTCAGACAACTTTCCGATTCAAACAGCGCCAGCATGGCCTGTAGCCGCTCAATCTCAATTCGTTCCCGATGTCGGCATTCGTCAATTAACTGACTCGCCAGCGCATCAATGGCAAAATTCGGCTGAAGCACCTCGTACACGTCGGTCATCCGCTTGCCTTCCAGGGTCAGCCAGCCTTTATCCTGAAAGTACTCAAGCGCAGCAATCACGCGGGCACGGGAGGCGTCAATCTGCTGGGCCTGCCCCGCACTGTGCAGGCGCTCAAAATCCACCGTTCCCCAGGTCCGGGCGATGGGGATGTTATCGACAATAAGGCGCACAAAGGCCGCGCGCTCGCCCTCAAAGCGGCTCACCAGTTCCGCGGGTTCGATGTGATAGCGCAGCCGATACTCGGCGAGAAACGCAAAGCGCGGGGCGATAATGCCGTGCATTTCCAACCGCACTAATAGAGTTTTCAATGGCAGCGAACGGATATTGGTGTCGCGGGAAAGCGTGAAAAGCAACACTTCCCACTGGCGGTCGGGCTGGCCACCTGCTGCCGCGATCTCTTCCAGCAAGCGGACAATGCCGGCGTATTCGGGGGTATCGCCATAAACGAAATTTTCCAGCACCCGCAAGCCATCGCGTCCCGCCATGGTGAGGCAGGTGGAAGGCCGGCCGTCGCGCCCCGCCCGGCCGATCTCCTGGCTGTAGTTTTCGATGGATTTGGGCAGGTCATAGTGAACGACGTTGCGGATATTGCCCTTGTCGATGCCCATGCCAAAGGCAATGGTGGCCACGATGCAGGGCGATTCCCCGCGCATGAACTGCCCCTGAATCTCATCCCGCCGCTGCGAATCGAGCCCTGCATGATATGCCTGGGCGGCAATGCCTTGAGCCGTCAGCGCTTTCGCCACCTGCTCTGCAGTTTGCTGCAGGGTGACATAGATAATCGTCGGCGCCTCAAAGCCCGGTTGCATCTGCGGTGTCAGCCACTCAATCAACTGCTGCTGGCGATCCTCCAGGGCAGGTGCCACCAGCAACTCAAGATTGGGACGGTAGAAGCCGGTGGTGATGACGTTATCCGGCGCGATGGCAAACTTCTCACGCATATCGGCGATAACGGCGGGCGTTGCCGTGGCGGTGAGCAACAGCACCTGGGGAATGGCAAACTCACGCTGGTAGTCCGGCAGTTTGAGGTAATCGGGGCGGAAGTTATGCCCCCATTCAGAGAGGCAGTGGGCTTCGTCGACCACCATAAGCGAAATACGCACCTGGCGTAGAAAGTGCCGAAAACGCTCGTTCTTGAGCCGCTCCACCGAGACCATGAGGATTTTCAGCTCGCCGCTTTTGGCTCGCTCCATGACGTCACGGGTGGTGTCACGGTCTTGGGTGGAATCAATACTCGCTGCGGCCACACCATGACGGGCCAGAAAGGAAAGCTGATCCTGCATTAGCGCCAGCAGCGGCGACACCACCAGGGTCAAGTGCGGAAGGTGAATCGCTGGCAACTGATAGCAGAGCGACTTCCCTGCACCGGTGGCAAAAATCGCCGCCGTGGAGTACCCATCCAGCACCCTTGACACTACCGCCTGCTGGCCACCGCGAAAGTCGTCAAAGCCGAAGACGTCCTTGAGCGTTTGTTGCGGCGATATCGGGGGCATGACCGTTCCTTGGCGGAAAAGTAAAACAGTTGGCCAACAGCCTACCGTAAAACGTACCCATCAGACTATCCGTGGGCGTTACTCCCAGGCCGCACCTTCCAGTGCATCCAGCGGAATTTTCAGGTAGCGCTTGCCGTTGGCCTCTGGTTCCGGGAGGCGACCGCCTTGGGTATTGACCTGTAGCGCGTGGAGAATCAGCTTGGGCATGGGGAGCTCGCTGTCACGTTTTTGGCGCAGCGCAATGTAGTCATCCTGGCTTTTGCCCACCAAGTGCGGGTTGTGCGCCCGCTGTTCGGCGACGCTGCTTTGCCACTGGGGCTCTCGATCATCAGGCATATAATCGTGGCCGGTGAACAAGCGAGTATGGTCGGGCAGGGAGAGAATCTGCTGGATGGAATCCCATAGCGCTTTGGCACTTCCACCGGGAAAGTCCGCCCTGGCGGTACCAAAATCAGGCTGAAAAAGGGTGTCATGAACGAAAGCCGTATCGCCGACCACATAAGTAATCGAGGCCAGTGTGTGGCCTGGCGAATACAGCACGCGGGCGTCCAGCTTACCGATTTTAAACGTGTCGCCTTCCGCAAACAGCGTGTCCCACTGACGGCCGTCGGTGGGCATTTCCGGCCAGTGATAGATATCCTTCCACAGCGCCTGCACTTGAGTGACGTGCTGGCCAATGGCGGTGGGCGCGCCGGTTTTTTCTTGTAAATAGTGGGCCGCCGAGAAGTGGTCAGCGTGGGGATGGGTATCCAGAATCCAGGCGACCGAAAGCCCTGCTTGCTCTATATAAGCCAGTAACTCGTCCGCATTAAAGGTCGCCGTCGCGCCAGACTTCTCATCGTAATCCAGCACCGGGTCAATAATCGCGCACTGCTGGGTAGCAGGGTCGCTCACTACGTACTGAACGCTGAAGGTGCGTGGATCAAAAAAACCGGCGACATCCGGCGTGCCTTCTCCCTTGTGCTGGGAAAGCGCGAAGGTCTTCATGCTTATATCCTCAATGTTGACGCCATTCAATAAAGGTTATAAAGATAGCTGATTAAAGAATATAAGCAATAGCACTCACGAAAACGCTTTTTCCAGCGCAAAACGGGGCTGGGTCTGGCCCTCTTTGCTGACTGTCTCCATAAACATCTCAAGCGGGCGCACCCAGAGACCGTAGTCGCCATACAGGGCACGATACACAACCAGCGGCTCTTCACTTTCGCTGTGCTGGGCAGTCCCGAGCACTTCGTAAAGGCTGCCTTTGTAATGGCGGTAAATACCGGGGACGGGAGCGGTCATAAAGCTTCCTTTTGAGTCGCTGGCTGGTTGGCTTTTTTGGCAAGTCGCTCAAGCACTTTTGAGGCAGCAACAAAACCAAAAGTGCCGGTTAAAAAAGTGGCGGCGCCAAAGCCTGAAGCGCAGTCCAACCGCGTGGCGTCACCGCTACCGGGCTTTTGCAGGCAGACTTCGCCGTCGCCGCTGGGGTAGATGAGCTGTTCATCGGAGTAGACGCATTCCACCGAGAAACGCCGTTTGGGGTTGCGGGAGAAGCCGTAGTCCCGGCGCAGCCGCGAGCGGACCTTTGATAGAAGCGGATCGTGCTCGGTGCGGGTTAAATCCGACACTTGAATGCGTGTCGGGTCGGTTTGCCCACCCGCCGCCCCCGTCACGGTAATCGGAATTTTGCGCCGTTTGCACCAGGCGATGAGCGCGGCCTTGGCGATCACGCTGTCGATGGCATCCACCACATGATCAGCGTCATCGGGGACGCGCTCGGCAAGATTGGCGGGCGTGACGAAGGCGGTATCAGCGACAATCTCAATCTCGGGGGCAATCAGGCGGCAGCGCTCAGCCAGTACGTCGACCTTGGGCTTGCCGATGGTGCCATCCAGCGCGTGAAGCTGCCGGTTGACGTTGGAGACACAGACATCATCCAGGTCGATCAGCGTCAGCTTGCCAATGCCCGAGCGCGCCAGCGCCTCGACTGTCCAGCTACCTACCCCACCGACGCCGACGACCACCACGTGGGCATGGCGAAATACATCCGCGGCACGCTGACCATAGAGGCGGCGAATCCCGCCGAAGCGAAAATCGTAGTCCGCAGACGACATAATATCTCCCAGGCTCATGTTAAAAGGGCGGATGGCGTGCCGACAGGCGGCGTCCGCACGCTGTCCAGGGGCAAGTGGCCAGACCAGCCCAGGTAATCAAGCAGCGTGCTCATGGTGTCATCCAGGGCACAGCTAAGCTGAATGCGCTTGTCGAACAGCGGATGGTCAAACGCCAGATAGGTCGCGGCCAGCAGTAACCGGGGAGCACTTAGCTGTTCGGCAAAAAAGCGATTGTGGACACTTTTGCCATGTTTGGCATCACCAATGATGGGGTAGCCACGCCGCGAAAGATGGCGGCGAATCTGATGGCGCCGCCCGGTCAGTGGCCGCGCCTCGACCAGCGAGTAGCGCGCCACGGGGTAGCGGTCGACCTGGACAGGTAGCTCAGCACTGTCCAGGCGGCGAATATCCGTCATCGCTGGCATCGCGGGCATTTCCGCCTTGGGGCGCGTGCCATCCTCTTCCCGGAGCGGGTAATCCAAGCGCTCACTTTCCGGGGCTTTACCGCGCACCACGGCCAGGTAGCGCTTTTCGACCTGACGTTCGCTAAAGGCGTCGCTGAGCAGAGCAGCGACCTCTGAGGATAAACCAAACACCATCACGCCTGAGGTGGGCCGGTCTAACCGATGCACCGGGTAGACGCGTTTGCCAAGCTGATTACGCAGCCGTTGAAGGAGAAATTCAGTTTCTCCACGCGCCAGCGCCGAACGGTGGACTAAAAGCCCTGACGGCTTATGTACCGCAACCAGATGCTCATCCTGATAGAGGATGTTGAGTGGCGTCATAACGCTCCTGGGTAATCATAACGAGTCACTATGGCAGAGTGCCATTGTCGCGGCTTGGCGCGGCGTTGTCACCCACGCGATGGGAAAAGCGCGGGACGAACGATTGGCAGTTTAGCCCTCATGCAGCTACTTTAAGGAAGTACCTTATCGCGAAATTTCCATGGACAAGGAAAGGAGACATCATCATGCGTCATGCAGCAATAATCGGCGGTCTTTCCGCCTCTCTACTGCTCGTCTCTGCTGCTCAGGCTAACAACAGCATGGATGTAGGAATGCATAAAATCAGCGCCGAAGGCGTCGGCGAGTCCATCGGCAGCATCACGCTGGAAGACACTGAACATGGCCTGCTGTTGACGCCTGACCTCAGCGATCTGGAGACTGGCCCCCATGGCTTTCATGTACACCAGAACCCAAGCTGCGAGGCTCAGGAAAACGACAGCGGGCACATGACCGCGGGGCTTTATGCCGGGGGCCATTATGACCCGGAAGAAACAGGCAGCCACAAAGGGCCCTACGACGACGGCCACCTGGGCGATTTACCCGTGCTTATCGTCGATGAAGACGGCAACGCCACTCTACCTGTCCTCGCGCCGCGCTTGAGTGTCGAGGATGTAAAAGGCCGCAGCATCATGATTCACGAAGGCGGCGATAACTATTCGGATGACCCTGAAGCACTGGGTGGCGGCGGAAGCCGCGTGGGCTGTGGCATCGTAGAAGCCTCTGACGACAGTGAATAACGCTTAGAGACAGCCAAAAACAAAACGGGCAGCCAATGATGGCTGCCCGTTTTGCGTTGTGCGATTGGCTCAGCTGTTAAGCTGGTTCAACTCAAGCGATTACTCGTCGCCTGCCATCTGCATCTGGCGCTGCATATAATTCTGAATACCCACCTTGTCGATCAAGCCAAGCTCGGTTTCGATGTGGTCGATATGATCTTCTTCGTCGGCGAGCAGGTCGCGCAGCAAATCGCGGGTAACGTAATCTTTAACGCTCTCGCAATAGGTAATGGCTTCGATGTAATCGTTGCGGCCATCGTGCTCGATCTTCAGATCGCTTTCGAGCATCTCTTTGACATTTTCGCCGATATACAGCTTGCCGAGATCCTGCAGGTTGGGAATGCCTTCAAGGAACAGGATACGCTCGATAAGTTTATCGGCGTGCTGCATCTCTTCGATGGATTCGTCGTATTCCCACTTGGCCAGCGCTTGCAGGCCCCAGTCCTTGTACATCTTGGCATGCAAAAAGTACTGATTGATGGCCACCAGCTCGTTGCCAAGTGCAATATTGAGATGCTCAATTACTTTCGGATCACCTTTCATGACGTCACCTTTTTGCTGTAATGCTGATAGTTTAGCAGGCTCTATCAAGCAGTTACGTTAATGGAGGAGTATTGACCATAAAAGGCGTACTCCCAGCCTTACTGGGAGTATAGAGATGAGGACTAAAAATTCAAGCAAATCATATATTTGCTAAAGATAACCCTAACAATAGTGATTCGCGTCAAACGGCATATGCCAAGCCAGCATTGGCTTCCAGGCGCGCCTCATGAACCGCTTCGCGGGTCACCGACTTGGCGAAGCATGCGCACTTGCCGCATTGGGTGGCACAGCCGGTTGCTTCACGGACTTCCTGCCAGCTACGCGCGCCGTCGCTCACCTGCTGGCGGATCTGATGGTCAGTTACTCCCTTGCACACACACACGTACATGGCTGCACCTCATAAAGTTCATAAGGTGAATGTAAATGAGTCGCATACATCTTTGCAAGTAAAAATGCATGACCTTTGGTATCGATTCGTCTTAAGTAACGTGAGGGTGCATGTAACTGATTGTCGGGAACGACATTTCATCCACTTGCAAAGAAAAATTAATGCTTGGGCAATTTCACGGTCTGGGTGCCAGAAGCGATGTCTGGCCAGCTGCGGCACTGGCTATCAAACAACACCCACCAGTAACCTATTCCCAGCGCTGCCAGGGAAAGCCAGGCCATGAGGCAGCGCACCAGACTTTGCTTGAGTGAAATGCTCTCTCCATCGAGGGTTTGCACACGCAGCCGCCACGCCTGCATGCCCAGCGTCATGCCTCCGCGCTGCCAGAAGAAAACAAAAAACAGCGTCGTGATCAGCACCAGCAAAAGCCGCAAACTCCAAATATCGACGCCCTGGATGCCAATCTCTTCTGCCTTCTGACCTAGCACGAACCTGAAAAACACCAAGTGAGCGACAGTCACGGCGATCCAGATGGCTGTCACCAACAAGCCATCGTAGAGCATCGCGCCCAGGCGCGATGGCAATCCCGCGGGCCGGGTATTGGCCGGTTGCGGAAAACGTCGCTTGGTCATGGGACTCCTCGGCATCTGGATTAACCGTTGCGCCGCAGGAAGTACACTCCCACCACGGCGCACGCCAGCGTCGGGACCAGTACTGCCCAAACAGGGGAGAAACCAAAGAGTGTCGAGGCCGGTGCCAGCAAGTCCTGAACGTATTTAAAGACCAGCCCGGTCACCACGCCGTAAAACACCCGCGTGCCCGCCGCCACGGTGCGCAGCGGACCAAACACGAACGAAGCGGCAATCAAGACCAGCGACCCCATGGTCAGCGGCATTAACATTTTTTGCCAGAAATACAGCAACGGCTGGTCCGCCTGCATACCTTGCTCTTCAAGGAAGCGCGCGTAAGCCCAAAGTTCGCTGGGTGCCTGACTCTCTACCGAACGCAACAGGCGCTCCAGCTGAAGCGGGGTGAAGTCGGTTTCCCAGCGCAAGGTTTGAGCTTGCTCAGACTCGGTGTGGTCATCAAAAATCTGCGTGGTGGCGACATCTTCCAGTTGCCACCCGCCATCGTCCCAGATAGCGCGTTGCGCATGGGTCGCTTCGACGAGACGTTCCTCGTCAAACCGGTAACGCGTCAGGTCGAGCACCACATTGTCAGCCCGGATAGCCCCGAAGCGGTAAACACTGTCTCCTTCGACCTGCCAGCCGCTGCGGCTGGTTAACATGGCCCCCTCACCCTGAAGCTGTTCAAGCCGCCACGCTTCGGCATATTGTTCGGTGCGCGGGCTGACATACTCGGCCACCATCAGTACGACCACGACGACGACCAGCACAGGCTTCATCACGCTCCAGACAATACGTCCCAGTGAACGGCCCGCCGCTCGCATCACGGTCAGTTCATTACTTGACGCCATGCTGCCCAGGCCGATCAGCGCACCTATCAGCACCGCGACCGGCGCATATTGGTAAAACCGCCAGGGAGTCCGCATCAGTAGATAGAACAGTGCATCCAGTGCCGAATAGCCTTCCTGCACATCACCCAGATCGTCGATGTAGGCGATGGTGATATCCAATCCGAGCAGAACAAACTGCACCACCACAATGGCCGCCAGCACATTGCGAGCAATATAGCGGTCGAGTCGATCAACGATCATCAGCGCATCCCCTTGCGTTGCGAGTGCCAGATCAGCAAGAGCCCCAAGGCTAGAAACAGCCCATGGACGGGCCATATGCCCACGCTAGTGGACCACGCCCCGCTACCCACCGCATCGACAGCCGCCAGCAATAAGCTCAGGTACGCAACGTATAAAAAGACCGCGGGAAGCAACTTGGCAAACCGCCCCTGTCGGGGGTTAACCCGCGAGAGCGGCTGCGCCATGATCGCCAGAATGAAGACCATCAGCGGCAACCCCGCCCGCCACTGCCATTGGGCCTGGGCACGATCATTGTCATCCTGCCAAAGTGCCAACGTCGTGGCGTACTCCAGCGAATCCAGTTCCTGGCGGTCGCGACTCAGGCCAAGCCGCAACGTGTAGCGCTCAAACGTCAAGCGTTCGGCGTTTCGCTGCCCCGGGGTCACGCCGTAACGCTCACCGTCATTAAGCACCAGAAAGCGGCTACCGGTATCCATCCGCGTTTCCTGATAACCCGACACTGCACGCGTGACATAGTTGTGTTCGGCATCATCACCAGGCTGACGCTGTTCATGAACCAACACATCCTGCATTTCGCTTCCATCATCATTGAAACCGCTGATATAGGCGGTACGCCCACCTCCAAACTCCTGAAAGCGGCCGGGGGCCAGGACTGAAACGTCCAAGCGGCTTTCCTGTTCTTCTATGATGGCAGCGGTCTGGAGGGCCCCCGCCGGTGTCAGCCACAGGCTGCAAACACCTACCACTATCGCCACCGCCGAAGCGGGCAATAACGTCACCTTGAGAAGCCGCTTGGGGCTCATGCCACAGGCCACCATAACGGTAATTTCGCTGTTCATGTACAACTGGCCATAAGCCAGCAATATGCCCAGAAAAAACGAAAGCGGCAGGATAAGCTCCATGAACCCCGGCAGGTGATAGACCATCAAGCTACCCAGGATATTGACCGGAAAGTCTCCCTCCGCGGCGTCGGAAAAATAGCGGATAAAGCGGCTGCCCATGATCACCAACAACAAAATGCCCGCTACAGCGGACATGGTGACCAGAACTTCTCGTGTTAAATAGCGAAATAAGATCAACGCGCTCTCCGGCTAGTCGTGCAGGATGTTATGCAACACCTGCAGTGCTTGGGTACACTGGGACATTATCCTGAATACCTCGATGCTTGTCTTGTTGGAGACGTCATGGAATTTTCCGTTCAAACGGCTAACCCTGCCAAAATAGAAACGGCCTGCCTGGTCGTTCCTGTTTACAAGGTACCTGACCACAAAAGTAGCGACTTATTACCCGCCGTTGCCAAACTCGACGATGCCAGCGAACAGTTGATCGGCCAGCTTGTCGCCAGTGGCGACATTGATGCCAGCCTCGCAAACGTTCAGCTATTGCCGTATGCCCCAGGTCTGGGTGCCGAGCGCCTGCTGATTGTTGGCCTTGGCGAACGCGAAAAATGTCATGAAACGGCGTATCTGAAGGCGCTGGATGCTGCCATGGCGGCGCTGATCAAACTTCCCATCGATAATGCCAGCGTCATGCTGACCGAAGTGCCGCTTGCCGATCGCGATACGGGCTGGAAAGCGCGCAAAGTGCTCGAAAGTATCGAACGCGCGAACTACCGGTTTGATCAGTTCAAGCGCAACCCGGCGCCAGCGGCAAGCCTGACGCAATTGAACCTGATGATCAGCAATGCCGCCGATGCCGAAGGGGCTCGACAGGGCGCCCACCAGGGTAGCGCCATCGGTCAGGGCATCAACTATACGCGTACGCTAGGCAATCTGCCGGGAAATGTCTGCACGCCGAGCTACTTGGCCGACCAGGCGGAACAGCTTGGACGCGAATCCCAAGGCGCTTTGGCCGTCGATATTCTGGACGAAGAGGCGCTTGCCGAATTGGGCGCGGGCGCCCTGCTATCGGTCGGTCGTGGCAGTCGAGAGCCAAGTCGCCTGATCGTCATGCACTATAAAGGGGCCGACAATGCGGAAGAAGCCCCCCATGTCTTGATCGGCAAGGGTATCACCTTCGACACAGGCGGCATTTCGCTCAAGGCTGGCGAAGGCATGGACGAGATGAAGTTCGACATGGGCGGGGCGGCCAGCGTCTTTGGCACGGTCAAAGCGCTCCTCACGATCAAGCCCAAGCTGAATCTGGTGTTTATCGTCGCCGCAGCGGAAAACATGCCGGACGGCGCCGCCACCAAACCCGGCGATATCATTACCACGCTCAAGGGGCTGACCGTTGAGGTGCTCAATACCGACGCCGAAGGCCGTCTGGTGCTGTGCGACGCGCTGACCTATGCCGAGCGCTTCAAGCCGGCAAGCGTGGTCGATATTGCCACGCTCACAGGTGCAGCCATCATCGCGCTGGGCCATCATGCCACCGGTCTGCTCTCCAATGATGATGACCTCGCCCTTGACCTGCTGGATGCAGGCGAAGGCGCCTGGGATCGTGCCTGGCACCTACCGCTGTGGGATGAATATCAGGAACAGCTCGACTCCAACTTCGCCGACCTGGCCAATATCGGTGGCCGCCCTGCGGGCACGATTACCGCGGCGTGTTTCCTGTCGCGTTTTGCCGACCGTTTCCCCTGGGCACACCTGGACATTGCCGGCACCGCCTGGCACTCCGGCAAGCAGAAAGGTGCCACCGGCCGCCCCGTCGGCCTGCTCACCCAGTACCTTCTGGACCGGGAAAACGACGTCCAGGTTGAAAATGGCGACGACTAGACAACCAGCGGTTGCCTTTAAGCGCCACAACCGTTAAACCTGAACACATCAAGGCGTACTGGGCCTGACTCTGTGCGCCTGTTTTAATACCTCTTACTGATACAGTATTCGCCCGACAAGGCGTATTGCTAGCGGAGACCCACAGCCGTGCCCACTGCAAGTTCTGATACCCGTTTTGATGTGTTGCCGTCCAATCAGCTGACAGACGACGAGATTCGCGACAGCATTCTGGAAAGCCCCGGTTTTGGCCAGTACTTCACCGACCACATGGCCCACGTTCGCTGGACGATCGATGCCGACTGGCACGGTCACCAGGTGCGTCCTTACGGCCCCTTGACGCTTGACCCCGCCGCTTCGGTACTGCACTACGGCCAGGAGATTTTCGAGGGCATCAAGGCTTATCGTCACGCCGACGGCTCGGTCTGGACGTTCCGCCCCGAGAAGAACGCCGAGCGCTTTCGTCGCAGCGCGCGGCGTTTGGCGCTGCCAGAGCTTTCCGACGAGGACTTTATTGGCTCGCTGAAAGCCCTGCTCGCCCAGGATCACGCCTGGGTGCCCACGCCCTCAAGCAATGCCGATGAGTGCAGCCTCTACCTGCGTCCCTTCATGATTGCCACGGAAGCTTTCCTGGGCGTACGCCCTGCCCATGAGGTGGATTACTACGTGATTGCCTCACCGGCCGCCGCCTATTTCAAAGGCGGCATTGAACCCGTTTCCATCTGGCTGTCTTCCCATTACAAGCGCGCCGCGCCCGGCGGCACCGGCTTTGCCAAGTGTGGCGGCAACTACGCGGCCTCACTGGCAGCGCAAAAGGAAGCCGCCGCCAACGGCTGCGGCCAGGTGGCGTTTCTGGATGCCGCAGAAAGCAAGTGGATCGAGGAACTGGGCGGCATGAACCTGTTTTTCGTCTTCAAGGACGGTCGCCTGGTGACGCCTCGCCTGACCGACACCATTCTCGAGGGCGTCACGCGCAACTCGGTGCTCACCCTGGCCAAAGACGAAGGCCTGAGCCCTGAAGAACGCCCTATCAGCATCGACGAGTGGCGTGAGGGGGCGGCCTCAGGCGAGATTACCGAAGTTTTTGCCTGCGGCACGGCGGCAGTCATCACACCGGTGGGCGAGCTGGTCAGCGAAAATGAGCGTATTCGTCTTACGGCTGGCGGCAGCAACGAGGTCGCCAAGCGCATTCGCACCAAACTGCTGGATCTGCAATACGGCCGTAGCGAAGACCAGTACGGCTGGCTCACTAAGCTGGCATAACCCCCAGCCTTATTGCGTCGCCGCGGCATTGCCTGCGGCGGCGCTGCCTTGAGACGCCCTGCCAGGAATCCGCCATGGCGCGTATCGACTTTTATATCCTGCCGGACACCACGCTGGATGCCCGCCTCCAGTTTGCCTGCAAGCTGGCCGAGACCATCTGGCGTAAAGGCTATCGCCTGCATCTGCACTGCGAGGATAAGGCCCTGGCTGAACAGGCCGACGAGGCCCTGTGGGGGTTTCGCGACGACGCCTACCTGCCCCACGCGCTGGAAGACAGCGACATGGCCGCCAGCGTGCCGATCACGCTCGGCTGGCAGCAGTTACCGGTGCCTTCGGCAGAGACCGCCCTGCTGAACCTGCACCCGGATATTCCCGAGGGCATAGAACGCTACACCCGCATTGCCGAAATCATTAACCAGCACCAGCAAGTACTGGTCGCCAAGCGCGCCTGCTGGCAGCGCTATAAAGAACTCGGCCATAAGGTCGTACCGCATAAGTTAGGGTGAGTTCGTTGAAATCATCTGCCACAAACGAGTGACCCCGCACGTGGCGGGGTCATCAATGGAAAAGACAGTCTCTATCACTGCGTCTTCGCCTTAGCCTCCCTGCTGTTGCATCTGCTCCTGCATCTGTTGCATCTGCTGCCGCCGCTGGGCCATGGCCTCATCCAGTTGGTCGCGCTGTTCCTGGGTGAACACGTCTTCGATCTGAGACTGCATGATGACGCTGTCAGCGGTCATCTCGGCCGTCAGGTCACCAAGACGCTCAGCATCCGCGCGAATAGCCGCTTCATCGTAATCGGGCTGGACATGCTCGCTGAGTTGCCGTTGCAGCTCTCGGGCTTCCTGCTGCTTGGCACTGCTTTCATCTTGCATCTGGGTCAAAAGGCCGCTGAGTTCTTCCTTTTGCGCGTCATCCAGATCCAGCATTTCATCGAGCTGGTTAACCTGGTCATCGATACTGGGGGTACCACCACCCATTTGCTGGGCCATGGCGGGAGCACTGAACACCAGTGCGGCGACTGCCGGCGCGAAAAGCTTGGCTACCTGCATCAAAAACTCCAATTGCGTACAAAATGAATGACTACCCGACTCAATCCTGACGGGCCTTGTTCTACTCTCGCATTCCGACACTGCTGTTTTCAAAAAATTCGTCGTAACAACGAATTGTTGATTACCATAAGCGGGGCCTGCCACGCCCTGTACACTCCTGGAGACGCAAACGTGCTCACGCGCTACCCGCTTGTTACGATCGTTATTGCCCAACTATTCGGCACCTCGCTGTGGTTCAGCGTTAACGGCGTTGGTTTGGCGCTGCAGGAGTCCGTCGGCCTGAGTGAAGGCGATCTCGGACTCCTCACCATTGCCGTACAGGCCGGGTTTATTACCGGCACCCTGGCCATTGCCACCTCGGGGTTGGCCGACCGCGTTCGCGCCAGCCACCTGTTTGCCATCTCGGCGGTTCTCGGGGCACTGGTTAACGCCGCCTTTATCGGCGTGGCAGATAACGTCACACTCGCCGGGTTCGCGCGTTTCGCGACGGGGCTTTGCCTGGCGGGCATCTACCCGCTGGGCATGAAGCTGGTAGTTAGCTGGACGCCCAGTCACGCCGGGGCGGCGCTCGGCTGGCTCGTGGGCATGTTGACCCTGGGCATTGCCTCGCCGCACCTGCTGCGTGGGCTGACCCTGCACCTGCCCTGGCAATGGCCGCTGCTGCTGGCGTCGCTGCTGGCCCTGGCCGCCGCACTGCTGATTTATCGACTGGGCGTTGGCCCGCACCTGCCTGCCAAGACCACCGGCGGGCGCCCTTGGGCGGGGCTGGCCGCGTTTAAGCACAAAGACTTCCGGGCCGCGGCGCTGGGCTACTTCGGCCACTGCTGGGAACTGTATGCACTGTGGGCGCTGGTGCCGTTTTTGGTCACACGCGAGCTGGAACGCCTTAATGCGGCCACCAGCGCCCAGTCCTGGATCAGCTTTTTGATCATTGCCATCGGCCTGCCCGGCTGCGTGCTGGCCGGCCGCTGGAGCCGCCATTACGGTAGCGCTCGAGTCGCGTTTGTGGCACTTGCCACGTCGGGCGCCTTATGCCTGCTCTATCCGCTGATCGGCGGGGCGCCACCGCTTTTGCTGATCGCCCTTTTACTTCTCTGGGGCTTTAGCGTGATCGCCGATTCTGCACAGTTTTCCGCCCTGGCCAGCGCTACCGCGCCACCCGAGCGGCTAGGCGCGGCGCTCGCCATGATGAACGCCATTGGCTTTGGGCTGACAATACCCTCGATTGCGCTGGTCACCGCCCTATGGTCGGACCAAGGCCTTGCAGTGATCTGGTGGCTGCTGCCGGGGCCGGTACTTGGGTTGATCGCCATGCGCGGACTGAATCGTCACTCGGTCAGGGCCTGACGCCCTACCCTTAATCGCGCTATACTTGACGCCATTTTTTCGATCCCATTTATGAATTCCATGCTTCCCGGCGGGGAGCATCGTTGCGGTGAGCCAATCCATGGAAAAGACCTACCAACCTGAACAGATCGAAACTCGCTGGTACGAGCGTTGGGAAGCCGACAACCGTTTCGCGCCGACCGGCCGCGGAACCCCGTTTTCGATCATGATTCCACCGCCCAATGTGACCGGCAGTCTGCACATGGGCCACGCGTTCCAGGACACCATCATGGATACCCTGACGCGCTGGAAGCGGATGCAGGGCAACAACACCCTGTGGCAGGTAGGCACCGACCACGCCGGTATTGCCACGCAAATGCTGGTGGAACGCAAAATTGCCGCCGAAGAAGGAAAAACCCGCCACGACCTGGGCCGCGAGGCGTTTATCGATAAGGTCTGGGAGTGGAAAGAGGAATCCGGCGACCATATTACCCGCCAGCTGCGCCGCATGGGCGCCAGCGTTGACTGGTCCCGCGAGCGCTTCACCATGGATGACGGCTTCTACAAGGCCGTACAGGAAGTCTTCGTGCGCCTTCATGAAGAAGGCCTGGTTTATCGCGGCAAGCGTCTGGTCAACTGGGATCCCACCCTGCACACGGCGATTTCCGACCTTGAAGTGGAAAACAAGGAGCAGCAGGGCAGCTTCTGGCACTTCCGCTACCCGCTGGCCGACGGCGTCAAAACCGCTGACGGCAAGGACTACCTTGTGGTCGCCACCACCCGCCCGGAGACCCTGCTGGGGGATACCGGCGTGGCGGTGAATCCGGAAGACACGCGCTATGCTTCGCTGGTCGGCAAGTTTATCGAGCTGCCGCTGGTCGGCCGTCGGATTCCCATCGTCGCCGACGAGCATGCCGACATGGAAAAAGGCTCGGGCTGCGTCAAGATCACCCCGGCACACGACTTCAACGACTACGAAGTCGGCAAGCGCCAGGATCACCTGCTGATCAACGTCTTCAGCCAGGATGCCACCATCCTTGAGCGCGCCGAGATCTATGACCTGAAAGGCCAGCCGCAGCCTGACGAAGACGCCAGCCTGCCCGCCAAATACGCCGGGCTGGACCGCTTTGAAGCGCGCAAGCTGATCGTCGCGGACATGGACGCGCTGGGCCTGCTGGAACAGGTGGAAGCCGTCAACAACACCATGCCCTACGGCGACCGCTCGGGTGACGTGATCGAGCCGCTGCTCACCGACCAATGGTTTGTGGCTGTCGAGTCCCTCGCCAAACCCGCCATCGAGGCGGTGGAAAACGGCGATATCCAGTTCGTGCCCAAGAACTACGAAAACATGTACTTTGCCTGGATGCGCGACCTGCAGGATTGGTGTATTTCCCGCCAGTTGTGGTGGGGTCACCGCATTCCGGCCTGGTACGACGAGGAGGGCAATGTCTACGTAGCCCGCACGGAAGCCGAAGTCCGCGAGAAGCACGGCCTGGGCGATGATATTGAGCTCACCCAGGACGAAGACGTCCTCGACACCTGGTTCAGCTCCGGCCTGTGGACCTTCGGCACCCTGGGGTGGCCGGAACAGACACCGGAGCTTGAAACCTTCCACCCGACCAGCGTGCTGGTCACGGGCTTTGACATCATCTTCTTCTGGGTCGCCCGGATGATCATGATGACGCTCAAGTTCACCGGCGAAGTCCCCTTCAAGACAGTCTATGTACACGGCCTGGTGCGCGACGGCCAGGGTCAGAAGATGTCCAAATCCAAGGGCAACGTGCTGGATCCCATCGACCTGATCGACGGGATCAGCCTGGACGCGCTACTCGAAAAACGTACCGGCAACATGATGCAGCCGCAAAAAGCCAAGGCGATTGCCAAGGCGACCCGCGACGAATTCAAGGACGGCATTGAAGCCCACGGTACCGATGCGCTGCGCTTTACGTTCCTCTCCCAGGCCACTACCGGGCGGGATATCAAGTTCGACATGAACCGCCTGGACGGCTACCGCAACTTCTGCAACAAGTTGTGGAACGCCTCGCGCTACGTGCTGATGAACGCCGAAGGCGAAGACTGCGGCACCTCACTGGAAGGAGAAGGCGTCAACGATGTCGAGCTTTCTCTGGCCGACCGCTGGATTATTTCCCAACTGCAGAAAACCGAGGCCCAGGTCACCAGGGCGATGGAGGAATACCGCTTTGACCACGCCTCCCAGGCGTTGTACGAGTTCGTCTGGAACGAATACTGCGACTGGTACCTGGAGCTATCCAAGCCGGTACTGTGGGACGAAAATGCCAGTGCCGAGGCAAAGCGAGGTACACGCCGTACCTTGGTGCGGGTGCTGGAAACCGTTCTGCGCCTCGCCCACCCGATGATGCCCTACATCACCGAAGAGATCTGGCAACGTGTCGCACCGCTGGCAGGCACTTACGTCGGCGACGACGCGTCCTTAATGCTGCAGGCCTGGCCGCAAGCCGACGACAGCAAAATCGACGAGCAGGCGACCCGCGACATCGAATGGCTGAAAGGCGTGATCATCGCCGTGCGTAACATCCGCGCCGAGATGAACATCGCCCCCGGCAAGCCGCTCGACGTACTACTCACCAAGGGCAAGCCGGAAGATGCCGAGCGGCTTGAAGACTACCGCCACTTCCTCGCCAAGCTTGCCAAGCTGGAAAGCGCCACCTGGCTTGAAAATCCCGATGATGCGCCGCTATCGGCCACACAGCTGGTCGGCGACATGGAAGTACTCGTGCCAATGGCGGACTTGATCGACAAAGACGCTGAGCTCAAACGCCTGGCCAAGGAAATTGAAAAACAGGACAAGCTGATCGGCGGCATCGAGAAGAAACTCGACAACGAAGGCTTTATCGCCAAAGCCCCGGAATCAGTGGTGGAAAAAGAACGCGGCAAGCTCGCCGACTTCCAGGCCGCCAAGCAGCTGCTGGAAGAGCAGCGGGCTAAAATCTCAGCGCTGTAAGCCACGCGGCGCCAGTCAGCTCTTACCGCATGGCGCCCGTGCTACCTTGCCCGGCGACCCGATAGCGCCTATAACTGGGAGATGGACTCGCCCAGCAAAGACAGCGTTTCGGCCCGACACCCCCTGGCGGTGTTGCGTTTTCTTGGTCTGGTACTATTGGGCAGTCTCGTCGGGGGCGTGGCGGCGCTGGTCGCCGTCGGTTTCGTCAATGCGGTGTTATGGCTCAACGACCTGTTGTTGATCTCCCCGCGGGGCCAGATGATGGCGGCTAACACCACGCTTGTGATCCTGGCCACCCTGCTGATACCGACCCTGGGCGGGCTGCTCGTTGGTCAACTACATCGCGGTCTTCCCGGGGGCCGTCCCCACACACCTACTGACGCCATCGCTGCTGTCCAGACCCGCCGGGGTCGCCTGCCTGCCAAGGCGGGTGCGCTATCGGGGTTAAGCAGCCTGGTGTCGTTGGGCGCCGGTGCTTCGGTGGGTCAGTACGGGCCGCTGGTCCATCTCGGCGCGACGCTCGGCTCGCTGATCACACGCTTGCTGCACCTGGGGCGCTCAGAAGACAATATCACGATCGCTTGCGGGGTGGCTGCTGCCATTGCGGCCGCCTTCAATGCGCCCCTGGCAGGCATTGTCTTCGCCCACGAAGTCGTACTTCGCCACTATGCCCTGCGCGCCTTCGCTCCCGTGGCCGCCGCCGCCATCGTCGGCTATGTGCTGGCCACCCAGTTGCTGGATCAAGGGGCGCTGTTCCATATCACCGAGCCTGGCGTACCCCAACCCTGGGAATTCGCTCTTTTCCTGGCCCTGGGTGGCCTGGGCGCCCTGGTGGCGGGCGCCTATATGCATGCCATTCTTGCCATGGGGCAGCTAGCTAAGCGGCTACCGTTACCTGCCAGCCTGCATCCCGCACTGGCCGGGGCTTTGCTCGGCTTAACCGCGCTGTGGGTACCCGATATCCTGGGCATGGGCCAGGAATCCCTGCGCTTCGCCACCTTGCCGGGGGCCTACGGCGGCGGCGAGCTGCTGATGGTCCTGCTGCTCAAGCTGGCCGCGACGGCTTTGTGTCTGGGGCTGGGCTTCGCCGGTGGCGTCTTCAGCCCAGCGCTGGTGATCGGTACTCTTTTTGGCGCCCTGGTCGGAACCCTGGTCGCCGAGCTGGGCGGCGGCCAGGAGACGTTCATCTTCTATGCCGTGTGCGGCATGGTCGCGGTCACCGCTCCGGTACTCGGCGCGCCTCTTACCACTCTGCTGATCGTCTTCGAACTTACCGGCAGCTATGCCTTGACCACCGCCGCCCTGGCCAGCGTCACGCTCGCCAATCCACTGGCCGCCCAGTTGTTCGGCCGCTCGCTCTTCGATATTCAACTGGCCCGCCGTGGCCTGGACCTCTCCGCGGGGCGCAGTCGCGCCGTGCTCCAAGAAACCCGATTGACCGAGTTGATCAGCCACGATGCCGTCACCCTGGCCCCTGCGACCCCACTGGACGCGGCTATCTCGTGCCTGAGCACAGCAGGTCATGGCGAAGCCTACCGGGTGGACGACCGTGGTCGCTATCAAGGCTGCGTGACGTTGGCGAGCCTGGAGACCCTCCGCGCAGGCAGCGAGGCGACAACCCTGGCCGACTGTCCCGAGACGCCTCGCCCCGTGCTGGATCCTCACGCATCACTTTGGGACGCAATGCATCAATTGGAGAAGGTCACCGGTGAGGCCATCGCCGTTGTCGATAACGAACGGCGCTTCCTTGGGGTGGCCTATGAGTCGAGTATTGCTCGAGCCTTCTTGCATCACAGCGACGCCCTGCGACGGGAGGAACACGGTGCTGGCTAGACGATGGATCCCAGGACTCCTGACCGGGCTGCTTGCCCTGACATCTCCCATCCGGGCGGACGTGCCTGACGCCGCCAACCCGCTGACCGTTCTGAGCTGGGGCGGTGCCTACGAGCAAGCCCAGCGCCGCGCCCTCTTCACCCCTTTCACGGAGGCTCACGACGTACCGGTGGCCGTGGATAGCTATAACGGCGGCCTGACGAAACTGCGCCAGGCCGTTGCGGACAACGATGTCCCCTGGGACGTCATCGATATGACCCGCAGCGAGGCCATGGCAGCCTGCGAGGAAGGGCTGCTGGAGCCGCTACCCACCGAACTGGCGGCCCCCGCGCCGGACGGTACCCCGGCACCCCAGGATTTCTTCTCTGGTGCCCTGGGGCACTGTTTTATCAGCCATTCAATTTTTGCCACTGTCGTGGCCTATCGCCGTGATGCGTTCCCCGGAGAGCGCCCCACTCGCATCGCCGATCTCTTCGATCAACAGCGCTTCCCTGGCCCTCGGGCCTTGCAACGCACGCCGGCGGCTAATCTGGAGTGGGCGCTGCTCTCCTACCGGGTCCCCCGGGAAGAACTTTACCGCCTGCTCAGTACCCGCCGTGGCCTGGATCTGGCCTTCGCCCGGCTGCAAGGCATCGACAATATCCACTGGTGGGAAGCCGGCGACACCCCGGTGCGCCTGCTCGAAGAGGGCAAGGTGGTCATGGCGTCAGGCTACAATGGCCGCTTCTTCGCGGCCATGGTGGAGCGCGATCTGCCTATCGAGATTCTCTGGGACGGCCAGCTCCAGGAGCACGAGACATGGGTGATCCCCCGCGGCGCCCCGAACCCCGAGACGGCCCGAGCGTTTATCCGTTTCGCCACCACCAGCGAGCGCCAAGTGGCGCTGGCCCGGCATATTCCCTATGGCCCAGCGCGACACTCTGCCGCGATGCAGGTCACTACCCACCGCGACACTGGACTGGACATGCGCCTGCATATTCCCACCCACCCCATCAACGCCCAAAGGGCAGTGACCAAGGACGAGGCTTGGTATGCGCGTACCCAGAAGCGCGTCGAAGCCCTGTTTCATGAGGCCCTGATGACACAGGAATGAAGGTGATATGCGATTGCAAAATGGGTGGTTATAACGCCCGCCCCCTTGGCGGCACCGAAAAGGGAGCGGTTGGGCTTTTCCCTACCGGTAGCACACAGATTGGACCAGGAACAAAACGCAGCATAACCTGACCAATATCATTGGACCGTTTGTTCCTGCCGCTCAGGACCCTGTCACGGACATTCGCTGAGTGAAGAAAATTCACCCATTGAGGTCACGTCATCATGCGAACACCCTCCGACAAGTTCAGCAACACGCCACCGACCATACCACCGCTCGACCCTGACCGTGTCGCGCTGTTTGAAGAAGCCGGCCTGACGGTCAAACAGCTGGAGCCGCTTGGCGTCGAAATTTACGGTGCTGACGTACGTCACCGACTCCCAGCGCCTGTCATCGAGGCGCTGGAAGTGGAAATGGCGAACCGTGGCTTCATCGTGTTTAAGCACCAGGCAGATCTCTCGGCCGATGAGTTGGTCAACGCGAGCAAATGGTGGGGCGCGGGTGAAATCCACTCCACTCATGGCGTCCACCCGGCGACGCCTGGCATGAACCGGGATATCTTCCGCTGCTCCAATGACAACCGCTACGGCATCCTGGGCGTAGGCCCACAGTGGCATAACGATGGTAGTTTCGAAGCCGCGACGTTTTCCCACTCCGCCTACTACATGGCGCGCGCCCCAGAGCAGGGCGGCGGCACGCACTTTGCCCACCAAGGGGCCGCCTTTGATGTTCTGCCCGAGGACAAGCAGGCCTTCTGGGAACGGCTGGTGTCTGTCAACTCGGCATCAGGCGTGAGTCACCCCGTCGTCCACAAACATCCTATTTCTGGGCGCAAGAGCGTATGGCTGCATCTGGGAATGACCGGCGCGGTGCTGGAGCGGCTACCGGAAGACGGTGTCGCCATTGATGAGCTGCAGCAGACACCCGCCTCCACCGAGCAACTTCGCTTGCTCAACGAAGACGAGATGAAGCAGCTTTTCAACGACTATAACGATCTGCTGAATGCGTCATTCGAAAAGGGTTACGGCATACGCTACCACTACGACACAGGCGACCTTCTGTATATTGATAACTGGGCGCTGGCCCATCGGGCAGCGCCTGAAGCGCATATGTCGGCAGAAGAGCAGGGGCTGAGAATCATGGACCGCGTGACGATCAAGGCCAGGCAGAATCTGGCGCCGCACTTCGAATTGCCGCAGTACATCAACTTATCCGGCCCGCACCCCTTCAATCGCGACGGCGTATGGAAAGCTGGTGGCGTCGGCTTTCGCTGGAAAGATGATATTCCCATGCAAAACTAGGGCTGCTGATATTCCACCCGGGCGGCATGACCGCGCCTTTCCGCCGTGCCTGCATCATTTTTAACCATAAACCGTGTAAGGTTGGCGTTAGAACAACCACTTAGTGGCAACGATGACTTGCTCAACACGGATGACGCCATGCCGACACCTTTACAGGCGCGCCTGCAGTCCCTGGAAGCAGTGCTGCAAGAGGCCAATATCAGCTATCAATCGCTATCCCCGATGGCGGATACGGGGCTTGCCCATGATCACGTGTGGCTACACCGTGAGGGGGCGGACTGGGTGGCACGGCTTCCCAAGCAAAGCCAGATGAACCTTGGCCCTGCCGACAATCTGGCTTACGAAGCCGCCTGCTACCAGCGAGCCAGCCAGGGTGGCCATGTACCCGGTTTACATGGCCTTCTGGAAGTAAGCGATCGCTTGCCGCGCGGCGGCCTGCTGGTGGATGCTATCGCAGGTCAGCTGGCCCAACTGCCGCAGGATTTACCCCGCATCGCTGAAACCCTTGCCAGCCTGCACAGACTGCCACTGCCGGACCCGCCTGCCCCACTGCTAGCGCCAGCAGACCCGTGGCGAGCCATGCGCGAGGAAGTGGCTCGCCAGTCTGAATGGCTCGAACAGGCCGACTTGAGCGCTGAAGTCGTTGCGCGCATTCGAGATGAACTGGCGGCTCTGCCGGTGGCGCTTCCCGATGCCGAACGCTGCCTGATCAGCTTTGATACCCATCCGGGCAACTTTCTGATCGATGCTCAGGGGCGCGCGGTACTGGTGGATTTAGAGAAGTGCCGCTATGGTCTGCCGGGCATCGATCTGGCCCATACCAGCCTCTACACCTCCACTACCTGGGACCTGAATAGCCAGGCGGTGCTGTCATTGGATGAGGTCGTCGGGTTTTACCGTCGCTGGCAGGCCGCCATGGGCACATCACCCAGCGCCGAAACCTTAGTTGCCTGCCGGCGAGCGACCTGGCTGTGGTCGCTGACCTGGTGCGCCAAGTGGCGTGCCCAGCACCTGCGCGCCAAGGACGCCCAGCAGCGCGGCGAAGACTGGTCGGCGGAGCTTACCGACAGCGCGGTCATTGATCACGTACGCGATCGAGTCGAACACTACCTGTCACCGCCGATCATCGATCACGTTCAGGACGAACTGCAGCGCCTGCGCGCAACACTTTAATTGACAGCGATTGAGTAATGCCCGCTCATTTTGACAGAGGTACCCCATGCTAAAACGCCGATACTCCCTGATCGCCCCCTTGCTGGCGCTGACACTTCCCGCGGTGGCGGCGCCAGCCCCCAGCGACTGGCCAGCCGTGCTGGATGAAGCTGAAGGCCAAACGGTTTACTGGAACGCCTGGGGCGGTGATTCACGCACCAACCGCTATATCGACTGGGTGGCCGAGCAAATGCAGGCGCAGTTCAATGTTGAAGTGGCTCACGTAAAACTGGATGACACCAGCAGTGCGGTGTCGCGGGTGCTGGCTGAAAAGCAGGCGGGCAACGATGACGAGGGCAGCATCGACCTGATCTGGATTAATGGCGAAAACTTTGCCGCAATGCGCGAGAACGATCTGCTGTTCGGTCCCTTTGCCGAGGCACTGCCGAATTTTGCGCTCACCAACGCCAACGACAACCCCGAAGTGGTGACCGATTTCACCCTGCCCACCGAGGGGTATGAGTCGCCCTGGGGCAAGGCGCAGATCACCTTCTATTACGACAGCGCCCTAACCGATACCCCGCCTCAGAACATGTCGGCACTGCTTGAGTGGGCTAAAGCCAACCCTGGCCAGTTCAGCTATCCACGCATCCCTGACTTCACCGGCAGCACCTTTTTGAAACAGGCACTGATCGAGCTCACAGACCAGGATGATGCCCTCTACCAGCCCGTGGAAGACGCCGATTTCGAGCGTGTGACGGCTCCGTTGTGGGCCTACCTGGATGAGCTGCACCCGCACCTGTGGCGCAGCGGACGTACTTTCCCGGACTCTGGCCCCAACCTGCGCACCCTGATGAGCGATGGCGAGTTGAGTCTGGCATTTTCCTTCTACCCCACCGATGCGGCCGTCGCGGTCATGGAGTACGAACTGCCGGAGAGTGTGCGCAGTTACGTGCTGGAAGGCGGCACTCTGGGCAACGTCCACTTTGTTGCCATTCCCTACAACTCGCCGCACAAGGCCGGCGCCATGGTACTCGCCAACTTCCTGCTATCGCCGGAAGCCCAGGCGCAGAAGCAGTCGCTTTCGATGTGGGGCGACCGTAGCGTGCTGGATATCGACCGCTTGGAGGCCGATGCCCAGGCGCTGTTTGAACAGGGCGAGCGGCATCCTTCAGAACTGCCGGCCGATGCGCTGTCCAAGACGCTGCCCGAGCCGCACCCAAGCTGGATGACCGCGCTGCAGGACGCTTGGCTTGAGCGTTATGGCGTGAACTAGGCGATGCTGCGCCTGGCCCCGACGCTGCTTATTGCCCTACTGGTCCTGCCCGTTGGGGCAGGCCTGTTGATGGTATTGCTGCCCGCCTTTGGCTATCTGCCTGCATTGGGCGGCAACACCGTGAGCATGGCCCCCTGGCAAAGCCTGTTCGCCCAACCCGGGCTTGGTCGTTCGATAGCGGTGAGCTTTGCCAGCGGATTGCTGAGCACCCTCATGGCACTGGTGGTGGTGGTGCTTTTTCTGGCTGCCAGCCGCGGCACCTGGCTTGATCGCGGCATCCGGCGGCTGGTTTCACCCTTGCTGGCGATCCCTCATGCGGCCGTGGCGTTTGGCCTTGCCTTCCTTATCGCGCCCTCCGGGTTATTGGCACGTTTTCTCTCTCCCGGGCTGACGGGCTGGGAGCGGCCTCCCGACTGGCTCATCGTCAACGACGCCATAGGGCTTACATTGATGGCCGGGCTGGTGCTCAAGGAAGTCCCCTTTCTACTGCTGATGTGTCTTGCCGCACTGCCTCAGCTTCAACCCGATCAGCGTGTCATGCTGTCGCGCTCACTGGGTTACGCCCCGAGTATTGCCTGGCTGAAAAGTGTCTTCCCGGCGCTCTACCCGCTGATTCGGTTGCCCGTTTACGCGGTGATTGCCTACGCCACGTCGGTGGTTGATATGGCCATGATTCTTGGCCCGACCTTACCGCCTACACTGAGCGTCTCGATTCTGAGCTGGTTCAATGACCCCGATCTGAACCGTCGTTTCATGGCGTCTGCCGGCGCCGTGCTTCAGCTTGGCGTCACCCTGGCCGCGCTGTTGACCTGGTGGCTCGGCGAGCAGTGTGTCAAGCGGGTTAGTCAAGGCTGGCTGGTCAATGGCGCAAGAAGTACGGGGTCGGTAGTGATCGCCATGGGTGGCCGACTATTGCTGGCGACCACGACACTCTTGGCCATCAGCGCGATCGGGGGGCTGGTGATCTTTTCAGTGGCCGGTTTCTGGCGTTTTCCTGATGCCTTGCCCGGCACCTTTACGCTCGATCATTGGCAACGTCTTCTCCCCAGCCTGGCAACGCCACTGTTGAATACCTTAAGCGTGGGGCTGGCGGCGACACTGATTGCCGCTGCGCTGGTGGTGGCTGTCCTTGAGAATGAGGTGCGCCAGCGTCGTCCGGCCAGCCGCTCCCAGTGGCTGCTGTATCTACCGCTGATCATTCCCCAGGTCGCCTTTCTGTTTGGCTTGGTGGTCGCGGCGGAAAGCATTAACGTTCGCCCGCAACGAACGCTAGTGGTGGCCGCCCATTTACTTTTTGTAGCGCCTTATCTCTACCTGTCACTCTCCGAAGCCTATCGACGCCTGGACCCTCGCTGGCTGCAGGTTGCCCATTCGCTGGGGGCCTCGCCTTGGCGGGCTTTTTGGCAGGTACGCCTGCCGCTGCTGCTGGCGCCACTGCTCACCGCCTGCGCGGTCAGTTTGGCCGTGAGTATCGGCCAATACTTACCCACACTGCTACTCGGCGGCGGGCGTGTCCCCACCATTACCACCGAAGCGGTGGCCATGGCATCCGGGGGCAACCGACGGCTGATCGCCGTCCTCGCGCTGCTCCAGGCACTACTCCCCTTTATCGGCTTTAGTCTGGCGCTGCTGATACCGCGCCTGGCCTGGGCCAAACGTCGCCAGATGCGAGGAGTTGCATGACACTGAACCCGACGCTGCACATTCAGCAGGTACAGATCACCCTGAATGGCGAAAGGCTGCTGGCCATCGATCGGACCATTGCCCCCGGCGAGGTGCTCACCGTCATGGGCCCCTCCGGCTCGGGTAAATCAACCCTGCTGGCCTACCTGGCAGGATTCATATCGCCTGCCTTCAAAGCCCAGGGGCAAATCTTTCTGGCCGACACAAGGCTGGACACCCTGCCTGCCGAAAAACGCGGACTCGGGCTGTTATTTCAGGATCCACTGCTGTTTCCTCACCTCAGCGTGGGCGGCAATCTGCACTTTGGCATTCCCCAACACACCGCCAACAAACAGCCGAAGGTGGCCCAGGCGCTTCACCAGGTGGGGCTCGCAGGCTATGAGGAGCGCGACCCGGCAACGCTTTCCGGCGGTCAGCAAGCCCGCGTGGCCTTGATGCGCCTGCTGCTCTCACAGCCACACGCGGTGCTGCTCGACGAACCATTTTCCAAGCTGGATATGGCCCTGCGCCAGGAAATGCGCTCGTTGGTATTCCGCCAATTGCGCGACGCAGGCCTCCCCGCGCTGCTGGTCACCCACGACCACGCCGATGCCGACGCCGCGGGAGGGCCGATCATTGAACTCGGCTGACCCAACCGCTCGCCTCAGCATCGTCATCCCGGTGCTCAACGAGGGAGCCTCTTTGGCGGACCATTTAACGGCACTGTCATCGCTTGGCGACCAAGGTGTTGAAGTCATCGTCGTCGATGGCGGCAGTAGCGACGCAAGCGTTCACATCGCCCGGCCGCTGGCGAATAGAGTGATAGCCAGTCAACCGGGGCGGGCGCGGCAAATGAATCTCGGCGCACAGCATGCCAGCGCCCCGGCGTTACTGTTCCTGCATGCAGATACTCAACTGCCCGGGAACGCCGTTGAGCAGATAACCCAGGCGCTTGGCCGCCATGCCTGGGGACACTTCGCCATCAACCTCTCAGGCCGCAGCCGCTGGCTGCCCGTGGTAAGCACGATGATGAATCTGCGTTCTCGGCTCACTGGCATCGCCACCGGCGACCAAGGCATTTTTGTGCGCGCGAGCACCTTCACGGCAGTCGGCGGTTTTCCCGATCAACCGCTGATGGAAGACATTGAGCTGTCTAAACGGCTCAAACAGCTGTCGCATCCTGCCTGTCTACGCAGCAAAGTGATAAGCTCAGGCAGGCGCTGGGACCAACACGGTGCCTGGTCGACCATCCGCCTGATGTGGCGGCTGCGCTATCGCTACTGGCGCGGCGTTAGCGCCACCCAACTGGCCAGGGAGTATCGCGATGCCCGGTGAAACGCTCCACCTGCACCTGCTGGCCAAGGCGCCGCTGCCAGGGCGGGCTAAAACACGCCTGGCGCCGTTGCTCGGCCCAGAGGGTGCCGCGGATGCCCATGCGCAACTGGTCCGCCACTGTGTGGCCAATGCCTGCAAAGCACTATCTGCTGACCACATCACGCTGTGGACGGCACTCGACCATACTCACCCACTGTTTGGCGAGCTTTACGAACACTTTGGCGTGACGCTCGCCCCCCAGCCGGAGGGCAATTTAGGGACACGCATCCGTCACGCACTGAACAGCGCGTCAGGCCCCGCCATGGTGATGGGCAGTGACTGCCCGAGCATCACCAGCGATCTGATCACGGCCTGTGCGCAGCAGCTCCACACGCATGACGTGGTCATGCTGCCCGCCGAGGACGGCGGCTATGGGCTGATCGGCACCCACCGCGACTATCCGGGGCTGTTTGAGTTGATTCCCTGGGGCAATGACAGGGTGCTTAGCGCGACCCGGCAACGGATTGAAGCACTCGGCCTTCACGCCAGTTACCCCGCCACCGTATGGGACGTTGACCGACCGGAAGACTGGCAGCGCTGGCAAGCTACCCGCGCGCCAGTGTAAGGAAACACGCTGCACGCCCACTGACCTCTACCCTGAAACGCTTTCCTGGAGATGACCGTGACCCGACAACGTATACTGATGGCAGCCTTACTGATCGTGGCCATCGGGGCTTTCTTTCTGACCGGTGCCCACCAGTGGTTCACCCTCGATACCCTCAAAGCCTACCAGAGCGACTTTCAGGCGGCGTTCAGTCAATCCCCCTGGCAGGTAGCGGGCATCTTTTTCGCCGTGTATGTGGTGATGACCGCGCTGTCGCTGCCCGGGGCAACCCTGCTGACACTACTGGGTGGCACGCTGTTCGGGCTCGGCTGGGGGCTATTGATCATCTCCTTTGCCAGCACATTGGGCGCTACGCTGGCGTTTTTGCTGTCGCGCTTTTTATTCCGCCAGGCGATTGAAAAGCGCTTTCCGCGTCAGTTCGAATCGGTGAACCGCGGGGTCGAGCGGGACGGTGCCCTGTACCTTTTCACCCTGCGTCTGGTGCCAGTGTTCCCGTTTTTCATGATCAACCTGGTGATGGGCCTGACGCGCATCAAGACCGTGACGTTTTATTGGGTGAGCCAGGTCGCCATGCTTCCCGGCACTGCCATTTACGTCAATGCCGGCGGCCAGTTGGGGGAGCTTGAGAGCCTCGGCGGCATTATTTCACCAACGCTGCTGGCGTCCTTTGCGCTCCTGGCGATTTTTCCCTGGATCGCGCGGCGCATTGTCCTGCTGGTACAGAAGCGAAAAGCCTACAAAGAGTTCAATCGGCCAGCGCATTTTGACTACGACATTGTCGTGATTGGCGGCGGCTCGGCCGGCCTGGTGACCAGCTATATCGCCAGCGCCGTCAACGCCAGGGTGGCATTGGTTGAAAAACACAAGATGGGTGGCGACTGCCTGAATACTGGCTGCGTACCGTCCAAGGCACTGATTCGGGCCGCCTGCGCCGCCCACGAGATTCGCACCGCACCACGCTTTGGCGTGACGTCAAGCGAACCGCAGATTGATTTCGCCAAGGTCATGGGGCATGTGCATCAGGCGATTCGCGATATCGAACCCCACGACAGCGTCGAGCGCTACACCGATCTGGGCGTTGAGGTGTATCAGGACCACGCCACTCTGACGTCGCCCTGGGAAGTTCAAATCGGTGCTCAAACCGTTACTGCCCGCCATATCGTGCTGGCCACCGGCGCCCGCCCCAAGGTGCCGCCGCTACCGGGCATTGAGCACGCGCCCGTACTCACCTCTGAAAACCTATGGTCACTGACAGAACTGCCTAAACGCCTGGTGGTACTCGGTGGCGGCGCTATCGGCTGTGAACTTAGCCAGAGCTTCGCCCGCCTGGGCAGCCAGGTCACGCTGGTAGAAGGCATGCACCAGTTGCTGGGTCGGGAGGACCAGGAGGTCGGCGAAGCCGTCGAAAACACCCTGACGGACGAAGGGGTGACGGTGATGACGGACACCAAGGCACTGGAAGTTCTCAACGACACGTCAGGCTACCAGCTTGCCGTGGAGCATCAGGGAGAGCGCTCGATACTGGCCTTTGACTATCTGCTGGTGAGTGTCGGCCGCCAAGCCAACATTGAAGGGCTGGGCCTTGAGGCACTGGGCGTCTCCACAACCCCTACCGGTACACTGGAGCTTAACGAGCGACTGCAAACCCGACTGCCGAATATCTGGGCCTGCGGGGATCTCGCCGGGCCCTACCAGTTGACTCACGCGGCCGCTCACCAGGCCTGGCACGCAGCGGTAAACGCGCTGTTTGGCGAGTTGAAAAGCTTTGCCGTGGATTACCGCTTTATGCCCGCCGTCACCTACGTCCAGCCCGAAGTGGCGCGAGTCGGCCTCAACGAGAAGGAAGCCAGGGAGAAAAATATCGCCTTCGAGGTAACCCGCTACGCCATGGCAGACAGTGACCGGGCGATTGCCGAAGGCGCCACCCAGGGGTTTATCAAGGTGCTCACCGTGCCGGGCAAAGACAGGATTCTTGGCGCGACCATCGTGGCCGAAAATGCCGGCGAATGGGTGGGTGAGTTCACCCTCGCCATGAAACACGGCCTGGGTCTAAACAAGCTGTTGGGCACCATCCACCCTTACCCGACCCTGGGCGAAGCCGCCAAGGCGACGGCGGGCGTGTGGAAGAACGCCCACAAACCCGAACGGGTGCTCAGTTTGTTAAAGCGCTACTTCAACTGGCGACGCGGTGAGTCGTAGCGGAAGATCGCTCAAGACACCACCTATTTAGTCGGGCTATCTGTCGTTGAATAGGCTTTCGCAAACGTATCCATCACTTCTAGAACGACCTTACGTTGCTCGGAGGGCAAGCGGCGATATAACGCTAATAAGCGCCGCTCTTCGTTGCTGGAAGAGGTCTCCCAAACGCCAGACGGCTCCTTGATGGACGCTTGTCCCCCAGCTCCATAGCGTAATTGGTGAGGATCAATGGCCAGCCAATGCGCCAATACCTGAAGTTTTTCCTGGCTGGGAATGGAATCGCCGCGCAGCCAGCGTCTGACCGCCTGATACGTAATCGGCTTTCCCCAATAGCGCAGGTTGAATTCACGCTCCAGAACAGAGGAGCGTACATCGTACCCGGCAGCTTGCATGGCGTTTTTCAATCGCTCGGCGAACATCTGTTTTTCATTCATGCCGCCAATGTGAAGCGATTATTCAATAATAGTTGAATAACGGTTAACCTTTTGATTGAATCGTTACTTCAATTCCAGCCCATCGTTTCACCCATACCAAGGCACGACCTGGCGGTTAGGGGGGGCACCGTGCTTTAGGAGTCATTCCGTATGAGTGGCGTACCTTCTATACCAGCCAATAAACCAGGCAGTACATACGATGATCTATGTCTCGCATTAGACCTCATCAGCTCATCGAAAACGCCTCAGGAGCTTTTTGAAAGGCTTACTAAAACGCTCCATGAGTTGGCGGACCACCAACCCATCGCGCTTTACCGACGATTAGATTCAGGAGAGCTTCGCCTGACCTATTGTTACCTCGCAGCCAGTACCATGACGTCTCACGGGCAACTGCTTACCTTTCGCTCACAGGATGAATTACGGACGTCTCACTATCACCATTATGAATTAAAAGGCGAGCATGACGTCTGGGGTTACATAGGACTCCCGACTGCCCCACCGGAAGACGCCTTGCAGTGGGTTACCGTCCTTATCGATATCGCCGCTCAGCGGCTGCACCTGCTGAAGGCAAAACACATGGCCGAGCGTCAGCTTGGGCTCAAAGCTCGCCGCCGTCTACTGTCTCGTGACATAAAACGGCTAACGAGCCTTGCCGATTTTTTACAGCGTCATGGTCACGGCTGGTGTGACATCTTTCAAGCAAGCGGTATCGCCTTGACCCACAAGGGCGAGCTTTATTATTTCGGGGAATGCCCAGATCGCCAGCAGATTTTTCAGCAACTGGGGTACCTGGATACGACAACCGATCAGGACAGCACGATCGAATTAGACGGTGATTGCCAGGGAGGGCTTGCCGCCCCTTTAAACCTGGCCAGTAACCACCTGGGTTGGTTGTTGATTTTCCGACAACACGCCATGGTGACGCCCGGTGACGTCACCTCTATCGCCCAGCTCACTTTCTGGTTGCCGATTGAAGCGTCCATGGTGCTGGAGCTCGCCGATGACCTGGCCGTTGCGATTACGGCCCTGGACGTCGTACACGTTAACCGCCAGTTGCGCAAAACCAATCAGCGACTGGAAAGCCTTGCTCACACCGACCTGCTCACTCGATGCTGGAATCGCTACTATACCGAGTTCGTTATTGAAGAATTGTGCGCTTCCAACGCGACCTGTGCGGTGTTGATGTTTGATATTGATGACTTCAAACGTATCAACGATACCTATGGCCACCCCACGGGAGACGACATACTTCGAGAAATCGCACGTTTAGCGACCCAAACGTTGCGCAGCAACGACCACCTGGGCCGATGGGGCGGAGAAGAGTTTATCGTGATAATTGCTGACGTGACACTGAACGAAGGGATTTGCATCGCCAAACGACTCCGCCGTCATATCGAACAACACTCGTTTGCGATTCCGGATTCCGTGACCATCAGTGCAGGGCTTACGACCATTCGAACAGATGAGAACCCCCGTCAATTGTTAGAGCGAGTGGATAAGGGCATGTATCTTGCTAAAACAGCGGGTAAAAATCAGGTTATGATCTGTTAAGACAACATATCGTTTCAATACACTCGCGTTTTGAGGGCCATTGGCATGCAGCATCTTTTACTGATCGGTGCGGGGCATGCCCACGCCTTTGTGCTGGAAGCCTTTGCCAAACAGCCAGAAGCCAAGCTCGCCATCACCGTGGTCAGCGACAGTCCGCTGGCGGCCTATTCCGGTAGCGTACCGGCCTGGCTGGCTGGCGAATGTACACTGCGCGAGACACAGATTGACGTGGCAGCACTTTGCCAGCGGGCCGGGGCACGTTTTATCGACTCTCCTGCGGTGACGTTGGACACGTCGGCACGTCAGGTCACCCTGGCCAACGGCGATGTACTGCACTTTGACGTAGCCTCGCTCAATGTGGGGTCGACGCTGACACTCCCCGAGCAGCATGGCCAACACCTACCCCAGCTGCTGGCCATGCGCCCGCTCAGCTCACTCCATTACCGCTGGCAGTCATTGCGCGATGATGTCGAACAGCTGCCCCCCGGCGCAAGCCAGCGGGTGGTATGCGTAGGCGGCGGCGCGGCGGGCTGCGAAACCTTGATGAGCGTGATGGAACAACTCCGCCATCAGCGCCCGGACGTTAGCTGGCAGGGTCATCTGCTCAGCGCGTCGCCAAAGCTGCTCCCCGAGGCTGGGCGCTTGCCACGCTGGCTGATGCAACGGGCGTTAGCCAAGACAGGCATTCGGATTCACTCCCGCGTACGCGGCGAAGCGCTGGTGGACGGCGGCGTAGTGACTCACGAAGGCAAACACATCGAGGCGGATATCGTGCTCTGGGCCACCGGGGCTGTCGGCCACCGCTGGCTTTCTGATACCCGACTGCCGCTGGATACGCAGGGGTTTATTCAGGTGGAAAAGACCCTGGCAGTGGTCGGCCACCCGACCATCTTGGCGGCCGGCGACTGCACCGCCTTTGATCCGCCGTTACCCAACGCGGGCGTTTATGCAGTACGTATGGGATCACGCCTGGCAGGTAACCTGCGTGCGGCATGCCGCGGAGAAACCTTGTCAGCCTGGCAGCCACCCAAACGTGTGCTGGCGCTGATCGGCACCGGTGGTGGCCGGGCTATTGCCAGCCGGGGCGCCATGGGCGTTTCCGGGAGGTGGGTATGGCACTGGAAGAAGCGGATTGATGCGCGCTTTATCGCCCGCTTCAACCCGCCTTTTGAGGACTGATTAAATCAGTTCGATTCGCGCCAGCCGCCCAGCACGCGACTGTCCGGACCGAAAAATACCAGCCGGTCATGGTCGATCAGGTAACGATAAGCGGTCTCCAGCATATCGGTCACCTTCTCTGCATCGCCCATTTGCGGACAGGCCATACGGGTAGTGGCCAGCTCGCTGAACTCGATACGCTGGTTGCCACCCAGTGTGGCTTCACCGGTAAAACGATTGCAGCCATCGTGGCCACGCACGCTACCGTCACGGCTAATTTCAAAGAACGGGGTGTCAGGCATCGACAACCGCTCGTTGGTGCCAACCAGTAGCAGGTTCCAGCGCTGCTCGATGACCGGTCCGGAAAGTGAGTCTCCGCCTGGTTCCGGGTCTGGCGCGGAACTTGGCCCCGGCGCGCTGCTACAGGCACTCAGCAATAGCGCTGCCGAAGCAAGCCATGGCAGTAACCGCCAGTTTTTGATGGTCATGATGATCTGTCCTTATCGCTCAATTACCAGCTGCCGGTATTTTCCATGGAGGCCCAAGGCTCTTGCGGTGCCAGCGCATCGCCTTTTTGCAACAGCTCAACCGAGATACCGTCCGGCGACTTGACGAACGCCATGTGGCCATCGCGGGGCGGGCGATTGATGGTCACCCCATTGTCCTGGAGCTTCTGACAAAGCGCATAGATATCGTCCACACGGTAGGCCAGGTGACCAAAGTTGCGGCCGCCGGTATATTCTTCGGGGTCCCAGTTGTAAGTCAGTTCAATTTCCGGCGCGGTGAGGCGTGAAGAGCGTGCTTCATCCTCCGGCGCGGCAAGAAACACCAGCGTAAAACGGCCCTTATCGTTTTCTTTACGACGGACTTCCTTGAGTCCCAGCAGCTCACAGTAGAAGTGCAGCGATGCGTCAAGATCACTGACGCGTACCATTGTGTGCAGGTATTGCATGCCATCTCTCCTTGTTGCGTCGTGTGACGAAATTAATGCAAACGCACCCAGCTTAGCATTCCAACCGCATTTTTGCGGCTGCCAATGTGCGCTAGGCATAATCCACGAATCAGCGCCATGAATTATACAATATCTATACAGATATTGCTTTTAACAGTACGCTTGTAACACCAACATGATAACGGAGAAACACCCTTGGATTCAGTCACACAGGCAGCGCTGGGTGCAACCGTTGGGGGCGCCGTTTTAGGGCGTCGGCTAGGCTGCAAAGCGGTTATCCTCGGCGCTCTGCTAGGCACCCTGCCCGACCTCGATGTGATGATCGACTACGGCGATGCAGTCGCCAACGTCACCGAGCACCGCGGCTTCAGTCATTCGCTTTTTGTACTCACGGGACTTGCCGGTTTACTGGCACTCGTCAGTGCTCGCGTTGCGCCCGCCAGCGATATACCGCTTGCTCGATGGAGCGCTTTCTTCGGTCTGGTCCTGATCACTCACCCGCTTCTGGATGCCTTGACCACCTATGGTACGCAGCTTTTTTGGCCACTTGAGTCCCCACCGGTGGCCTGGCCGATTGTCTTCATTATTGACCCCTTTTACTCGCTCACTCTGCTCGCCTGCCTTGTCATCGCCCTGCTTACCCGCCGGGTACGGCACTGGTGCGCCTGGGGACTGGGACTATCCTGCATTTACCTGTTACTGGCTTTCAGCGCAAAGCTGACCGTTGAGCATCGGCTTGCCCCCGTACTCGCTGAGCAGGGGCTTGAGGATGCGCCGATCCTGGTACAGCCGACACCGTTCAATATTCTGTTGTGGCGTGCCACTGTGGTTGACGGTGATCGCTACCATGAAAGTCTGGTGAGCGTTTTTGATCGCGCCGCGCCCCCGACACTTGAACCGCTGCGCCGGGGCGCGACGCTGGAAAGCGTTGCGCTTGATAGCCGGGCGGGTCAGCGCCTGGCGTGGTTTGCCGGACCGTTTTTACGCTACGAGATGCGCTCCATAGATGGTCAGCTCACCCTGCTGGCCACCGATCTTCGGTTGGGTTTTCCCGGGTATCATCCGTTCAACTTCAGCCTCGCCACCCGCCAGAACAATGCCTGGCAGCCGGTCGCCATCAGCGTGGAAATTGCCAGCGAGCGAGACCTAGACGCCACAACGCTGTCACGCCTGGCAGCTCGCGCAGTGGGCAATCGCGATGCGCTCTGCGCCACTACCTTTGTCATGCCCAAATGGCAGCCCGAGCCTCTTGCACTGCCTTGCGCGTCATCCAACAACCCTTAGGCTGACGGTGCGATCCCCTGACCACACCCACTGTACTGCTCACCATCCATGGTGAGCGTTACCCGCGCCGGGAAAGGATGACCGCTCATGCCGTCGAAGCAGGCACCGGCTTCAATACGCACCCGGAAAAAGTCGTCGGCATTGGCGTTCTCAAGCACTACACGCCCAGCGTCGTTATCCATCACGCTGACCATGTAGGGCAGCGTTTCAACGTTCTCGCCGTAGTCGGTCGATAGTGTAAGTTTGGGCGCGTCATGGGCAAGTTCGACCGTCCAGCCGGGCTCGTTGCCCTGACCACGGAACATGACACCGGGATGGTCCCTACGGGTCGAAGCCTCCCGTCGGGCGGCCAGGTCACACTTGAGTTGACCGCGCGGCGTTTCTACCAGCGCCTGTTCACCGCGGTTCCAGAAGCTGATCTCGCCATCTTGGTAGCGGGCGCCACTGGCGACAACCGCTTGCGGCAAGCGCCAGGCCCCGTGCAAGGACCAGAGCCGTAGCACGTCACCATCGACCGCCGTGATTAAATCCTGATTCGCCGGGCGACAGTGCCAGGCGTCGAACTGTTCGGCCTGACCGGAAAACAGGGCTGACGGGAACAAGGGGGCTTTGGCATCCCCGCCAGCATTGTCTTTCGTCCTTTCGGCGCTCGTAGGCGACTCCATGGCAGCACAACCGCTGATCGCTACAAAAGCACAACCTAATACAAAAAACCGTGACGGTGTCATCATGACGGTACACTCCTGACGTAACGGATAGATAAATTAGCCGCGTTTAAAGGCATGTAAATCCTGAGGATCAAACTGCTCGACCTGGAGTGGCAAGGCAAGAGCCTCGCGCCGCTCGTTAACTCGCTGGCGTTCGTCGTCATCACTGGGCGCACGACCATTGAACTCGGCCAGTTGCGCCAACCCTTGATGATAAAACGCCAGAATATCCAGCGCCGTGCGGTTATCTTCCTGCATCGCCTGACGTAGTGCCGGCAGATGGCTGTTGATCCGCGACAGGTGCTGCTTGAGCTGCCATACATAGCCTACTTCCTGCATCCACGGCCGGTCGCGCAGCGCTGCAAACATGGCACTGGTGGCCAGCAGCCCCAGTATGCCGCCTAATACGTTCAGCCCTAAACTCTGACCAAAGGTGGCGGTCAGCAGCATGGCAAACAGCAGGCCAAAAATCAGCAGTTGCCCGACCATGATGAAAGTGATCATACGCGCCTTGCGGCGATAGGTATGGGAATCGTAGGGCTCTAGGGTAAACACCATGGCCAACCTCACAAACGGGAAAAGAGTGACATCCACCCATGATACGGGGCTGGCCAGGGCAAACAAGTCATTGTGTTAGGGACCTATGCCAACCGCTCCGCGGCGGTTTTCAGCAGGTGCTCGGTGGTTTCCCAGCCCACACAGGCATCGGTAACCGATACGCCGTAACGCATGGCACCAGGCTTTAACGGCTGCTTGCCTTCAAACAGATGGCTTTCCAGCATGAGCGCGACCAGATTGGCCTCACCCGCTTGGCGCTGGGCGAGCACATCAAGCATGACTTCGCTTTGGCGACGGTGGTCCTTACGCGCATTGGCATGGCTGCAGTCAACCATCAAACGCGGGTTCTGCCTGGCTTCACGCAGTGTGTTAACCGCCTTACGTACATGGTGGGCCTGGTAATTGGGTTCGCCATGGCCGCCACGCAGCACCACATGGGTATGCGGGTTGCCTGCCGTTTGCTGCATGACCGGACGGCCCTCGTCATCAAGGGCAAACCGCTGATGCGAATGCGCTGCCGCCTGCATGGCGTCGATCGCTACCTGGACATCGCCACTCGTGGCGTTCTTGAAGCCGACTGCCGCTGCCAGGTCACTGGCAAGCTCACGGTGCAGCTGCGATTCCGTGGTACGCGCGCCGATGGCAACCCAACTGAGGACATCCTGTAGATAAGGTGCCAGCATGGGCTGGAGCAGTTCCGTCGCGACGGGTAAGCCCCGCCTTGCCACGCCCTGCATCAGCTCACGGGAAAGCGCTAGCCCCTGTGCCATATCGCCTCGGCCATCCAGATGCGGGTCGTACGCCAGCCCTTTCCAGCCGACGGTAGTACGCGGTTTTTCGACATACACCCGCATCACCGGCAGGAGGTAGTCGCTTACCTCGTCACTCAAGGCGGCCAGGCGGTCAGCGTACTCGAGCGCGGCAGCGGGGTCATGCACCGAGCAGGGGCCGACAACCACCAGCAGACGGTCGTCCTGACCGGCAAGAATACGCTGCACAGCGCGGCGCTGGTCGGCAATTTGTTCGTCAAGGGCGCCATCGAGCGGCAGGTCGCGACGTAATTCGAGAGGCGTCGGCAGCATCGCGGCGGACTCGCTTATGGCAGTAGAGGTAGCAGCAGTATTGAGCATCGAGCTTGCAGTGGCGTTCATTGGGTTAACTCTCCGTAGGGGTCTGACATCGACCATGACATCGTGTATCCAGCGCGCCACCTGCCAGGGCACAGTCGGAGGTGGCAGCTGTCACCGACCGCGCGTCGCTAAATCGCCAGCCATAGCGGTAGCCGGGATAGCGGTTCACCATGGTGTGGACAAAATCGCGATAGGTCATGGGTCAGCTCCTTAATGAAATACCTGTGAACAAGAAAGAACGCTCGAAACGCAAGAAGCCCCGGTGGGGTTACCAGCCGGGGCTTCTTTGCAGTCGGCAGGCAACCCTTGGGGTGTGCCTGCAGGCGCGACGTTAGGCGTCGGCCATCGGCACACCGTCGCTAAACCAATAGCCATAACCAAGGACGCCTTGCACGCAGCTTCCACCCGCCATTCCTGGCAGGCGATCAGTCGTTAATGTAGCGCGTGATGATGACATAAAGCGTCCCGATGGAAATATTGGCCGGATGCGGGCCGAATGTTGCAATCTATGAACTTATCTTGCCTGCATGCGCCGCGAATAGCAACTCGTCGCCAAGGGCTATTGGTTGCGCGGTGCGTAGGAGAACACGTCTGAGAACACCCGGTCCTCAGCGAGTCCCTTGCGCTCCAGCACGTCCATGCAGGCATACACCATACCGGGCGAGCCGGAAATATAGACGTCCCATTCGCTGGGCGTCATGGATGCCTGTTCAAGCGCCAGGTCTATACGCCCCTGATGGTGGCTAATGCGCTCGCCGGGGGCCATCGGTTCCGTCAGCGGAAACTCGGTGACGGCCTGAAAGTCGACATTGGGATAACGCTGTGCCCAGTCGCAGGCCAGCACCTCGGCGTAAAGATCGCGATGCTCACGCACCGCCCACCACAGCGAGATCCGGCGCTCAGGCTGGGTTTTCAGCGATGCTTCAATGATTGCCTTCATTTGCGCGAAGCCGGTACCTGCCGCAATCAACCATAGCGGGCGCGTGCTTTGGGCATCCAGAACGCAATCCCCACCGGGGAGCCGCACGGTCAGTTGATTGGCGACCTGCAAAAGCTCCCGCAGACGCGCCGAGTTTTCTCGCTCAGGCCAGTGCTGAATGTGCAACTCCAGGATACCGTCGCCACGCTCGGCGCTGGCGATCGAAAAGGGTACCCAGGTCGACTCATCGAGCTTGAGCTCTAAATATTGTCCTGGCGCGTGCTGCATGGCCTCGGCGCGCCCTTCAAGGGTGACACCGAATACGTCGGGATTGAGGTCCTCGACGGCCGTGACCTGGCAAGTCAACATCCTTGCACTCATGAAAGCCTCTTTGGTTAAAAATCAGTCGGGATACTGGCTAAGCGCTGCTGCCTTTGCGCGGTGACGGCAAGGGAATATCGATACCCAGGCTTTCCCAACGCGCATCGACCCGGGCCTTGATATCTTCATCCATCACGATGGGCGTGCCCCACTCACGATCGGTTTCCCCCGGCCACTTGTTGGTGGCGTCCAGGCCCATTTTCGACCCCAGCCCCGACACGGGAGACGCAAAATCGAGATAATCGATCGGGGTGTTTTCCACCATGACGGTATCACGGGCCGGATCCATACGCGTGGTGATGGCCCACATGACATCTTCCCAATTACGCGCGTCCACATCATCATCCAGCACGATAACAAACTTGGTGTACATGAACTGGCGTAAAAAACTCCATACCCCCATCATCACGCGCTTGGCGTGGCCGGGGTACTGTTTCTTCATGGTGACCACCGCCATGCGATAGGAACAGCCTTCAGGGGGCAGGTAGAAGTCGATAATTTCAGGGAATTGCTTGTGCAGAATGGGCACAAACACTTCGTTGAGCGCCACGCCCAGGATGGCGGGCTCGTCAGGTGGCCTGCCGGTGTAGGTCGAATGATAGATTGCGTCACGGCGCATGGTCATGCGCGTCACGGTAAACACCGGGAAGTGGTCGACCTCGTTATAATACCCGGTGTGATCCCCGTAGGGGCCTTCGGGCGCCATATCGTCAGGATAGATGAAGCCTTCGAGGATAATTTCCGCCGAGGCAGGCACGTCCAGTTCGGCGTGACCACATTTCACCAGCTCGGTGCGCGAACCACGCAACAACCCGGCAAAGGCATACTCGGACAGTGTATCGGGTACCGGGGTCACTGCGCCCAGGATGGTCGCCGGGTCGGCGCCGAGGGCGACCGCCACAGGGAACGGCTCGCCCGGGTGCGCCTTTTGAAATTCCTGAAAATCCAGCGCTCCGCCGCGATGGGATAGCCAGCGCATGATCAGGCGATTTTTGGCGATCTTCTGCTGGCGGTAGATCCCCAGGTTCTGGCGCTTTTTATGCGGCCCCTGGGTGATCACCAACGGCCAGGTCACCAGCGGCGCTGCGTCGCCAGGCCAGCAGTGCTGGATGGGCAGACGACCCAGGTCGACCTCATCTCCCTCGAACACAATCTCCTGCACCGGCGCGCGCTTGACCTGCTTGGGGCCCATGCTGAGCACCTGCTTGAAGATGGGCAGCTTGCTCCAGGCGTCTTTAAGTCCCTTGGGTGGGTCGGGCTCTTTCAAAAAGGCCAGCAGCTTGCCAACTTCGCGCAGCGCCTCGACCGACTCCTGCCCCATGCCCAGCGCTACCCGTTTGGGCGTGCCGAACAAGTTGCCCAGCAGCGGCATGTCGTGACCCTTGACGTTTTCGAACAGCAGCGCCGGGCCACCGGCACGCAGCGTGCGGTCGCAGATTTCGGTAATTTCCAGATAGGGATCAACTTCAGCGGTAATTCGCTTCAGTTCGCCTTGGGCCTCAAGAGCCGTGATGAACTCGCGCAAATCATGGTACTTCAATGCACACTCCCTGGCTGGCCATCATGCCGCTAGGCCTGTTTGAGGAAACCTTAGCGGCGCTTCATCGCGTCAAAAAACTCCAGATTGGTCTTGGTATCTTTCAAGCGGTCAATCAGGAACTCGGTGGCAGCGGTGTCCTCCATAGGATTCAACAGCTTGCGCAATATCCACATGCGCTGCATCTCTTCTTCGGAGGCCAGCAGGTCTTCACGACGCGTGCCGCTGCGACGGATATTGATCGCCGGGAAGACGCGTTTTTCAGCCAGTTTACGGTCCAGGTGCGCTTCCATGTTACCGGTGCCCTTGAACTCCTCGAAAATGACTTCGTCCATTTTCGAACCGGTATCTACCAGGGCCGTGGCAATAATCGTCAGGCTGCCGCCCTCTTCGATATTACGCGCCGCACCGAAGAAGCGTTTGGGCTTCTCGAGCGCGTGAGCATCCACACCGCCGGTCAGCACTTTACCCGAGCTTGGCACCACGGTGTTGTAAGCACGCGCCAGGCGGGTGATGGAATCAAGCAGAATCACCACGTCCTTTTTGTGCTCGACCAGCCGCTTGGCTTTCTCGATGACCATCTCGGCCACCTGCACATGTCGGGCGGGCGGCTCATCGAAGGTTGAGGCGACCACTTCGCCACGCACGGTGCGCGACATCTCGGTCACTTCCTCGGGGCGCTCATCGATCAACAGGACGATCAAATGACATTCGGGGTTATTGCGCGTGATCGAGGTGGCGATGTTCTGCAACATCAGTGTCTTACCCGCTTTGGGGGGTGACACCAGCAGGCCACGCTGACCTTTGCCGATCGGCGCTGTCAGGTCGATGATCCGCGAGGTCAGATCCTCGGTGGAACCATTACCGATTTCCATGCGCAGGCGATCGTCCGGAAACAGCGGCGTCAGGTTCTCGAAGAGAATCTTGTGCTTGGCGTTTTCCGGGCGGTCAAAGTTGATCTGGCTGACCTTGAGCAGCGCAAAATAACGCTCGCCCTCTTTGGGCGGCCGGATCTTGCCCGAGATGGAGTCGCCTTTACGCAGATTAAAGCGACGGATTTGCGAGGGCGAGACATAGATATCGTCCGGCCCAGCGAGATAAGAGCTGTCGGCGCTGCGCAAAAAGCCAAAGCCATCCTGAAGAATTTCCAGCACCCCATCGCCGTAGATATCCTCGCCGCTTTTGGCGTGCTTCTTGAGGATGGCGAAGATGATGTCCTGCTTGCGCGAACGGGCCAAGTTATCGATACCCATTTCACGGGCGATATCGAGCAGCTCGGGAACGGTTTTTTGCTTGAGTTCAGTGAGATTCATCGGTGTGATTAGAAAGTTGCTCATGAAAGCTGGGCGCTAAGCGCCTAAATAGGACAGGAGGCGTAGCTCTTGATTATATGGCTAGGCGCCGTGTGATGCGTTCAGACCCCGAAGAAGGCACTCACTCGAATAAAGGGGCTAGACTGAGACTTGTTAACCACATGATCAATGGTGGCTCAGTTCGAGGGTGCTAGTGCTGATAAGTCTGGTCAGCACAGGAACGGCTGGGCCAGCGGGCTATCTGACGACTTGGACATCTGGCCGACATCATTGGACGCGATAGTCAAAAGCTTCACCGCGCAATTGCGCCAGTTACAGCGCTAAATGATGCCTGGGGCGACCTGGGTAATATATGGGTAAATCCGGTCGTATCAAGCCAGTAGCTCGATGTTAGTCAACCCCCGCGTCAAACGCAAGCTTTTGGCAATTGACAATAAATAAAGCCCACCGCAACCTTGGGTCAGTCAACACGAAGGATAGCTCATGCCCAAGGACATTTCGCTCCCCACTGATGCCGCTGACGCAGCGGCCGACAACGGGGCACCACAACGTTTAGCGGCCATCGACATGGGGTCGAACAGCTTTCATCTGCTGGTGGCCAACTACCAGAATGAGCGCCTTCAAGTCGTGGCACGCCTCGGCGAAAAGGTCCAGCTTGCCGCCGGTTTGGATGAGGAGGGCCAGCTCAGTGAGGCCGCCATTCAACGGGCGTTGGATTGTTTGGGACGGTTTGCACCGTTCCTTACCGGTATTACCCAGCAACATTTGCGTATTGTGGGAACCAATGCGCTGCGCGATGCGCATAACAGCCAGGCCTTTATCGAACGCGCCGAGGCCCAGCTTGGTCACCCCATCGAGATAATTGCCGGCCGCGAAGAAGCCCGCCTGATCTACCTGGGTGCTGCCCATGCCCTGGCGGAAAACGGTCGTCGCTTGATTGTCGATATCGGCGGTGGGTCCACCGAGTTCATCATCGGCGAGGCCTTTGAGCCCAGAGCGCTGGAGAGTCTGCGCATGGGCTGCGTGACCTTTTCGCGGCGCTTTTTCCCCGAAGGCGAGCTCAGCGAAAAGCGCATGCGCCGTGCCGAGCTGGCGGCACTTTCGGAGCTGGCCAATATTCAGCGACCTTATCAGCGCCTGGGCTGGGACGACCCGGTGGGCTCCAGCGGCACGATCAAGGCAGCGGCCAGCGTGCTCTTCGCCTATGGCGACACGACTCAGGAGGGCCTGATTACCCGCAGCGGCCTGAAAAAGCTGCGCGAACGGCTTATCAAGTGCAAACGGCTCGATAAGGTCGAGCTCGACGGTTTGAAGTCTGACCGCGCCAAGGTGTTTCCTGCCGGGATCGCCATATTGAGCGCTATTTTCGAAGCCTTCGACCTTGAGCAGATGCGCTTTGCCGACGGCGCCCTGCGCGAGGGAGTGCTGTATGACATGGCGGGGCGTAATAGCGCCGAAGATACCCGCTCGAAAAGCCTCGACGTGCTAAAGCGCACCTATGACGTGGATAACCGGCAGGCAGACAACGTGGCGGATACCGCCAGTCGATTATTTGATGCCCTCCAAGGTGACTGGTCGCTGAACGACTCACTCAGACGTTATTTACGCTGGGCGAGTCACGTACACGAAATTGGCCTGGCCATTTCCCACAGCCAGTTTCACCGCCACGGCGCTTACCTGATTGAACATTCGGATCTGGCCGGCTTTTCCCGCCCGGAACAGCAACTGCTGGCGTTTTTAGTCCGCGCCCACCGGCGCAAATTCCCCCTAAAAGAGTGGCAGGCGATGCCTAAAAGCCAGCAGGCACAAAGCGCCAAGCTGGCGCGCCTACTGCGGCTGGCGGTGTTGTTCAACCATTCACGGCCTGAACACGCCCCGCCGCTCCCCGAGGTAAGCGCCAACGGTGATCAATTGACGATCACGCTGCCTGAAAGCGACGAGCCAACACTGTTGAGCACAGATCTGGAACAGGAACAAGGCTACATGGAGACGGCGGGGTTCAGCCTGCATCTTGTTGAGCAACCCATTAGCCCAACCTGACGCCGTCCGCCCGCCACAAGATGGTGGCGGGCGGCTGAATCACGCCCAGACATTCATCTTCTTGCATCACCATGACTATCCACTCGCGCTGCCAGGGCGGCAAGTGGGCTTCTTGCAACAGCCGCTTTACCGCCCGGCGGCCTCGCTTTGGCAGTCGAATCACCTCGCCTCCCTGGCGCCAGCGCAGCGTCACCGGCTGGTCGGTATCGAGCGTCAGCGCAAGCGGACCCAGCGGCGTATCGATGCCCGGCTGACCGTTCCAGGTGATTTGCCAGGGTAGCGGGCTCTCTAACGGCGGCATCACAAACAATCGCTCTCGCCACACCCGGGCTTCGGCCCCCGGCCAAGTGACGCGCACCTGAGCGTCGCGCCCGGCCATCAGTTGATCAAGCAGGGTTTCCAAACGCTCTCGCGGCGGCGTGGGCAAGCCCGCCTGCTGACACAATGTGCGCACCAGCAGGCGCTGGCGAGGGCGGTCGCGTGAGCGCAACGCGGTCACGTTCAGACCATCACCCTCTTGCAGGGTTTGCAGTTCTTCACCGGCGTAGGCGGCCAACAAGGCGTCGGCTTCTCCCGCGAGGCGGGCGCTTTGCGATAGCGCCCGGCGTGCTGCAGGCCAGCGCGCTTCAAGTCGCGGCACTACCTGGTGGCGCAGCAGGTTGCGGTCCAGGGCAACGTCGTCGTTGGTCGGGTCGTCGCACCAGGCTAGCTGCATGGCCCTGGCCGTTTCGGCGAGCTGATCACGACCTATATCAAGCCAGGGACGCAACAGGGTGATGCCCTGCCAGTCACGGCGATAGGGCATAGCGGCGAGTCCGCGAACCCCGCTACCACGCATCGCGGCCAGCAGCAGCGTTTCAGCCTGATCGTCCTGATGCTGGGCCAGCCAGAGTGTATCGCCAGGCGGGATATGCTGTCGAAAGGCGGCCAGGCGCGCCCGGCGAGCAGCACCTTCAAGCCCTTCGCCCTGGCGTTCGACCGTTACCCTGGCCACCGTGAGGGGCACGCCGAGCCTGGCACACAACGCCTGGCAGTGCGCTTCAAACGCGTCGGCGGCGGGTTGCAACGCATGATTGACGTGCAGCGCTCGTAGGCGACGTCGGGCCTTTCGGCAGGCGTCCGCGGCCAGTGTCAAAAGTAGCGACGAATCCAGTCCGCCGGAGACGGCCACCCAAATAGATCGCCCCGGTGGGGTTTCCACCAGGGCGTCATTGAGCAGGCCAGCCAGCGATTCAGGCGGCTGGGGCGCCATAACTCATCAGGCGGTCATAGCGACGCGCCAGTAGCGCCTCGGTATCCATCTGTTGCAGCCGGTCGATGCTCGCCGTCAATGCTTCCTTGATGCGTTCGGACGTCGTCACCGGATGCCGGTGCGCGCCACCCAACGGCTCCTTGATCAGCGAGTCGACAAAGCCCAGCTCTTTCAAGCGCTCGGCGGTAATGCCCATCGCCTGAGCAGCGTCTGAAGCCTTGTCGGCGCTCTTCCACAGAATCGACGCGCAGCCTTCCGGCGAGATCACCGAATAGGTCGAGTACTGCAGCATCTGCAGTTCATCGCACACACCAATCGCCAGTGCGCCGCCGGAACCGCCCTCACCGACCACCGTGGAGATAATTGGCGTTTTCAGGCGCGACATGACCGCCAGGTTGTAGGCAATCGCCTCGGACTGACCGCGCTCTTCGGCGTCGATCCCCGGGTAGGCCCCCGGCGTGTCGATGAAGGTCAGCACCGGCATCTTGAAACGCTCGGCCATTTCCATCAGTCGGCAGGCCTTGCGGTAGCCTTCGGGACGCGGCATACCAAAATTGCGCCGCACCTTTTCCTTCACGTCGCGGCCCTTCTGGTGGCCGATCACAATGACAGGCTTATCATCCAGGCGCGCCACACCGCCGACGAGGGCGGCATCATCGCCGAAATTGCGATCGCCGTGCAGCTCGTCAAAGTCGCTGAAGATATGCTCAAGGTAATCGAGCGTGTAGGGGCGCTGGGGGTGGCGCGACAGCTGGGACACCTGCCAAGGGGTCAAATCCTTGAAAATCGACTCCGTCAGCTTGCGGCTTTTCTCTTCCAGCCGGGCGATTTCGTCGGAAAGATTGACCTGGCTATCGGAACTGACCAGACGCAGCTCTTCAATTTTTGCCTGAAGCTCGGCAATGGGCTGTTCAAAATCGAGATAATTAGGATTCATCGGCTCTGCCTGTTAAAAATAAGCCTTGTCGAAACGCGCATGTATGACGCCATTATCGCACCCTGACCCTATCACGCAAGGCACCACGAAGAACGCGCATTACTTGTACCGTAGCTGGACACCCACCTGCCCCTGGACATCGCGCAGGGTGAGCAGCAAATCATCGCTGGGGGCGACCTTCCATTCATCCGCCAGTTCCAGCCAGCCCACGGCATCGGGGTGTCGATACTGCAGGCGGACAGGCAACCCGGCCTCGTCGCGAAATGGTGACAGGCTGGCGCGCAAGCTCTCGACCAGACGGCCGTTGAGCTGCTGGGCATCCAGTGCCAACTCCACTGCCTGACCAAAGCGGGCGCGAGCCGCCACCATGGGCGTGACATCCTTGCCGCGCAGCTTGAGCCCACCGGAGAAGTCATCGTTGGACACCTCACCTTCGATAATCACCACTTCATCGGCGGCGATTTGCCCACGCAATTGTTCGAACAGCTCGCCAAATAGCGAGGCCTCGATGCGCCCGGTGCGGTCATCCAGGGTGATAAACGCCATGGTATCGCCGCGCTTTGATTTCATGGTGCGCATGGCCACCACCAAACCAGCGATACGCTGGGGCTCCCAGGACGCTTTTAAATCGCTGATCCGCGTCGATACAAAGCGCTTTAATTCACGCTCGTACTCGTCAATCGGGTGGCCTGTCAGATAAAGGCCGAGGGTATCTTTCTCACCGGACAGCCGTTCGCGGTCGGTCCATTCACGGACGTGGCGGTATTCGGCGTAGACATCTACCGCCTCTTCTTCAGCGGCAAACGCCTCGCCGAACATATCCAGCATACCCAGATTCTGGTTGGTGTGATTTTGCGCGGCGGCCTTGAGAGCGTCTTCCATGGCAGCGGCTAGCACGGCGCGATTCGGCCCCAGATTATCCAGCGCGCCGGAGCGGATCAGCGCTTCCAGCGTGCGCTTGTTCATGCGTTTGGGGTCAATACGCTTGCAGAAATCGAAGAGGTCGCTGAATGCGCCGCCTGCCTCACGAGCGTCAACGATGGCGCCAATCGGACCCTCACCAACGCCACGAATCGCCCCCAGTCCGTATACCACGCGGCCCTCAATGTCGACGGTGAACTTGTAGCCGCCCACATTGACGTCCGGTGGGGTCACTGTCAGCTTGAGGTTTCGGCACTCTTCAATCAGCGGCACAACCTTATCCAGATTGTCCATTTCCGTGGACATCACCGCCGCCATGAAGGGCCCCGGGTAGTGCGCCTTGAGCCAGGCGGTCTGGTACGAGACCAGTGCGTAGGCGGCCGAGTGCGACTTGTTGAAGCCGTAACCAGCAAACTTCTCTACCAGATCAAAGATATTGCCCGCCAGGTCTTTATCAATGCCGTTGGCGGCGCAGCCTTCCATGAAGCCGGCGCGCTGCTTGGCCATTTCCTCGGGCTTTTTCTTGCCCATCGCCCGGCGCAGCATGTCGGCCTGGCCGAGCGTGTAGCCTGCCATCACCTGGGCGATCTGCATGACCTGTTCCTGGTACAGGATGATGCCATAGGTGGGAGCCAGCACCGTTTTCAACAGCTCGTGCTGGTAATCAGGGTGTGGATAAGATACTTCCGCGCGGCCGTGCTTGCGGTTGATAAAGTCGTCCACCATGCCCGACTGCAGCGGGCCGGGGCGGAACAGCGCCACCAGGGCGATCATGTCGTCGAGTGAATCGGGCAACAGGCGCTTGATCAGTTCCTTCATGCCGCGGGATTCCAGCTGGAACACCGCCGTGGTCTCGGCACGCTTGAGCATCTCGAAGGTCTTGCCATCGTCCAGGGGAATGGCGTCGATATTGAGCGGCCCCTGGTCGTTGGCTTCGCGCACCTTGTCGACCATTTCCAGCGCCCAGTCGATAATGGTCAGCGTGCGCAGCCCCAGAAAGTCGAACTTCACCAGCCCGGCGTCTTCGATATCGTTTTTATCGAACTGCACCATCAGGCCCGAACCGTCCTCATCGCAGAGCAACGGCGAAAAGTCGGTGAGCTTGGTAGGCGCGATCACCACGCCCCCGGCGTGCTTGCCGGTGCCCCGGGTGGTGCCCTCCAGCTTGAGGGCCATTTCCCAGATTTCTTCAGCTTCTTCATCGCTGTCGATAAATTCTTTCAGCGCCGCTTCCTGCTCGATCGCCTTATCGAGCGTCATGCCCACTTCAAAGGGAATCAGCTTGGAGAGTTTGTCGCCCAGCGAATAGGGCTTGCCCTGGGCGCGAGCGACGTCGCGCACCACCGCCTTCGCGGCCATGGTGCCAAAGGTGACAATCTGCGATACCGCATCACGCCCATAGCGGTCGGCCACGTACTCGATGACGCGGTCGCGCTTCTCCATGCAGAAGTCGACGTCAAAGTCGGGCATGGAAACCCGCTCGGGGTTCAGGAACCGCTCGAAAAGCAGATCGTAACCGATGGGATCAAGGTCGGTGATCTTCTGCGCGTAGGCCACCAGTGAACCCGCACCGGAACCGCGACCGGGCCCTACCGGGACATTGTTGTCCTTGGCCCACTGGATAAAGTCCATCACGATCAGGAAGTAACCGGGAAAGCCCATCTGGATGATGATGTTCAACTCGAAATCGAGCCGCTCACGATAGCGCTGGTCGATTGCCTTGTACTCATCACCGTCGCGCGGGTAACGCTCGGCGGGGTACAAAAAATCCAGCCGGTCCGTGAGACCATCGTGGGAAATCTTGCGGAAAAACTCGTCCTGGGTCATGCCCTCGGGAATTTCGAACTCGGGCAGGAATATCTCACCGAGCCGCACGTCGACGCTGCAGCGCTCGGCGATCATCACGCTGTTTTCCAGCGCCTCGGGAATGTCGGCAAACAGCTCGGCCATCTCGGCAGGGCTTTTGAGATACTGCTCTTCGGTATAGCGACGCTCGCGCCGCGGGTCATCAAGCGCCTTGCCTTCACCGATCGCCACGCGTGTTTCATGGGCCCAATAGTCATCGCGCTCCAGGAAACGCACATCGTTGGTCGCCACCACCGGTGTCTGGGTGTCAATCGCCAGTTTCACGCTGGCATGCACACAGTCTTCTTCCAGGGGCCGCCCGGTGCGGATGAGCTCAAGGTAGAAACGGTCGGGGAACGCCTGCTGCCACTCCTCCAGCAACCCACGTGCTTCGCGTTCGTGGTCGGAAAGCAGGTGGCGGCCTATTTCACCATCGCGCGCCCCAGACAGCGCAATCAGTCCTTCACTTTGTGAAAGCACCCACTGTTTATCCAGAATGGCGCGGCCCTGCCGCTGGCCGTCGGTCCAGCCTCTGGAAATCAGTTCGGTCAAATTGCGATAACCGATATCGTTCATCGCCAGCAGCGTCAGCCGGTAGGGGTGCGCCTCGTCGTGGGGATTATGCAGCCACAAGTCGCTGCCGATAATAGGCTTCAGACCAGCGCCCTGGGCAGCCTTATAAAACTTTACCAGACCAAACAGGTTGGCTTCGTCGGTCAGCGCCAGCGCTGGCATCTCGCGCTCAGCGGTCGTGCTGACCAGGGACTTGAGCTTGACCAAGCCATCGACCAGGGAATATTCACTGTGCAAACGTAGATGAACGAACGGAACCGTCATGAGACTCTCGGTAAAAACGCTGAGTAAATAGAAAGGCTACAGCAGTGCTAACTGGCGCTGCACCGGCGCAAAGCTTCGTCGATGGTCGGCTAATGGTCCATGAACCGCAAGCGCTGATAGATGCTCTCGGGTTGGATAGCCCTTGTGGCGCGCAAACCCATACTCAGGATAGCGCATATCCAGGGCAACCATCTGGGCATCCCGGGCAACCTTGGCCAAAATAGACGCCGCCGCTATTGCCGGATGCCGGGCATCGCCTTTGACGACCGCCTGACCGGGTAGCACATGACCCGGCAGCCGATTTCCGTCCACCAGCAAGTACTCAGCCGCCGGAGCGAGACCATCGATGGCCCGTCGCATGGCCAGGTGCGTGGCATGATAAATATTGAGCTGGTCCACCTCGGCGGCGCTGGCCTCGGCCACCGTGAACGCCAGTGCTTGCTCGCGAATCAAGTTATCCAGTGCTTCCCGCCTGCGCGCCGTCAGCTTTTTGGAGTCGGTCAGACCATCGATGGGCCTGGCAGGATCAAGGATCACGGCGGCGGCTACCACACTGCCTACCAGCGGCCCCCTGCCCACTTCATCGACCCCCGCCAGGCGCTCACCGGCATAGTCAATCTGCAGTGGTGGAAAATCGATTGCTTTAACACCCATCGATGCTGTCATCCTGTACGGCTAATGGCTGACCGGCGACCAGCGCGTCGATGGCATCTGCCGCTCGGCGGCTGGCATTCCGCTGAAGCGCCTGGTGCATTGAGGCAAAGCGGGCTTCCAATGCGTGCCGACCCGCATCGTCGGTCAATAACGCGCTGAGCTGCTCGGCAATCGCCTCGGGTAAGGCATCGTCCTGTATCAGTTCAGGCACAATCGACTGCTGAGCAATCAGGCTGGGTAATGACACCCAGGATGTCTTGACCAGCCGCTTGGCCAGCCAGTGCGTCACCGGAGCCATTTTGTAGGCCACCACCATGGCGCGGTGGCACAGCATGGCCTCCAGCGCAGCGGTGCCTGACGCCAACAGTACGGCATCACTTGCTACCATCGCCTCGCGGGCCTGACCATCGAGTAACACCACGCGTTCGCCAAGCGCTGGATAGACGTCCAAGAGCTGATCAATTTCGTCACGTCGCTGTGCGCTGGCCGCCGGAATCACCACCTGGAGTGTGCGATGCTGTTGGCAGAGCGTCTCGGCCGCTTGCAAGAAGGTCGCGCCTAAAAAGCGTATCTCATTGCCCCTTGACCCGGGTAGCAGCGCCAGTACCGGCGCCTGCTCGTCCAGACCAAGTGATTGACGGATGCTTGACCGATCGTTCTCGAGCGGCAGTTCATCGGCTAGCGGGTGACCCACGAAAGCAACCGGCACCTGATGACGGCGATAGAAAGCCGCTTCAAAGGGCAACAGCGTCAGCATGCCGTCCACGGCTTTGGCAATCTTTTTTACCCGGCCTTGCCGCCACGCCCATACCGACGGACTGACATAATGCGCCGTCGTTATGCCCGTTTCGCGAAGCTGCTTCTCAAGGCCGATATTGAAGTCGGGGGCGTCGATGCCGATCATGATATCGGGCTGCCAGGCGATGGCTTCTTCACGTAGCGTCCGGCGTACGCGAAGAAGCTCAGGCAAGTGCTTGATGACTTCCACCAGCCCCATCACTGACAGGGTTTCGAGGGGGAAGCGACTAGTGAGTCCCTGAGCCTCCATGCGCGGGCCGCCGATGCCGCGAAACTCAACACCCGGGTGGCGTGCATTGAGTTCGCGCATCAGCCCCGCGCCGAGGATATCGCCGGAAAGCTCGCCTGCTACCAGGTAAATGCGCTGTGGTTGCATGAAAACCGCCGGTTAGCGGGTAATGCCGCGTGTTGAACGCTCAATGGAATCAGCGAAGTGGGACACTTCAGGAATTGGGAAGCGGCTACGCATTTCGGCAAGTGCCTGCTCAACGGTCAAGCCTTGCCGGTACACCAATTTGTAGGAAGCACTCAGGGCGTTGATGGCTTCGCTGCTGAAACCACGTCGTTTCAAACCCACAAGGTTGAGACCGCGGGCTTCAGCAGGATTGCCGTTGATCATCACATACGCGGGCGTATCCTTGGTGATGATTGAGCCCCCGCCTGCCATGGCATGGTCGCCGAAATAGCAAAACTGATGGATCGCCGCCAATCCGCCCAGAATGGCAAAATTGCCGACTGTCACGTGACCGGCCAATGTGACCTGGTTGGCCAGAATACAGTCATCGCCAATCACGCAATCGTGGCCCACATGCACATACGCCATGATCAGGTTGCGCGACCCGATGGTAGTTTCACCACGGTCCTGAATCGTGCCGCGGTGCAGCGTGGCACCTTCGCGAATGACGTTATCATCACCCATCACCAGGCGCGTTGGCTCGCCTGCGTACTTTTTATCCTGACAATCCTCGCCCACAGAGGCAAACTGGAAAATGCGCGTGCGCTCACCGAGGCTAGTCGGTCCCTTGATCACCACATGGGGACCGACAACCGACCCCGCACCAATGGTGACATCCGGGCCAATCACACTAAAAGGGCCAACCTCAACGTCGTCAGCAAGCTGCGCGGCGGGATCAACAAGGGCGGTAGGATGTATCAAGCTACTTTCCTCTCAGCACAAATAATCTCTGCTTCGCAGGCCAGTTCACCATCCACCGTTGCACGGCAGGCGAATTTCCAGATGCCCCGTTTGCCACGGATAACATCGGCTTCGAGCATCATCTGGTCGCCAGGCATTACCGGGCGCTTGAAACGTACTTTATCACTACCCACCAGGTAATACACATAGCCATCGGCGGGAAGTTTGTTAACCGTTTTGAACCCTAGAATACCGCAGGCCTGAGCCAACGCTTCTATCACCAGGACACCCGGCATGATGGGATGGTGGGGAAAATGACCGTTAAAAAACGGCTCGTTAATGCTGACGTTTTTATACGCAACGATGGATTCGCCCTTGGTCAACTGCGTTACCCGGTCAACCAGCAAAAACGGGTAGCGGTGCGGCAAGTACTCGCGAATTTCGTTAATATCCATAACCATCGTAGCGACCTCTAAAAAGACAAAACACCTGGTACATCAGGCAAACATCGGCACACAGGCCGATCAAAAGGCAGTGGATTATAACGCGCTGCGGATGAGCCTCAACCGGCCCACTGCCATATTCACACAGTCACGATTGGCCGCGATGATTTTTTTCCAAACGAGACAAACGCTTGGCAATCTCATCAAGCTGTTTGAAACGGACGGCATTTTTTCGCCATTGGGCATTGCCCATGGCGCCGGTGCCGGAAGAATAAACGCCGGGTTCGTGGATAGAGTTGGTCACCAGACTCATTCCGGTCACCTGGACACCATCGCAGATCGTCAGGTGGCCTGAAAGGCCAACGCCTCCACCCAGCATGCAGTGCCGCCCCACATGGGTTGAACCGGCGATACCCACGCAGCCAGCTAGTGCGCTGTGATCGCCGACCGTGACGTTATGGGCAATCTGCACTTGGCTGTCGATCTTCACATCATTACCGATCACGGTATTGCCCAGCGCCCCCCGGTCAATGCTTGAGCAACTACCGACCTCGACGTCATCGCCGAGCACCACACCGCCCAATTGAGCAATCTTGTGCCACTTGCCGCCATCGTGGGCAAAGCCAAACCCATCTCCGCCAATCACACAGCCGCTCTGCAGGATGACACGCTTGCCTATCACGACGCCATGACACACGGTGACGTTGGCATGTAAACGCGTCCCCTCGCCGATAATACTGTCGGCGCCCACTAGACTGCCCGCGCCAATGACCACGTCGTCACCCAGCACCACCCCTTCCTCGATGACCGCATTGGCCTGCACACTGACGCCATCCCCGAGCGAAACGCTTTCAGCAACAACCGCACTTGGGTGTATTCCCGGCACATCACGGGCAGGTAACGGGTCAAAAAGCTGGGAGAGTGTGGCATAACCCAAATATGGATTATCGATTTCCAGGCGTGGCACCGGGCAGCTTTTGCCATGCTCAGGGTGGAGCAGAACCGCCCCTGCCTGCGTCATGGCCAGATCTTTCAGGTAGGCGCGATTAGCCAGAAAAGCCACCTGATCTGCCTGGGCGTCTTTAAGCGTCGCCAAGCCTCTGATGGGCTGGCTCCCGTCACCCTCGAAGGTAACATTCAAATGGCGGGCAATATCCGCAAGGGTCAGGTCGTGAGAAGCGTGGGTCATGGGCGGCCAAGGAACCTTTGGTGCGGCTGAGCCGCACCGAGCATTATGGGTATTTTAGTTGAGCGAGTTAAAAATCTGCGTGACTTCATCCGTCACGTTGGGTAAATCTCTGGATGAATGCAGCACGCCTTGGGGCTCAACCAAGACTTCAATACCATGTCGATCAATCACTTGTTCAACCGCCTGTTCCAGTTTGGCTTCGGCGCCCTCAAGAAACTGTTGCTCTGAGCGTTGCTGCGCCTGACCAATTTGCTGGCGTAACTGCTCAAATCGACGACCTTTTTCCTGCAATTCAGCAATCAGCGACTCGCGTTGTGCCTCGGACATCGTCTCGCCCTCGGTCTGCAAGCGTTCCTGTAAGCCCTGCAATTCGCTGCCCAGGCTTTCAGCTTCACGCTGCTGGTTACCAATCTCGCTTTCCAGTCGGCTGATCGATGATTGAGCGGAATCGCTGTTCATCAATGCCGCACGCCAGTCAAGAACAGCCACTTCGTCTGCCTGAGCCTGAGCAGATAACACCATGGCACCCAATAGACAAACGACCCTAGTGAGCTTAAGCATGGTCATAACTCCTTTTTGTAAAACGGATGCGCCTGACGGCGCATCTCAACACGTTAGAATGACTGGCCTAACGAGAACTGGAAGAACTGGGTGTCATCGCCACTCTCTTCATTGAGAGGCTCAGCCACCGCAAAGGTCAACGGACCTACCGGCGTCAGCCAGGATAGCCCCACCCCGGCGCTGTAGCGTAGATCGCCAAGATCAACCCCTGAATTACAGCGTTGGCGGCTGGCATCTTCATCGAGCACGTCATAGCAGGATGACAGAAACGTATTACCCGCATCTAAGAACAGCGATGTCTGCAAAGAGTTCTGATTTTCCACAAACGGAAGCGGGAAAATAATTTCGGCGCTACCTTCGACGAGCACGTTACCGCCCAGGGTACGATCTCGCCCACCTTCTCTCGCCGGCGTCGTCCGCTGCCCGAGGGTGTTGGAGGTAAACCCGCGCACGGACCCCAGCCCCCCGGCGTAGAAGTTTTCGTAGAACGGATACGGGTCATCGCCTATCGTATCGGCGTAGCCAAGATCACCGGTAAATTTCAACGACCATGCATCGTTGAGCGCGAATAACTGCTGTGCTCGGGCACTGGCTTTATAGTATTGCGTGTCGCTGCCAGGTGCACCGGTTTCGATGGCGACACGCTGGTAGCTTCCCGCCGTGGGCATGATACCGCGATTAAGGTTATTGCGCGTCCAGTTGGCGTTCAGCTTCAGGGTTTGCGCATCCTTTCCCTCGTCCTGAACATAACGACGAATTTCAGAGGCGGTATCAAAGTAGGTTTTTACCGTTAAGTCTTCGGCGCTGGCGCCAAAGTTCAGCCGCGATAACTCACTGACCGGATAGCCGAAGTTGATACCGGCACCATACGCATCCGTGGAGTAGGTCGAGATATCGGAATCTTCGTAGTCGGTTTCACGGTAGAAGACGTTATAGCCTCGTGAAATACCGTCAAGCGTCCAGTAAGGGTCGGTGAAACCGAAGTTCACGCTGGTGAAGGTGTCACTCCGCTGAGCGCCAATGTTGACTCGGTTACCGGTACCCAGGAAATTATTCTGCGACAGCGACGCCCCGTATATCACCCCAGCGCTTTGCGAAAAGCCGACGCTGGCTGACACAGAGCCCGACGGTTGCTCTTCAACGTTGTAGGTGACGTCCAGCTTGTCGGGCTCGCCCGGGACCCGCTCGGTATCGACTTCAACCTGACTGAAAAAGCCTAATCGCTCGAGGCGTTGACGTGACTGGGTAATCGACTCCGTGGAAGCAGGAGCGCCTTCCATCTGGATCATTTCCCGGCGCAACACTTCATCATCGGTGGTCGTATTACCGACAAACTCGATACGTCGTACATAGGCACGCTGCCCCGGATCGACGTTAATCACCAGATCGACCGTCTCACCGTCACCGGCCACCTCAGGCACGCCCTGAACATCAGCAAAGGCAAAACCTTCTGCGCCAAGGCGTTGACGTAGCGCCTCGGTCGAGGCATTGAGGTCCTGACGCGAGAATATCTCGCCACGCTCAATGGTGAGCAGGTCCCGGGCCTCCTGCTCACTGATTTCCAGGTCACCTCTGAAACTCACATCGCCGACGCGGTACTGTTGGCCTTCGTTGACATTGAGCGTTATGAATATCTCTGACTTGTCGGCCCCGATCGATACTTGCGTAGAGGTCACGTCGAAGTTGACATAGCCGCGATCCAGGTAATAAGACCGCAGACGTTCGATATCGCCTGACAACGCTTCACGGGAGTATTCATCGCTGGAAAACCAGCCAAACCAGAAGCCAGGGCGATCTTCGAGCTCGAAAAGATCCAGCAGCGTTTCATCGTCGAAAGCCTCGTTGCCGACGATGTTTATCTGGCGAATCTTGGCGACTTCGCCTTCGTTGATATTGATATTGACACGCACGCGCCCTTCATCGATTTCCTCGACCTCAGTGTCGATACCTGCACTATAACGGCCCTGGGATTGGTAAACACCTTCCAGCTCACGCTCCATTTCCTCAAGCGTCGAGAGTTGAAGCACCTCGCCTTCCGCCAGACCTGCTTCCGTCAGCCCACGCCGCAGGTCATCTTCCGAGATTTGCTCGTTACCGCTGATGTTCAACTGGGTAATGGTGGGGCGCTCAACAACCTGTATCACGAGCACATCGCCTTCCCGGGCGAGCGATACGTCTTCAAACAACCCGGTTTCGAAAAGTTGCCGCGCCGCCGCTGCCAGTTCGCTTTCGCTCACCTGGTCATTGGCGCTGACAGGAAACGCATTAAAGACCGAGGCGGCGGAAACCCGCTGCAGTCCTTCCACACGAATGTCCGAAACATCAAAGGATTGTGCCTGGGCACCGCTGGCGCCCGCCAGCAAGAGTACCGCCATTCCAAAGGTCTTGATTTTCATGCAGTCATTTCGCTCGCGTTGGTCTGCCTATGCATTCAAACAGGCACCATATACATTTGTGCAGGCAGATGACAAGGCATCCTAGGCACTACACGCGTCGTTACCAAAGGCGCATCAGATCAAAGTACAGAGCCATCAGCATCAGGGTGCCCACCATGGCAAGCCCGATACGTAAGCCGATGGCTTGGGTTTGCTCGGAGACCGGCCGCCCGCGCACGATCTCCAGAAAATAATAAAGCAGATGCCCCCCATCCAGCACAGGGATAGGCAGCAGGTTCAATACCCCGAGGCTGATGGAAAGATACGCCAGAAAGCTGACAAATGCTTCCAGCCCCGCCCGTGCGGAATCCCCTGAAATCTGGGCAATTGTCACAGGACCAGACAGATTGGACGGCGATATCAGCCCTACCAGCATCTTGCGAATGGCATCAACGGTCAACAATGTCATGTCTGCCGTGCGCGACAGTGACTGCCCTACAGCTTCCAATGGGCCATAGCGTATCTCGCGCTGATACTCTTCAGGCCATTCGACAGGCTCGGCACCCGCACCAATGTACCCAATTTCAACGCCGGTCTCCAGACTGTTGCGACTGGGGGTCAAAGTGGTGGTTTGCCGTTGGCCGTCTCGTTCAACGGCAACCGTCAATGCCTCATCGGGGCTACCACGGATGACGTTGACGAAATCCATCCAGTCCGCAATGGGCTGTTCATCCACCGCGATAATGCGATCACCCACCTGTAAACCTGCCTCGGCGGCCGCCTCGCCCTCAATCACCTGGCCAAGCGTGGCCGGGACATCGGGCTGCCAGGGGGTCAAACCCAGCGTTTCCAGTGGTTGCGGCGGATCCTGACGGGTCATGTAATCGCGTAACGGAAGTTGGTAAGCCACCGCGTTGCTCTCACCCTGAGGCCGAGCTTCAATGGTTAGCTCTCCAGTGAAGCCGATCATCGACACCAGTTTCAGGTTGACCGCCTCCCAGTTGCTAACGGCTTCACCCTGAATCGCGGTAATCTCGTCCCCGTGGGCCAGCCCCGCTTCGGCGGCAGGGGAGTTCGGCACGGTTTCCCCGACCATCGGCGCAACGGCGGTTGTGCCCGCCACAAACAACGCCCAATAGGCGACAATCGCCAGCAGGAAGTTGGCAACAGGCCCCGCCGCCACGACGGCAATACGCTGCCAGACACTTTTACGGTTAAATGCCTGATCGAGCTGTTCGTCAGGTACCGGTGCCTCGCGTTCGTCGAGCATTTTGACGTACCCGCCAAGCGGGATGGCGGCAATCGCAAACTCGGTACCGTGGCGGTCAACCCGCGACCACAGAGGCTTGCCAAACCCAACCGAAAAGCGCAGTACTTTGACCCCGCAGCGACGCGCCACCCAAAAGTGACCAAATTCATGGAAGGTCACCAGCAGCCCCAATACCACGATCACCGCTAAAATGTTTTGTATCAGGCCCACAGGGTACTCCTCGATATGCGCCTCAGCCGGGCTAAGACTAGGCGGACCAACGTGCCAGCCATCCAGCGGCACGCTGACGTGCGCGTTGATCGGCCCATAAAATACTCTCAATGCAATCGGCAGACCCATCGATAGGCGAGGACAACGCCTCTTCGACCAGCTGACCGATGCCCAGAAAACCCAATCGGTGATTCAAGAAAGCTTCGACCGCCACTTCATTGGCGGCATTAAGCACGACAGGCGCCAAACCACCACTGCGCATCGCTTCGCGGGCCAGTGGCAGGCACGGAAAGCGCGCTTCATCCGCTGTTTCAAAATCGAGCCGCGCCACCTGAAAAAGGTCCAGCGCTTCAACGCCCGCCTCGATTCTGTCTGGCCACGCCAGTCCATACGCGATGGGGGTACGCATATCGGGATTGCCCAACTGCGCAAGCACGGAGCCGTCCTGATAAGCCGCCATCGAATGAATGATACTTTGCGGGTGCACGACAACCTGAATTTGGTCAGGGCGGGCATCAAACAGCCAGCAGGCCTCAATCAGCTCCAGCCCTTTATTCATCAAGGTGGCGCTGTCCACCGATATCTTACGCCCCATCGACCAGTTGGGATGCGCACAGGCCTGTTCGGGCGTGACCTGAGCAATTGCCGCCTCACTCCAGGTCCGGAAAGGTCCACCTGAGGCCGTCAGCAGCAATTGCGATACACCGTGGCGCGAAAGGCCTCCACGATGCTCTGGAGGTAGACACTGATAGATCGCATTATGTTCGGAATCAATGGGTAATAGCGTGGCCCCGGAGCGAGCGACCGCCTTCATGAAGAGCGCTCCACTCATCACCAACGCTTCCTTATTGGCCAGTAGCACCCGCTTACCCGCTTCTGCCGCCGCAAGCGAGGGCAACAAGCCTGCCGCACCAACAATCGCTGCCATGACAATATCGACACTGGCATCACGAGCCACATCGCATAGCGCTTCCGGCCCCACCATGACCTCGGTGGATTGGCTTGCCCGGCGCAACTCAGCGCGCAGCCAACGAGCATCCGCCTCATTGGCAAGTACCGCAACGGCAGGGCGAAAGCGAAGGCACTGGCTGAGCAGCGTTTCTTTTGAGGTATGTGCGGTTAACGCATGCACCTGATAGCGATCAGGGTGACGGGCGATGACATCAAGCGTACTGGTTCCGATGGAGCCGGTGGAGCCCAGCACCGTTACACGCCGTGTGGTTATCGAGGTCATAGGCCCAGCACCTGTAGATAGAGCAGCGCAAACAGCGGAATCGCCGCCGTCAGGCTGTCAATGCGGTCCAGCACGCCGCCATGTCCCGGCAGCAGCTGGCTTGAATCTTTCACGTCGCGGTAGCGCTTGAGCATGCTCTCCAGTAAATCGCCCAACACAGAGATTAACGTGACCAGCAGCGTAACCGCCACCAGGGCCACACCTTCGGCCAATCCCAGCGACAGCGTGAACGCGAATCCAATCGCCAAAAGGGCCGTGGCCGCCATACCCCCCATCACGCCTTCCCACGATTTACCGGGGCTGACCCGGGGTGCCAGCTTGCGCTTTCCCCATCGGCGCCCCGCGAAGTAAGCGCCAATATCCGCCGACCAGACAAGCAGCAGTACGAACAGCAGCCACACGGCCCCGGTCTCGCGCAGAATATTGAACCCTACCCAACACGGCAACAGCACCCAAAGCCCCATCAATAGACGGCCTGGAGTAGAATGCCACTGTGCCGCCAGGCCTGGGTAGCGGGTGACCCATACCAGATTGAGAAGCCAGCCTGCCGCGGCAAGCCATAGCGGCCATTGGGCATGGGTGGCGCCACTGGTCCACATCACCAGCATCAGGACGGCACAACCGGCGACCAGTGCGGCACGCCTCAACGGTTGAATCACGCCGGCGAGATTGGTCCACTCCCATGCACCCAGCAGCATGACGAAGGCCGTGAAAAGGGCATAGCTTTCACCCTGCAGACCGAACAGGCCGACCAGCACCACAGGTGCTAGCCAGACCGCGGTTATCACTCGTTGCTTAAGCACCCTGGGCCTCTAACTGCTCGTCGGTCATGCCGAAGCGACGCTGCCGGCGACAGAAATCAGCCAGGGCATCATCAAAGGCCTGGGCATGGAAATCGGGCCAGAGTAACGGCGAAAAGTGCAGCTCGGCGTAAGCCAGTTGCCAGAGCATGAAATTCGAAAGCCGTTGTTCACCGCTGGTTCGAATACACAAGTCGATAGGTGGAACATAAGCACCCTCACCCATCGCCTGATCCACCTGGACTTCGTCGATAGCGGATGGGGAAATCTCCCCTGCAACCGCCTGTTCAGCCAGTCGGCGGGCCGCCTGAGCAATATCCCATTGGCCGCCATAATTCGCGGCAATCACCAGATGCATACCGGTATTGTTGGCGGTCAACGATTCGGCACGCTGAATATGCTTCTGAATCGCATGGGAAAAACCACGCTGCTCGCCGATAATCGACAGGCGGATATTACGCTCATGCAGCTTCTTGACCTCTCGCTTGAGGGCCATCAGAAAAAGCTCCATCAGCGCATTGACTTCCGTTGCTGGCCGCTTCCAGTTCTCGCTCGAGAAAGCGAACAGGCTAAGCGTTTGCACCCCACGCTCGGCGGCACGCTGAATAACCGCCCTGACGGCCTCTACGCCTGCGCGATGCCCGCGCGCGCCTGACAGACCTCGCGCACGCGCCCAGCGATTATTACCGTCCATAATAATCGCCACATGGGACGGCAACGAATCCTGCTCCACCTCCATCGCGTTGGCATCGTCCGGTCGTTGTCCGGGGAGCTGCGGTGACGTCATGAATGCTTGCACCAAAGATCAATCATAGAAAAGCCACTCAAAGATGGCTGAGCGGGCAGCCCTGCTGCCCGCGGCGTGAACATCCGCTTCTTACACCTGCATCAGGTCGTGCTCTTTCGCAGCAAGTGCCTGGTCGATCTCAGCGATATACTTGTCGGTCAGCTTTTGAATCGCATCTTCGCCTTCACGTTGATCGTCTTCGGTAATTTCTTTATCTTTTAGCAATGACTTGAAATCACCGTTGGCATCGCGGCGTACGTTGCGCACCGCAACACGGGCATGCTCTGCCTCGCTGCGAGCCTGCTTGATATAGCCCTTGCGCGTCTCTTCGGTGAGCATCGGCATCGGCACGCGAATCACGTTGCCCGCACTGGCCGGGTTGAGACCCAGATCGGCGGTCATGATGGCCTTCTCGATTTTCTGCACCATGCTCTGCTCCCAGGGGGAGATCGTCAGTGTACGCGCGTCTTCAACGTTGACCGAGGCCACTTGGTTCAGCGGCACCTGACTACCGTAGTATTCCACGGTCACCGCATCCAGAATGCTCGGATGGGCACGCCCGGTACGAATCTTGTTAAAGTTGCTGTGCAGTGCCTCGACACTTTTTTTCATGCGCGCCGCGGCATCTTTCTGAATGTCATTAATCACGTGGATAACCTCTGTCTATCAGCGTACCTTCCCTGCCCCCAACTACTAAATTTAGCAGGGCACCAGGCTTGTTCATATCAAACACCCGCACTGGCATGTCATGGTCACGTACCAGGCAGATAGCGGTCAAATCCATGACGCCGAGCTTTTGATCAAGCGCATCATCGTAGGTGAGTTGTTCATATTTGACGGCGTCGGGGTGCTTCACCGGGTCTTTATCGTAGACACCGTCGACCTTGGTCGCTTTGATCACCACATCGACATCGACCTCAATACCCCGCAGGCAAGCAGCCGAGTCAGTGGTAAAGAAAGGGTTGCCGGTCCCGGCTGAAAACAACACCACGTCACCGGACGTCAAATAGCGAATCGCCGTACGCCGATCATAGTGCTCGACCACCCCGCTCATGGGGATCGCCGACATCACTCGCGAGCGAATATTGGAACGTTCCAGCGCATCACGCATCGCCAGGGCATTCATCACCGTTGCCAGCATGCCCATATGATCACCGGTGACGCGATCCATACCGGCTTCATTCAGCGCCGCACCGCGAAACAAATTGCCACCACCGATGACGATACCCACTTGAACGCCAATACCCACTAGCTGGCCAATTTCCAGTGCCATTCGATCCAGCACCTTCGGGTCAATGCCAAAATCATGCTCTCCCATCAGCGCTTCACCCGACAGCTTGAGCAAAATACGTTTGTATTTCGACTTGGAACCGTCGGTTTTCGATTTGCTAGACAGGGAGGTAAGCGGTTCTTGAACATCACGCGACATGGCAATTCTCCTAGGGCAGACCTTGGCGCCGACAAGCGGCATCACCCCTTGTATTATGCAGGGGCCGGATACGCGAAGGCGTGCGCTCGCGCGCACGCCAACCTACAGCTGGAACATCAGACCTTAGCGACGGCCAGCCTGTTCCATAACTTCTTTCGCGAAGTCGACTTCTTCTTTCTCGATGCCTTCGCCTACGCCAAAGCGGGTAAAGCCAATCACTTCACCGCCTGCCGCTTTGACATACTCAGCCACCGTCTGGTTCTGGTCTTTCACAAACGGCTGCTCGGTCAGGCTGTTTTCTGCCAGGTACTTCTTCAAGCGACCTTGCACCATTTTTTCAGCGATCTGTTCCGGTTTACCGGCCATATCAGGCTGAGCAAGGATAATCGCTTTTTCGGCGTCCAGCTCTTCCTGAGGCATGTTCTCCGGATGCGCAACCGACGGGTTGATGGCGGCAACGTGCATCGCCACGTCTTTCGCCACCTGGGCATTGCCGCCTTTAAGGACGGTCAGCACACCAATACGGCCACCGTGAACGTATTCACCGACCACGCCACCGTCAACAGCGTCGACAACAATGGCACGGCGCACGCCAATGTTTTCGCCGATTTTCTGCACCAACTGCTCACGAGCGGTTTCCAGCTCACCGTCCATCACGGCGGCAACGTCTTCGCTTTTCGCGGCAAAGAAGGCGTCAGCAATTTTGTTGGTGAAGTCGATGAAGTTGTCATCGCGAGCCACAAAATCGGTTTCGGAGTTGATTTCCACCATAACGCCGTAGCTGCCATCGTCGGCAACGCGGGTTACAACGGCGCCTTCCGCAGCGGTGCGGCCGGCTTTTTTCGCGGCTTTCAAGCCGGAGCTTTTACGCAGGTTCTCGATGGCAACGTCGATGTCGCCACCCGCTTCGGTGAGTGCTTTTTTACACTCCATCATGCCCAAGCCGGTGCGTTCGCGAAGATCTTTAACCTGAGAGGCGCTGATAGCGGCCATGAGATTTCACCTCTGAAATGGTTCTAGCTGAGAGTTAGTTAAACGCCTTGCCGAGTGTCGCAACGGTTCATGACCGAATGATCTCACTCTGCATGGCGCTGCCAACATTGATGTCGGCCCAAGACTGCCCACTCCAAGCCTTAACCCAAAGCGGGAAAAAGGGGGCTCAGGCCCCCTCTTAACATGATGCGGCACCCGTGACGACGCCGCATCGACCACCGGTTTACTCGGCGGCAGCGCTGCTGTCGGCGTCAGCGGCTTCTTCGGTGTCAGTCACTTCGACGAACTCGTCGGGGCGACCTTCCTTGGAACGCGCGCAGGCATCGGCAATCGCTTTTACGTAAATCTGGATAGCGCGGATGGAATCATCGTTGCCCGGAATCACGTAGTCCACACCATCGGGGTTGGAGTTGGTATCCACCACGCCGATGACCGGTATACCCAGCTTGTTAGCTTCGTTGATCGCGATACGCTCGTGGTCAACGTCAATCACGAACAGTGCGTCCGGAAGGCCGCCCATGTTCTTGATACCGCCTACGGAGCGCTCGAGCTTGTCCTGCTCGCGGGTTGCCATCAGAACTTCTTTCTTGGTCAACTTCTCGAACGTGCCGTCTTCGTGCATCGCTTCAAGTTCGCGCAGACGCTTGATGGACACGCGAATGGTCTTGAAGTTGGTCAGCATGCCGCCCAACCAGCGATGGTTGACGAACGGCTGGCTTACGCGGTTGGCTTCTTCCTTAATGATCTTGCTGGCGCTGCGCTTGGTGCCAACAAACAAAATCTTGTTGTTGGATGCCGCCATCTTCTCGACCACGTCGATCGCTTCGTTCAGCGCCGGCAGTGTATGCTCGAGGTTGATGATGTGAATCTTGTTGCGCGCGCCGAAGATGAATTTGCTCATCTTCGGATTCCAGTACTTGGTCTGGTGACCGAAGTGAGCGCCTGCTTTAAGCAGGTCACGCATATTGACGTGAGACATGGTAAAACTCCTGAAACTCGGGTTAGGCCTCCACGCACCCCATGGATCCGACCATTGGCATCGTCAGACGCTGCCAGCGGCACCCGGGACCATGTGCCGGTGCATGTGTGTTTTCAAGGCTTGCTGTTCAATACCGCATCGTTCAACCGCCCGTAAGCGACGAAACCTGCGATGCCGTGATAACGCTTTGATGCTCCATTGTCCCCGACAGCAGAAAGTTTGCAGCGGATGACGATTGCAGGAAAGCGCGCGGCTTTATACCATAGATCATCGTTAAGATGAAGCCGTCATCCGTTCAGCGGGCCTTTTATTGCCGCTCAACTTGCCATTCTGAGTCAACATCGAGAATCCATGAACGTTCCCATTAAAACGCCTTCTGAAATCGACAACATGCGCGAAGCTGGACGCCAGGCAGCCAGCGTCATCGAGATGATCACCCCTCACGTCCAGGCGGGCATCAGCACCGGTGAAATCGACCGCCTGTGCCACGAGTACATCGTCAACGAGCTGGGGTCGACGCCTGCGCCACTCAATTACCACGGCTTCCCCAAGGCGACCTGCACCTCGATCAACCATGTGGTCTGCCACGGGATTCCCGACGACGCCAAAAAGCTCAAGAACGGCGACATCATGAACCTGGATATCACCGTGCGCACAGCCGCTGGCTACCACGGCGATTCCAGCGTGATGTTCGTGGTCGGCGAGACCATCCAGGGCGAGCGCCTGTGCCGCATTACCCAGGAATGCCTGTATAAAAGTATTGAGCAGGTCAAACCCGGTGTGCGCCTTTCTGAACTCGCCCGCGTGATTCAGAAACACGCTGAAGCCAATGGCTACTCGGTTGTTCGCGACTTTTGCGGTCACGGCATCGGCGCTGAATTTCACGAAGACCCCCAGTTCCTGCATTACGATGGCTATGCACCCAGCGCTGACATCAGCCTGGAAGCGGGCATGTGTTTCACCATCGAGCCCATGATCAATGTCGGGGGCTACAAAACCAAGGTGTTACGCGACGGCTGGACGGCAATCACCAAGGACCGCAGCCTGTCGGCGCAATGGGAGCACACCCTGCTGGTCACCGACACCGGCGTTGACGTGCTGACCGCACGCGGCGACGAAGACTTCAGCTTCTTGAATCATTGATGCTTTTACACCACTACCGGTTCGAGCCCGACACCACGCTGTTCGATCTTGAGTTGTTCCGCACCGAGCTTGCGGGGTCACGCTCCCCCATCGCGCCGTTCAAGGCAGCGCTTGGTGAAATCCAGACGCGCCTGGACGAACGCTTTCGCGCCGGCGCCGATATCCGCGATCTGGTCCGGGGCCGCGCGTGGTATCTGGATCAACTGCTGGCTATCGCCTGGGAACAGCATGCCTGGCCCGACGACGGCGTTGCCCTTGTGGCCGTGGGCGGCTACGGGCGCGGTGAACTGCACCCGCATTCGGACATCGACCTGCTGTTGTTGCTGGAACACGACGACGACAGTCCCTACCGGGAGCCGCTGACCGCCTTCATCACTTTCTTGTGGGACATTGGTCTGGAAATCGGCCATAGCGTGCGCTCGCTCAACGACTGCGAGCGCGAAGCGGCCGCCGATGTCACGGTGATCACCAACCTGCTTGAGTCCCGCCTGGTTGCCGGCCCTGAGTCGCTACGCCACAAGATGCGCGAACGGCTCAGCGCCAAGCATGTATGGCCGGCCGACCGCTTTTTCGAAGCCAAGTGGCAGGAGCAGATTGCCCGTCACTACCGTTACAACAACTCCGAGTACCATCTCGAACCGAACCTCAAAAGCTCGCCCGGTGGGCTGCGCGATATCCAGATGATCGGCTGGGTCGCCAAGCGCCATTTCGGAACCGAGCAGTACGCTGATATCGTCGCCAACGGCTTCATGAACGATGCCGAACTGCGCATCTTGAGCCAGGGGCAGGCGTTTCTGTGGCAGGTCCGCTACGCCCTGCACATGCTCACCGACCGTGCCGAAGACCGCCTGCTGTTTGACCATCAGCGCACCATTGCCGAGATGTTCGGCTTTCGCGACACCCCCGAAGGCCTGGCGGTCGAGCAGTTCATGAAACGCTATTATCGGCACGTAACCGCCCTGGCCGGGCTTAACGACATGCTGCTGCAGCACTTCGATGAAGTCATCCTGCGCGGCAAGGAAGCACTGGAGACGGTCAAGCTCAACGAACGTTTTGAAACCAAGGGCGGTTATATTCAGGTGCGTTCGCGCAACCTGTTCCGGGAACAGCCTTCGGCCATGCTGGAGCTGTTTTTGCTGATGGCCAAGCACCCTGAAATAGAAGGCGTCCGCGCCGACACCATCCGCCTGATCCGCGACCATCGCCACCAGATCGACGATCACTACCGCGAAGACCCTCGCCACCAACGGCTTTTCATGGCCATCATGCGCGCGCCTGGCAATGTTCCACGCCAACTGCGGCGCATGAACCGCTACGGCATTCTGGGCAAGTACCTGCCCGAATTTGGCCGCGCGGTGGGTCTGATGCAGCATGACCTGTTTCATATTTATACCGTGGATGCTCACACGCTGCGGCTACTCAAGTTCCTGCACGGCTTCCGCAAGCCGGAGGCCAAGGACGATTTCCCGGTCGCCGCCACCCTGATGCAGCAGTTACCCAAGCTGGACCTGCTCTGGATCGCTGGCCTGTTTCACGATATCGGCAAGGGGCGCGGTGGTGATCACTCGGAAATCGGCGCCCGGGACGTCGAACAGTTCTGCCAGCGCCATCATGTGCCACAACACGACACCAACCTGGTCAGCTGGTTGGTCGAGCACCATCTACTGATGTCCATGACCGCGCAAAAGCGCGACATCAGCGACCCGGATGTGATTCGCGATTTTGCCATGGAAGTGCGCAACGAGACGCGGCTGGACTATCTTTATGTGCTGACCGTTGCGGACATCAATGCGACCAATCCGACGCTATGGAACGGCTGGCGGGCGTCGCTGTTGCGCCAGTTGCATGCCGAAACCAAGCGCGCCCTGCGGCGCGGGCTGAACAACCCGCCCGACCGCGACGACTGGGTACGCGAAACGCGCACCGAAGCCCGTTCACTACTGCAAACGATTGGCGTTGATGAAACCGATATCGACCGGTTATGGGAATCGCTGGGCGAAGACTATTTCCTGCAGTATGCGCCCAGCGAAATCGTCTGGCAGACCCAGGGAATTCTTGCCCATCAACCATCGCCGTTGCCGCTGGTATTAATCAGCGCGCCCACGGCTGACATGGCCGAAGGGGGCACCAAGGTGTTCATCCACACCCGCTCGGTGGACGACCTGTTCGCCGCCACTGCCGCCGCCATGGAACAGCTGGGACTGTCGATCCACGACGCACGTATCGCGACGTCCAACAACGACTGGACACTCAATACCTTCATCGTGCTGGACAATCAGGGCCAGCCAATCCGCGACTCAGCGCGTATCGAAGAAATGCGCCAGCACCTGGTGGAAGAACTCGACGATCCCGACGACTATCCCGACATCGTCACGCGGCACACGCCGCGCCAGCTCAAGCACTTCCGGGTCGCCACCGAGGTGCTGATCGAACAGGATCCCGCCAACGACCGCACACTGCTGGAGCTCAGCGCCCCTGACCGGCCGGGGCTTCTGGCCCGCGTCGGGCGCATCTTCATGGAGCAGGACATTGCGCTCTCCGCGGCGAAAATCGCCACCCTGGGTGAACGCGTTGAAGACGTGTTCTTTATCACCACCAAGGCTGGCGAGCCGCTGACCGACCCGGACCGCCAACAACAGCTGCGTGAACGCCTGATTGAGGTGCTGGGGGTTTAATTGTCTTATCGCCCCGGTGGATTTGAGCCGACAGCGGGGCTTGCCTATAATCGTCGGCTACTTTTCGCGACACGACGCCTACAACGACGCCAGCACGGCGTTCTGGATACTCATGAACCCTGATCTCGACGCCCTGCATCCGTATCCGTTCGAAAAGCTCGCGGCGCTCAAGGCGGACCTGACCCCGCCCGAATCGCTTGCGCACATCCCACTGACTATCGGCGAACCCCAGCATGCGCCCTACCCTGGGGCTCTGGCCGCACTGGTGGCGCATCAGGCTGAGATGGCCCGTTACCCGGCCACCAACGGGCTGGCCGCCCTGCGCGAGACCATTGCCGCCTGGGCCTGCCAGCGTTTCGCGCTAGCAGGCCTCGATATCGAGCGTCAGGTCCTGCCGGTCAACGGCACGCGCGAAGCCATTTTTGCCTTCGTTCAAGCCGCCCTTGACCGGAGCCGCCCGTCCAAAGTGGCGGTGCCCAATCCCTTCTACCAGATCTATGAAGGCGCCGCTCTGCTTGCCGGCGGGGAACCGCTGTATCTCGACTGCACCGCCGACAACGGCTTTCGTCCGGATTTCTCCGCCGTAAGCGCCGACACCTGGCGTGATGTGCAGATCGTCTTTATCTGCTCGCCGGGTAACCCCACCGGCGCGGTCACGCCCCTCGCCGACTTCAAGCAACTGATTGCGCTCGCTGATGAACACGATTTCATCATTGCCTCCGATGAGTGTTACTCGGAGCTCTACCTCGACGAAGCTGCACCGCCGCCTGGGCTCCTGCAAGCCTGCGCCGAGCTGGGCCGCGATGATTATCAGCGCTGCGTGGTGTTTCACTCGCTCTCCAAGCGCTCCAATTTGCCAGGGCTACGTTCAGGGTTTATCGCGGGCGATGCTGACCTGATAATGCCCTTCAAGCGCTATCGCACCTACCACGGCTGCGCCATGTCACTGCCCATGCAGCACGCTTCCATTGCCGCCTGGCAGGATGAAAACCACGTATTCGCCAATCGCGAGGCTTATCGTGAAAAGTTTGGCGCCGTGACAGAGCTACTCGCCCCGGTAATGGATTTCCCCACGCCCGAGGCGAGTTTTTACCTGTGGCCCGCCGTGCCTGGTGGCGACGATATCGCTTTTACCCAGCGGCTATTTGTCGAGCAGCATGTCAGCGTGCTGCCCGGTAGTTTGATGGGCCGTCCCGGGCGCGAAGGCCGTAATCCAGGAAGTGGTCGACTACGCTTGGCATTGGTGGCAGAGCTTGCCCCCACGCTTGAAGCCGCCGAGCGGCTACGCCAACTTATCGAGCGCGGCTAACGCAAACGTTGACGGCATGACGACATTGTAGGAGGTCATACATGCTAACGCTTTATATCATCAGCAACTGCGACACCTGCCGCAAAGCGGCCAAGGCACTGGACGAAAAGGGCATTCCCTTTAAAACCTACGACCTGCGCAAGGACGGTCTGTCAGCACCACTGCTGGAGCATATCCTGCACCGCGTCCCGTTGGTCAAGGCGATCAACAAGCAAAGCAAAACCTGGCGCGAGCTATCGGATGAAGAAAAAGATTTTGATGCCAACTCGGGCCGCGAGCTGCTCTTGAAACACCCCACATTGTTAAAGCGCCCTCTACTGGAAGTCGACGACGAAACCATCCTGGTCGGCTACAAAGATGGCGACTACGACAAACTTTAAGACGAAACACTGACCTAAAGGAACGCAGTTATGCTGAGCTTTGCGCTTGGAATCGGCACCCAAAATACCCAGGGCGACTGGCTGGAAATCTACTACCCGGCACCGCTGATCAACCCACCAGAAAGCCTGGTGAGTGCTGCCAAGGACGTTGTCGACGCGCCCCAGGGTAATGCGGCCATCAGCTTCCTGCCGGAAGACTGCACGCGCCTGGCCAAGGCCCTTCAGGAAGCGGGCCATCCCGAACAGGCGGAGCTTGCTGAATCTTTCGCGTCCAGCCAGCGCCCCCTGGTCGCCATGTTCCTGGAAACCGACCAGCCGCCGCAAACCGCACCTGAGGTCTACCTCAAGCTGCACCTGCTCTCCCATCGCCTGGTGAAACCCCACGGACTGGATTTGACTGGCATGTTCGGTCTGCTGCGCAACATTGCCTGGACCAACGAAGGCCCCATCGACATTGAAGAGCTTGCCGCCCGCCGCCTCAAGGCACGCCTGGCAGGCCGTGCACTGTCGGTGGACTGCGTCGACAAATTCCCCAAGATGACCGACTACGTCGTTCCCCAAGGCATCCGCATTGGCGACACCGCCCGGGTGCGCCTGGGCGCCTATCTGGGCGAAGGCACAACGGTCATGCACGAAGGCTTCGTCAACTTCAACGCGGGCACCGAAGGTCCCGGCATGGTCGAGGGACGTATTGCGGCAGGGGTCATGGTGGGCAAGGGCTCCGACCTGGGCGGCGGCTGCTCCACCATGGGCACGCTTTCCGGCGGCGGCAATATGGTAATCAAAGTTGGCGAGGGCTGCCTGATCGGCGCCAACGCGGGCATCGGCATTCCACTTGGCGACCGCTGCACTGTCGAAGCGGGCCTGTACATTACCGCAGGGGCGAAAGTGACGCTGCTGGATGACCAGGGCCAGGAGGTCAACACCGTCGCCGCACGCGAGTTGGCAGGCCAGGACGATCTGTTGCTGCGCCGTCACTCACAAAGCGGCCGTATTGAGTGCCTGACCAATAAAAGCGCCATCGCACTCAACGAGGCGCTGCATGCCCATAACTGAGCCAGAAGGTTTATCACCGACGCTGCAGCTGGCGTTTGACCTGCTCAGCCGGGCATCGGTGACGCCAGATGACGAGGGCTGCCAGGACCTGATGATCGAGCGCCTCGTGGCGCTCGGCTTTCATATCGAGCAACTGCCGTTTGGCGATGTAAAGAATTTCTGGGCCGTGCGCGGCCATCATGGCCCGGTGCTGGCTTTTGCTGGCCACACCGATGTGGTGCCCAGCGGGCCTCATACCAATTGGGAGTATCCCCCCTTCACTCCCTGCATCAACGACGAGGGCATGCTGTGCGGGCGTGGTGCTTCCGACATGAAAGGCAGCCTCGCGGCAATGCTCACGGCTGTCGAGCGGTTTGTGACCGCGCACCCCGATCACGATGGCCGTATTGCTTTTCTGATCACCTCCGATGAAGAGGGCCCCGCCGTCGACGGTACTCGCGCGGTGGTCGAGCATTTGCGCGAGCGCAATGAACGCCTCGACTACTGCATCGTCGGTGAGCCTTCCTCCACGTCACGCCTGGGGGATGCGATCAAAAACGGCCGACGCGGCTCTCTGGGAGGCGTGCTGCATATAAAAGGGGTGCAGGGCCACGTGGCTTACCCGCACCTGGCGTGCAACCCGATCCACCAGGCAATGCCTGCGCTGGATGCACTCGTCAACGAACACTGGGATGCGGGCAATGATTTTTTCCCGGCTACCAGCTTTCAGGTTTCCAACTTTCGTGCGGGGACGGGCGCCACCAACGTGATTCCCGGTGAGGTCGAAGTCGTCTTCAACTTCCGCTACTCAACGGAAGTCACCCATGAAACCCTCAAGGCACGCAGCGAAGCGATCCTGGATCAGCACGGCCTTGAGTACCACATTGACTGGATGCTCAACGGCGAGCCGTTCTTGACCGCCGAAGGCGAGCTGGTCGATGCCACCATGCGCGGCGTTGAAGCCATCACTGGCGAGCGTCCCGCGCTATCCACCAGCGGGGGCACCTCGGATGGACGTTTTATCGCCACCCTGGGCGCCCAGGTGGTCGAACTGGGGCCGCTCAACGACACGATCCACAAGATCGATGAACGCGTGCGTGCAAACGACCTGGACGACTTAAGCCGGATCTACGAAGCCACCCTGCAAGCGCTGTTCATCGCCGACAAGGTACGCGCATAATGGAATCTTACCCGGATATTGAGATTTACCTTGCCGATGTCGTCCATCCGGCGCTAAACGAATGGCTCGCCGACGCTCTGGAGGCACCGCCGCTTGCATCGGCAGGTAAAGGCAAATGGCGCACTCAGGGCAGCTACCAGGGGCACGTCGTCCCCGTGTTATTGGTGGAAAAAGCCGCCGACGGCTTTGCCAGCCTATGGCTGGACAGCAGCCATAGCCCCTGGCAGACCGACCAGGAAGCCGCACAGCACGCGGCTGAAGCCTTGCAGACCGAAATTCGCTGCTCGCTGGGCGGCTGGCATCCCGGTGATGACCCCGATCGTTTTTGGCAGGTGCTACCCGACGGCCGCGAAGGGCCCATACAATGGCCCGATTCAGGTCGCTAACCGATCAACCTAAAGAACTTGACCCCGCCGAGGCGGGGTCAAGAGATCATGCTAGCCAATAACACCCTGGCTGATGACTACTCGATAATACTCACATCGTCAGCCTGCAAACCACGCTCATTTTTAATCACGTGGTAGCGCACAATCTGGCCTTCCGCGAGCATGCGCGGACCACGACCACGAATTGCCCGAAAATGGACAAACACATCGTCGCCGTTATCGCGGGTAATAAAGCCGTAACCTTTATTGGTATTAAACCATTTCACCTCACCCTCTTCGCGGCCGTCGTTAGGGTCGATGAGATCCTCATCATCGTCCGCCGCCGGGGCTTGAGACTGACGCGGTGCTGGCTTGGAACGAACGGCCACATCAGGCGACACCACGACAGGCGGTGCGAGCGCAGCGGTTGCCAAGGTGGCAATGCAAAGCACAATGAAACTTCCGATGGCAACGGCAATATAGATGCCGCCAGCGCCTGTCACGGCAAGCTCGGCCAGCCACTGCTCAGCCAGGGGTGCGTCGGTTAAATGAACAATCCCCGCCAGCAATAGCGGCGTGGGGGCGGCAAGTAAAATACTGATCAAGATACTGCGAAACACAACTTTTGGGTTCATGGATAAAAAAAGCTCTCTTGTTGTATGGGTAACAGAAGAAGGACAATACTCAATTCAACGGGTTTTGACGACCCAATGTATCGAGCTACTACACAAGGTTGCAATGTTACCATGACATCTACGTTATCGCCCGCTGAGCTCACTCAACAGCTTGAATCTTTAGAAAGCCGCCTGGCCTATCAAGAACACTGGCTCGATACCCTGGATCAAGCCGTCGCCCAACAGGAACGCCGACTAGCGACACTGGAGCAACTCAGTGCGCTGATGCACGAACGGATTCGCGAACAGCACCAGGCACGCCATATGGATGACGCCCCCGATGCCAGCCGACCCGAGGACGACATACCGCCCCACTACTGATGAATGATAATGCCCCAACAGCGACCTATCGATTCACCGCGTCTGCGGGGTCAACACTTTCCAGATCAAACGCCTCAGCCACCGCCGCGTAGGTCACCTGTCCATTGTGGACGTTAAGCCCTGGCAAGAAGTGCCGGTTATCGCGTAACGCCTGTTGCCATCCTTTATCGGCCAACGCCAGCACGAATGGCAGCGTGGCATTGGTCAGCCCCAGCGTGGAGGTCCGCGCCACCGCCCCCGGCATGTTGGCAACGCAGTAATGGACAATGCCATCGACGATATAGGTCGGCTCGGCATGGGTAGTGGGTCGGCTGGTTTCGAAACAACCGCCCTGATCGATCGCCACATCCACCAGCACGCTACCGGGCTGCATATCCGCCAGCATGGCACGGGTAATCAGCTTAGGTGCCGCTGCCCCCGGGATGAGTACCGCACCGATGATCATATCAGCCGTTTTGGCGGCTTCATCGAGCGCATCCGCCGTTGAGTAGACGGTTTTGATCCGGCCTTGATAGCGGTCGTCCAGCACTTCCAGGCGATCAATGGATTTGTCCAGAATGGTGACGTCTGCGCCTAACCCCAGGGCCATACGCGCGGCGTTTTCACCGACCACACCGCCACCGATGACGGTCACTTTCCCTGGCGCCACTCCCGGCACGCCCGGCAACAGCACGCCCGCACCCCCCTGGGCTTTTTCAAGACTATGGGCGCCCGCCTGCACGGCCATGCGTCCCGCCACCGTGCTCATCGGCGCGAGCAACGGCAAGCCGCCCTTGGCGTCGGTAACCGTTTCATAAGCGATGCAGGTCGCGCCGCTTTCCATCAACCCCTTGGTGAGGGTCTTCTCGGCAGCCAGATGCAGGTAGGTAAACAGGGTATGCTGTGGCGTCAGCCGTGCGACTTCTTCTGCCTGAGGCTCCTTCACTTTCAAAATCAGCTCGGCGTTTTGCCAAAGCATCGCGACATCCGCCTCGACGCTTGCCCCCGCTGCTTCGTAGTCGCGGTCATGAAAACCGGCACCTTCACCCGCGCCCGCTTGAACCGTTACCTGATGACCCCGCCCGGTCAATTCGCGCGCGCCAGTGGGCGTCAAGGCCACCCGGTATTCATGGTTTTTGATCTCTTTAGGGACAGCGATGCGCATAGTTGGCTCCTCGTGATTGAGCGAGAAATTCGTCAATATTGATGCCATTACAGCACAGCTTTTACTCGCCTCCATCCCCCGGCATATAAAACAAAAAAAACGCCGGTTAAGGCGTTTATCAGGAGAAAAATCTAGCGGCTAGCGGCTTTTGGCAAAAAAATCATCGTTATTCAACAACCACCGCATCACCGTAAAGTCGCCGATACTCGTCGGGCAGACGCATGGGCCGCCCGCTGGATAGCGCCACGCAGGCAAAGCGGGTACGGGCCCTGAGCAAGGTTTTAGAGTCGTGCTTGCGCTTCAACTGGAAGCGACGGGTCAAGCTAAAGCGTCCGTCACAGGCCACGATCCAGGTCGCCAACTGAAGCCGGTCACCCTCATAGCTTGGCGCCAGGTAGTCCAACTCGTGGCGGTGCACGACCATGGCGCGGTCAAGCTCTCGGTAGCGCTCGAGCGTAAGCCCCAGCGCTTCTGAATGCGCCCAGCTGATTTGCTCAACCCAGCGCAGGTATTCACTGTTGTTGACGTGCCGGTAGGCGTCGATGGCCTCATCCGTCACGTCGATCTCCATCACAAAAGGCTCGGGTAGCGCCCACTCCATTGTCTTGGCTCCTTCACCGGTTGCTTGACGACCTAGTCGCGGAACACGCGCACGCCCAGCGCCTTCAGGTAGGACGTCTCGGGGATCGCCGGATGTACCGGGTGGTCCGGCCCCTGGTGACCCTGGAAGATCACCTGAGCGTGGCGGTCCTGATGGCGCGCCGCGCCGCGTACCACATCTACCAGACGCTCCGGCGCCAGGTGCATGGAGCAAGACGCCGACATCAGCAAGCCGTCACGCCCCAGCAAGCGCATTGCTTCGCGGTTCAGACGGTTGTAGGCACGTTCGCCATTGGGGATATCCTTGCGTTTCTTGATAAACGCGGGCGGATCCAGAATTACCACGTCGAATTGTTCGCCGTCGGCTTTAAGCGCCGCCAGCGCCTCGAACGCATCGCCTTCACCAATGGCGACCTGTTCCTGTAAGCCGTTGAGTTCGGCGTTGCGGGCCACTTGCTCAAGCGCAGGGCCAGATGAATCGACACACAATACCTCAGAGGCACCGCTGGCGGCAGCCTGCACCCCCCAACCGCCGACATAGCTGAATACGTCCAGCACCCGCTTACCGGCAACCTGAGTATTGAGCCAGGAACGGTTGACCCGATGATCGAAGAACCAGCCGGTTTTCTGACCATCGATGACCGGCACCACAAAACGCACGCCGTTCTCTTCCAGCACGACTTCGTCGGGCAATGTGCCCTTGACCACTTCCACCTGGGCATCCAGGCCTTCCTGGCGACGCCCGCCGGTGTCATTGCGGAACACAATCGCGCTGGGCTTGAGGACTTTCTCCAGGGCATCGACGATTTCTTCGGCCAGCGTCTGCATACCCGCAGTGTTCAATTGCACCACCACCACATCGCCGAAGCGGTCGATCACCAGCCCCGGCAACAGGTCACCTTCCCCGTGAACCAGACGGTAAAACGGTTGTTCAAACAGGCGCTGACGCAAGGCAAGCGCCTGGTTAAAGCGATGCACGAACAACGAACGATCCAGGCGCATCTCGGGATCACGTGACATCACCCGCGCCGCAATCAGCGAATGCGGGTTCACATAGGCGACCCCGAGGGTTCTACCGTTGGATGCCTCGACCAGGGCAGCTTCACCCGCGGTAAAGTTCTTCAGCGGGGTTTCCTTGATATCGACTTCGTTGGAATAGATCCACAGGTGACCCGCTTTGAGGCGGCGGTCAGCGTTTTTATTCAGGCGCAGGCGTTGGGTCACAACAATCTCCAAAACAGCTTTGGCTTCAAAAGCTCGGTTTCTAACACCAGTATTCAGGCAGCAGGGCTTAAAACGTGGGCTCAAACCTGGGCTTAAAAATTTAGAAAAACAAAAAAGTGTGGCGCCCCGATTAGCGCTGGCAGCCAGGGCAGAACACGCTGGCTCGCTGGCCAAGCGTAATACGGCGCAGCTCCACCCCACAGCGCATGCAGGGTTGACCGTGCCGACCATAAACATTCAGCCGCTGAGCAAAATAGCCAGGCTCGCCCTGGCCGCTGACGAAATCACGCAGCGTGGTACCGCCCTGGATAATGGCAGCCGCCAGCACTTCCTTCACGGCAGCCGCCAACTTCTCGTAACGGGCCAGAGAAATACGCCCTGCCGCCCGCCGGGGATCAATCCCCGCCATGAATAACGCTTCAGCGGCGTAGATGTTGCCAGCACCGACGACCACACGGTTATCCATCAAAAAGGGCTTTACGGATACCCGCTTATTGCGTGAGATGCGATACAGCCATCGCCCGTTAAAGGCATCATCCAGAGGCTCGGGGCCCAGATGCATCAGGCGCCTGTCAGCGCTGCCGTCTCCCTGCTGCCAATCGACAAAGCCAAACCGCCGCGGATCATGGTAGCGCAACACATCGCCGCTTTGGGTCACCACATCCACGTGATCATGCTTTTTAGGCAAGTCACCCACACGCGCAATCCGCAAGCTGCCCGACATCCCCAAATGCCACAGCAGCGTCGCCTCTCCCTCAGCGGTAGCCAGTGGAACCTGGAGGTACTTGGCTCGGCGTGCCAACTCACCGATACGAGACCCCACGAGCCGTTCGGCGAAATCGTCCGGTACCGGCACGCGCAAACGGGGCTGGCGCACCAATACCTCGGTGATTTCCTGACCTTCCAGATAAGGTGCAATACCCCGCCGAGTGGTTTCAACTTCGGGCAGCTCGGGCATGATGAGAGCCTTTGATGACAGAGTGGTGACGATCGTTGACGCTTGCGGTGTTCACGCTTGCATGCGCTGAACACCCAGGCATGCAAAAACCCGGCTTGGGGCCGGGTTTTTGACAGGCGCTCGCCTGCAGTGAAAGCCAGTCATCGTAACCGTAGTTACTTGATTTTGGCTTCCTTGTACATGACGTGCTTACGGACCACCGGGTCGTATTTCTTGAATTCGAACTTGTCCGGGGTATTCCGCTTGTTTTTATCAGTGGTGTAGAAGTGGCCTGTACCGGCACTGGACACCAGCTTGATCTTATCGCGCATGGTTTAACTCTCCCAATTTTTGGCCAAGAATGGTTAGCCAAACAAATAGCTTAGATGGCGTCGCCGCGCTTGCGGATATCGGCCAGAACCGTCTCGATGCCTTTCTTGTCAATGATGCGCATACCCTTGGAGGAAACGCGCAGCTTGACGAAGCGGCTTTCAGCTTCAACCCAAAAACGATGGGTGTGCAGGTTCGGCAAGAAACGACGACGTGTCTTGCGCTGGGAGTGTGAAACGTTGTTACCAGTTACCGGACGCTTGCCGGTAACCTGACATACTTTGGACATGAGAGCCTCCAACCGCTTGGCCAGGATATAATAACCTGAGTGTTCAAAACTGTCGGGCAAACCGGAGCAGGGAAGGAGTCGACGTATTTAACCGCCAAGCTTTAACCAAATCCGTTATTCAACCCAAGTTTAAAGGTGGCACTTTATACCAGAGCACCTGGCGATCAGCAAGAAAAACCGTTGCAGAAGGGCGAAAAAACCGCTTTTTGCTCATTTTACTTACGTTAATCACTGATTACCGGGCCAGCACCGCTATAGCCAGCCGCGCTCGGCAAATGACACCACGTCTCCGTCCCCCACCACGAAATGATCCAGCACCCGCACGTCAAACAGGGCGAGCGCTTCTTTCAGGCGATCTGTAATGCGTCGATCAGCATCGCTGGGCTCAGCAACCCCCGAAGGATGGTTGTGGGCCAGGATAACAGCGCCAGCGTTGTGCACCAGGGCACGCTTGGCAACTTCGCGGGGATAAACGGATGCGCTGTCTAGGGTACCGCGAAACAGGGATTCATAGCGAATAATTCGGTGCTGTGTATCCAAAAAAAGCACCGCAAATTCTTCGTGGCCCAAATGGCGCAGCTGTGCACTCAAATAATGGCGCACCAGGGTGGGCGATGTCAGCGCTTCACCGCGGGCAAGCTGGGAAGCCAGATGCCGCCTTGAAAGCTCAAGCGTCGCTTGCAACTGAGCGAACTTGGCACTACCCAGCCCGCGCGCGTTACAAAAGCTATCCTGGTCGGCCTCCAGCAGTTGACGCAGGCCACCAAAACTAGCAAGCAGATCTCGCGCCAGGTCGACCGCTGAACGCCCCTGAACGCCGACACGCAGAAAAATAGCCAGCAGCTCGGCATCGGATAGCGCTTGCGCGCCCAGATTCAATAGCTTTTCTCTTGGCCGCTCGCCTTCCGGCCAGTGGTTAATGCCCATCATCGCCTCCCTGCGCGGTGTTTCACCTGTCCCTATGCGTGAATGCAGCATGCCAAATTGTGCGGACGAATGGTATGGTAAGCCTCCTAAAGAACGCTCAATATGGATCCTCTGCCATGACGTCCGTGACTTCGACCACAATGCCAATTGCTAACGGTAAGCGCGTGCTGCTGGGCATCAGTGCCGGTATCGCCGCATATAAAAGCGCGCTGATCGTGCGACTGTTGAAACAGGCGGGCTGCGAGGTTCGCGTCGTCATGACCGATGGTGCCCAGGCATTCATTACCCCGCTGACGCTACAGGCGCTGTCGGGTGAACCGGTAAGAACCTCGCTGCTCGACCCTGAAGCCGAGGCGGGCATGGGCCACATTGAGCTTGCCCGTTGGGCCGATGTCTTGTTGATTGCCCCGGCGACCGCTGACCTTATTGCTCGTCTGGTCCATGGCATGGCCGATGACCTGCTGACCACGCTCTGCCTGGCCTCGGAGGCGCCCAGGTTGATCGCTCCGGCCATGAACCAGGCCATGTGGCGCCACCCCGCCACCCAGCGCAACGTGGAACGGCTCGCTTGCGATGGCTGGCAGTTGATAGGCCCTGCCGCTGGCGACCAGGCCTGCGGCGACGTTGGCCCAGGCCGCATGAGCGAACCCGAAACGGTTGTTGACGCGCTATTGCGCCAGTTTTCGCCCCTGAGCAGCGCGACGCCGAAAGCGTCAGCGCCGCATGTCGTGATTACTGCAGGCCCCACCCGGGAAGCCCTCGACCCGGTGCGCTACCTCTCCAATCACAGCTCGGGAAAGATGGGCTACGCCCTGGCCGCCGCGGCCGCCGCTCAGGGTGCCAGGGTCACGTTGATCAGCGGCCCGGTGACGCTGGCAACGCCTGCAGGCGTCACACGCATTGACGTTGAAACCGCCGAGCAGATGCACCAGGAATCGCTGCAACTGGCCCCTAAGGCAGCGCTGTTTATCGGCTGTGCCGCCGTCGCTGATTACCGCGCGGCAAGTGCCGCCGAGCATAAGCTGAAAAAGACCGATGACAGCGACAATTTGACGCTGACCCTGATCAAAAACCCCGACATTATTGCCTCGGTGGCAGCACTTCCACCTGCCAGTCGCCCTGTGGTGGTCGGCTTTGCCGCCGAAACCCAGGACGTTGAACGCTATGCAGCGGACAAGCTGACCCGCAAGCGCCTCGACATGATCGTCGCCAACGACGTTAGCCAGCAAGGCATGGGCTTTGGCAGCGACGACAACGCGGCGCTTCTGCTATGGCGCTCCCCCCAGGGTATCGAGCGTCGGATGGAAGTCCCCCAGCCCAAAACACAGTTAGCGGAGCGCGTGATCCAACAAGCCCTGACGCTACTCCCCTCGCCTAACGGAGCAACCTTATGAGCCCCCGTCCTCGCCTGCAGTGCAAAATGCTGGATGAACGACTGCGTGACTATTTACCCCATTATGCGACCAACGGGTCAGCGGGCATGGATCTACGTGCGCTGCTTGACGAGCCGCTTACCCTGAACCCGGGCGACACCCAGCTCGTACGAACGGGCCTGGCGATCTATATTGAAGACCCCGGCCTTGCCGGCATGATTTTGCCGCGCTCCGGTTTGGGGCATAAGCACGGCATCGTGCTGGGCAATCTGGTGGGGTTGATCGATGCCGACTACCAGGGCGAGTTGATGATTTCCGTTTGGAATCGAGGGCAAAGCGCTTTCACGATTGCCCCCTTTGAGCGATTGGCACAGTACGTGCTTGTTCCGGTGGTACAGGCTGAACTTGATCTGGTCGATCAATTTAGCGATTCCACCCGCGGCAGCGGCGGCTTCGGCAGCACTGGCCGTCATTAATCGGCACTGGCCATTTTCGTAAGGATATTCCCATGACGACACCCGCAATTCCTGCTTCGATTTTTCGCGCTTACGACATCCGCGGCATTGTCGACGACACCCTTACCGAAGACACAGTGGAATGGATTGGCCGCGCTATCGGCTCTGAAGCCGCCGCACGGGGCGAGTCCACCGTGGTAGTGGCCCGCGATGGCAGGCTCTCGGGCCCTCGTCTACAGACCGCGTTAATGCGCGGCCTGAACGCGGCCGGGCGTGACGTGATTGATATCGGCATGGTGCCCACCCCGGTCCTGTATTTCGCCACCCATATTCTCGACGGCACCCGCTCGGGCGTCATGGTCACCGGCAGCCATAACCCACCCGATTACAATGGCTTTAAAATCGTGCTCGACGGCGAGACGCTCTCCGGCGACGCCATCACCGCGCTTTATGAGCGTCTCGAGTCGGGCGCACTGGAAAGTGGGAGCGGCAGCATCCGCCAAGAGGACGTGCGCGACATTTATATGCAGCGCATCCTCGATGATGTTAGCGTCAGCCGCCCCCTCAAGGCAGTGGTCGACTGCGGCAACGGCGTGGCGGGCGAGCTTGGCCCGCAATTGATCGAGCGCCTGGGCGTTGAAACGATACCACTGTTTGACGAGATAGATGGCACCTTCCCGAACCACCACCCTGACCCCGGCAAGCCCGAAAACCTCAAGGACCTGATTCGCACGGTCCAGGAAACGAACGCCGATATCGGTCTGGCCTTCGACGGCGATGGCGACCGGCTTGGCGTGATTACCCCAAGCGGCCGGTTGATCTACCCGGACCATCTGCTAATGGCGTTCGCCACTGACATGCTAAGCCGCAACCCTGGTGCCAAGGTGATTTTTGACGTCAAATGCACCGGCAACCTGACCCAGGTGATCAGTGACGCAGGCGGCGAACCGGAAATGTGGCGTACAGGCCACTCGCTGATCAAGGCACGCATGAAAGAAACCGGCGCCCAGCTGGCCGGTGAAATGAGCGGTCATATTTTCTTCAAGGAGCGTTGGTACGGCTTTGACGACGGTATTTATGCCGCCGCACGACTTGTCGAGATTCTGGCCAACTACCCAGGCGATGCCGATGCCTATTTTGATAGCTTCCCCCAGGACATCGGCACACCGGAAATCAACATTGCCGTCACCGACAGCAACAAATTCACCCTGGTGGATAAACTTGCTCGGGAGGGCGACTTCGGCGATGGTATTAAGACCACGCTGGATGGCATTCGGGTCGACTACCCGGACGGCTGGGGTCTTTGCCGTGCCTCAAACACCACGCCCGTGTTAGTACTACGTTTTGAAGGAAAAAACGAGGCAGCCTTGACGCGTATTAAAGCGCAGTTTGCCAACGCACTGAAAGGCGTCGACCCCGCCTTGACGCTACCCCAGGTTTGACCTGGAACGCCATCATGCTGCGGGACCGAGCCCAATAGAAGGCACGGCCCGACATGAGCGTCACAGTGCGCTGAATACCCATAAGTTAGCCACATCATTTTCAAGGGACAACGTCATGAGTTCAGCCAGTCGCGACCCCCAGGTCGTTGTGGAGGTGCTTTCCGAAGCCCTCCCCTATATTCAGCAGTTTTCCGGCAAAACGGTGGTCGTCAAATATGGCGGCAACGCAATGACGGAAACCACCCTGATCGACTCCTTTGCCCGCAACATCGTGTTAATGAAGGAAGTGGGCATCAATCCGGTGGTCGTTCATGGCGGCGGCCCCCAGATTGGCGACTTGCTGGCCAAACTCAATATCGAATCGCGCTTCGTCAACGGCATGCGCGTCACCGACTCGCAGACCATGGACGTGGTGGAAATGGTGCTCGGCGGGCTCGTCAACAAGAGCATCGTCAACCTCATCAACCAGAGTGGTGGCAAGGCGATTGGCCTGACCGGCAAGGACGGCGCGCAGATTCGTGCCCGCCAGTTGAAGGTCGAGCATCAAAGTCCTGAAATGACCGCCCCGGAAATCATCGATATTGGTCATGTGGGCGAAGTCGAGTCGATCTCCACCGACTTGATTGAAATGCTCGCAAAGCGCGACTTCATCCCTGTGATAGCGCCGATTGGCGTGGACGGCGAAGGTCACAGCTACAACATCAACGCGGATCTGGTGGCCGGCAAGATTGCCGAGGCTCTCAACGCCGAAAAGCTCATGCTGCTGACCAACGTGGCAGGCCTGATGAATGCCAAGAGCGAGGTACTCACCGGCTTGACCACGGCTCAAGTTGACGCCCTGATTGCCGATGGGACTATTCATGGTGGCATGCTGCCTAAAATTCAGTGCGCATTGGATGCAGTGAAAGGCGGCGTCAACAGTGCTCACATCATCGATGGCCGCGTACCGCATGCCGTGCTGTTGGAGATCTTCACCAACGCCGGGGTCGGCACGCTGATCACCGACACTCACTAACCGCGACGGAGAGCAACATCATGAGCGATGAACGCAAGCCTCGCCGCCGCGAGCAGATCCTTCAGGCCCTTGCCCTGATGCTTGAAGAAGACAGTGGCAAGCGGATCACCACTGCGGCACTAGCCCGCCAGGTAGGCGTCTCGGAAGCCGCTCTGTATCGCCACTTCCCGAGCAAGGCGCGCATGTTCGAAGGGCTGATCGATTTTATCGAAGAAAGCATCTTTGCCCGCATTACCCGGATCATGGACGAGGTCCCCGACGCCACTAACCGCTGTGGCACTATCTTGTCACTGGTACTCGGTTTTGCCGAGAAGAACCCGGGCCTTGCACGCGTCATGGGTGGCGACGTATTGACCGGCGAAACTGCGCGCCTACGGCATCGGATCCACCAGCTGTTCGAACGGCTGGAAGCCCAGTTCAAGCAAATCCTCCGCGAAGCCGAACTGCGTGAAGGGCGTCGCCCGAGCATCCCCGCCTCGGCGGCGGCGAACCTGCTGATCGCCCACGCCGAGGGGCGTATCTCCCAGTATGTACGCAGCGATTTCAAACGTTTGCCCACGGACTACTGGGATGATCAGTGGATCCTGCTGTCGGGCCAGCTGCTGCGCGAAGCGGTGCAGCCCGCTTAGCGGCAAATCGGGCAGGCTACAGTTCAGTCCTCCATAAAAAACGGCACCCCTTGGGGTGCCGTTTTTATTAGGTCGAACCTGCTCGCTTACTTAAGCCGCGATGGCATCGCCCATTTTCTGGCGCAACTTCTTCATGGCATTTTTTTCGAGCTGGCGAATACGTTCGGCGCTAACGCCGTACACGTCGGCCAGGTCGTGTAACGTCGCCTTGTCCTCGACCAGCCAGCGACGCTGGAGAATATCCCGAGAACGCTCATCCAGCTCTTCAAGCGCCAGCTGTAGACGGCGCGTCGAGTCTTCCTCGAAATCGCTGTCTTCAAGCTGCGTTGCCGGATCAGCCGCCATGTCATCCAGGAAGTTGACCGGCGCCTGGTAGGCGCTGTCTTCATCGTCGCTTGGCGAGGCATCGAAACCGGCATCGTAGGACGACAGCCGTCCTTCCATATCACGCACAACGCCAGGTTTGACATTAAGGTCTTTGGCGATGGCGTCGACTTCATCATTATTGAGCCAGGCCAGGCGTTTCTTCGCGCTGCGCAGGTTGAAAAACAGCTTGCGTTGCGCCTTGGTGGTCGCAATTTTGACAATACGCCAGTTACGCAGCACAAACTCGTGGATCTCGGCCTTGATCCAGTGCACCGCAAATGAAACCAGGCGAACGCCCTGATTGGGGTCAAAGCGCTTGACGGCTTTCATCAGACCCACGTTGCCTTCCTGAATCAAGTCGGCTTGCGCCAGGCCATACCCCGAATAACTACGGGCGATGTGCACAACAAAGCGCAAATGCGATAGTACCAAGCGTCGCGCTGCTTCCAGGTCGCCTTCATCGTGCAGGCGGAACGCAAGCTCACGCTCTTCTTCGGCACTCAGAACCGCAATGCCGTTGACCGCTTTGATATAGCCGCCCAGGTCATTGCCTGGTGATAGCTGTCCCACCGGTAGAAGACTAGTGCTCATGTGCAGGTGGTCTCCCTTGTAACCCTTACGTGGTTAGTGTGTCTCTATGACCTTGCCGTGTAGACAAGGTTCCCTCGCCGTCGCCTGATGAGCAACGCGGGCCGTTCAGCGCGGACGGATACTGGCAAGATGCCGGGACACGGCAAGCCATGCGCCCAGCCAGCCAAGTAGTGTACTGCAAGATAGCAAAATTGTGGAGCCTGTGAAGTCCAATCGGGGCAACGAAAAGCTGGCGCCGTAACTTTCCGCCAAGGCGGCCACCGGCATTGATAACCAGTGGTTACCCAACGACAGAAGCCCCAGTGCCAGTACACCGCCACCAACGCCGTACCAGGCGCCGCTGTAAAGGAAGGGACGCCTGACAAACGCATGGGTCGCGCCTATCAGCATCACCACTTCAATTTCACGGCGCCGGCTCTCCACCGATAGCCGGATGGTATTGCCCACTACCAACAAAACCCCGAGGCCAAACAGGACCCCCAGTGCGAGCGCAACGCGCGTTCCCAACGCCGCCAAGTGGCGCAGGCGCTCCACCCAGGCCAGATCGAGGCGCACTTCGTCGACACCCGTCATGTCGCCTAACCGCTCAGCCAGTGTCTGCATAAGTTCAGGATCAACGCTACCCGGGCGCACCACGATACTGTGCGGCAGAGGGTTATCATCAAGCCCCGATAGCGCATCCTCAACGCCCAGCGATTGCTGAAAATCAGCCATGCCCTGCTCAGCACTGACATACCGAGTGCTATGCACATCGTCATCAGCGCTGACGGCCTGCTCGATGCGTTCGGCCTCTGGCGTCTCAACGCCGGTTTCAAGGTAAACGGTGAGGGTGGCGCTTTCGTCCAGCTCAGCATCCAGCAGCCGGGCACTGTCCAGGGTTAACCACAGCGCGGCGGGGAGCACCAGCGCGATGGCGATTGCCAGCATGGTCAGTAAATTGCCCAGCGGGTAGCGAATCAGTCGCTGGAGGCTGTCGAGCGCCATTGCCCGGTGGTGCCTACCCCAGGCGCGCAGGCGGCTAGAACGGCGCGGCTGCTGAGATCGCGCGCCCTGTTTTTGAGGGCGCTGGGCTTCCTTGGTCGCCGCACGGGGACGCCCCGAGCGAGGCGCGGCGCCTTTGGGTTTGATACCGGTGGGTCGTTTCATGCGGCCCCCTCGTCCGCTACCAGACGGCCATCGCGCAGGCGTATGATCCGATGCTGCAATCCCGCGATCAACGCCAGATCGTGACTGGCAATCATGACGGTCGTACCAATCCGGTTAAAGTCTTCAAACAATCCCATGATGTCAGCGGACAGTTGGGGGTCCAGGTTGCCCGTCGGCTCATCGGCGAGCAGCAGGGCCGGCTTGTTGACGACGGCGCGGGCAATACCCACGCGCTGCTGCTCACCGCCGGAAAGCTCAATGGGTAACGCTTTCTCACGGTGCAACAGCCCGACTTTATCCAGGGCTGCACGCACGCGACGGGCCGACTCGCGGGGTTCGATGCCCTGGATATCCAGGGGTAGCGAGACGTTGTGAAACACGCTGCGGTCAAACAGTAACTGGTGATCCTGGAAGACCACACCAATCTGGCGCCGGTAAAACGGCACCTGGCTGGCATGCAACTGGGCAATATCGTGCCCTGCCACCACCACGCGCCCCCGACTCGGCTTCTCTAGGCGCATGACCAAGCGCAACAGCGAACTCTTGCCCGCGCCGGAGTGGCCGGTAAGAAACACCATCTCGCCCCGCGCTACGCGAAAGTTAAGGTGCGATAGCGCCTCGAAGCGCCCTCCGTAGCGTTTACCCACATGCTCAAAGGCGATCATGGGTTGGCATCGTCTCCCTGGCGGTCAAACAGCGCGTTGACAAAGTCTTTCGATTCGAAGGGCCGCAGATCATCCAGCCCTTCGCCGACACCGATAAAGCGGATCGGCGTATTGAGCTGCTTCGCCAGGGCGAAAATAATCCCGCCCTTGGCGGTGCCGTCCAGCTTGGTCAGCGTAATACCGCTGACCGGCACGGCCTCGTTGAAGGTACTGGCCTGGGAAATGGCGTTTTGCCCGGTGCCCGCATCCAGCACCAGCATCACTTCGTGAGGCGCAGACTCATCGATCTTTTTCATCACCCGGTGGACTTTTTTCAGCTCTTCCATCAGGTGGCCCTTGTTGTGCAGACGACCTGCCGTATCCGCGATCAACACATCAACACCGCGCGACTTGGCCGCCGCCACCGCGTCATAAATCACCGAGGCACTGTCGGCCCCTGTGTGCTGGGCAATGACCGGTACGCTATTGCGCTCTCCCCATACCTTGAGCTGCTCCACGGCGGCGGCACGGAAGGTGTCCCCGGCCGCCAGCATGACGCTTTTGCCTTCACGCTGAAAACGCTGGGTAAGTTTACCGATCGTGGTGGTCTTGCCCACACCGTTGACGCCAACGACCAATATCACGAAGGGACCGTCGCTGGCTTTTTCAAAGCTCAGCGGTATGGTGACCGGCTCAAGCATGGCCGCCAGCTCTTCCTGCAGACCACGGTAAAGGGCCTCGGGATCCTTCAGCTCTTTGCGCGAGACCCGGGCTTCAAGCCGCTCGATAATCTCGCTGGTCGCTTCAATGCCCACGTCGGCCATCAGCAACTGGGTTTCAAGATCTTCTAGCAGCTCGTCGTCGATCTGCTTTTTGCCCAGGAACAGATCGGCAATGCCGTCGGTCAGGTTCGCGCGGGTTTTGCCGAGGCCTGACTTGATACGCGACAGCCAGCCTTTTTTCCCGCCTTTGTCAGCAGACGGTTTCTCCTGCAGCGCCGGTTTTTCAACTGACGCAGGCTCTGGCTCTGGCTCTGGCTCTGGCTCTGGCTCTGGCTCTGGCTCTGGCTCTGGCTCTGGCTCTGGCTCTGGCTC
>NZ_JAXOVU010000008.1:0-144326 GCF_036663435.1 Halomonas sp. 5021
ATCAGGAGCCCAACGGGTTACCCTTCTGGCCAGAGAGAATGGTAGCTAATCATTCCCTCTTGAGAGACACAAGGAGCACAACTTATTGCGCGATCAGCAAGCATCCCGGCACCGAAGGTTATCGCCCGACGAAGTCGGGCGCTGGCCTACAAGGGCTTTACGAGCGAAGGTTAAGGACTGGGTATAACACCTCCTACGGCGCTGGACGCATACCGCTAGCCGATAGCGACCTGATAGGCATGGGCGACCTTCAGCACGGTTGCCTCATCCCAGCGTCTCCCCACCAGTTGCATACCGACAGGGAGGCCTTCTGAAAAGCCGACCGGCACGCTCATTGCCGGGTGCCCGCTCACATCAAACGGGGCGGTGTTGTGCAGATTGCCAAGCGCACCGGCGAGTGTGCTGGTGAGGTGTTTATCTGCCGGCCTGCTGACCGCTTTCATGGCGGTGGTGGGCATGATCAGCAGGTCATATTCCTGCAGGGCCTTGTCATAATCGCGAGCTAGCCGCCGACCGATATTCTGGGCCTTACCGTAGTAGTGGCGATTATACTGCTCGGACATGTAATGCCCGGCAAGCACCGTCATCTTCACAGTGTCGCTGAAGTCATGGCCACGGGCGCGGCGAGCCCGTCCGTAAAAGTCCATCAGTTGCGTACTGTAATGGCCGCGCCAGTTGGTGCCGTAACCATCGCCCCTGACCATCAGCTCGGTCGCACCCTCAAAGGCGATCGCACTCCACAACGCCAGCCCGTCGCTGTGCATGGGGACTGAGACCTCCGAGGCACGCGCCCCGGCTTTTTCCAGTATGCTGACGGCCTCTCTCACAGCGGCGTCCACGTCCGGTTCACTGACACCGGCAATGCCAAACCCTTCACGCAGGATGCCAATACGCAAACCTGCAAGGTCTTCGCTAAGCGATTCGGTATATTTCGCCGTGCGTACATCGTACTGGCGCGGATCCAACCCATCCGAGCCAGCCAGCACTTCCAGCATGCGCGCGCAATCTTCCGCAGTGCGCGCCATGGGGCCCACATGATCGATTGTCAGCTCAATCGGAAAGATCCCCGTGTAAGGCACCAGGCCATGGGTGCCTTTGATGCCGTAACAGCCACTCCACGAGGCGGGCAGCCGAATGGAACCGCCCTGGTCGCCCCCAAGCGCCATATCCACTTCACCATTAGTCACCACCACGGCGCTGCCGTTGGAGGAGGCCCCGGCCAGCCGGTCATGATCGTGCGGATTTACCGGCTGAGGCTCGGGATAGCCGGTACAGCCGCCACCGTCAAAACAGAACGCAGGTACGGCCGTCTTGCCGATGATATGCGCGCCAGCGTCGAGCAGCCGTGTGACCACGGTGGCGTCTTCCCGGGGCACAAAACCTTCCATGATCGGCGAACCATTCATCATGGGAATGCCTGCCAGCGCGATATTGTCCTTTAACGCCACTGTTCGACCGGCTAACGGTCCTTCCTTGGCCCCAGGCACCGAACACTTCCACGCCCAGCCATTGAGCGGGTTGTCGTCACCTACCGGGCGATAACCCAATTCTGACCGAGGGTAGTTGACCGGCAGTGATTCATCCGCCAGTTCATCCAGGCGATCATAAATGGCCATTGAGCCCACAACGGCGGACTGGAACTCGCTCAGTTCATCAAAGGAAAGGTCAAAACCGTAATAATCGGAAATGGCCGCCAAGGTATCAATGCCGGGTCGCTTCACGCTCATGGTCAACTCTCCTATAAACAGACGGTTGCCTGAAAAGGCATCTAGTAAGTGAGGAACAAACTACCTCTCCAACAAGCTGTGGTAATGGTGTGGCAGGCGCATCGCCACCAGGTCCTTGCGGCGCACAGCGCTGTTCGGGTAAGCCGACTCCAGGTTGCTCGTGTCGATGGCAAGCTGAATGCAGCCCCTGGCGCTGGTCATCAGCGCCTCCTGGCGAGGGAAATGGAACGTATCCGGTCCGAATATACCGCTTAATCCGGGTAAACCCGACTCGGGCATATGCACATTGGCGAAGGCGAAATAGCAGTTGTTCTCGCCACCACGCACCCGGTAATGGTGCCAATGGTGTTCGTCCGGGCCGGTAGAAATAGGGGCTGGCTGACGAATGCCTGTACCGGGATGCGCACTATGAAAAGGCCCGGGTAAGGCGGCAGGGCAAGCGATCACATCACACCCTCGCAGCGCCAGAATACGCCCCGCCTCGGGAAAATCGGCATCATGGCCGATCAGCATTCCCACGCGACCTAAGGGTAAATCGCCGCTAACCCAACGTTCGCCTGGTGTTGCCCATTCTCGATCAACCTCGGTTAAATGAATCTTGCGATACACCTCCATAACGCCCTGCGCCCCCACAAGAGCGGCCGCATTATAGAGATGCCCATCCTCCTGCTCCGCGAAACCCACCACGTAGTACTGTTGACGATCCTCGGCGAGTCGACAGAGTGCGCTGAAAGCAGGGTGCTCCGATGAAATAGGATTGATCGCGCCAGCGTTCAGTCCCGTCAGGGCTAACTCGGGCAGAACCACCAGCTCGGCATGCTCTGCTTCGGCGATCAGCGCCATACATTGGGAAAGATTATCGTCGAGATTGTTCGAAGGGGAGAATTGAGCAACCGCAATGGTACTTGCCTTGCCCTTGGGCAGTGGCTGATGACCATAAAGCCTGAAAAAGTCCAACGGGTTCCAGGCGTAAGTTTGATGAAGTAACTCATGATAGAGATCTGGCCGACGCTCATTGGCTAACGGCCCTGTTACTCGGTCGGTATCAATCTCGCCCAGCACGACTCCATCGCCGTCATCCCTGCTCGCCTGGACATGTCCATCCGGGTCAATCACGCAGCTGCCGCCACTGAATTGAACACCCCGTTCAAGCCCCCAGCGGTTACTCTCGATAAGGTAGCAGCCATTTTCCCTGGCACGACTAATCCAATATGGGGCAGGCGCGCGCTCGGCAAGCCAATTACTCAGATGACAGATGACATCGGCGCCCTGCAACGCCACCAGACGTGAGGTTTCAAGAAAATGAATATCCATGCAGATGAGCAGCGCAATCCGCCCAAGCGACGTCTCAAACACCTGATGGCCCGTATCCCCAGAGGCCGCCCACTTTGGCTCGGCAATGTAAGGGTGGCTTTTACGATGCTTACCCAGATACCCCTCTGGGCCCACTAGAACCGCGGTGTTGTAGTAAAGGCCGTTGGCAGGCTCCACTTCCGGCAGCCCGATAACGATATAGCAGTCAAGCTTCGCCGCCAAAGCGGCGAAGCATTCGGTTGAAGGCCCAGGTACCGGTTCTACATAGGGCGTCACTTCCTCCCTGTCATACCAGCAGTAACCGGTAAGGCCCATTTCCGGCGTGATGATCAGCCGCGCCCCCGACGCAGCCGCCTCTTCCACCAACCGTTTCAGCGCATCGATATTGCGCTCTTTGGCTAACATTTCAGGCTCAAACTGCACCGTGGCGGCAAGGTATTTCATTGTTACCTCCCCGCTCGCTAGCGTGCTTGTCCAACGATGGACTTAAGGATGGAAGCACCTAACGTATACTTTGGATCCACCATATTGCCCAACCGCACACGCCCTGCCTGGGTGAGCAGCATGTAAGCCTCGATCTCATCGAAATCGAACTCTGCCGCCAGCCAGCGAACCAGCTCTCGGTAGGCAATGCGCGAGGCATCTTCCATCGGCCGTGCGGAACCAATGGTCATATAGAACTGCTCGTTTTCCAGGCGCGGCCACTTGAACGTCCAATCCTTAATCAAGTCGACCTGTACGGTTGTCACGGTAGGGTGCTCAATCGCCACGCCGCACAATTCACCATCGCCCTGGGCTGCATGACAGTCCCCCAGATAAAGGTAGGCACCTTTGGTATGCACCGGCAGATAGATGACTGCTCCAGGCGCCACATCGGGTAAGTCCATATTGCCGCCGTAATAATCGGGAACCAGCGAGCTAATCGACTCTATCTCTGGCGAGACCCCAATGGTGCCAATAAATGGCTGATACGGCAGGGTTATTTTATCGGTCCACTTCACGCCGGTTTCCGCGTCAACGTCTACCTTCTTAACCCGCTCCGGCAGTGGTTCATTGAGTAGCGCGGTGTCACCGGTCGCCACCAAACCACCAAATTCGGTAATCAGCGCCGTCGTACCGCAAGGCTGCGGGCCACGGGGTTTCATGTCGCGGATATACACCGCCAGGCAGTCACCCTTCTCGGCCCCTTCTACGTAGATCGGCCCGTTTTGCGGATTAAGGTAAGGCAGATTAAGCAATTCGCTTGGCTTGTCGCTTTCCGAGCGCAGTTTGCCTTCGAAAGCATCATGGGTTTCCGCACTGACGATATCCCCCGGCTGAATATGCAGCACGGGCTTGGGGTTGGGCCCAAGCGTATAGTGATACTGACCTTGAACCGCCTCTGTCAGTTGGTGGGTAGTACCCGGCTTACCGCTGGCGACGGCGCGACGCGCCATGATGGAATGATCAAACCAATTCATTGTTCTACTCCTTTTTATGTACTGTTTAGGTACTTTTAGCTGCTTTCAGTCATCGCTCCAGGAACTGCAGCCCGGAGCTTGCGTCATGGTGAAATGAACCTACGCTTCGCATGCCCACCTTGGGGTCACGCCCTACCCTCAAACCGCCAGAATGCGACGCATCGCGTCACGGTCACGGAGTTGTTCCCTAGCCAGCTCGTGGGTGATTTGCCCCTTGTCCATGACGTAGCAGCGCTGCGCCATGGTCATGATCATGTCCAGGTTCTGCTCGACGAGCAGAATCGTGACGCCCAGCTCACGGTTGAGCTTGAGAATGTTGCGCGAAATGTCCTTGACGATATTCGGCTGGATACCTTCCGAGGGTTCATCGAGCAGCATCAGCTTCGGCTTGCCCACCATGGCCCGGCCGATCGCCAGCTGTTGCTGCTGTCCACCACTGAAGGTGCCCGCCCGCTGATTGGCCCGCTCGCGCAGGATAGGAAAGAACTCGTAGACCCGCTCATAGTCGACGCCCTCTCCTGGCTGCTGGAGCATCTCGCCAACCTTAAGGTTTTCCCAGACGGTCATGCGCGAGAAGACCTCGCGCCCCTGCGGGATATAGCCAATACCCAAGCGCGCACGCTGGTGGGATTCGAGCGTACTGATATCCTCACCATCGAAGCGGATAATGCCCTGTCGATGCCTGAGAAGACCGATCAGCGTCTTCATCAAGGTCGTCTTGCCGACGCCATTCCGGCCGATGACGGCCACCACCTCTCCCCGGCCAACACTCAAGCTGACCTCTTGCAGAACAGAGGTTGTCCCGTAGCCAGACGTGACGCCCTCCACGCTCAGCAGATCTGTATTATTCGTCGTCATCGGCTGTCCCCAGGTAAATACGTGCGACCTCTTCGTTAGCCTCGATATCGTTGATCGTGCCTTCCGCGAAGATCTCACCGAAGTTCAGTACGGTGACCTTATGGGCAATCTGGCGTACGAATTCCATATCGTGCTCGACCGCCAGAATGGACATCCCCTGGCGATTGAGGGCTTGGATCATCTCGCCCGTGCGCGCCGTTTCTTCCGGCGTCATACCCGCCGTCGGCTCGTCGAGCAGCAGCAAACGTGGTCCAGTACTCACCGCCATGCCGATCTCAAGCCACTGCTGCTCGCCGTGGGAGAGCTCACCCGCAAGCTCGCCTGCCTTGTCGGTGAGCCTTACAAAGGCAAGGGCTTTGTCGATCGCCGCTGTCATTGAATCGCCATGCAGATGGTTCTGAACCGCGATCTGCATGTTTTGCCAAACGGACAGCTCAGCGAAGATACCCGGCACCTGAAACTTGACGGCGATGCCCTGTTTCACGCGTTCAAAGGAACGAAACTTGGTGATGTCCTTCTCCGAGAAGAATATCTTTCCGGCGCTGGGTCGATGCTCACCAAGCACAAGCTTGAAAAACGTGCTCTTCCCCGCACCATTGGGGCCAATCAAACAGCGGATTTCACCGATCTCCATCGAAAAGCTCACATCCTGGGCAACTTTCACGCCGTCGAAATGTTTATATAAATGTTCGGTTCGCAGTAGGGTCACGACATACCCTCCTTACGCTTACGCAGGCGGACAAAGAGCCTGGCCAACCCCGGGATTAAGCCTTCCGGCAAATAGACCACGATGACGACCAATAGCAGTCCCATGATGACGAAGGCGTAGTAGCTGCCGTAGATCGTCAGATTCTGGAAGATGCCCAGCACCACCAAGGTGCCTACCAGCGTCGCGGTAAGATCTTTGCGTCCACCCACTGCCACCCAGATAATGGGCAAGGCAGCAGCCGCCAAATCCATGTTGGAGGGGCTGATGTACTGCCCCCAGGCGGTATAGAGCACGCCGGACAGCCCCGCCAGCCCGCTGCCAATCACAAAGGCAATCAATTGATAGCGGCGCGTGTCATAACCAAGCATTTCAGCGCGATGCGGATTCTCACGAATCGCCACCAGCACATTGCCGAATCGCGAATTGACCAGCACCCGCAACCCCAGGTAGCAAAGCACCAGCAGGGCCAGAAGCAGGTAATAAAGCGGCACGCCCGAATACAGCGCGATATCGCCCCCCGGCCAAGGAATGGTCAACGGCGGCATACCGGTCATGCCATTGTCGCCACCCAGCCGTGCATCGCCGATCGCCCATTGCGAGCCAGCGGTCTGTGCCATAAAGGTGGCAAATACCAGCGTGGTCGACAGCGTAACGATACCCAGGAAGACACCGCTGATTCGCCCGTAGAAAAGAATGTAACCAAGTAGCGCCGCCCCCAGGCACGACACCCCAACCCCAATCAACACGCCGACGAGGGTCATACCGTAAGCCGCGCCAAAGTTGATCGTGACGACACCGTACGTGTATCCGGCAAGCCCGAAGAAAGCCGTCTGGCCAAAGCTGAGCGACCCCGTGTAGCCCCAGATCAACGACAGCCCAAGCGCCATGAACACCCAGCAAAAGAAGTAGGCCGTATTACCGACGCTCCAGGCATCCGCAAAGGCGGGGTAAACGATGGCGGCCCCAATGGCCAAGGCAAAGCCAACCCAAAACAACGGGCCGCGACCCAGTGTTTGCGGACCGTTAACGAGCCGCATCCAGTTGGGAACTCGAGACGACGAAGGTGTCGTCACCGATCCTTCTCGCTGCAACATACCCATTTATGTACGCCCCTTGAGTAACCAGCCAGACAGGCCTTGTGGGAGAATGCGGATAACCACCATGACGGTTATTAATAGCCCCACCTGGCCTATTAGCTGCCCTTGCCAACCGGTCAGAAAGGCCTTGATGACCGCGAGTGTGGCCGCCGCCGGTGCGGTACCCAGGAACACATCCGCGCCACCGACAACCACCGTCACGAAGCTCTCGACCAGGAAATTGGCACCCAGCGTCGGCACGATGGAAATCGTCGGTGCATAAAGCGCACCGGCCAACCCGGCCAGGGCCGCCCCGAGGCCAAAGGTGAGTGAGTACATACGTCCGGTGTCGATACCCGCCGCTTTCGCCATGTGCGGTGCTTGAATGGTGGCGCGCGAGTGGATGCCGAACGTCGTATGGTGAAACAGCACATACAGGCCAACGAGAAGAAGCACGGCGACCCCAAGCAGCACCATCCGATAGGTAGAGTATGTGTAGTCGCCCACCGAAAAGCTGCCAAGCGGCGTACTGATGCCCGACATGCTTGAGCCAAGCAGGATCAGCGTGCCCTGGGTAAGAATCAGGCTGATCCCCCAGGTGGCCACAATAGAGTCCAGCGGCCGGTGATAGAGGCGGTGGATGATCGTGCGCTCTAGCACAATGCCAAGTATCCCGGCGGCCAGACTGCCACACAGCATCGCGATGGGCAGTGGCACCCCCAGGCGTGCCGTTACGACCGTGACGTAGGCGCCGCACATGATGAATTCACCATGAGCCAGGTTGATGATGCCCATCATCCCGAAGATCACCGCAAGCCCCATGGCAGATAGCACCAGAAAAGCAAACGCATCCCCAAACTGATAGAAAGCTGTGAACGCTAAATGTAGGTATTCCATATCCAGCTCCTGGGCAGGAAACGCCCGCGAGGTTTCCCGCTTAATGCAAACTCACAGGTCAGGCAGGGTGACGTTCACCACCCTGCCGGGACGATGCGTGATATTTACTCGTTGGGAGGGCTAGAGGGGGTGTACTGGGCACTTGGGTCGTTCTGGGTCAGGTCGCAACCATTGTCACCCAGCCAGTACGGCTCGATATTTTCCCAGGTTTCAGGGAAGGAGATCTCGTGGTTCTCATCCACTTTTGCCAGGAAGATATTGTGAGACATATGCTGGCTTTGCGGATCGAGACACACCGTGCCAGAAGGGCCATCAAAGCAGACATCTCCCTCGGCGATGACGGCGCGAAGGTCTTCCTTGTCGGTCGAGCCATCGGCACGCTCAACCATCTGCTTGTAAAGGTACATGGCGATATAAGAGTTGGCGGCTTCCTGATTCACATAGGGCGTATCAGGGAAGCGCTCATAGAATTTCTCAACGAACGCATTCGCCTCAGGGGTATCCACTTCTTCGATGAAGTTCGTTGTCACGAACATGTTTGCAAGGCTTGGTGGCGCAAACCGCTTATGTTCGTAGCCCTGCCCAACGTTCACCGATGAAGCCATGGGGATCCCAAGGTCTGCAGACCCCGCTTGCTCGTAGTAGGACGCCTGATTGGAACCGACCAGCAGGGTGACGACGAAGTCCGGGGCCTCACCCTGGATGTTTTGGATGGTTTGCGAGAACTGGGAAACATCCAGAGGGATGAACTCCTCGCCCACGATTTCACCGCCTTCCTCTTCTACAATCTGACGCACCCACTCTGCCGAAATCTGGCCAAAGTTATAGTCCGCGGCAATCGTATAGACGTTCGGGCCATACTCTTCCATCATCCAGGGAATCAGGGTCGAGAACTGCTGCTCGGGGACCGCGCCGGTCACGATCATGTTGGCGTCGCACACACCACCTTCATACTGGTTGTTATAGAATGCCAAGCCGTCGAACTGGTTGACGATCGGGCGATACGCTTCACGAGATGACGACGCAAAACCCGCAAAGACGGTATCCACCTGATCACGCTGCAGGACCCGCCGCATCAACTCCTGGTAACGACGATCATCCGATTGCGTATCGTAAACGACCAGCTCGACCTCACGACCCGCAATACCGCCCGCATCGTTGATTTCCTCAGCCGCCAACTCAATGGCACTCACCTTAGCCTGCGTCACCGCGGCAAAGTTGCCCGACTGGTCCTCAAGCACACCGATCTGGATGGGATCATCCGCTGACGCCTGGGTCACGAAAGTGCCCGCCAACAACGTCGTCAAGGTGGCCGTTTTCTGGATTGTTGAGTATTTCATTTGTATACCCCTGATGTAGTTTTACTTTTTCCTTCCTAGCCGTCCTGCAGCTAAACAGCTCCCTAATCGCCTCTGCCTAAAATGAGAAGCGATCTTTTGCTCTTGAGGCCTGACCGATATATTCCGCTTCGACCGATCTCAATCAGTCCGCTATAAATAGCCGTTCAATCGGGTCTCCCGAAGGCGATGAACCGAGTCGATCTCCTCTTTGAGGGCCGCCACCGCGATCTCACCCGAGACGATCATTGCCGCCAAATCCTCAAGGGATAGCCGTCGGTTCATGCTCGCCGACCGCAACAGGGCAAAGGCGTCATTGACCGAAATCCCCATATCCTCGATGAGCTTGATCGCCGCCGTGCAGACGACCTGACGGGCACGAACCTGCTGCTCCAGACGATGAAGTTGTTGCTCCGTCTGGCAGGACTCGTTATAGGTTTGGTAAGCGATGATGAGACTGGCCAGAATACCGGCCTTGCGTAACGGCTTGGTCAGATAGCCGCACACGCGGCGCTCGATGAACCAATTGACCGAACTCGGCGCATCCGAACCGATCAGGGCAATCGCCGGCCCCTGGACGCTGTCGATCATCCGCGTAATGCTGCCAAACTGGCGGCCCAATTCATCGTCGAAGAACACCAGGTCAAACGGCTTGTCAGCCTCCGCCTCATCGTGACTTTCATGAACGACCGGGGTGACACCCAGCTCCACAAGGAACTGAGTCAGCACCGCTCGATCCTTTTCAGCGGCACACACGATCAATGCCCGGTGCCCCCTGAAGTTGCGTCGCGTGGTAACCGTCATCGCACGATCCTCAAGCCAATATTGTTCTGGGCTATAGGCGTTTCCGGCTGCGCTGGCCCTGAGCCACATGCTTCCGCCCAGACGAGATAAGGATCCGGGCGGACGGGTGCCGTGGCTTCTGAAATCACCTCGAACGTCGCGTCTTCGCGGGATATCCCCAGCCGAACAGTCAAGTAACTGTGATTACTCTCGGGGTCGACATGCACCCTTCCCTGGGGCGCCTGGAACGACGCTCTATGCAAGGCTTTTTTCACCCGGTCGATATCAACGGAATCAGCACCAGCCAAAGCAAGGGCGAGTAGATGCACGGTGTTGTAGGAAGCCTCTGCGTCGGCACTCGGCAGGGCATCATGGCCGTAACGTTGGCGATAACTGGCAACGAACTGCTCGTTAACCGGCGTGTCGATCGTCGAGAAGTAAACGCTCGATGCGAGATGGCCAGCACACGCCTGAGGACCAATCTGGGCAAGCTCCGGCTCGCAGAGCGTACAGCTGCCAACCACGGTCTTTTGAAGCGCTGCGTTTTCACCCCGCGCCTTGGCAAACGCGCGGTAGAACGCATAGCTGGACTCACCGATCAGCATGTTCATGATGAACGCGGGCTGCTTTTCGTGAATTTCTTCAATGATACGGGCCACATCCAGATCACCGACCTGCAGGTAGCGCTCGGCGATCATTTTCCCGCCATGCGCCTTGGTCAGCTCTCTGATGATGCGGCCGTTTTCCCAGGCCCACACGTAGTTGGAGCCAACGAAGTAGACATCCCGGGTGATATGGGCGAGTACATGGTCCATCAGCGGGAGAACATGCTGGTTCTGAACGGCGCCGGTATAGATGACGTTATTATTGGTCTCAAACCCTTCGTAGTGAGACGGATACCACAGCAAGCCATCGTATTTTTCGAAAATCGGGATGACCTCTTTGCGACTGGAAGACGTATAGCAACCAATCACATGCTTCACGCCCTCATGGCGCAGCAAACGCCGCACGTGGGTGCTGTAGGCAGCGTTGTCACCGGCTGGCTCGCATTCGATAGGTACAAGTTCAAAGGGGAATCGTTTGCCCTGGTTGACCTCTTCCAGCGCCAGCATCGCCCCATCTCGCATTGAGCGGCCAACGGTGGCGTAAGGGCCCTGGGTGGAAAAGAGTATGCCAACCGGAATACGACTGTTCATTGAACGACCTTCCTGTTTGCGGACATAAAAAAAGGGCTCACAACGCTACCTGACGGTAACGATGGGAGCCCTATTGCTCTGTGCTCTTTCGGCATATGCCGACGCACAATATGTCTATTACAGAATTTAGATTGTGACCCTTTATCGACTTTGTCAACCCACTGACGATATTTTTAAAGTCGAAGATCACACCCTAAAATTCTTAATATTGAGTTAAAGCAACAAGCGTGCCAACTGACCAACGCCTGCCATAACGGCTTTTTCACACGCCTCACCAACCATCGATGCGCGCTTTTGACTCAAAAGTAAGCTGCGACGCCCCGAACAGGTGCAACTGGTCCTCTAAGCCTTCAATTCGTTGGGCAATCATCAAGTATCCCGCTACCAAGCGTTATTCATACGCCGACAGTAAAAATAACATTGATCGTCCGCCCGGCTTTTTGGGTCATGGCCTCGATGTAGCGACGTCACGCCCCGATTGAGTAGCACTACCGATTAGAATCCGATCCTATACGTTGGTGGGCGATATCTAAGTGGCGTTGCTTTGTTTTTGATCAAGCCTGAAAAACCAGACCAAAACAACCACATCGAATCGTTCAATGCGCGCTTTGGGGATAAATGGCTGATTGAGCATCGATTCACCAACCTTCATCCCTAACCCATAGCCCGACCTAACCGCATTCGAAGTCGATTTATCCCCACGCCTGATAAACGCTCTTCAGGGTTCAACGGCAGCAACAGAGACGATTTCACCCTCTTTGGGTGGCGATTTAGGCTCTGGGCCGGGTGGTTTTTTTTGCGTACAATCGCACACCAACCATCCCCGATTCTATGCGTCCGCTACGGTGTATCATTTCCACTTGTTTCAGGACGTTATTTATACCGCATACCGAGTATGCAAGTGATTGATATGACGAACATTAACCCAGCAGACGCCGCGCGTCGGTTCTCCGTCGCGCCTATGATGGATTAGAACGAAACCCCGCCGTTAAGCCTCTCGTACAGAATAAGTACCAAAATTGTGCCAACTCAATCTGGCTTTTGCTCTGTTTGCCTTCCTTGGTAAATACGCACGTGACGCGTGTGCGTGCGCATCATGCGTGAAGGGTACGTCAGAATGTTTGGGGGTCTCGGAAAAAGGTAATAAAGGTAATCAAACTCAGAAATTTTGCATAAGCTTTTGAAATTAATATAATTAAAACACTCGTTCAAAAGGTAATAAAAAGGTGATCAATAGGTAACCACATTACCTTTTTATAAGGTGAAATAATCAATTCATAAAACCATTTACTATCAACAGCTTACGGAAATATTACCTTTTTCATCACCTTTTATTACCTTTTAGGGGTGATCTAAATATCGTTTAAAATCATTTATTTAAGTAAGAAAAAAAGCCAAATCACCTAGATTACCTTTTTCCGACGACCCCCATACTTCTGAGAGCACCCCAGCCAACCTGAGTCAGTACCATCCCGCTTTGTGAAGAAATTCGCAGGATTCCGCATGAGAACGAGCGCTCGCAATCAGGCCGTGAACCCTAGTTGCGGCGCAGCTTTGCGGCATGTGCATGGGTGCATAAAAACAAACAGGTTTAGCGCGCAGGCGGGGCGGGGAGTCGACGGCGCGCCGTGGGTGCTACGGTTATCTAAGGGGGCAACCAGGCTACTTTATCCAGCTTGGTCAAATACACTGTAAGTGCCGTTTTGGAGCTGATAGCATATGAATAAACGGTTGTAGTAACGCGCTTAACTTAAAGGAAACAAAATGTCGCCTGAAATTCAGCAAGCCCTTATTGGACTTGGAGGTTCAATAGTAGGAGCACTAATTGGTTCTGGGTTAATAAGCTACCATTTAGGCATACGTAAAGAGCGAGTCGAAGCTGATAGAAAAACGTATATAAATATTAAAAAATTATTCACCAACAATGATCTTACGTACTTAAAGGATGCAAATTTCTACAATGGCGTGCCCCAACGAATCGTAGACAATATCTTTCACATAGAACAACTGAATGACAATCCCAACCTGTATATTTTTTATAATAAAAAGCTTAACTCTGCTGCTCGTCAACTGCATAAAGTGGCCGAAGAATTAGCAGGAGATATTGTATCCAGAACGACACCAGAGGGCGATATTGACAACCTGATCTGTACTACCAGGACAGCGGATTCAAGGAAAAGTGAAGTAGCCAGAAAAGCAAACCAAAATGAATCGGATGAGCTAATTGAAATTTCCAGAAAATTTTATGATGCAGCGTTAAAATTAGATTCAATTGCACTGAAAGAACTACGCCTATCTGTGGCAGACCTACCAGGATCAAGCTAGTAAACTATAAAGCCGCCCAGGTGGGCGGCTTTATAGTTTCAGTTCAGATGATAAAACGCCTAGCTTATCCAGGCGTTTTACATTACCCCTCCAGGGTGTACTCCTTGAACCGAATCACCTCCTCCCCCAGCAGGTCGTTGATCTCGCTGAACACCGCTTGCACCGGCTCGAGCTCGTTGGTGACGAACACCTTGGCGGCTTTCTCCACGTCGCCGAAGCCGCCGGTGTTATTGGGGATGATGCCCATGAGCTGCGGGGGGATGCGGTGGCCGGCGAGCTGGTCGTCGCGGGTGATGTTCTTGATCGCGGCGAAGTCGTCCTTGGCGGCCACCTCAGAGATCGGGATGATCTGGATACCGTCTTTCTTGCCGTTAGGGCTGTAGAGGAACAGGTTACGGAAGTTGCCCACGCCCTTCGACTCCTTCAGCGCTTCGCGCATGGCGTCGATGTCTTCCTGGTTTTGAGCAGTGTCAGACACGTACATCACAAAGCCCGCGTGGGAGCCGTTGAGGTAATACTTGCGCCGGAACAGCGTGGCGTTCTCATTGAGGTAGATCGACTGCAGCGCGCCCAGGTAATCCGGCACGCCATACACCTCCTGGTTAATGTCCGGTTCCAACAGATGGATGATGCTGCCCTCGTCGAACTCGCTACGCTCCGACCAGTTGGGTACCCAGAAGTAACGATTGAGATCCGCCCCGCGGCGAACGTACTTCGCCCGCGCAGGCTTCAATGCCAGCAGCCGGTTCAATCGGCCGTAGATCTTCTCCAGGTAGCAGTTGCCGAACACCAGGTAATCGGTGGCCAGCGCGCTAAACGCCTGGCGGCTTAACAGCGGGTGGGGAATGAACGAGCGCACCAGGATGTTGCGCTTCACCTGGATAGCCGAGCCATGGTGTGCCGTTGCTCGGTAGGTTTGAGACAGCGCCGGGAAGTCCACCGGCGGCTCGTACCACTCATTACCCAGCATCCAGCAGCCGGTGTAGAAAAAGTCATAGCCGTCGATCACCGGCGTCGGCTCGCCGAAACTGAACGCCTCCGCCTTGGCGGGTGCCGGCGCCTCGCTCGCTTCGTTCACATCGTAGGCGGGCACGCGCACCCGAGGCTTTTCCGCCAGCGAATCGCTCATCCAAACATCTCCATCAGGGAACGGCCCGTGCCGTGATCGACCGGGCCATCAAGGGGTTCATTGTGTAAGGCGTGCATGGTGGCCCACGCCAGATCGGCGTGGCCGGTCTGGTTATTGCGGCCTGCGGTGTAAGTCATCTGACGGCCGGAGGCGGTCAGCTCCCGGCGGATCGCCATGAACGACTGGGCTAGATCCACCCAGCCCGCATCGAATTCCAAGCGCCCCTTGTTAATGATCTGCTGCGCCTGCATGACAAGGCGCGACTTCATTTCCGGCGTGTAGCGATAACGGGTCACGGTGGGGAAGAACTTCGCCACGAGCTGGGCCACGGCTTCACCCAGGCCGGAGGTATCGATACCGATAAAGGTCACGTTATAGCGGTGGGTGACGCTGCGAATAAACTCTGACTGGGCCTCATAGTCGCGGCCCTTGAGGCGATGGCGTTCCAGGATGCGGTGCTTGCTGTCCATCGACTTGGGCGGTGCCACGACAACCAGGCCCGCCCCATCGCCGTCTTCGCCATCCCCCGCCGGGTCATAGCCCACCCATACCGGGTGCTCGCCATACGGCCGCGGCGCGAAGGGCTTCAGATCCCGCCAGGCATCCCAGCTATCCACCATGCAGCGCTGCATCATCGCCAGCGGGAAGGCGCTCTGGGTATCGTCCACGAACTCGCACATCAGCAAGTTCGCAAACTCATCGTCGCTGTACTCAAGGCGCAGCTGATCGATGTCGAACAGATCGCAGCCCCCGGCGATGGCATCTTCAATGGTCACGATCTGCCGCCACTGGCCATCCGGCCCCCGCGCCCCGTTCTTCAAGGCCGCGTGGCTGACATCGATCTTCACCCGGTCGGCTTTCTTCTGGCGTTTATTGAACCGGTCACCGGTCCAGAACGGGTAAGCCTCATGGGCCACGGAGGATGGCGTGCTGAAGTAGGTCTGCTTCCACTTCTTATGCATGGCCATACCCGACGTCACCTTGCGGAACGTCTCGAAACCATGAATCCAGAAGTATTCGTCCAGGTAGGTATCGCCGTGGTAGCCCTGCGCCGTCTTGGCGTTGGTACCCAAAAAGTGCAGCTCGGCGCCATTGGCCAGAATGATCGGGTCGCCCTTGAGCTCAACGCCGGTGACTTCCTTCACGAACTGCACGATGTAGTGCCGGAAGATATGCGCCTGCGCCTTGCTCGCGCTCATGAAGATCTTGTTCTTGCCGGTCTCGAGGGCATCGGCGATCGCTTCCCGGGCGAAATACCAGGTCGCCCCGATCTGCCGCGACTTGAGCAGGTTACGGATGCGCTCATGCTGCCCCGCCCGGTACCAGCCGCGCTGGTAATCAAACAGCGAAGCCTCGAACGCCTCGACAATCTGAATCACCCCTTCATCACCCACATCGTTACGGGCGGGCTTCTTCTTGGGCGCTTCGTTGCGGCGCTCGATGTTGGGGTTCAGGTCGGCTTCCTTGCCGCTGCCCTGGTACTTGTGCACCCGGGCGAGCCGCTCGATCTGGCGGCCCAGCAGGTCGATCTCCTTGAAGTCCTTGCCTTCCTTTTGATCCTTCCAGATCAGCTGCACCAGGCGCGCTTCCAGCGCCCCTTCCACCCGCTGGGTCGGCGTGGCGTCGTCCCAGGCATCGCGCTTTTTCCACGAATCCACGGTGGCCCGGGGCAGCTCCAAAAACTCGGCAATACGCGCAATCCGCCACCCCATCCAATAGAGATGGCGGGCAGATAAGCGGTAGTGATCGTCGTCGATGTGGGCTTGAGGCGTCATGCCGCCAGCGTACCCGCGCAGGCGAGCCGACGATTGCCCCGCTCGGTGTAAGTCGCCCTACTCACACCCGTAACGTGTTGAGCGCAAAGGCATGTGCGCGGAACCTGACGGCAACCAAAACGCCCAGACCCTTTTTCAGACACCGAGGCCCGCCCATGCCCTGGCATCGCATTGCAACCGAAGGCGCCACCACCGATGGCCGCAACATCAGCGCCGAATGGCTCACCCAAATGGCCGCCAATTTTGACCCCGCCAAGTACGGCTGCCGGATCAACATGGAGCACATGAAAGGCATCCTGCCGGACGGCCCCTTCAAAGCCTATGGCGATGTCACCGCGCTCAAGGCCGAAGAAGATGACGACGGCAAGCTGGGTCTGTTCGCCGAGATCGACCCTACCGACGACCTCAAGGCCATGGTCGAGAAGCGCCAGAAAATCTACACCTCCATGGAAGTCGACCTCGACTTTGCGGGTTCAGGCGAACCCTACCTGGTGGGTCTGGCGGTCACCGACTCGCCCGCCTCGCTGGGTACCTCGATGCTCAAGTTCAGCGCGCAGGAAGGCAAAAACTCCCCGCTGGCCGCCCGCAAGCAACGCCCGGATAACGTCTTCTCCGAGGCGGTAGAAGTCGACCTCTCCTTCAGCGAAGAACAGCAAGAGCAAGGCCCAACGCTGGCCGAGCGCGTCAAGGCGCTGTTCAAAAAGCAGGATGCCAAGACCGCCGCCGGGTTTGCTGCCTTCCGGGCCGACCTGGAAGACACCCTGGGCCTGTTCGTGGAAAAACATCAGGCCCTGAGCGAAGCGCTCGAAAAGCGCCCCACCCAGGCCGCTTTCAACGAGCTCAAAAGCGCCCACGACACGCTGAAGCAAGAGTTCGACGCGCTTTACACCCAGCTCGACAACACCCCAACCCGCTCGCCGCGCACGCCCGCTACCGGCAACGACGGCACCATCGAAACCGACTGCTAAGAGACGCCAACGCCCATGCGCAACGATACCCGCAAGCACTTCAACAACTTCGCCAGCCAGGTGGCGAAGCTCAACGGCGTCCCGGACGCCACCCAGAAATTCGCCGTCGATCCGACCATTCAGCAGCGGCTGGAAAAGCGCATTCAGGAATCAAGCGACTTCCTCTCGCGCATCAACATGGTGGGCGTGGATGAGCTGAAAGGCGAAAAACTCACCCTGGGTGTTACCGGCCCCATCGCCGCCCGCACCAACGTCAACAACCAGGATCGCAAAACTCGCGATCTCACCACGTTGGACGCTCAAGGCTACGAGTGCCGAATGACCGAATTCGACACCCACCTGAGCTACGCCAAGCTGGACGCCTGGGCCAAGTTCCCCAACTTCCAGGCCATGGTCCGCGATGTGATTGTTCGCCAGCAGGCGCTGGATCGAATGATGATCGGCTTCAACGGCACCTCGGCCGCCAGCCAAACCGACCCTGCCGCCAATCCAATGCTTGAAGACGTGAATATTGGCTGGCTTGAGCACTACCGCACCCAGTCCCCGGCGCGAGTGATGCAGGGCGGCAAGACCAACGGCAAAGTGCTGATCGACCCAACGCCCAACGAAACCGAACCGGGCATCGTCGGCGACTACGCCACCCTGGATGCCCTGGTCTACGACGTGGTGAACAGCATGATTGCCCCGTGGTTCCGCCGCTTACCGGGGCTAGTGGTGATTCTCGGCCGCAATCTCATGTCGGATAAATATTTCCCGCTGCTGAACCAGTTGCCGCCTTCCGAGCAGCTGGCCGCCGACCTGGTGATCAGCCAGAAGCGCATCGGCGGGCTACAAGGCATGGACTTGCCCTTTTTCCCCGACAACGCGCTGATGGTCACCACCCTGGATAACCTCTCGATCTACTGGCAGAACGGCGCTCGCCGCCGTTACGTCACAGAGAACCCCAAGCGTAATCGCGTCGAAAACTACGAGTCCTCCAACGACGACTACGTGGTGGAAGACTTCGGCGCGGGCTGCATGGTCGAGAACATCGAGCTGTCTGACAAAGCCCTCAACGGCTAAGGGAGAACCGATGACCAGCCCAGCTCGCCGACACTTTGAACGCGTCAGCGCCGCCCAGGCGGCCGCTGATGCGGGCGACCAACCCATGCAGGGCGATGCCTACGAGCTCATGCAGGCCGCCCTGTTTGAAGACTACCGCCGCCTTAAATCCACCCAGTCGATGGAGCGCAAGGCCGAGATCAAGCGCGAGATCCTGCCCAAGTACGCCGAGTATGTCACCGGGGTGCTGGAAGCGGGCAAAGGCGCCCAGGACGACGTGCTGATGCGCGTCATGCTCTGGCGTATTGACGCCGGCGACCTTGCCGGGGCCATTGCGATCGCCCACTACGCGATTTCCCACGGCCTCACCCCGCCGGATCAGTTCGAGCGTGGTACCGCCGCCATCATCGCTGAGGAAGTCGCCGACCAGGCCCTCAAACAGCTGGACGACGAAGACGCCAATACGGTCGCCCTCCTCGAGCACCTGGTCAGCGTCGAAGCACTCACCCGCGAGGCGGACATGCACGACCAGATCCGCGCCAAGCTCCACAAGGCCCTGGGTTACGCCCAACGCACCAATGGCCAGCTGGAAAACGCCCAGGCCACGCTCGAGCGCGCCTTAACCCTCAACGAGCGCATTGGCGTGAAGAAAGACCTCGAACGCCTGGAACGGGAACTGAAACAGAACGCTGCCGCGCAGCCCAAGGGCTAGCGGCCAACCGAGTCGACCGCCGACGTCAGGGGGCGCGACGTAAGAGCCAAGCGTTTTAACGCGGCCGCTCGAACGCCGCCCACCCCCTTTTATTGATAGAGGGAACCGATGAGCAGCTTTATCTCGGCAGGCACCACCCGCGACACCGCTGAAAGCACCATCGAGAACAACGGCTTCTGGCCGGACATTCCACCCAGCGACTTCCGCGAACGCCACCGGCTGGATAGCACCATTACCAGCGCCCGCATCGAAGGCGCACTGCTGGCCGCCATGGCCACGGTGAACCGCATGCTGCGCCACTGGCAGGCGGAAAAGGTCGACGCGGGTTATCCCACGGTAGACGACATCCCCGTCCCCGTTTGGCAGGCACCCGGTGTTTTCCTCGGCCTGTATCACCGTGCCGTGTTCTCCACCGCCCATGCCAGCCTGCTAGAGCGCTACGCCGACTATGACGCCACCAACAGCGCCCGCGAGCGCGGCGAACAGCTTGCCGACCCCGCCGATAGCTACCGGCGCGATGCCGCCTGGGCGATCAGCGAGATCGAAGGCCGCCCGCACAGCACGGTCGAGCTGATATGAAAACGCTTCACGCTCGCCAAAACGAAACCCTGGATGCCCTGTGCTACCGCGCCGTGGGGTTTACCCAAGGCATTACCGAACAGGTGCTGGCCGCCAATCCCGGCCTTGCCGACCTCGGCCCCGCCTTGCCCCAGGGCACACCGGTCAAGCTGCCCAACGCCACCGCCCCGCCACGCCGCCAAACCGTGCGGCTGTGGGACTAATACATTGCTGCGCCCGCTGACGCGCACCCCATCATCTGCTTGAGGCCCGCATGAGCCAGCCCTTTGAAATCACCACCGAGAGCGTCAAAGCCACCCCGCCCGCCGTGGTCTCGATGATGCACGTTGGCGGCATGACCCCGGCCGACTGGGTCACGGTGCTCACGCTGCTGTACCTCGCCCTGCAAATCGGCCTGCTGGTACCGCGCTACATCACCCGCCTACGTGAATACTGGGAGAACCGCCGTGGGTCTTAAAACACGTATTGGCGTCAGCCTTGCCGCCGGCGCCGTCAGCATCGCCACCGCCGTGGTGTCGTTTTACGAAGGCTACGAGCCCACCGCCTATCAGGACCCGGTGGGCATTCCGACCATCTGCTATGGTCACACCGCCACCGCTCGCATGGGGCAAACGCTCAGCCAAAAGCAATGCACCGAGCTGCTGAAGGCGGATCTCGGCCACGCCTTTGAGGTCGTGGATCGCCACGCCCAGATCAAACTGCCAGCCCCTACCCGGGCCGCGCTGGCCTCGTTCGTTTACAACGTCGGCGAAGGCGCGTTTGCCCGTTCCACCCTGCTGCGCAAACTCAACCAGGGCGACCTACGCGGCGCCTGTCAGGAGCTACCCCGCTGGGTCTACGCCCAGGGCCGCAAGCTCAAAGGGCTGGTGAACCGCCGCGCCACGGAGCGCGAGCTGTGTCTGGCCGGGGTGAACGCTGCCAAGCAAACAGAGGAGCCAACGCCATGACCCGCCTGACCGCCGCGCTTGTCATCCTCGGCTTAGTCATCCTGGTGACCTGGGCGCTTTGGCAGCGTAGCACCGCCGCCGAGTCCCGGGCCGATCTCGCCGAGCAACGCCTGGCCGAATCCCAGCAGCGCGAAGCCCAACACCAGGTGATCATTGACTCGCTATGGGATAACGCTCGCCGACAGGCCAAGCAGCGCCGCGCCCTGGCCAAACAGCAGGCAGCGCTCACCCGCACTGCCTCCAACCGCCTTGCCACCATCGAGGAGCTGCAACGTGAAAACCAAGCCCTGCGCGCTTGGGCTGGCACTCGCCTGCCTGATGCTGTTATCCGCCTGCGCAAGCGCCCCGCCATCACCGGCGCCAGTGCTTACCATCAATCAATGCGCGACCCCCAGCCCCTGCAGCCTGCCCGCGAGTAACCCGCAAACCAACGGCGAGCTACACCTGCAGCTAGAACGCACCGAGACCGCCTGGGCGCAGTGCGCCGCCGAGGTCGACGCCATCATTGCCTGCCATGAGGATGCCGATGAAAAAGCTGCACCGGTTACGCGCCCACCTGATTAACGCCGTGCCTGCGCTTGTCAACGATCCCGAACGGCTGCTCACCTTTGTGGAAGAAGGCAGTATCGAGTTTCACCGTGGCCCCAACCTCACCCACGAATACCAGTTCACCGCCCAGCTAGTGCTCACCGACTTCAGCGCGGATCTCGACACCATCATTGTGCCGCTGCTCCAATGGCTGGCCGAGTACCAGCCGGATGCCGACCCCAATGAGGCGGTCAGTTTTGAAGCCGAGATCCTCAGCCATCAATCGGTGGACGTCGCCCTGCGCGTCAAACTCACCGAACGGGTGCTCGCCAAGGTGGATTGCGACACCGGCCAGATCAAGATCGACCACGCCCTACCACGCTTTGAGGTCACCGGCTGCCCAAGTCCCCGCTGGCAACTGCTGATGCGCGATAGCGCGACTGATACCGACTACACCCTGGCCGCCGAATGGGAAGGCCCGCATGGCGGATAACCTGGACGCCCTGGAAGACTGGGTCGGCCCGCTGCTGTCTCAGCTCGATGCCAAACAACGCAGGGTACTCGCCCAGCGCGTGGCGCGGGATCTTCGGCGCAGTCAGCGCGAGCGCATCCGCGCCCAAACCAACCCGGACGGCACGCCCTACACCCCCCGCAAGCCGCAAACGTGGCGGGCCAAACAAGGCCATATTCGCCGCCGCGCCATGTTCAGCAAGCTCTCCACCGCCAAGTGGCTCAAGGCCACGGCCCGCAGCGACACTGCCATGGTCGGCTTTTTTGGCAACATCGCCCGCATTGCGCGTACCCACCAATACGGCCTGCGTGATCGCGTCAGCCGCGACGGCCCTCGCGTGGAATACGCCCAGCGCGAGCTGCTGGGTTTTACCCACTTGGATCGCGAGCTGATCTTGGATTCAGTGCTTACCCATCTGGACTCGGTGTAAACCGCACCACTCACACCCGCCACTGCTTCGCCTTCAAAGCCTGCCGCCGCACGATAGCGGCATGAATATTCCCGAACTTCTCCGCCTGCTCCACAACCTGATCCGCACCGGCACCATCGCCGAGGTGGATCATTTCGCTGCCCGGGTACGCGTCAAAGCAGGCGATCTGCTGACCGACTGGCTGCCCTGGCTGGAAGCACGCGCCGGGACCACGCGGGACTGGGACCCGCCCACGGTGGGCGAGCAGGTGATTATTTTCTCCCCCGGCGGTGACCCCGCTGCCGGGGTGGTGCTGGCCGGCCTTTGCTCAAACGCGCATCCAGCCCCTTCCAGCAATCACAACGTGATCGGCCGTTGGCTGCCCGATGGCTCCCGAGTCGAGTACGACCATGCCAAGCATCGGCTGTTTATCGACTGCGTGGGGCCCATTGAGGTGAAGGCCACCGGCACCGTCACGGTGGATGCGCCCTTGATCAAGCACAACCAGGGCACCGGCGTGGTGACGCAACAGCACATCTGCCATTTCACCGGTAACCCGCATGGCGATGGCAGCTCAACGGTCAAGGCAGGCAAATAATGGCGCTCAGCAAATCCCAACTAAAAGGTCGAATCATTAGCGAAATGGAGGCCCAGGGCGCGACCGCTTCGGGCCAGCACAGCTGGGTGAATCGCATGGCCGAAGCCATCGCCAATGCCGTGGTGGATGAAATTCAGAGTAACGCCGCCGTACCGGTCACCGGTGGCAGCTCCTCCGGCACGTACAAGGTGCAATAGCATGCCCGGGATGAACGCCACCACCGGCCGCCAAATGAACGAACGCCAACACCTGGCGCAGTCGGTGCAGGATATTCTCACCACCCCGCTAGGCTCGAGGGTCATGCGCCGCAATTATGGTTCGCTACTGCCGGAGCTGATCGACCAGCCGCTCAACGGCCCCACGGTACTGCGCGTTTACTCCGCCACCGTGGTCGCACTGATGACCTGGGAGCCACGCCTGCGCGTGCAACACATCACCCGCCAGGTCAGCACGACGCGACCCGGCCGGTTAACCCTCAGCATTACCGCCCAGCAGGTGGCCACCGGTGAGACGTTCGACATGGAGGTGCCCATCCAATGAGCACGCCGATCGATCTCTCCCAGTTGCCACCGCCCAACGTGATCGAGCCGCTGGACTTTGAAACCATTCTCGCCGAACGCAAAGCGCGGCTAGTGGCGCTCCACCCTGAAGACGAGCGCGAAACGATCACCGAGCTGCTCACGCTGGAATCCGAGCCGCTTGTCAAATTGCTGGAAGAAAACGCCTACCGGGAGCTGCTGCTACGCCAGCGCGTCAATGAAGCCGCCCGCGGCGTCATGCTTGCTTACGCAGAGGACGAAGACCTCGATCATCTGGCCGCCAACAATGAGGTGGAACGGCTGATGATCGATCCCGGCGACCCAGACGCCTCGCCGCCTATCCCGCCGACCTACGAGCGCAACACCGACCTGCGCCTGCGCACCCAGGAAGCGTGGGAAGGCCTGAGTATCGCCGGGCCACGCGGTGCCTATGAATTTCACGCCCGCTCGGCGGACGGCCGCGTGGCCGATGCCCGCGCCCTGTCGCCGGAGCCTTGTGAGGCGCTGGTGATCATTCTTTCTCGCGAGGGAAACGGCACCGCCAGCCAGCCCCTGCTTGATATCGTCGAGGCCGCCCTCACGCCGGAAGATGTGCGCCCGCTGGGCGACCGGGTCACGGTGCAATCCGCCGAGATCATCGACTATGAGATCGACGCCGAGCTGCAGCTGTACGACGACGCCGACACCGCCCAGGAACCGATTCTCACCGCCGCCAATGACCGCCTGGCGCGCTTTATTGAAGCCCAACATCGCCAACGTCGGCGCCTGGGGGTCAGCATCTACCGCGATGCGATCAAGGCCGCGCTGCACGTAGAAGGGGTCGAACACGTCAACCTGATCAAGCCCGCCGAGCACCTGATCATCAGCCCCACCCAGGCGGCGCGCTGTACGGATAAACGCCTGCGCATCGGGGGTAGCGATGACTGACCAACGCCGCCCCTTGCTGCCTGCCAACAGCACGCCGCTGGAACGCGCCGCCGCCCAGGCGCTGGCCGAAATTCAGGACGTCCCGGTACCACTTCGCCAACTCTGGAATCCCTACGATTGCCCCGCCCATCTGCTGCCCTATCTGGCCTGGGCGCTCAGCGTCGACCGCTGGGACCCGGCCTGGACCACCGCTACCAAGCGCGACGTGGTCAGCGCCTCTTGGGCGGTGCACAAGCGCAAAGGCACCATTAGCGCGCTGCGCCGGGTGGTCGAGCCGCTGGGGTATTTGCTCGAGGTGGTCCAGTGGTGGGAGACCGAACCGGCAGGCCAACGCGGCACGTTTTCGCTGCGCATCGGCGTGCTGGATAACGGCATTACCGACGCCATGTACCAGGAGCTCGAGCGTCTGATCGACGACGCCAAGCCGCTCACCCGTCACATCACCGGGCTGGATATCACCCTAAGCACCCGCGTTACCAGCCATGTGGGTGTGGCCATGTTCGATGGCGACACCCTCGAGGTACTGCCCTGGCAAACGCCCGACCTGCACGTGCAGTGCCTTACCACGCACGCGCTCACCCCCTTGTTCCACGACACGCTGGATGTCTACCTCCATGATCGATGAAAACTCTACGTTCGGCGGTTTTCTCACCACCGTTGGGGAAGCCAAGCAAGCCAACGCCAATGCCCTGAAAACGCCCTGGAAGCTCACTCACCTTTTGCTGGGCGATGCCAACGGCAGCGACCCGGTACCCGACGCTGACCAGACCCAGCTGGTTAACCAGGTACACCGCGCCGCCATCAATCAACTATCCATCGACCCGGATAACCCCGGCATTCTGATCGCCGAGGTAGTGCTGCCGCCCAACATTGGCGGTTGGTGGATACGCGAGTTGGGCATTGAAGACGAGGATGGCGACTTCGTCGCCGTAGCCAACTGCCCGCCCAGCTACAAGCCCCTGCTCGCGCAAGGCTCTGGCCGTAATCAAGTGGTGCGCATGCACCTCATCCTGAGCAACACCGCCAACGTGGAGCTGAAAGTCGACCCGGCAGTGGTGCTGGCCACCCGAGAGTATGTCGATATCCAACGTCGCCAGCATGAGGACGACGACGAGGCCCATACGGATGATCAAATCATCCTCAGCGTCCCCATTGCCCAGGCACCCAATGCAACGAAAGTATCCGAGGCACTCGCTGCGCTGGGCAATTTCGCAGCAGACGGCTTTCAGAACATCGCAGTTTTTGAAACACCAGGCATTATCACTTGGCCTGTCCCCGAGGTGCTTAAACAAGGTTTACGAAAAGCTTTCGTCGTAGTGACTGGGGGCGGTGCCGGGGGTGCATCTGGATCTGGATCTTTTTGCACAGGTGGTGGTGCCGGGGCGACAAGTCTTGGTCTGGTTGATTTAACTGGCATTTCAACCATCGAAATCACCATCGGTGCCGGTGGCGATGAGAAAATCTCAACTGGCCCTGGCAACAATGGCAGTTCATCAAGTTTCGGAGAATTAATATCGGCTCCGGGAGGTATCGGGGGCAGACTAGTAACTGGTGCAAACACTGGAGCTCCAGCTGGAGTAGGGGGAGACATAAATATCCCCGGTGGGGATGGTACTAACGCCACTATAAATGCCAATACACCTTCAGCTTTCTCACCTTATGGGGGAACTGGTGGTGCATCTTACTGGCGAGGCGGAACAACCGGCGCCTCAAACGCCGGGGAAGCGGCCACACATGGTTCTGGAGGTGGAGGAAATCTCCAAGGATCAGGGAGAGCAGGTGGAAATGGCATTATTACGGTGAGGTTTTAAGTATGTGGGCAAGAATTGATGGCAAGCACGTAGCTGAAATTACACAACACGACCCCGCCGGTCGCTTTCACCCCAGCATGCACTGGGAGAAATTCGATGGTCGACGTAATGTAGCGATCGGCTGGCGATTCGAGAACGGCGAATTTTCAGCGCCCCCAGCGCCAGATATCAACGAACTTGCAACCCAGAAACGCGCCGAGATCGACGCCGCCCGCGATGCAGCCTTTGCTGAAGGCCTGCCCCGAGACATCGCTGGCGAGCCGGACGTTGTGCAAACCCGCCCTCAGGATCAAATCAACTTGCTGGGCTTACGCGCCAAAGCCGAATCAGCTATTGAGGAAGGAATCACCGAGCCAGTGATGAAATTTCGCGGGGAGCAAAACGTCACCCGCTACCTCACCCCCAATGAGATGTACACGCTGACCAAGGACGCGCTCGCTCATATCGAGGACATTTACGATCATAGTTGGGAGCGGAAGGACGCGATTGATGTGGCGCTGAAGGCCGAGGATCGGGAGGGGATTAAGGCTGTCGTCTGGTGAACATTATCTAAAATCTATTGAGAATATAACGCTCGCATTCAGCGGGCGTATATCATAAATCACTTTTCTAGCGCTACAGCTCAATACTGCGAGATCTTGCTTCAGTCTCGTTCTTAAGAAGCTCGCTAATCCTAACTCCCTTTTTAGCCAGCCTTTCTATTTCATTTATCTCTACAACCGCCCTTTTAGGATTATATGTAATAACACCAAACTCATTTTTATGAGCTATTAAGTCAAGGATCTCTAAAGCATCACTTCTTAACTGCATCTTACTTGTCAAAGCCATATAATAATGCGCTGCATATTTACAACCAAGCGCAGAGGACACATCAAACCGTCCATAACCATTACCAGTTAGCTCATTCTCTTGAGAGAGGTAATGTTTGAGTTTATCATACTCGCTGGATTCGAGATAACCATACACAGTTTTAAAAAAATCTCTAAGCTTAAATGCCTCATGGTAAATCGCAAAAATAGCAATGGTCTCCAAATCCTTCTTTGATGACTCGACCTTCTTATCGTTCTTGTAATCCCTATACATTGGGAGTAAAAGTGCCACGATCACTGCAACTGTTGCAGAAAAAGCCTGGACCCAATCAGACTGCCAACTTGAAAAATAGAACCCATTCTCTAACAAGCCGGGACCAAAAGCTGCTATCAGCACAACACCACAAATAAAAACCAACTTTTTTAAGCGTTGCAAAACAGGTTTCCTTATCTCAAATAATTCATGACAATACTATTTTAACTAGCTTTTTCCGTAAGAAATATCACTCACTAATTTTCATAGCAACATTTCTACCCAAAACATGCCAGTTATGCACGTAGCCACTAAAATTATCATTCAGCTTCAAATACTTCTTTGCTTTTTCACAAAATTCAAAATCATTAAGCCCAGAACGATATGCATAATAGCATTTAAAATAAAACCATGCATCCACACCGACTTGCACCTCCCTTTTAAGAAACCCATCCACCACATAATACAAGTCATCACTCTCAGCAACTTGCTTAAAAGAAAACTCAAAAATTTCTTTTACCTCAGAGTAAAAATCATCAACGAACAACATTACATCTTTGGCGGTAACTTCTTCTCCTATTAAAGCTTGGCCTAAATTATGAATAGACCGAGCCGCGCCTAAATATGCTAAATTCTGAAAAAAAACAACACACTCACCGCCTTTATCTTTATCAAAACTCACATAATACGGAAAAGATTTTTCACTTTTAGCACATAATGCATCAACCATAATTGGCAAAACTTGAAATGAATTTCTATAAACCATTTCCAATTTTTCTTTTTGCCTTGACAAAGCCAACTGATTCTTACTGACGTCTAACTGCTCTTCTTGTTTATCGATCATTTCCCCCTGACTATTTATCAACCTATTCTGCTGTCTCAGCGTAATCACAAAAGCTATCAGCGTTGCCACTACCGCAGCGACACCCACTGTCCCCGAAATATAAGTCGCAAAATCTGCCCAATCTGCTGGTTTCTGTGAAGGGGGCCAACTCCAAAAATTCCAAATATAAGCCACTACAGCTATTAGAGCGGTGACACCAACTCCGATCGCTAACCATTTATAACTTACCTTCTTTACTTCTTTATCCATCCCAACATTCCCTTAACAATCATTTCCTCGCACCTTACCACACCCCACAGTGTAAACCGCCCCACTCACCCCCAGCGCTGCTAACACCCTGCCCCAAGACCCCGCACGATACCTGCGTGAATTCACCTTTCTTGTGAACCTGCGCAGGAGCCACCATGGCACTCGATCAATACCACCACGGCGTGCGCGTTGCGGAAGTCAACGACGGCACCCGTACCATCCGCACGGTCTCAACCGCCGTTATTGGCGTGGTGTGCACCGCGCCGGATGCCGATGACAAAACATTCCCCCTCAACCGCCCGGCCCTGGTCACCAATGTGGATACCGCCATTGGCAAGTCCGGTACCCAGGGCACGCTGAAAGACACCCTTACCGCCATTAGCCAGCAGGCCAAGCCGATCATCGTCGTGGTGCGCGTCGAAGAAGGCATGGACGACGAAACCACCACCGCCAACGTGGCGGGCACCACCACGGAAACCGGCCAGCGCACCGGCCTGCAGGCGCTGCTAACCGCCAAGCAAAAGCTGGGTGTCACGCCGCGCATTATCGGCGTGCCGTACCTGGATACCCAGCCGGTGGTCACCGCCATGGTCTCGGTACTCCAGAAGCTGCGCGCCTTCGGCTACTTCTACGCCCACGGCTGCGAGACGGTGTCCGAGGTGATTGCTTACCGCGATGAGTTCGGCGCCCGAGAGCTGATGCCGATCTGGCCGCAGTGGGAGGCGTTCGATACCGACGACGCCGACACCACCACCCTCTGCCCAGTGGCCATTGCCCTTGGCCTGCGCGCCCAGCTTGATCAAACCGTGGGCTGGCACAAAACCCTGAGTAACGTGGTGGTCAACGGCGTGACCGGCATCAGTAAAGACGTGTTCTGGGATCTGCAATCGCCCAATACCGATGCAGGCCTGCTCAATGCGGCGGATGTCACCACGCTGATCAACCAGAACGGCTATCGCTTCTGGGGCTCGCGCACCTGCGCCGGGCCGGAAAGCCTCTACCCGTTCGAGAACTACACCCGCACCGCGCAGATCATCGCCGACACCGTGGCGGAAGCGCACCTGTGGGCGGTGGACAAGCCCCTGCATGCCTCGCTGGCCCGGGACATCATCGAAGGCCTCAACGCCAAATTCCGCGAGCTGAAAAACCTCGGGCTGATCGTCGATGCCAACGCCTGGCTGAACGAAGAGCTCAATACCCAGACCTCGCTCAAGGCCGGCAAGCTGCGCATCGACTACGACTACACCCCGGTGCCGCCGCTCGAGGATCTCGGCTTCCTGCAGCGCATTACCGATTCGTACCTCGCCGACTTCGCCGAGCGCGTTGCGGCCACTTCGTAAGGATTTTCCATGGCACTCCCCAAAAAGCTCAAAGACCTGAATCTGTTCAGCAATGGCGACAGCTGGCAGGGCATCGTGCAGGCCATCACCCTGCCCACCCTCACCCGCAAGATCGAAGAATGGCGCGGCGGTGGCATGGATGGCCCCGTCGGCATCGACCTGGGCCAGGACGGCCTGCTCACCGTTCAATGGACCGTGGGCGGGCTGGTCGAAAGCATCTTCGATAACTTCGGCACCGCCCGCATCGACGCCGACATGCTCCGCATGACCGGCAGCTACGAGCGCGACGACGTGGACGACGCCTCCGCCGTCGAGGTGGTCATGCGCGGCCGCCACACCGAAATCGATATGGGCGACGCCCAGGCCGGTGAGAACACCGAGCACCAGGTCACCAGCACGCTCAGCTACTACAAGCTGGCCATCGATGGCACCACCAAGATCGAGATCGACCTGGTCAACGGCATGTTCAAGGTCAACGGCGAAGACCGCCTGGCCGGTCGCCGGCAACGCTTAGGCATTTGAAGACAGGTATTTAAACCGCTCCCATTCCCGCACTTCACTCACACATTAGGACGACCCCATGACCAAAGCTGCCGTTACCCAAGCCATCGCTTCCACCATCACGCTGGATACCCCACTCACCCGAGGCGAAACCGAGATCACCGAGCTGCGCCTGCGTAAACCCACCTCCGGCGAGCTGCGCGGCGTCTCGCTGGCCGAGGTGCTGCAGATGAACACCGACGCGCTGATCACGCTGGTACCGCGCCTTTCCAGCCCCTCCCTTACCGCTGCCGAGGTACGCCAGATGGACCCGGCAGATCTCGTGCAATGCGGCGGTGAAATCGCCGGTTTTTTGCTGACGAAGCGGGCCAAGGGCGAGAGCGAATAAACCTACCCGGGCAAGTAGAAGACGCGATGGCGGATCTCGCCATCGTCTTCCACTGGTCACCGGAGGACTGCGCCGGTTTTAGCCTGCGCGAGCTAATGGAATGGCGCGAACGAGCGCGTAAGCGCAGCACACCAACGGAAAGCGGGAGCCAGCGTGGCACGCGATCTTAAACTTCAGGTAATTCTCAACGCTGTTGACCAGGCCACCCGCCCGCTGCGCTCCATCGACCGCGCATCGGCGGGCGCCTCCCAGGCCATGCGCGAAAACCGCGACCGCCTGAAGCAGCTGCAAGCCACGCAGAAGGACGTCAGCTCCTTTCGTACCCTGTCTCGCCAATCCACCGATACCGCCAGCGCGCTACGCGAGCAGCAGGACCGTATCCGCCGCCTCTCGCAGCAGATGCAAGATAACCAGGGTGACACCGCCGCCCTCACCGCCGAGCGCCAAAAGGCCATCAGCCAGGCCCGCCGGCTGACCCAGCGCTACGACGACGAACGCCAGAAGCTGCACCGGCTGCGCACCTCACTGAAAGACAACGGCGTCAGCACCGGCCAGCTCGCCCGCGATCAGCGCCGCCTTTCCAGCGATATCCGCCAGGCCAACACCGTGGTGGATGAGCAGCGGCAACGGCTGAAGCGGCTGGCTGAGCAGCAGCGTAACGCCGCCCGCGCACGCGGCCAGTACGACCGCGCCATGAGCATGCGCAACAACATGGCCGGTACCGGCGCGGGCATGGCGGCCAGCGGCGGTGCGGCCCTGTATGCCGGGGCACGCCTGCTTTCCCCTGGTGTGGCCTATGGCGAGTCGATGTCTCGCGTGCAGGCGCTGACTCGCATGGACGCAGACGACGAACGCTTCCAGGCGCTACGCCAGCAGGCGCGGGAGCTGGGGGCCTCCACCGCGTTCAGTGCCGGGCAATCCGCCGACGCGCAAGGCTACCTGGCCATGGCCGGGTTTGGTCCGGAGGCGATCCAGGCCGCCATGCCGGACATGCTCAACCTCGCCCTGGCCAACCGCACGGATCTCGGCCGCACGGCGGATATCTCCTCCAATATTCTCTCCGGCTTTGGTCTCGACCCCGACCAGATGGGCCGCGTGGGCGACGTGCTCACCGCCACCACCACCCGGGCCAATGTGGACCTGGAAATGCTCGGCCAGTCGATGAAGTACGTCGCCCCCCAGGCCCGCGCCATGAACATGTCGCTGGAACAATCCGCCGCCATGGCGGGCCTGTTGGGTAACGTGGGCATTCAGGCCAGCCAGGCGGGCACCACGCTGCGCGCCATGGTCACGCGCTTGTCCGCCCCCACCAGCGCCGCCGCCGGGGCACTGGCAGACCTGGGCGTCAACGCCAAGGACGCCGAGGGCAACCTGCGCGACGTGCCCAAGATCCTCGCCGATGTGGCCCGCGCCACGGAAGAAATGGGCAACGCCGATCGCGCCGCCTACCTGAAAGAGATCTTCGGAGAAGAACCCGGCGCGGGGATGGCCGAGCTAATCGCACAGCAAGGCAGCGCCGGGATCGAGCAGTTTACCGAGATCCTCAGCAACTCAGCTGGTGAGAACGCCCGCGTGGCGAAAACCATGGCCGATAACATCGGCGGTGACCTCAAATCGCTCAGCAGCGTCTGGGATGAAATCGGCATCTCGATCACCGAGACCAACAACGGCCCGCTGCGCGACCTCATTCAGCGCGTCACCGCCATTACCCGTGGCGTAGGCGCCTGGATCAACGAAAACCCACGGCTGGCCGGTACCCTCGCCAAGGTAGCCGCCGGGCTGGCCGTAATGGTTACCGCCGGGGGCGCACTGACACTGATGCTCGCCTCGATTCTCGGCCCCATCGCCATGGTGCGCTACGGCATGGCCCTGGTGGGGCCGCAGCTGCTCACCGCCGGTAAAGCCATGATGTGGCTGGGCGGCGTGTTTCGGGCCGTCTCCATGTTCTTCCTTGCCAACCCCATCGGCATCGCCATAGCCGCGATCGCCGCGGCGGCTTACCTCATCTATCGCTACTGGGAACCCATCAAGGCGTTTTTCCAGGGGCTTTGGCAGCAGGTCAAAGCCGCGTTTAGTGACGGAATTGGTGGCGTGGCCAAGCTGCTGGTGAACTGGTCGCCGCTGGGCCTGCTTTACAAGGGCATTACCACGGCGCTCTCGGCGCTGGGGGTCGAGATCCCTGAGCAGTTCGGCTCTCTAGGCAACGCTATTGTCGGCGGCATCATCGGCGGGCTAAGCGGCAAACTCGGCGAGCTGCGCAACCGCGTCACCGACATGGCCGGTAGCGTAAAAGGCTGGTTTGCCGACGTGCTGGATATCAACAGCCCCTCCCGGGTGTTTACCCAGCTGGGCGGCTACACGGTGGATGGCCTGAACAAAGGCCTTGACGCCCAGCGTGATGAACCCGCCAGGCGTATTCAGGAGATCGCCAAACGCGTCACCCGCGCCGGTGCCGGGCTGGCCCTGGGCACCGCTGCCCTACCCGCTGCAGCCATGCCCGCCATCGAGCAGCCAGCGCCCATTCAGTTTGATAACCGCCCGCCGCTCACCCAAGCCAGCGCCCAAACGGGCAGCGGCTTCAGCATGGGTGATATCAACATCAGCGTAACGCCCGCCCAGGGCATGGACGAACGCCAACTGGCCCAATACGTCGCCCAGGAAGTGGAACGGGCCCTGGCCAACGCCCAACGCGAGAGCCAAGCGCGGCGCCGCTCATCGTTGTGGGATATCGATTAATCCTGATCAGGAAGACTGAATGCCAAGTATGTACCGATAACGAGCAGGACCATGAGACCGTAAAACATTAGAGCAGCACTGTTGCCGATCAGGAAAAGAAGCTCATTATCCTGCAGCGAGTCTCCCATTCCAGTGAGGAAGAAATCGATCATGGCCATTCCCAAACCAGCAAGTAGTGACATTTGGGCATGGCGATGTTTGAACGGCTGCCCTCTGCTCGTAACGCCAATCACAGCACCAACAAATAAGAATAGTCCGTCGAGATTTGCTTCAATGATGATATCCATCGCAAGCGTCTTACTCTCATTTAGAAATGATGCGATGAATACAAATAAGACGATCACCACTGTGGCTAAACCGCCGTAATATCCAACTGAAAGAGATCTACTCATGCTAATGGCCCTAGGTATGTTCGTATTTGAAACCCGCTCCGTCCCCTACCAGGAACTAAAGAGGATCACCGAATGGCGGCACGCCAGCCAATCTCGCGTGGGTGATCGTCCCGCGTTCCAGTACATCGGCCAAGGCGCTGATACCATTAATCTTTCTGGCACCCTGCTACCCACCTTCACCGGCGGGCGGCTCAGCCTCGATGAGCTGCGTGAGATGGCCGACCAGGGCAGCGCCTGGCCACTGGTCGAGGGCACCGGGCGGCAATACGGCCTCTGGGTGGTCACGCGGGTCGAAGAAACCTCCACGCACTTTTTCCGTGACGGCGCCGCGGAGAAAATCGACTTCGTCGTAACGCTCGAGCACGTTGACGATCAGCGCACCGATCTTATCGGCCGCCTGACGCTCTCGGCGGCAGCGCGTTTGGCCGGGGCCTACGCATGAACGCTCTCAATGGCTACCCCCGGCCCAGCTACCGCATCACCCTGGGCGACCAGGACATCACCCCGCGCATCAACGGCCGGTTGATCAACCTCACCCTGCGCGAGCAGCGCGGTATGGAGGCCGACCAGTTGGATATCACCCTCTCAGATCACGACGGCCAGCTGGAACTACCCTCACGCGGCGCGGCGCTGGAGGTCGCCTTCGGCTGGGAGGAAGAAGGGCTGGTGGACAAAGGCCGCTTCACGGTAGACGAGGTGCAGCACAGCGGCACGCCGGACAAGCTCACCCTCCGCGCCCGTTCGGCAGATATGCGCGGCCAGCTTCCCAGCAAACGCACGCAAAGCTGGCACGACATCACCCTGCTCGACATCATCAGCACCATTGCCGCCCGGCACGACCTAACGCCCGTGGTGGCCACACAGCTCGGCGAGCGACGCATCGCCCACATCGACCAAACCGACGAGTCGGATCTTAATTTCCTTACCCGCCTGGGTGAGCGGTTCGACGCCATAGCCACCATCAAGGCCGGGCGCATGCTGTTCACCGTCGCCGGCGAAGCGCTCACCGCCAGCGGCAACCCCATGCCCCGCGTGCCCCTCACCCGCCGCGATGGCGACCAGCACCGCTACAGCATCACCGACCGCGACGCCTACAGCGGCGTAAAAGCCTACTGGAACGACACCCAAAGCGCCGAGCGCCAAACCGTACTGGCTGGCAGCGACGACAACGCCAAACAGCTGCGCCCCACCCATGCCACCGAAGCCGACGCCCTGGACGCCGCCCGCGCCGAATGGCAACGCATCCAGCGCGGCGTGGCAGAATTCGAGCTCACCCTGGCGCGTGGCGATGCGCGCCTAACCCCCGAGGCCACTGTCACCACGCAGGGCTACAAGCCGGAGATCGATGAGACCGAATGGCTTGCGACAGAGGTGGTGCACTCGCTGAATGATGGGGGCTTTGGGACGCAGGTAAGGTGTGAGGTTATTGAGAGAAAGGATAAGAATTCATAGGGAATGCAATAATACTTTGCTAATGCTAAGTTACTAGCAATCCAATACTTATAGAATATTCATTAGGGGATACAATGCCTTTCAGCCAATCTGTACGGCGACAGTTGAGCCACGAAGTAGGCGGTTTTTGTTCAAGGCCAACATGCAATAACTATGCTGGCATAGTTGATGATTCATGTGGACATCCTAACCAAGGTGATGCTGCTCATATAAAAGCCGAAAAACCGGGTCAGGCCCGCTATGATGAAAATCAAAATGAAAACGAGCGCAATTCTGCATCTAACGGCATTTGGCTATGCCCTATGTGTCATCGTCAAATTGACAGATATGAACATTCTTTTACACCTGAACTCTTATACAGTTGGAAAGAAGAAGCAATTAAGCGAATTAAACAAAAAGGGACTGGCAACCAACCTATCTATATTGGATTTGATTGGCGAACTGAGGTTAAGACTGCAATCAGATTTTGTGAAAATATGAAAACAACAATAAACAAGCTTAGTTTACTAAATTTTAATAAGGACTTTCAAAACATTGCGATAGTCAGTGATGAGCTTAGACTTGAAATAGTAAATCAATGTCGAAAATCCATCGCAAACCAGTGGAATAATAGGTCTAGCGACTGGTGCTATGAGGAAGGATTACAGCTACGGCAGCAAGAAATAATACGTATTTTCAATGTACTGGACTCACAACTACCTAAGGGTTATGACAGTACCCCATGCATTGTTGATTTAACAACATGGCAGGATAATGAAGGAAATATACATTTCAACGACCCCGCAGCATCTACAATAGCCTTACTTGTTGAAACTTATAACGATTTCATAAACTATACCAACTCAATATAGTAAATATCTATTATTCACTGTTTTATTGGAACTCCCCAGCCATTCCATGGCCGGGGGTTCTTAATGCCGCATCCTTCTGACGAGCCGGATTCCGTCCCGCGTGCTTCAAGGCGACACCCTCAGAGTGGCAAATTTCTTCTCAGGATGATGTAAGCCATTACCCACAGCGCGTGTAAGAAATCGCTTACACGGCCCAGCACCTCGCCTGCCTGACCACCACCCCCTTGAACTGCTGCGCGTTCACAAAGTAGCCCTGCCCGCCGTTGGGTGGCAACAACCGGCAACGGCTACCAGCGCGATGGGATTTAAACAGTCGGTACTCGCCTTCTATCTCAGCCACCACCAGATCGGCGTGGCCAAGCGAGCGCGCTTCGTCCACCACCAGCACGTCGCCTTCCATCAACGGCCCGCCTGGATGCGCTTCCTCGCTAATCTCCACCAGAAAACAGCTCGGGGTAAATTTTCGCCTGTCCATTTCCGCTACCGCCGGATGATCAATGCCCACCACGGCTGGCCCCAAGTAAGTCACTCGCATTCTCTCCCCCTGTGCTTGCTCGATGTTTGGCGACGTACATTAGCGTTTGCCTGTCGCTTTCCCTGTAGCCAATACTGTATAAATAAGCAGTCTTACACAAGTATCAGGAGGCAAAAATGATCGGGCTGGTGGACTGCAACAACTTCTACGTGAGCTGCGAGCGGGTGTTCAATCCCAGGCTCAACGGCCGCGCCGTGGGCATCATGTCCAACAACGACGGTTGCATCGTGGCCCGGTCCAACGAGCTGAAAGCCATGGGCGTGGAGATGGGCACCCCGGCGCACCATGTCCGCCACCTGGTGGACCGCGGCGAGGTTATTCTCTACTCATCCAATTACGAGCTCTACGGCGATATGTCCCATCGCGTACAAGCCACCCTCGAGCAGGAAACCGCTGGCGTGGAGCCCTACTCCATCGATGAGATGTTCGTGCGCATGGACGGCTTCACGCCCGAGGCGCTGCTGGAACATGCCAAGAGCCTGCACTGGAAAATCCACCGCTACACCGGCATTCCTGTGTGCGTGGGCGTGGCGGCAACCCACACCCTGGCCAAGCTGGCCAACCGCATCGCCAAAAAGCACCCCGGCTACCCGGGCGTGTGTATCTTCCATGCGGATAGCGACGAGGCCAAACACCTGCTGCAACAGATCGAGGTAGGCGATGTATGGGGCATTGGCCGCCGCCTGAACGAGCGCCTGCAGATCCTCGGCATCAAAACCGCCTGGGATCTCCGCGAGGCCGACGCCAAGCGCCTGCGGCGCAAGTTCTCGGTGAACATGGAGCGCACGGTACTGGAGCTGCGCGGCATCAGCTGCTTGGAAATGAACGACCTGCACGAACCCAAGAAGCGCATCATGACCAGCCGATCGTTCGGCCGCCCCACGCCGCACCTGCAAGACCTACAGGGCGCCATTCGCCAGCACGCCCAACGCGGCGCCGAAAAGCTACGCGAACAGCAAAGCCTCGCCCGCGCCGTGTTGGTGTTTCTCAAAACCGACCGCTTCCGGCCCGACCTGCCTCAATACTCGCCCAGCCTAGTGGTGGAAATGGAGCGCCCGAGCCAGGACACTCGCGACATTCTCCACGCCGCCCAGGAGGCGCTACGCAAGATCTACCGGCCCAAATATGGCTACAAGAAGGCAGGCGTGATGATGCTCGACCTGACCGACGAAAATCGCCAGCAGCTCAGCCTGATGGACACCCCGCAAACGGAAGAAGAACGCCAGCGCAGCCACAAGCTAATGGCCACCATGGACGCGCTCAACGAGAAGATGGGAAAGGGTACAGTCCGCCTGGGGCTACCGGAAAAGAACGCCCCCTGGCACCTACGCTGCGCCCACCGCAGCCCCCGTTACACGACGAACTGGGATGAGCTGATGCGGGCGTACACGGATGAGGTGGCGGCTAAAAAATCAGCCTGGCCATGAAGGCAGCGAGGTATTAAAATGTGTTTCAATCATGAAATAAAGAAATAACGCAACGAGGGTGTGCCTACTCGGCCAAGAGACGTTAGAATCCCACCCTTTCAAGAACATCCATCCCGAGAGGGAATTAAGGTTTAAGGTAACGTCATGCCAACAGCAGTGTCACTTTTCTCAGGTTGCGGAGGCTCAGACGCTGGCATCATCAATGCTGGCTTTGATGTGCTGATGGCCAACGATGTGTTGGCATACGCGCAGGCAGTATATGAGCACAACCACCCAGAGACTGACTACCGCTTAGGCGACATCAGCAAAATAGAAAATTTTCCAGATGCTGAGTTATTGGTTGGCTGCTACCCCTGTCAAGGATTCAGTCAAGGCGGCGTTCGCGACGCTAACAGAAAAATCAACACGCTGTATCTTGAATTTGCACGCGCGCTGAGGCAGATACGGCCCAAGGCATTCATTGTTGAGAATGTATCTGGCATGGTGCGTAAAAATTACGCCTACCTCCTCCAGGACCAGGAGCGGGTATTTACTGAAGCTGGTTACAACGTTTCATTCCAAGTGCTTAATGCAGCCGACTTCGGCGTTGCCCAAGAACGTAAGCGGATTTTCATCGTCGGTATACGAGACGACTTTGGTATTGAGTATGAATTCCCACAGCCAACCCATGGCGTGCTGGGCGGCACTCCAAAAAAGACAATTCATGACGCCATCGGTGGAATGCCCGAATGGCCAGAAGGCGAGTTCTACGACCTAGACTTCCACTGGTACTACTTATCAAGAAACCGGCGTAACGAATGGGCAGATCAGTCAAAAACGATTGTGGCTAATCCTCGGCATATGCCGCTTCATCCAATGAGCCCGCCGCTAGAAAAGCTTGAGCATAACGTTTGGCGTTTCGCGCACGATGGGCCAGCACGCCGCTTCAGTTACCGGGAGGCCGCTAAGCTGCAAGGCTTTGGCGACCTAATGTTTCCAGAGCATAAATACGGAAGCATGAGCATGCGATACAAAGTGGTAGGAAATGCTGTACCACCGCCTCTCTTTGAAGCGGTGGCCGAGTCATTGCCAGATATCTGGGATTAATGAAAGGAAGTCGAAAGTGCTTCGCTTATCGTTTCTGTCTTTAAAACTTCTTGAATATCAAGCTGGTACTGCTTTGCAATTCTCATAATCCTAAAACGATCTACTACAATCGACGGTGAGAAATCGGAGTACTTTAGCCAATCCTTTCCATCGTTCGTCAACATAGACTGTGGCATAAAGTAATAACAAGCCCATGCGTAACCGACTCTTAGATGCAGACCAAGCTTGCCAGGAGAAGCTTCCAACATCTTCATACCAAATTCTTCCGCAGTACATCCACATTGAGCAAATGCCATAGGTATGAGGTTTCGTTCATCAGACATAGGGTGCCAAGCGACCAAGTCGAGTCCACCATCACCATAATCTCTATCGCTAAAGTGACTTCTTTTAGCTGATAGCTCTCCTCTTACATCATTAGCTAGCAGTAAAAGTTTGTCATAAAGATGTCCACTGTATCTACTCGATTTATCTTTTCCAAACGGATAAACCATCCACCCTTTTGGCATCAAACATTTAAAAATCTCAAGACTGACTTCTTCAAATGGACCAGTCAGCTCATGGCGACGAGACCGAGGGCAATATCGAAGTGCGGAAGATATTAAAAGCTGTATATAAAAATAATGCCATTCAGTAAGATCTTCTTTTAAATATATTGCCTGCAATTCATCATCAAAATAGAATGGATAAAGATCTTCACCAAAATTACGCAATCTGCTTTTTAAGTGAAGAAATCTTTCATAAGTTTTCTGATGTAGGCGATCATTTACAATCGGGACAGAGTGATATATTTCATCGTGTTCAAACTCATTTATATCTAAGCCCAAGTCATCAGCAAATTCTTCGTCCGATATATCGTCTGCATCATCTCTTGTATCGGTCATTTCCTCCTGGGTTTCCATTAAGTCAGAACGTGAAAAACTTTTATCAGGGTGCACTAAACAACGAAGTTCAATATAGTCACACCATACGAAAACATCTGACAAACGAGGTAACAACGACAACTTAGTGAAAATCTCTTTACTCATCGTCAAGCCGCCCCTGGATTACAGAACGAATACTCTTAGATAAATCAAATATGCTTTGTATTTCATCTCTATGACTCTGGTCAACCTCACCGACAGATGGAAGCGTCTCATAGGCCAAATTAAGTTTCTTTTTAGCTGCCTCTAGCATTTGTGAGAAAGCAACCTGAGGACCTTCTGTCATTAGAAATGCTTCATTAAGATCACCTTTTTTCTTTAAATTAGCGACTGCGTCAGGATTTGCAACTACCGCGGAAAGGTCTTTGAGCTTCCTAGAGTCAGACACTATTGTATTCCCTTGCTGATCTTGAGAGTAGATCCAAGAAAATATATCTCTCAGCTTATCATCATCGACATTTTCGCAAAAAGTATCAACCTTACTATCCAACCCCAAATAATCAGATATATTTCTATAGCCAATTGAAGTGGTTAGCAACGTAAACTCTATACTTTTCTCATTAACGCCGGGCAGATGAAAAAACTCTTGCTCTCTAGCTTTATCATAAAGCTCTAAGCCAGTTAGCATGGTACCAACGTAATCAGACCTACTTCCAATTTCTTTAGCTAACATTTTTAACTGCTGATCTTCTGGTTCATCAGCGTAAATATCTTCTCTCAATTGTTTCAAATATCTAGCTTTAGCTAAAGGACCCCATGCTTTTATTCCCGTAATATGTCTAAACCCTAAATACCTTAAAATCTCCCTTCTTTCCGAGAATACGATGCATGGCACTTTTTCTGGCTTTTGTTCAGCTTCTTCAACAATAGAAATTATTGTTTTCAACCTTTTAGGTATCGCAAGCTCACCATTGAGTAATTTCAACGCAGCTAAACGGCGATTCCCTTCAACCACATAGTATTGATCACTATCATCTATTTGGGCTACCAAAAGAGGCTCACCAGCAAAATAACCTTGAACTCCAATACTTTGCATTATTTCAGCTACACGCTCATCACGTATCATTTTTTCTAAAATAATGCTTTCTTCACCAGATGATATTTCTCTAGGAAAACGCGGATTTTCAGGATCAAAAAATAGTTGGTTAGTATTAATTTCTTTAGGATGAGGAGAACTGGTCATAAAACCCCCTTTTTATATAAACATAATTGAAATACTTAACGACTTCACACAACCCGCCCAATCCGAATCTCACACCGCCCCAGAATCTCCACATCGTGCATATCCTGCGGCTTGATCATCTCCGGCTGGTAGTGGTCGTTGTCGCTGATCAGATACAGCGCGCCGCCCGCCAGGCGCTGTACCCGCTTGATCCGTCTTTCCCCGCTCACCAGTAGTAAAAACACGCCTTCCTGTTTCGGGTCGCGGTTGCTGCGATCCACCAATACCCAATCACCATCGTCCAGCGTGCCGAGCATCGAATCGCCGCGCACTTTCACGCCGACCACCTGGGCCGGGTCCAGCCCCTGGTCGGAAAGCTCTGCCGTGGAAAAGTACAGCGTGGTTTGCACTGGCTCGCCTTCAAAGCTGCGCCCTGCCCCGGCCGCGGCTTCGATGTCGTACATCTTCACCGGCGAAAGATCCGGCGATGGTTCACTTAACGGCAACCCCAATGGTTGCGCGTTGGGTGTGCCTGAACGATGGCCCTTGAGCACATAAAAGATATCAACGCCTTCGTCTGACACTGCCGACAAGTACGCAGAATCAGGGCTGCTAGCGCCTTTCTCATATTTAATTTGTGTCGTTTTACCCACGCCACCGATCTGGGCCAGAGCCGTTTGGCTCAACCCAATCCGCTCGCGTTCTTCTTTCAGGCGCTCGCCAATGTTCATTTTTATGAACCATCCTTATTGACAGGTTCATTTTTGTGAACCATTCTATCGATGTCTTTCAGATCACAACACATAGCTAGGGAGCCACTGCCATGGCCACACCTGCCAAACCTACACCGCTTCACCCCAAAACCGTGACCTATCGCGGCGTCACCGTTGAGCTGGAGCGTTGCCCGCAACGCACTCGCCAGTTGCTGCAGCTGGCCACCGGCGGCGGTAGCCAAACGCTCAACCCGCTGGCGGAAATTGAGGCGCTGGAAGAGCGCACCACCGCCGAGGCGGTAGGCCAACTGGCGGCCACGTTGATCGCCAACGGCCAGCATTCCGACATTCAGCGGGAACACGCGCTGGAAGCGTTGCGCACCCACCTGGATGAGCACTTCGTGCAACGCAAGCTGATTCGCCTGTACCAGCGCTAACCACTGGTTCGCATTGTCTTTCACTTTGTTAAGGAAGCCTAACCCATGAACCGCCCTAACTCCATTACCCCAAAGGCAATTTATGCCCCCAAGGGGTGTAACTGCCCAATCATGGCCCACGTAACCGAGAACGAGCGCGACGACCTGAAGCGTATCGCCCAGCTGGAAATGCGCACGCTGTCGGCCACCGCTCGCATGCTCATGCTGCGCGGTATCGAGCAGTACGACCAAGACACCCTCAGTGCCGAATGACGACCCGCTGCCTTGCATAAGGATGTTTGCCATGTACCAGGACCCCAAACGTGTGCGCTCTCGTTACGCCGCTCTCAATTTGGATCAGTACGAGGCCCGACTGATCGATGCCCTGGTGGATTACACCGGCATCGACCGAGCCTCGCTGCTACGTCAACTGGTGCTGAAAGAAGCACTGGAGACGCTGGGCGTTGCTGATCTCTCCGTTAGCAATGTGCCTCAAGAGGCGTCGTAAAGGCAGGTCTTTTTGAGGACCCCAAGGAGCACTGATGTATGGCTGACCAACCGGCCCGCGGCGAATTACGCCTTCCGCTGAATGAGCAGCTAGAGGACGTGCTGCAGCAGGTATGCGACCAGCAGAACTTATCGAGCCTGGACGAAGCCGCCGAGTGGCTGATGCGTCGCCGCTTGCGCAAAGGCACCCAAGGACTCACCGGCCGAGGCCGCGCCCTTTACCCCATTGAGAGAAAACACTGATGACGATGACCAGCAAACACCGCCTTCCCTGCCCGCACTGTGGCCACAACCTGCGCATTCGCAAAAGCCAGGGGCTAACACCGGTGTACCGCGAGGCGGTCGTGGAATGCCGCAATGAAGACTGTGGGTTTCGGGGCAAAGCGCGCATCGAAGTGTGCAACACGCTGACACCCAGCGACAGCCCCAACGCCCAGGTGGATCTGCCGTTTACGCCCAGGTTGCTTCAACAAGCGATCAAGCAGGCGCAACAGGCATCGTAAACGCCTGACCGGCCCAGCCAATGACTCTGAAACTAAGGAGGCGAGCGTGAATCCATCGCTGCGCCAGGACATTGTTACGCGCTTGATAAGCGATTTTGAGGCCATTGAGCGCGGCCCCTACCTGCAACGGGTGCGCTGCCCGGAGTGCGGGAAGCGCGAGGCGTATATCAATGCCGACGCGCCGTGGATGCTGAAATGTGGCCGGGAGAACAACTGCGGCGCGCAGCTGCACGTGAAAGCGCTGTTCCCTGACCTGTTCCGCTCCTGGAGCGAACGCTACAGCCCCAAAACGGGGGAACAGCCCGCCTCCGCCACGCCGGTGGCGGATGGCTACCTGCGCGATGGCCGGGGCTTTGAGCTTGCCCGCATTCAGGGCTGGTACACGCAAGAGAGCTACTGGAAGCCGGAGATCGGCGGCACCGCCACGGTGCGCTTCGCCCTGCCCGGCGGCGCTTACTGGGAGCGCCTGCTGGATAACCCGGAGCGCTTCGGCAAGCAGAAAGCCAACTTCGTGGGCCGCTATAAGGGCCAGTGGTGGTGTCCGCCCGCGCTGACGCTTAACGACCTGGTTGCCGCCGGCGAGGTGTGGATCGTGGAAGGCATCTTCGATGCCATCGCCCTGTACCACCACGGCATCGCCGCTGTGTCCGCCATGAGCTGCGGTAACTACCCCGATGAAGCGCTCAAAGCCCTGGCGGACGCAGCCCATCACGCAGGCACCAGCCGCCCGGCGCTGGTGTGGGCGCTGGATAACAACCGCGCTGGCCACAACGCCACGCTCAAGCACGTTAAACGTGCCCGGGCGGCTGGCTGGGAGTGCCACGCCGCGCAGATTCCCCACGGTGGCCACGACTGGAACGATGCCCACCAGCGCGGCGAGCTTAATGATGCCGACCGCGAGACCTACCGCTACCACGGCGACCTGCTGTTAGCACCGACCGCCATGACCAAGGCGCTGCTGATGTACAAGCGCCGCGAGCAGCGGGAGTTCTGGTTCGAGTTCAAACGCCAGGTGTGGTGGTGGAAGCTGGACATGGACGCCTTCGACCGTGCCCTGCGTGCCGATGGAGCGGATGGCCACGACCAGGAACAGCTCGACCCGGCGATGCGTGACGCCGCCCTGGAGCAAGCGGGCAGCGTGAAGCGGATCTGCACCTGTTACCCCACGGCGCTGTATTACCAGGCCAACGCGGTCACCGATGAGAGCTGGTACTACTACCGCGTGGAATTCCCCGACGGTCGCCCGCCGATCAAGAACACCTTCAGCGGTGGCCAGCTGGCCAGTGCCAGCGAGTACAAAAAGCGCCTGCTGGGCGTGGCCCCCGGCGCAGTGTGGACCGGTACCAGTCAACAGCTCGACCAGCTGCTGCAGGATCAGATCGGCAACATCAAAACCGTCGAGACCATCGACTTCATCGGCTACAGCAAAGACCACGGTGCCTATGTGTTCGGTGATCTCGCTGTGGCTGGTGGCCGTGTGGTTCCCATCAACAGCGAGGACTTTTTCGAGCTCGGCCCCCGCCGCCAACTGAAAACCCTCAGCCAGTCCGTGGCGCTGCACATCAACCCAGATCGCAAAGCGTTCAGTACCGACTGGATTCCACAGTTGCTCGGCGCGTTCGGCCCTCGGGGCGTGGTGGCCCTGGGCTACTGGATGGGCAGCCTGCTGGCCGAGCAGATCCGCGCCGAGATGGGCAGCTTCCCTTTTCTGGAGATCGTCGGCGAAGCAGGCGCCGGTAAATCCACGCTGATCGAGTTTCTTTGGAAGCTGTGCGGCCGCCGCGACTACGAGGGCTTTGACCCCAGCAAGGCGACCATGCCCGCCCGCTCGCGCAACTTCGCCCAGGTGAGCAACCTGCCGGTGGTGCTGATCGAGTCCGACCGCGAGCAGGAAGGCGGGGCCAAGCAAAAGCAGTTCGACTGGGACGAGCTCAAGACCGCCTTCAACGGCCGCTCGATCCGTGCCCGGGGCGTGAAGAACAGCGGTAACGACACCTACGAGCCACCCTTTCGCGGCAGCATCGTCATCAGCCAGAACGCGCCGGTGCAGGCGGGTGAGGCGATCCAAACGCGGATCTGCCACCTGCACTTCTCCCGGGAAGGCCAAAACAAAGACACCAAGGCCATGGCCGAGGCGTTGGAAAAAGCCGAGCTCGAGCACATCAGCCAGTTTGCCCTTGAGGTCGCCCAGCGCGAGGCCGCGCTGCTGGCCTTAATCACCCAGCGCGCCCGCCGGTTCGCCAACCAGCTGGGCGACGACCCAGATATCAAGGTGCTGCGCATCGCCAAGTGCCACGGCCAGCTGATGGCCCTGGTCGAGTGCCTGGGGCCGGAAGGGCTCGACCTGTTCGACGAGCAGACCATCACCGTGGCCATGGGCCACATCCAACAGATGGCCCGCGAGCGTCAGCAGTCCATCAATGCCGACCATCCCCTGGTCGCCGAATTCTGGGAGGCCGTCGACTACATCGAGGGCCTGCGCGACGAGCCCGTGCTGAACCACTACGGCAAGGGCAGCGACTTGATCGCCATCAACCTGAAGGATTTCGAGCGCACCTGCGCCGAATACAAGCTGCGCACGCCGGAAATGCGCGAGCTGAAGCGGTACCTGAAGAGCAGCAAGACCCGCAAGTTTGTGGATTCCAACCGCACCGTGAACTCCCGCGTCCGCCTCCACGGCGGCAGCGTGAAGTGCTGGGTGTTTCAACAATGAAGGAGCTAATCATCATGACCTTTCAAGATAACGCCATTTACAACGCCCTGACCCGTATCAGCCGGTTAACGAGCATCGCCAATCAGCACCGGCGGGCGTACCAGCAAACCGAGCGCGAGCTTCAAGAAGCCAAGCTTGAGGCCTTCAACACGCTGAAAACGTTGCCTCACGAAACGCTCACCGCGCTCTCGGAAAACCCTATCGAGGATATGGAGCACCTGATCGTCATCAACGACGGCGACGTGGTGGAAGACACCTTCAACGACAACACCATCACCGTGACCCGCTGCCCCAGCGTCACACCAATCTACCGCTTCAAAGCCCAGGAGGTGAACGATGGCTGATAACGCCGACATCGCCACCGACACCATGGAGCGCCGCATGGAAGCGGCGCTGGCCAGCCGCAACGCGGTATACATTCCCGCCACCGATCCGGACTGCGAAGACTGCGGCTACGAGATCCCATCCGCCCGACGCGAGGCGGCGCCCTGGGCCACCACCTGCATAGAGTGCCAGGGCATACGCGAGCAACGGAGGCGGCATGTGCGCTGAACAGGTCAAAGGCGGCAAGCTGGCCAGGCAAGCCGCCATGCTCTGCCAGGATCGCACCTTTCAGGGCTACCTGGACAAACGCCGCCGCCACAAACAGGGCCTCACCGAGGCCCAATTACCCGACGGCACGCACAACGCCGACGACGCCCGCGACTGGCTCTGCGCCGCCTGCCAGATCCAAAGCCGGGCGGAGCTGGATCACAACCCAACCGCGGCGGCCATGTTCCGCCGCATTCGCCAACGCTTCATGAAGTGGAAGCAGCGCCCAGGAGGCACCAATGAACACTTACTTTGGCCTACTCGCCGAATTCAACGGCCGCACCGAGTTACCCCTGGAAGAAGTCGCCCCGCGATTCTTCGGCATCACCGCTCGCACGGCCGGATTCCGCGCCGGCGCCCAAGCCTTGCCGGTACCCGCCTACCGCGCCGGCGACTCACAAAAAAGCCCCTGGCTGGTCAGCGCGATCGACCTGGCGCAGTACATTGATGAGAAACGTGCCGAAGCTAGGGAACATTGGAAGATGGTGAATGAGTGAACTATGCTGAATACTTAAAAATAACGAGGTGCTTAAAATGGTCGGTAACGAGCAAGCACTCACATACTTAAAAGAACGCTATACAGAGGAACTTCAACGGTTTAGAGATGTTGAGGACAAATCTATTAAGCTAACATCGTTACTATCTGTTTTAATGGCCGCTTTAGGTACTGGGCTAGGCATTAATAGAGAACCTCTAATCTCCCCAACGCTTCTAATTGACTGGATTATAATCGTTTTATCAGGGCTTATTTTTATTTTCCTGTTAATTAGCTGGTCAAATGCCATGCTAGCAATCAATATTAGCCGCTATCCTATAGTACCGGCCAATAGAGTGGCGCTTGAATACATCACAGAAGCTGACAAAGAAGATTGCGAAGCGTACATCATACAATGCCACATTGATGTAATTGAGCTTCTTAGCATTGTAATTGAAAAAAAAGCCGAAGCTCTATTTTACTGCCATAGGTTCTTAATAATCAGTGGATGGATATCCTCTATCTTGTTGGTTTCATTTTACATTTCGGAGATAAATCATGGCTGAAAAAGATAAGCCTACTACTAGTAAGCCTGTTGCTAACAAGCATCTTAGCAACGAGAAAAAACAGCCACCTCCCACAGTTGACTATGTGAGAAGATGGGGCTCTGATGACAAAGTCACACCGCATAATAAGAAAAACAACTAATTTCAATGCATGCTAACGAAGCTGCAAAGTTTCAGGCCTTAAATGCGTATAACGCTTTAGCACATCCCAGCTTTCGTGGAGCGTGAACTGCTGCACCTCCACGATTTCATACCCCGCCTCGAACAAACGAGACGTGGCCTCATGGCGCAGGTCATGAAAACGCAGATCGTCGATGCGTTTTGCTGTCGTAGCGGCTCGCCACCGAGTGCCGATCGATTTAGCGCCGTAAGGAAAAATCCGCGGTTCACCCTGTATTCGTGGCTGCCGCTGGATGATGGCCATCGCTTCGTGCGTCAGCTTGAACCGCTTATGGTTGCCCCACTTTTTGCGCGGATGCTTTGCATCGCGCACCCAGCAGGTCATCGCTTCGGTATCCAGATCATCCCAGGTGAGCCGGGTGATCTCCTCCTGGCGTCGAGATGAGGCGATCGCAAAGTCCATGATGTCTTCCATGGGGATAATCGCGCTCGGCCGGATCTTCTGAGATCGCTGGAAGTAAGCGCGAATCTGCTCGATCTCCTCTAGCGTCGGTCGCCGATCGCGAGATGCCGGGCGGTTTATCAGCCCTTTGCTTCGAAGCAACAGCTTGGCCGACTCAAACTCGTTCAGGTCCACCGGCATACGCCAGGCAGCGACCGCTGTTTTTAAGATGATACCAAGCCAGGTTATATCCAGGGCGGAGGTCGAAGGCTTCACGCCACTGCGGCGCCGCATCTGAGCATGATCTATGATTTGCTCGCTGCTGAGCTCCGTAATTTTGACGCGTGCGATCGGGAAGCGCCGAAGCTGCTCAATTGTGGCTCGCTTACTACGCCCGGCCCCATCGGCAAATTCTTGCAGGTAGCGCTCAATGGCATCGTGTAAAGTGACACCCTTCCATTTTGCGGTCAGCACACCACCTGGTGCAGCCAGTTCGAGCTCGCGTCGTTTGGCCCATTCTGCGGCCATCGCCTTTTTAGGGAATGTTTTGGACTCTGAGTAGTCAGGTTGACCAGTACGCGCAATGCGAATACGCGCTAGATATGAGAAACTGCCGTCCCTTTTTGGACGCTTCACAATCGTCGCCATCACTGCCTCGAAATGTGACAAATTAAAGTGCCACGAAGTGCCAAATTTGTGACACTAATTAGCTAAAAACGTGGCTCAACCACTGTAAATATGAACAGTTATGAATGATACCACAACACCGCAAACCCGCATGAAGTCTGGCACCGTCCGCCCTGAGCTGGATAGAACTTTCTCCGTCGCGCCTATGATGGACTGGACAACCCGGGACTACAGAGCCTTTGCGCGCACCTTGACCAGGCGTGCGTTGCTGTATACCGAGATGGTGACCACCGGGGCTATCCTGCACGGTTCGCCGCGTGCGCGTTTTTTGGGCTTTGACGACGTTGAGCACCCGATAGCCTTGCAGCTTGGCGGCAGCGATGCCGCTGAGCTTGCTGAGTGCGCAGCGATTGCCGAAGCGTGGGGGTACGACGAGGTCAATCTGAACGTCGGCTGCCCGAGCGACCGGGTGCAGAACAACATGATTGGCGCCTGCCTGATGGGTTACCCGGAAAAAGTCGCTGCCGCTGTGCGTGCCATGCAGTCGTCGGTGTCGATTCCCGTGACGGTAAAATGTCGTATCGGTGTTGATGATCAGGACGAAGATGCTGACCTGGCACGCTTTATTGACACCGTGGCGGATGCGGGCTGCCAGACGTTTACCGTTCATGCCCGTAAAGCCTGGCTGCAAGGTTTATCGCCCAAGGAAAACCGCGATGTGCCCCCGTTGAATTACCCGCGTGTGCATCGCTTGAAGCAGCAGCATCCCACGCTGCACATCGGGATCAACGGCGGCATTAAAACGCTTGAGGAATGCCAGGTACAGCTCGAACACGTAGATAGCGTGATGGTAGGCCGTGAGGCCTATCAAAACCCGTGGCTGCTGGCGGGCGTGGATGAGCAACTGTTTGGCACACCAGGACCCGCCGCTAGCCGCCTGGATGCTGCACGGGCATTTCGCCCCTACATACAGTCGCGGTTGGACGAAGGTGCCAAGCTCAACCACATCACGCGTCATTTGCTGGGTCTGTTTCAGGGCTGCCCGGGTGGGCGTCGTTTTCGCCGCCACCTGTCGGAAAACGCGCATAAAGAAGGCGCCGGGCTACGCCTGTTTGACGAAGCCCTGAGTCTGGTCCGCGAGCCCTCACCCCAGCCTGCCGACGCCAAACAGCCCGCCACCGCTTAGCAGTGACGGGCTGCGATTAGGCGATTGCCGGAGCTGTTACTGGCCGCGCACGCCTTGTTCGATGCGCTTGCCAATATCCGGGTCAACGTTGCGCCAATACTCGAACGCGCGCTCCAGCACCGGTTCCGTCACGCCGCCAGAGAGGTGGCCCACCACATTGTTGACCAGCCGTTCACGTTCGGCGTCGTCCATCACGTCACGTACCAACGCGCCAGCCTGGCTCCAGTCATCATCGTCTGGGCGAAGCGCGTACGCCTCACGCACAAACTGACCGTCGGTCGACCAAACGGCATCTTCCGGGTAGCGCTGCGGATCGGCTTTGGGGCCGCCTTTGCTGTTCGGCGCATATACCGGGTCGGTGGCATGCTTGATGCGCATCGCCCCACCCTGGCCGTAGCTGTGCACGGGGCTCTTGGGCGTGTTCACCGGAATATGCTTGTAGTTGACCCCCAAGCGAGCGCGGTGGGCGTCGGCATAGGAGATCGAACGTGCCAGCAGCATTTTGTCCGGTGACAGCCCCGTTCCCGGCACCATGTTGTTAGGCTCGAACGCGGCCTGCTCGATCTGGCTGTGGAAATCCGTCGGGTTGCGGTCCAGGGTGAGCTTGCCGACGTCGATCAGCGGATAGTCGTCGTGGGGCCACACCTTGGTCAGGTCGAACGGGTTGATGCGATAGGTCTTGGCATCGTCGAAGGGCATGATTTGCATCTTGAGCGTCCAGGTCGGGTATTCCCCCCGCTCAATCGCTTCAAACAGGTCACGACGGTGATAATCCGCATCGGTGCCTGCCATCTCATCGGCCTGCTGCTGGGTCATGCATTTGATGCCCTGGTCGGTCTTGAAGTGATACTTCACCCAGAAGCGCTCGCCATCTTCATTGACCCACATATAGGTATGGCTCGAGTACCCGTTCATGTGCCGCCAGGTGGCCGGAATGCCCCGGTCGCCCATCAGCCAGGTCACCTGGTGAGCAGACTCGGGTACCAGCGTCCAGAAATCCCACTGCATGTCGTGGTCGCGCAGGCCATTGTCGGCACGACGTTTTTGCGAATGGATGAAGTGCTGAAACTTCATCGGGTCGCGCACAAAGAACACGGGGGTATTGTTACCCACCATGTCGAAATTGCCGTCGTCGGAATAGAACTTCACCGCGAACCCACGCGGGTCGCGCCAGGTATCCGGGCTGCCGCTTTCCCCGGCCACGGTTGAAAAGCGAATCACCACATCGGTTTTGGCGCCTTTCTGGAGGAACTTGGCCTTGGTGTATTGGCTGACATCGTGGGTCACCTCGAAATGGCCGAACGCCCCGCTGCCCTTGGCGTGGGGTTGTCTGTCGGGAATCATTTCGCGGTTGAACGCCGCCATCTGTTCCATTAGATAATGGTCGTGCATGACGATAGGACCATCTTGGCCTACCGAAAGCGCATGCTCGTCGCTGGCAACCGGATTGCCTGCTTCAGTTGTCGTGTAGTTGGGGTTGTCGCCTGCCATCGTTAGTTCTCCCTTCATTCGAGGTGGCGCGGTCACTGTCCAGTCACCGTCTCTGCCGCTAAAGCTTGGCCACTGGCCAGTTGGCTGCGTTGGTCACGTCATCAGTTATAGTTAAATACAGCACTTCCCGCCATCCATGGCGGTGGGGCTCCAACTATCAAATCGATAGTTTTCTATTATCAATTTTATTCAGTAAATCGCGTCAGGGGGTGGTGTAAGGCTCGACTGGAAGCTTTCGATCGCTGTCTCGGCCTCCTCGATGGCATCAAAGCGCGCGATATGAAACAGCGCTTCGCCTTCATTGGCCAACGGCAAGCGGCTCATACCAATCACGATGCCGTCGGCCATGGCGCGCACGTCGCCCTCATCATTGCCGAATGGGTCCGCCACCTTACCCAATACTTCACCTTTGGCAACGCGTGCCCCCAGGCGCACCTTGGGTCGCAGGATGCCGTCGATGGGTGCCCGCGCCCAGCTCGAACCATTGGCGACTTCCGCAGGCGCCGGCGAGCGGCGGCGCTGCTCGCCACTGAGCATGCCGAGGCGGCGCATTACTCGCAGTACGCCGCGTACCCCCGGAGCGATCGCCCATTCATCAAAGCGCAGCGCCTCACCGGCTTCGTAGGTGAGCACCGGAATACCGCGACTTTGCGCATAGTGGCGCAGGCTGCCCTCGCGCAGCTCAGCATTGAGGACCACCGGTGCACCAAAGGCATCGGCCATACGTTCGGTTTCGCTCTCCGGGCTCAGTTGAGCGCGGATTTGTGGCAGGTTCGTGCGGTGGATCGCCCCGGTATGCAGGTCAATGATATGCGTGGCGTGATCGACGATTTCTTCACGGAACAACGCCGCCACACGCCCACCCAGGGAACCGGATTCGCTACCCGGAAAGCAGCGGTTGAGATCTCGCCGGTCGGGCAGGTAACGCGTTTGTTGCAGAAAGGCGAACACATTGACGACCGGCACAGCAATTAAGGTGCCCTTCAGGCTATTGATGGTTTTTGCGCGTAATACGCGGCGAACGATTTCCACACCGTTGATTTCATCGCCGTGAATGCCACCACATACCAGCATGACCGGACCGCTGCGCCGTCCGTGCACCACCTCGACGGGAATGTGCAAAGGCGTATGGGTATACAGCCGGGCGACCGGTACATCGATCTGTAAGCGCTTGCCGGGCGCAATACTGTGTCCGGCAAGTTGAAAAGAGGCTCGTGCCATTATGGATTGTCTCGCTTTGCGGGTTGTACAGCGTGCACTGCCACGACATTTAAAAACAGCGTTTCCAATTATTCTTTATACCCGCCTCGCTCTGAAATATCAGCCCCCTGAATATGTGAGTGCTTACCCATACGTTTCCGCACACCGTTTCCATACACAATTGAATGTAAAATAATTGCAGAATCAGATAAGATATATGCATAAATAACGTCGACGAGGTTGGGTTTCCATGGCAAGAAAAACAAAGGCTGAAGCAGCGGCCACGCGCGAGGCGCTACTCGATGCTGCGGAAGAGATGTTCATGGAACACGGTGTCGCCCGCACCTCGCTGGAGCAAATCGCCCGTCAAGCCGGGATGACGCGGGGCGCGGTTTACTGGCACTTTAAAAACAAGGGCGACATGTTTCGTGCCATGCTCGAGCGCGTTCATATGCCGTTCCAGGACCTGGTGGATGAAATCGAGGCGCTGGAGCACGATGTTTCCTCGCTGGAAGCCATTCGACTGGCCTGCCTAAAGGGGCTGGAGCGCTTTGAACAGAACCCTCGCGCGCGCCGGGTTCACGCCATCCTGATTCATCGCTGTGAGTTTTTTAGCGACATCGATCCTATCGCCATGCAGCAGGAAATCGCCGACGAATGCCGCGACTCGCTTTACCAGCACCTGCTGATCTCCGAAGAGCAACAGATGCTCGTTCAGGGCCTATCACCCGACGTTGCCACTGACCTGCTCCAGGCAACCCTCGCCGGGCTGTTCCATGAATGGATCAGAGACCCTTCGCGATTTTCAATCTATGAACGGGGTGTCCCGCTAGTGAACCAGTTGACCAGCATGATGCGCCGTTCAACTGACACCAGCGGGGCAAACTGACCGCTAATGATGCGCTAAAGACCCAGCCGACCCGGACTTGCCTTTAAGCAGACGCAACCGTGTGCGGGTTTCGAGAAATGCATCCTGCGCAACGCTGCGGAACGCATCCTCTCTAGGCAGGTATTTGACCAGAACGCGGTATTCACCCACGTTTTCTGCCGCGTCATGCTTACCAAGTAACTGCACCTCGCAGGAAGGGTCGTCGGTGAGAACCGCGCGCCCAGGATGCCCTTCACTGCTCGCCTGCACCACTTGCACACACTTGCCCAGTAAGCTGCGACGAGCGTGATGGCGATGAAACCATGGCCCTACCTGCCGACACAGGATTTCTGCGATTGGCGACGCCAGGGCAAAGCTTGCCCAAAGCAGCACCACACCAATCGGCACGATAAACAGCCCAACCGACAGCCAGCGCAGCACCAGCAGTTCTACCGCTAGTGTCATCCCAGCCGCTAAAACGATCAGCCAACTCAAGGCAACCGTCGTCGGCACCCCGGCGAACCCAAGGGCGACCAGTGCACTCGCCAGGTGGTCATCGCGTAGGCTGTCTCGCTCGAACAGCTCCACAGGGGCTAACCGTAGTAGCACCAATAGCCAATACAGCCCGACAAGGGGCAACAATACGCTGAACAGGATAAATGGAAACCCCATCATCAGCTGGCGTATGGTATCCATATCGCGTCCCTCCTACGCTTGCGCTCATGTTATTGAGCTTTGCCCTATCAGCGTAGCGGCCTGCCCTGGCAATAACATGTAGCAGCGCAGCATAAAAAACGGGCATCATCGCTCGCGATGATGCCCGTCAATTTTTGCTGGATCAGCGGGGTGGCTTAACGGCCTTGTTCCATCGCCGACTGATCGCTTTGCTTGGATTTACCGCGGAATATGTGGCCTAACCAGTCAGAGAGCTGAGCGATCATGACGTAGTAGCTTGGCACGAACAGGCTGCCCAGAATGGCCACCGTGGCCATACCCACCGCCACCGTGGTGCCGATGTGGTGGCTGCTGACGTCACTCGCCCCCGTGGCCAAGGCCAACGGCAGGGTACCGAAGATAAACGCCAGCGACGTCATGATGATCGGCCGGAAACGCAGCTCGGCAGCGGTAATGGCTGCCTCTTTTATCGTCTTGCCTTGCTCCTTGCGCTGTAGCTCGGCGAACTCAACGATCAGGATAGCGTTTTTGGCGGCCAGGCCGACCACCACCAGCAGGCCGATTTCCACGTAGATACTGGTATCCAGCCCGCGCAGCACGATGCCGCCGACGCCCCCCAAAAACGCAAAGGGCGTAGAGGTCAGCACCGCCAGCGGCAGCGACCAGCTTTCATACTGGGCCGCAAGGATCAGGAACACCATCAGGATGCCGAAGACAATCGCAAGCGCCGCTGTATTGCCCATTTCGGCTTCCTGGTAAGCGGTACCGGTCCAGCCCATGCCCCAGTTTCTACCCAAATTGTCGGCAACGATTTGATCCATCGCCTCGATCGCCTCTGCCGAGCTGTAGCCTTCCGCCGGGCCGCCCTGGAACTGCGCCCCCAGATAGACGCCAAAGCGCGATACCACGGCAGGCTTGGCTTCCCGCTCGAGGCTGACAAACTCGGACAGCGGAATACGCTCGCCGTCGCCGCCGCGCACGTATACATGGTTCACGTCATCCGGCGTTCGGCGGAACTCGTCTTCGTTTTGCAGATATACCTGGAAGTTACGGTTCTGGTAGCTGAAGTAGTTAACAAAGCCGGTGCCGAACGTATTGGACAGCGTCGAATGCAGATCTTCCAGCGACACGCCGTAACTCAGCACTTTCTGCTGGTCGATATCAGCGCGGTAGCCGGGCACGTTGACGCTGAAGGTCGTGAACACCTGCTCGAGCGCCGGGTGCGCGTTGGCCTTTTGCATGACCTGCATCGAGGCTTCGAACAGCTCCTGGGAGGAGGCCCCGCCGAAAGACTGCAGGTAGCCGGTAAAGCCGCCGGTGGTCGACAACCCCTGGATCGGCGGCGCATTGAACGCCCTGGCCGAGCCGCCGGGTATTTCAGCACCGATCTGCATAATCCGCCCGACAAGCTCAGTAGCGGTAATATCGCGCTCGGGCCAGGGCGCCAGGTTGATGAACATGACCCCGCGGGCGGTATTCACCGAACCCGTCAGGATGTCGTAACCCGCCACTGCTGATGAATAGCTTACCCCCGGAATGGCTTCGACCCGCTCGCTTAGCGCGGCCATGTAATCCTGGGTGCGGTCCAGAGACGCCGCATTGGGCAATTGGATACTCGCCAACACCACGCCCTGGTCGGTTTCCGGCACCAGACTCGAGGGAGTGGTTTGATACAGCCACCATGAACCGCCGATGACCAAGCCAGTCAATACCAGCGCCAGTCCCCAAAAGCGTACCAGGAACTTCACCGCCACCATGAACACCGCGGTAATGGCGGCAAAAAAGCGGTCAAACAGGCGCAGCGGCGTGTTCACCGCACGCATGAATTTGGACTGACCGTGTTGGGCCTTGTGCTTGATGAAGATCGCTGACAGCGCGGGCGTGAAGGTCAGCGCCATCAGCGCCGAGAACGCCACCGATATCGCCACGGTCAAGGCAAACTGCTGATAGATCTGCCCGGTGAAACCGCCGAGGAACGCCACGGGAATGAAGACAGCCGCCATGATCAGCGAGGTCGCAATAACCGGCCCGCCGACTTCCTTCATGGCGCGAATAGTGGCGTCCCTCACGCTGATGTCATCGTCCTCGCTGAGCACCCTCTCAACGTTTTCGACCACCAGTATCGCATCGTCCACCACGATCCCGATCGACAACACCAGCGCGAACAGCGTCAGCAAGTTGATCGAGAAGCCGAACATGTAAAAGCCCGCGAACGTTGCCAGTACGGACACTGGCACCACCGACATGGCGATCACCGTGAATCGCCAGTTCTGCAGGAAGATGAACAGAATAACGCCAACGATCAGGAAGGCTTCAATAAAGACTTTCACCACGGTCTTGACCGAGGCGTCGATGAACAGCGTGGTGTCGTAGGGCACCGCGTACTCGAGCCCCGGCGGAAAACGCTCGCTCAGCTCTTCCATTGTGGCTTTCACCGCGCGCGCGGTTTCCAGCGCGTTGGCACCCGGCTGCTGATTGATGATGATGGGCGCCATGGCCTCGCCGTTCAGGCGCGCATCCACCCCGTACGACGAGGCGCCGAGCTCGATCCGTGCGACGTCATCCAGGCGCAACGTCGAACCGTCCGGATTGGTGCGCAGCGCAATATTGCGGAAATCGTCGACGTTGTTGAGCCGACCACCCGCCGTGATGGTATAGGTATAGGCACGCGGATCGCTTTGCGGCGTGGCCGCCAGGCTGCCCGCCGGCACTTCAGTATTCTGGGCGCGAATGGCCGAGGCCAGCTCGGTGGGCGTCAGGTCGTACTGAGAGAGTTTTTCCGGGTCCATCCAGATGCGCATGGCGAACTCGCCGCCGCCCAACACCTCGGCTTCGCCCACCCCGGGGACCTGACGTAACTCGTCGATGACGTTGAGGGTGGCGTAATTCTGCATGAAGATGTTGTTGTAGTCGCCCTCCGGCGAGGTCAGCGCCACAAACATCAAGATCGAGCTTGATCGCAGCTCGACGGTCACGCCCTGATCCTGCACGGCTTCAGGGAGCTGCGAGAGCGCCCCCTGTACCCGGTTGTTGACGTTGATGGTGTTAATGTCGCCTTCGGTGCCGATATCGAACGACACGTTGAGCGACATGCTGCCGTTATCGCTGCTGTTCGAGGTCATGTAGATCATGCCCTCGACCCCGTTGATCGCTTCTGCGATCGGCGCTGCGACGGTCTGGGCGACGGTTTCGGCGTCGGCCCCCGGGAACTGCGCCTGCACCGAAACGGTCGGCGGCACGACGTTTGGGTACTGCTCGATGGGCAGCACCCGCATGCTGACGACCCCGATGATGGTCAGGATAATCGCCAGAACCGTCGCGAAGATGGGGCGGCTGATGAAGAAATTAGAGAAATTCATTGCGAGGCGTCCCCTTCCTCACCGCCTTCCTGTTCACCGCCGGCATGGTTTCCCTGGCCTTGCCGTGCCGGCTCGGCAGCTTCCGCCTGCGCTTCATCCAGGTTTTCAATCACTTCCTCGGCGCTGCCGCTAAACGGCTGAGGGTCGATCGCCGTCCCGGGTTCGATACCGGTAGGATCGCCGACCACCACGCGATCGCCTTCTTCCAGACCGTCGCGCAGAATCTGCCAAGGGCCGGCCATCTCGCCAAGGGTGACCGTGCGTGAGCGGGCGCGATTCTCATCGTCAAGTACGAAGACCTGGGGCCCCATCAGGCCTTGGGTAACGGCAATTTCGGGCACCGCATAAACGCCGTAGCGCTTCAGCCCCTCAAGGCTGACGCGGACGAATTGACCCGGCAGAATGTCCCCGTCGGGATTATCAAAGGTGGCGCTGGCCTGCACGGTGCTGGTGCGGTCGCTGACCCGCGACCCCAGATAATCAAGGCGACCTTCAAGGGACTGATCGTCTCCGCCATCACGTCCGGGCAGCGCCAGGGTGGCACGAATGTCTTCAACCGATTCCTCTTCATGCAGCTGTCGACGCAGTGCAAACGCATCGTCTTGCGGCATCTGGAAGCGAACTTCCAAAGGATCCAGCGGCGTGACGGTGGCAAGCTCGGTGCCGGACTGCACCAGATTGCCCACATTAATCTCGCTCAAGCTGATCATACCAGCGACGGGCGCCGTCACTTCGGCATAGTTCAGGTCGATCTGGGCGCTTTCCAGTGCCGCCTGAGCCTGGGCCACATTGGCCTGGGCAACGCCTAGGTCCGCACGCGCCTGGTCGTAGTCCTGACGACTCACCGAATTCTGGTTCAGCAACCGCTCAAAGCGCTCTGCATCACGCTGAGCGCGGGAAAACTCCGCACGGGCGCTTTGCAAATCGGCTTCTCGCTGGTTCACCGTGGCGCGGTAGACATCAGGCTCGATGGAGTAGAGAAGTTGGTCTTCCTCGACAAACTCACCGGGCTCGAAATGACGCTCCTGTAAATAGCCGGTGACGCGGGCAACCAGAGTAACTTCATCGTCGCTGCGGAGCAGCGATGAGTATGATTTTTCCAGCGGCAGATCTTGTCGGGCCGCCTCGGTCACTTCAACAGGATGCGGAGGCGGTTCTTGTTGCTGTCCCTCTGCTTGGCCGGCTTGCTCTTCCTGGCCACAGGCAACAAGCAGCGCGCTAGCGCCAATCACCATCAGCGCGCTACGTACGCCGTAAAACATGTTCTTCATTACTTTTTCCCTTGAGGCGCCTATAAAACCGACACAGACTACAACCATACACGTATGAATGTAAATGTTTGGCGGCTTTCAGTGCCGCCAAAGAGGTAGTTACTGCTCAAGTACCGGTCGCTCACCGATGTTGGTTACGCTGCTGGAGCCAGCGTCTTCAGGCAATGTAAAGGTAACTTCTTCGCCCTGAAGCCAGGCATTGATCTCTTCGACGGCCTCAACGTCCAAACTCCCCGACTGTTGGCGCAGGGACAGCAGATTGACTACGTAGTCGTAACGCGCCTGGGCATAGTCGGAAATGGCGTTATAAAGATTTTGCTCGGCATTCAAGACGTCGACAATGTTGCGGGTACCGACTTCATAGCCTGCGCGTGTGGCATCCAGTGCGCTCTGGTTGGAAACGATGGCTTGCTCGCGGGCATCCACGGTGGAGACATCATTGCTGACCTGGGTATATAGCGAGCGCACCTGCTGAACGGTGTCGCGGCGCTGGGCCTCAAAGTCGAACTGGCTGGCTTCCAACTGGTAAGTGCTTTGACGGATGCTGGCCTGGGTGCTGCCGCCCGTGTATAGCGGCCAGTTGGCGCTCAACCCTATCTGGCTGGATTCGTCGTGACCTTGAATGCCATCGATATCGTTATCGGCATACTGATAACTCGCGAACGCCTCCAGGGTGGGCAAGCGCTGCGCCTGGGCCACGCCCACAGCACTGCGGGACACTTCGACACCCGCCTGTTCGGCGAGCACCAGAGGATTGTTCTCAACGGCGAGATCAACCCAGTAATCCCGATCGCTAGGCGACGGTTGCTGGATGGGATAGTCGTCGCTCAGCGCTTCAATGCTGGCATAGCGCTGGCCGGTCAAGCGCTCAAGGGCCTCAAAACTCACCTGCAGATCGCTCTGTGCGGCAATACGTTCGGCGCGCGACTGATCGAAACTCGCCTGCGCCTCTTCTACCTCGGTAATCGCGATCAGTCCGACCTCGAACTGCTCTTCAGCCTGTTCCAACTGACGACCAATGGCACGTTCCTGAGCCAGGCGGGCATCGAGAATGTCGTTGGCGCGAAGAATGTCAAAGTAAGCCGTCGCCACATCGATCAGCACTTGCTGCTCGGTCGAAGCCAGTGCGTAAATTTGCTGATCGATTTCCCGCTCGGCTTGTTCAACCTCGCGGCTGTTGCGCGCATCATAAAGTGCTTGCGAGGCTTCAAGTGTCAGGCTGACGCTATTGAAGGGATCGTCATTGCCGCTGGTGTTGCCCGTCCCGTTAGCCACCTGACCTGCCTGAGTGCCCGCTGCACTGCTTTGGCTTTCGTAGGTGCGGTTATGCGCCACATTCCCTGACGCGTTCAACTGAGGCAGCAAGTCGCCACGGGCAACGTCACGCCCAGCCTCGACACTCTGGGTTTGAGAGCGCGCTGAACTCAACTCGGCGTTATTTTCCAGCGCATCCCGGGTAATGGTGAGTAGATCAGCTGACCAAGCGGGAACCGCCCATACTGAAAGCAATAGCGCAGGAAGCAACGTGCGCTTTGCCACAAAAGGGCGTGGAGTTTTGAAAGCCAACGTGGAAGGGAGTCGCAGCATAGCGTTTTCCTCATTAATATTAGTCTGAATGCTTACATACATTGTCGCATGTTTTTTTGGCGATACCAGACCTTGGTCAAATATTCGGCTTATATTTCATTTTTCTTTAACGATTGCCTTGGCATTGTTGGCTTTGCACTTTTGCTTTTGGGCCTTTTTCCTTAGGGTCATTGCCTTTCTCCATGGCAACCACATCGCCAGGCCGTACAAGCTGGCTTTATTTGGCTATCCTGTACGTCATCATGCTGCAAAGCAACAAACAGCTTACTGAGGCATATCATGGACCGCATTGAATATATTAGCGTACGGCAGCTCGAAATCGCTGTTCGTATCTGGCATCCCGATGCCTCCAATACCGTGATCGCCTGGCACGGACTGGCCCGTCACGGTGGCGACTTTGAATCCCTGGCCCGAAAGCTCGGCCCCCAATGGCGAGTCATTGCGCCCGATACGCCGGGACGCGGACTTTCCAGCTGGTCGCTTTACCCTGCCAATGATTACTTATACAGCCACTATGTGACGATCGCGTTGGCGGTACTCGACCATTTCCACATTGAGAGCGCTAACTGGGTCGGCACGTCGATGGGCGGTTTGCTCGGCATGCTGCTGGCCGCTGATGAAAACACCGCGCAGCGAATTCGCTGCCTGGTTCTCAATGACGTAGGCCCCGAGCTGGACAGCCAGACGCTGGCCGAAATGGCAACCTACTTTAGCGTGCTCAAACGTTTTTTGACGCTCAGTGAGCTACAACAGGCACTTGAGCAACATTACCAGGGGTTTGGTGACCTCAGCCGCTTTGAGTGGCAGCAGATGGCACTAAGCAGTGCCCGCCGGCTGCCTGATGGCAGTTGGAGCTTTCATTACGATCCCCGCATAAGCGAGCAGTTTGTTCACGATACGCCCCGCGACACATGGCGCGACTGGCAGCAAATCCGCTGCCCGCTAATGGTTATTCGGGGTGAACATTCCACGCTACTTCGTGCCGGGAGTGTAGAACGCATGCAGGTCGACCAGCCGCATATGGAAACGCTTGAGGCGCCGGGATGTGGCCATGCCCCTATGCTCAACAATGATCAGCAGGTGGCTCCCCTCAAGCGCTTTCTGAGCCGCTATGGCGACATTGCCTCTCCCCAGACAGCTACCCCGGGGCAGCGGATCAGTCGTTGGTGGCAACGTCTGATCCACCCTCGCGGCTAAAAATGATAGTTGATCAGCGCACCACCCATCACTTGGGTCTTGTCACCCACGTCATCCACGATCGGGCTGTCCGCGGCATCGCCTGTTAACCGCGTCACGCCGAGTAACCCCGTTACCGACCAATCGCGGGTCAGGTAATAGCTCAGGCGGCTGTTCAGCCCGTAACGGACATAGCCATCGTTCGGGCGGTAGATGGCTAGCCCTGAGCGCGCACTTTCTGCTGGCGAAATGCCGAACATGTCGCGAGTCCAGTCATCGCTTGAGTAGGTCAACTCAGGACCAATCGAAAACGCCATTTGCTGAGACAGCATGGTGCGCCAGTTGGCTTTCAGGTCAGCTTCATAGCCGTCTACATCGCCGCCTAGAGGAGCTTTCGTCGCGGCTTCCAGCCCCCAAGGGCCGTTTGAATAGCGGACACGTACGCCCGCCGCTGCACCATCGTCTACCTCGTCAAGGCCGCTTAGCTCGCCATCGTTATCACGCCCCGGCAGGTAGGTGATGAACGGTGAAACCTTCCAGTTTCCCTGGCGAAGTAAATTCCAGCCAATACCATCACGGACACTGGCATAAAAGGTATCACCATAGGTAACGCTGGCACTTGGCCAGCCACGCGTTTCATTTTTGTCGCTACCCAGATAGTCGGGAACGCTAAATACACCGGCGCCAACGCTGCCTTCCCACTGGGCCAAAGCGCTACCCGATGCAACCATCAGCAACGTGGATAGCGTAAAATATGATAGGGCAGATAGTCTCGATCTCATGGTTAAAACCCACTGTTATCATTTAGGTTTGGAAGCAATGCCTTAACCAACCAAAGGCCGTCTTCCTTGACGTAAGCAATCAGCGACAACTCCTCACCAGGAATGGCCAGCTGCAAATGGATTGACGATCAGCGTGGCGCAGGAGCCACGCATAACATACATTTATGTATGTAAGCTAGCATTCGCCTTCATTTCCGTCAATTTAACTTCTCCCACCGAATCAACGCTACCACCGAGACAATCAACGACAGAGCGGCCTTCTTGCAACAAGATCGTGCACAGCCCACAAGTGTGCCCCTCAGTGGTGCAGCCCTCACCGAGCAAGCCTTGCGATGGCTGATTCTCACCCCACCACTGGAAAATATAAATTCGACCTTAAAAAAAATAAATCAATGAAATAAATCGATTTTACAATTTTCTCAGCCCTCCAGTTAATAAATTGGCATGCCAAATGCAGCACCCTGACAACGAGCTCAGCGCCTGCAATACCCAGATCCAATCGAAGAGCTAACTCAAAAAGCTAACGCAAAGGGCTAAAGACTAAAGGACTAACACTGGACATTCAGGCGCGGCGTTAATCAACCGAAAATGACACAGGAAAACCTATTCATGTCATATCTAATGCCCAGTGAGTTTGTTACCAAGCTGGTAGACCAGGGTGAAGCGAAAGTCTATATGGGCACCCGGGATACGCTTATTCGCGCCTTCATGGCGGGGGCCACCCTGGCGTTGGCGGTTATTTTCGCCATTACTATCGCCACCCAAACAGGTAATTTCCTGATTGGAGCGCTGCTCTTTCCCGTGGGCTTTGTCATGCTCTACTTGATGGGTTATGACCTGCTCACCGGGGTTTTCACGCTGGTTCCAATCGCCTGGCTCGATAAACGACCCGGGGTCACCCTGCCACGGATGCTCAGGTGCTGGGGGCTGGTAGGACTTGGTAACCTGGGGGGCGCCTTGTTCATTGCCACGTTTGGCTATATGAACTTCACCATGGGCGGCACTGAGGAAATCAACGCCGTCGGCCAGACCATGATGTCTGTCGGTGAAAGCCGTACTGTGGGTTACCAGGATGCTGGCCTAGCCGGTTGGATTGTGCTTTTCCTGAGGGGCATGTTCTGCAACTGGATGGTTTCCATGGGGGTTGTGGGTGCCGCCATCTCGACAACGGTATCCGGCAAGATCATGGCCATGTGGATGCCGATCATTGTGTTCTTCTATCTTGGCTTCGAGCATTCCGTGGTCAACATGTTCCTCTTCCCGATCGGCCTGATGATGGGCGCTGAATTTACGCTGTATCAATACATCATGTGGAATGAAATCCCTACGGTTCTGGGTAACTTGGTCGGTGGTCTGACATTGGTCGGTCTGGTTCTTTACACCACCCACGTGCGTACCCAGCCCAAGAAAAATTTATCTTGATCGAGATCCATTGACTTAAAACAGCTAACAAAACAGGGCGCCATGCGCCCTTTACCACACGGGAGAACTCTCATGGATAAACTTGAAATGCGCCACACCCTGCTTGCCGCCAAAGCGCGCAAGAAAATGAGCTGGGATGATATCGCCACCGCTGTCGGGATGTCGCCTGTGTGGGTAGCGTCAGCTTGCTATGGCATGAACAGCGCCAGCCCCGATATCGCCCAAAAGATCTGCAACACGCTGGATGTCGAGAGCGACGTTGCCGATGCCCTGGTGACATTCCCGACCAAGGTGTGGGATGAAGCCATCCCACAGGACCCCTTCATTTATCGGCTCTATGAAGTTGTCGGCGTATATGGCGAGACACTCAAGGATGTGGTGCAGGAGCAGTTTGGCGACGGCATCATGAGTGCTATCGATTTCACCATGGACGTCGATAAGGTGGAAGATCCCAAAGGCGACCGTGTTCTGCTTACCCTGAATGGCAAGTTTTTACCTTATAAGTCCTGGTAACGCCTACTTCTGGTACGCCTCGAGCGCGGTAATGCTGCGTTCAACGCCGCTGCGATAGCTCGCCCCAAAGAGCAGCAAATGATTAAGCAGCGGGTAGAGTTGAAATAACGCTTCACGCCTCGGCCAATCGGCCGGGGCGTCGCCGTTCCAGTAGGCCTCGAAAAAGCGTTCATCCAGGGAGCCAAATAGGGTCAACATGGCAATATCGACTTCCGGGTAGTGACGATATATCGCCGGGTCGATAATGGCGGGGCCACGCGGCGTGAACATCACATTGCCCGACCACAGATCGCCGTGCACCAGGCTCGCGGGCCTGTCGGGCAGCCAATCTTCCAACTCATGTGCCTGACGGGCGATGCGCTCATAAAGCTTTTTATCGAGCAAACCGCGCTGATAGCAGGCGTCGCCGAGAGGCAACAGCCGCCGCTCGCGCTGAAAAACACGCCCATCGTCCAACGGTGCATTGGGCTGAGGGGTGCTGCCACAGGCGTTATCCCAGTGCCAGCCATGTTGCTCACCGACGCTTGCGTGAAGCTCTTTGAGGCCTTCACCCAGCGCTGAACTATCGCGTCGGCCGGATGCTTCAAGCGTCTCCATTACCAGCCAGCTGTCGGAAAGGCCCAGCACCTGAGGGACAATCAAGATGGAACACGCTCCCTTTAACGCCCGCAGTGCCTCGGCTTCACCGCGCAGCCGCTGCGCGTCGTCATGTTTGACGACGACGCTGCCCTGTTCGGTATCAAGCTGATAGACGGCCGCAATATCGCCACCGCCAAGCGGCGTTAATGCGCCCTTGGGGGTAAGGTCGAGTGTTTCCAGTAACGCGTCTAGGGCCGAGTCCATTGCATGCTCCTGTGCGCTGAATGTCTGTCTATTATGACTGCCGACTGTCGGCGACGTCGACTCACCCGAGCCGCTGATGAATGAGCTTTTCCAGTTCAAGCTGGTCATCGTGGAAACGACGGATACCTTCCGCCAGCTTGTCGTTGGCCATCGCATCCTGATTGTGACCCCAGCGGAAATCAGCTTCACTCAAAGCCGGTAACGGCTGACCGTTGCCGGTATGTGCCGCAATCCGGGGCGTCACTTCACCTTCTGCCGAGGCCAGCTCTTCAAGCAATGCCGGGGAGATGGTCAACCGTGGGCAGCCCGCCAACGCCAGCACCTGGCCGGTGGTGCGGAAGCTGGCACCCATCACGACGGTATCGTAGCCGCCCTGATTAGCGCGTTCACAAACACCACGCACGAACAGAACACCCGGGTCGTTTTCTGGTGTGTAGTCATTGCCGGTGGCGTTCTTGTACCAGTCGGTCACGCGCCCCACGAAGGGCGAGATAAGAAACACGCCCGCATCAAAGCAGGCCTGGGCCTGGGCATCGCTGAACAGCAGCGTCAGGTTGCACTGAATGCCCTCTCGCTCGAGCACTTCGGCGGCGCGAATGCCCTCCCAGGTAGACGCCAGCTTGATCAGCACGCGGTCGCGGCTAACGCCTCGGGCTTCATAAAGCTCGATCAGCTCGTGAGCCTTGGCGATGCTCGCCTGGGTGTCAAACGACAGTCGGGCCGCCACTTCGGTGGAAACACGCCCCGGTACCACCGCGGCGACTTCACTACCCACGGCAACCGCCAAACGGTCTACCGCGTGGGTGACCTGCTGCTCGCGAGCACCACCGGACGCCTTAACCTGGCTCAACTCCTCATCGATCATCGCCTGGTAGCCCGGCAAACTAAACGCTTTGAGCAACAGCGACGGATTGGTGGTGGCGTCTTGCGGCTGGTAACGACGAATCGCCTCCAGATCACCGGTATCGGCCACCACCAGTGAGTGTTGTTTTAATTGCTGTAGTTGATCCAACATAAATGCTCCTTATTAACCGGGTGCCTTCAATGAATGAGTGCTGCCGTGGCGTTGCTCGAGCGCACGACAATAACGCGCATAGGCTGTTTGGTAAGCCGCCACTTGTATGGGGTCAGGATCTGCCTGCGATTCAGCATCCAGCGTTACCAGCCGTTCACACAACGCTTCCAGGGTAACCCCATCTTCCCGCTGGTCACACCAAGCGGCCTGCAGGGCGGCACCCAGCGCCGCGGCATCGGTGATTTCCGGGCAGATCACCTGCGTATTGGTGATATCCGCCACCATCTGCCGCCATACCGGGCTCTTGGCGCCGCCGCCAATCAGACGAATCTGGCTGGCCCCCGCGGTTAAGTCTCCGAGCAGTTCCAACCCATACCGCAGTGCAAAGGTTGCCCCTTCCATCACCGCACGGCACAGGTTGGCCTGGGTGGTATTCAGACTGGTCAGGCCCAGGAAGTCCGCGGACGCCTCCGGCAACATGGGAACCCGTTCACCGTTGAAAAACGGCAGCACCGTCACCCCTTCGGCGCCAACCGGGGCACTGGCCACCCGCTCGCCAAACGCAGCCAGGTCCAAACCGAACAGCTCGCGCACACGGGTAGTGGCAGAGGTCACGTTCATGGTGCAGATCAGCGGCAACCACCCGCCGGTGCTCGAACAGAAATTGGCGACCATGGCATTATCGCAAACCACAGGGGCCGGTGAGTATGCACACACCGTGCCTGATGTTCCCAAGCTTAACGTAATCAGCCCCGGGGTTATATTGCCGGTACCAATCGCGCCAAGCATGTTATCCCCGCCGCCTGAAGACACCACGACATCATCTGCCAAGCCCAATTCGGCGGCTACGGCACTTTGCACAACTCCAGCGGGTTCATGCGCCTCAAGCAACCGGGGAAGCACGCGCTTGGCATCCAGCTCAGGGGCTATCTCGGCAAACACATCCAGCCGCCAGCGGCGCCTTAGCGTGTCGAAGTAGCCAGTCCCGGAGGCATCGCCTGCCTCGGTCACGCGGTTGCCGGTGAGCCAGAAATTCAGGTAATCGTGAGGCAACAACAGACTATCGATACGCTGATAAGCGGCAGGATGATGGTCGCGCAACCACGCCACCTTGGAGGCGGTATAGCCGGTTTGCAGCACCAGGCCAAGCTTTTCCAGGCAGCCCGTTTCTCCGCCAAGGCGCACCATCAGGTCGCTGTTATGGGTACTGGTTTCGGTATCGCACCACAATTTGGCGGGATATACCGGCTCGCCCTCGGCGTCCAGTGCCACCATGCCATGCTGCTGGCCGGAGACACCGATACCGCGCACCTGGCTGGCATCGACTTCAGCACGCTCAAGCGCCTCGAAGAAAGCGCCTTTCAGCGCTGTCAGCCACTCGCTTGGGGCCTGCTCACGGCGGCCATTTTCACCTTCATCCAGATGGTGGGGGCGGCTCGCCTCCCCGCGGATAAGGCCTTGCTCAACATCCACGACCACCACTTTGGTACTTTGCGTTCCGCAATCGACTCCGATATACATTACTGAATTCCTATGGACGAGACCAGATCCTCAAGCGTAGCGCGTGCGCCGCGTTCGTGCAGCGATGTCAGCGCCTCAAGGTAGGCCGCCAGAAAACGGGGTTGGTCTGCCAGGTCACCAAACACCTCACGGTTTTCAACAAACGCCGTTGGCTGGGTGCGATTATTGGCGGCAACCTGCATGAGTGACGCTTTCAGACGATCGACGATCTCGATCGGTTCGCCCTGTTCGTCGACCCCTTCAGCATAGCGCGCCCAACTGGCTACAACCGCCGCGCTGCGTTTGATCTCACCGCCATCGGCCAACTGCTGACGAATCACCGGTACCAGCCACTTGGGTATACGGTCAGAGCTTTCTGCGCACAGGCGCGCCAGTGTGTCCTTGATTTGGGGGTTGGCAAAGCGCTCGATGAGCGTCAGCCGATAGGCTTCCAGGTCAACGCCAGGCACCGGCGCCAGCGTGGGTGAGCCCTCTTCACGCATGTAGCCTAGCAAAAAGTCGACAAATAGCGGGTCCTGGCAGACTTCGTGGGCGTAGCGATAACCGGCCAGATAGCCAAAGTAGGTCAGCGCCTGATGGCTCGCGTTAAGCAGCCGCAGTTTCATCAGCTCGTAAGGCTCAACGTCATCAACCAACTGTACGCCCACCTTGTCCAGCGCCGGACGCCCCAGCGGAAAATGGTCTTCCAGCACCCACTGCGTGAAAGGCTCACAGACCACGGGCCAGGCATCGTCAATCTCAAAATGCTGCGAAAGCTCGCTGATATCCGCCTCTGAGGTCACCGGGGTAATACGGTCCACCATGGCGTTGGGAAACGCCACTTGGTCGGCTACCCACTCCCCCAGCGCGTTATCCCGGGCACGGGCGTAAGCGCTGAACATGCGCTTCGCCACATCGCCGTTGCCCTGAATGTTATCGCAGGACATGACCGTAAAGGGGGCGATCCCCCGCTCGCGGCGGCGTACCAGCGCCTCCACCACCAGACCGAAGCTGGATGAGGGCTGGGTGGGATGGGCCAGGTCGTCGCGTATTTGTGGATTATCCAGATCGAACTCGCCGGTCACCGGGTGGAAGTTGTAACCGCCTTCGGTGACCGTCAACGACACGATGCGAATCTGTGGATCGGCCATCTGTTCGATCACCGCCTCGGCGGCCTCAGGCGCGAACAGGTAGTTAACCATGCTGCCGATTATCCGCGGCTCATAGCGGCCATCCGGGTGTTTGACGACCAGCGTATAAAGGTGGTCCTGCGCTGCCAGCGCCTGTTGCATGCGTTTATCACCCGGCATTACGCCCACACCGACAATCCCCCAGTCCAGCGCTTCGCCCCTGTTCATCAGGGCATCCAGATACATCGCCTGGTGGGCGCGATGAAAGCCGCCCACACCAATGTGAACAATACCCGGGGTAATCCTGCTGCGATCATAGTCAGGCGTGGCAATGGGGGAGCCTAGTTTGCCCACATTGTGATTATTGAGTTGGGTCATCGTCGCTCTCCAGGTTATTCGTTGGACATGACGTGCTAACGCCAGTACTGATCGGGCGAAAAACTGCCTGTTTTCACCAGTTGAGCATTGAGCATGTCTTTTTGGTGCGTGCGCTCAATGGCGCCTGCGTGGTCCTGGCCCATGGCTAACCAGCGGGCCACCAGGCGCTGCGCCAAGACGTCATCGTCGACATCAAGCATCAGCGTCCAGTCAAACAAAGGTTGCAGGTCGCGCCATATCGGGCGGTCGAGCAATAAATAGTTGCCCTCGACAATCACGATGCGCTGTTCAAGGCGGATGAGCCGCCCACCGGCGCGAGCCAGATCCAGCGGGCGGTCGAACACGGGGACAGCGACCGCCTGGTCAGCGCGGCGAAGTCGCTCCAGATCAACACGCAGACCGTCCACGTCGAAGGTGTGCGGCGCGCCCTTGAGTGGCAGCTGCGCCTCACCGAGCACGGCATTGTCGAAGTGATAGCCATCCATCGGCACCACCCCAGCCTGCCCTGGCAACTGTTGGTTAATCGCTGCACACAGTTGCTCGCTGCGGTAAGACTTCCCGGCACCGGGCGGACCCGCCAGGGCGACGATATAACGAGGAATGCCGGCTGCCGCATCGATAATCTGGCGGCTGATATGGTCAATATCCGGGGTCATGGCAAGTCAGCTCATCCAATTGCCGCCATCGACGTTGAGCGTCTGGGCGACGATATAGTCACTGTCCTGGCTGGCCAGGAAGACCGCTGCACCAGTATGGTCTTCCGGCAGCCCCATACGGCCAAACGGTACGGCCTCGCCGACCAGGCGCTTTTTCTCGCCCAATGGACGGTTTTCATAGCGGGCGAACAGCGCATCCACGGTTTCCCACATCGGCGTATCCACCACGCCGGGGGCAATGCCATTGACGTTGATGCTGTGCTTGATCAAGTCCAGCCCACAGGACTGGGTAAGGCTGATCACGGCCGCCTTACTGGCGCAGTAAACGCTCACCAGCGCTTCACCACGGCGCCCCGCCTGGGACGCCATATTGATGATCTTGCCACCCTGCCCCTGGTCCACCATCGCTTTGGCCACCGCCTGAAGGGTGAAAAACATGCCTTTGGTATTAACGGCGAATTGCTTATCAAAGCTCGCCTCCGTGACCTCAAGCACAGGCGCCATATCAAATACCGCCGCGTTATTGACCAGAATATCGATGCGCCCCATGCGCTCGCGAACCTCTGCCACCATGGCGTCGATGGACGCTGTATCGCAGACATCCAGCTCAATTCCCAGCACCCGTTCCTCACCCGCTGCCTGGCGTAGCAGATTAACAGCGTCATTGACGGCCGCTGTATCAATATCGGCGACCACCACGCTGGCCCCTTCGCTGAGGTAGCGCGCGGCGATCGCCAGTCCGATACCTTTCGCCCCACCAGTCACGATGGCTACCTTACTGGTTAGCTTCATGCCGACCTCCATTGTGGGCAAGATCTTGCCACTCGCTAACCAGGTCATTTAGCCCCTTCATGTGCGGCAAGATGCGCCAGGCGCCCGCCTTACGAAGCCGCTCCGATTGGCCATCATCGACATGGCTGGCCCCCACAAAGCCAATCACCCACATACCTGCCGCGGTGGCCGCCGTCACGCCGGCCACACTATCCTCCACTACCAGACAGTCATGGGGCGCCTCTCCCATGGTCTCGGCCGCCAGTTGATAGAGCGCGGGGTCTGGCTTCGGTTGGTCGACCTGTTCTGCGGTAAAAATCGGTACATCGCCAAGGGCGGCATCCAGCCCAGTACCCGCAAGCGATGCCAGCACTCGACAGCGACGGCTGTTGGAAACCACCGCCTTGGGTAGCGTCAGCGCCCGCACAGCAGCTTCAGCACCGTCGATCGCGATGAGTTCACGTGCCAACCTCGCCTCAATGGCGGTATCGACCCGCTCCGCCGCATTCGCGGGTAACGGATAGACGCTTAACTGCTCGGCATGACGCAGAATGTTAGCAGTGGTCATGCCTAACGCCTGTCCAAGCGATTGCTCAACATCAATATCCGGCAGCCAGCGGCCAAGGTGTTCCGCCAGGGTGCCTTCGGCCAAGGCTTCGCTATCGACAAGAACACCGTCACAGTCGAAAATAAGCGCCGTCATACCGACGCCTCGGAAGACGTATTGTCCCCGTTGGCGCGATTGTCCTCGCGTGTGAGGCCCGCCAGAGGGTGCTGCTGCAAACTCGGCAGGGCCTGGCCGTCAGCCTCGAACAGGTGAGCCCGCTCCGGGGCAAAACCAAAGTGCACCGTATCGTTAACCCGGTAGGCCACATCGCCGTCGGCCATGATGGTGACGAGCTGGTCGGCCATCTGCACATAGAGCGAGGTTTGGCCGCCAAGACGTTCCAGCACCTGTATTTGCCCGACCAAGGGTCCCTGCTCTTCAAGCACCAGATGCTCGGGCCGAATACCCAGCTCCAGCGCCGCGTCGTCACCCAGATGCTGACCGTCCACCGGCACATGGCGCTCGCCGCCGCCAGGCATTCGAATACCTACCCCTTCGGGCTTGACGCCAAGCAGCGTCACGTCGAAAAAATTCATCTTCGGCGAGCCAATGAATCCGGCGACAAAACGGTTTTGGGGATGGTGATACAGCGCCATCGGCGAGCCGACCTGCTCGACGACCCCATCGCGCAGCACAACGATCTTGTCCGCCATGGTCATGGCTTCGATCTGGTCGTGGGTGACGTAGATCATGGTAGCGTCGAGCTCGTCGTGCAGACGCGCCAGCTCGATACGCATCTGCACACGCAACGCCGCATCCAGGTTGGAGAGGGGTTCATCGAACAGAAAAATGCTCGGGTTACGTACGATGGCGCGGCCAATGGCCACGCGCTGACGCTGGCCGCCGGACAGTGCCTTGGGTTTGCGGTCCCGCAGCGGTTCCAGCTGCAGAATCTTGGCCGCTTCCAGGACCTTGGCCCGGCGTTCCTCCTTGGAAACACCGGCCAGCCGCATGCTGAAGCCCATGTTGCCTTCCACCGTCATATGGGGATAAAGCGCGTAGCTCTGGAAGACCATGGCAAGCCCGCGATCGGCGGGCCCCACATCGTTCATCCGTTGGCCGTCAATCAGGATATCGCCGCCTGTGGCACTTTCCAGCCCGGCAATCATGCGCATCAGAGTGGATTTGCCGCAGCCTGAAGGACCCACAAAGACCACAAATTCACGATCTTCAACGTCAAGATCAATCCCTTTGATGACCTCGGTGTCGCCAAACTGCTTGGTAATATTGTTGAGTTGTAGGGTTGCCATAGGAAAACTCCTTTACTTGACGGCACCAAAGGTCAGGCCGCGCACCATTTGCTTCTGGGTCATCCAGCCGAGGATTAGAATGGGCGCAATCGCCATCGTGGAGGCCGCTGATAACTTGGCCCAGAACAGCCCCTCGGGGCTTGAAAACGAGGCGATATAGGCGGTCAGCGGCGCCGCTTTGGACGACGTGAGATTGAGGCTCCAGAACGCTTCATTCCAGCTCAGGATGACCGACAGCAAGCCTGTCGACGCGATGCCCGGCAGGGTCAGCGGCAAAAGCAGAAAGAACACCTCCTGGAACGTCGTGGCGCCGTCCATGCGGCCAGCTTCGAGGATGTCCTTGGGCATGTCCTTGAAGAAGGTGTAAAGCATCCACACCACAATCGGCAGGTTCATCAGCGTATAGATGATGATCAGTCCGGTGCGGGTATCCAGCAGCCCAACATCGCGGAAGATCAGATAAATCGGCACCAGTACACCAACAGGTGGCAGCATCTTGGTGGATAGCATCCACAGCAAGGTGCCTTTGGTACGCTTGGTCGGCAAAAACGCCATCGAATATGCCGAAGGAATCGCGATCAACAAGGCCAGTAGCGTCGAGCCAAAGGCCACCACGACGCTGTTAAGCGCGAAGCGTGTATAGCCCGACCGCTCCTGAACCGCTTGATAGCTCTCGAGGGTAGGCGAAAAAATAAACGACGGGTCGGCAATCGCCGCTGTCTCGGTTTTAAAGCCTGTCAGAACCATCCACAGGATGGGGAAGAAAATCACCAAGGCCACCGACCAGCCAAAGACCGTCAGCAGCAGTTTTTTGCTGTTAATGGAACGTAAGCTTGTCATCACAAGACTCCCAGGACACTTACGTGCCGGTTACTCTTCCAGGTTTTTGGCGACCATGCGGACCAGGAAGATAGCGACGATATTGGCGAGAATGATCGCGATCACCCCACCGGCGGAGGCAGTGCCGACATCGAAATCCAATAGCGCACGGATATAAATCAGATAGGCCAGGTTGGTCGTGGCAAGCCCAGGCCCGCCGGAGGTGGTGACAAAAATTTCCGCGAAGATGGTCAGCAGAAAAATCATCTCGATCATGACCACCACGCTGATGGCGCGCTTGAGGTGCGGCAGCGTGATAAAGAAGAAAATGGCGACCGGCCCCGCGCCATCCATGCGGGCGGCTTCGACCTGATCTTCGTCCAGCGACTGCATCGCCGTCAGCAGGATCAGTAGCGCGAACGGTGTCCACTGCCAGGCCACAATAATCACGATTGAGGTCAGCGGTAGCGATGAAAACCAATCCAATGCGGGCAAGCCAAACGACTCAGCCAGCCAGGCCAGCACCCCATTGGATGGGTGCATCATCATGTTTTTCCACACCAAAGCACTGACGGTGGGCATGACAAAAAACGGTGAAATCGCCAGCACGCGGGCAATGCCCCGCCCGGCAAACTCCTGCTGAAACAGCACGGCCAGCAGCGTACCGCCGACCACGGTAATCACCAGTACCCACCCCACCAACAGCAGGGTATTGCCCATCGCCGCCCAGAGCGACGGATCGGTCAGTAGATACTGATAGTTCTCGAATCCGGCAAAGCCGGTCATCTCCGGCATCAACAGGTTATAGCGCTGCAGCGAAAACCAGATCGTCATGCCCAACGGCACAACCATCCAAAGCAGCAGTAGCGTGACAGCGGGTGCTTGAAGCGACAGCGTTCTCAGCCCGCCGACGGTGCGGCCGGAAGTACGTTTCGTATTCATGGAAGTACCTGCCAGAAGGCGCAAGGAAAAACGCCTGGGCTCGAAGGCCCAGGCGTTAACCGCGTTAGTCTAAGTAACCTGCTCGCTGCATGGTGCGCTCGGTGGCGCGCTGGGCAGTATCGAGCGCCTCTTCCACCGTGCTATCACCGGTTAGCGCCGCCGCGATGCTTTGGCCGACTCGGGTACCAATCGACTGGAACTCCGGAATGCCGACGAACTGCACGCCAATGTAGGGATTGGGTTCGAGCGTCGAGTCGGTGGGATCAGCATCCTGAATCGCCTTCAGCACGAAATCGGCAAACGGGGCTGCTTCGATATAGCGCTCGTCTGCGTAGGTGGATTCACGCGTGCCGGGAGGTACGCTGGTCCAGCCTTCGGTTTCACCGACAAGTTCGACATACGCTTGCGAAGTCGCCCAGGTAATAAACTCACGCGCGGCGTCCTGATTTTCAGAAGACGCAGGGATGGCTAGCGCCCAGGACCACAACCAGTGCGAGCCTTTCGGCGTTTCGGCAATCGGCGCAGGTGCAAAGCCTAGGCTGTCGGCCACGTCGGACTCATCGCCGTCGTAGAGTTTGCCAGCCGCGGAGGTGGCATCGACCCACATACCGCAATTACCACGCGAGAACAGCGCCAGGTTTTCATTAAAGCCGTTGGAACTTGCCCCGGGTGGGCCGTAATCGTTAAGCAGGTCAACATAGAATTGAACCGCCTCAACCCAGGCGTCGGAATTAAGCTCAGGATTCCAGTCCTCGTCAAACCAGCGACCGCCAAAGGTGTTGACCAAGGTGGATACGAAGGCCATGTTTTCGCCCCAGCCTGGCTTGCCACGCAGGCAAATGCCGGCCAGGTCTTCTTCCATACCGTGCAGCTTACCGGCCCATTCGCGAACCTCTTCCCAGGTGGGTTGATCGGTCATCTCGATGCCCGCTTCCTCGAACAGGTCCTTGCGGTAGTACATCATCGAGCTTTCGGCATAAAACGGCAGCGCATGGAGCGTGTCGTCATGACTCAGACCATCGCGGACAGAGGTCAACAGGTCGTCTTCATTGTAGTCGTCGGGCAGGTTGTCAAGCGGTGACAGCCAGCCGCGTTCAGCCCAGATCGGTACTTCATAGGTGCCAATGGTCATCACATCGAACTGCCCACCACCGGTGGCGATATCCGTCGTCATGCGCTGACGCAGCACGTTTTCCTCCAACACCACCCAATCCAGGGTGATGTCAGGATGCGCCTTCTCGAATGCATCGGTGAGGCTTTGCATGATGACCATGTCGTTGTTGTTCACCGTTGCAACGGTCAGTTCGGTTTCGGCCTGGGCCTGACCAGCGAAGGCAATGGCCGCCGCCAGACTAGTAAGGGGTAAGTAACGTGCAAGTTGCATAAGGCACTCCTGTTGGCTTTGTGTTGGCATTGTTTTCGCCAGATGTTTTCTCTCAATCTGATCTCATTGATCAATAATCGATCAAATGATCGTACGAAAGCCAAAAAAAAGCAAAGCCCCGGCACTTAGACTTTACGCTAATGAATCAGCAAAACAGCATGTTGCGCCGCCACATACCTATCTCAGAGGGCTCCCAATTCTTCCGTATTGACAATGTGCCGAGCCGCTATCTCATCGGTAATCAAGCCTTTCAACCAGCCCCCCTTCAGAGCCGCATGAATGGCAGGGGCTTTGTCACGCCCGCCCGCCATGGCCACCATCATGTGTTTGCCAAAGCGCTCAAGGGGCAGGCTTGTGACCCGGCGGGTAATCGAGCAGTCGATCACCTCCCCCTGACGATTGAGCGGCCAGCCCAGCAATTCGCCGACGGCCTCCAGGCCAAGCAGCTCATCAAGCTCATCTTCACTGATAAAATGATCCTGAAACAATGTCGCTTGCCGATCGATACGGCCCACACCAATAAAGGCCGCCTCGGACTCTCTAGCCACATCGGCAATCGCCTTGAACAGGCGCTGCGACAGCATGGCCTGTTTCTCATCGAGTGACTCGGCCACTACCGGGGCGGGCAGCAAGAAGCGTTCGCCACCGGTTTTATCGGCCAGCACCATCACCGCGTCATAGCGGTTCGCCGAGCCATCCCGAGCGACATTGCCCACCAGCGAGACGAAACGGTGCTGAGGACGCTCAACGCGGCTCAGCGCCTCCACCGCCGCGCGTACCGAGCGGCCGGTGCCCAATGACAACGTCAGCGGTTCGCTACGCTCAACGAGCCGGGAAAGCCGTTCCGCCCCGGCCACTGCCAGATAGTAAGCAGCACTTTCAGGGGCATGGCTGTCAGCGGGCACCACATCACAGTAAGCCAATCCAAAGCGCTCGCGCAGTGCACTGCCCAATGCCATGCAGGTGGAAATCGGGTGATCGATATGCACCTTTACCAGGCCTTCCTGCCGGGCGAGAGCCAACAGTCGCTGCACTCCCGGCCTTGAGACGCCCAATTGAGTGGCAATGTCATCCTGCGTCATGCCGCCGACGTAGGACATCCAGGCGGCTCTGGCCGCCTGATCTATTTTTACCTCAAATTTATCCATTCGCTGGCTCGCTACCCAGGTGATTAAATTGCATCATACAAAGTCAACGGGAAGACCAGAAGTCGCCTGTTCGCTAATATGACGATAGCGCAACCCTACATCATGGTGGAATCAGGAGGCGTTAACCCATGTATAAGCTGGCATTTTTTGTCCCCGTTGAGGAAGCAGAAAGCGTCAAGGAAGCCGTGTTTGAAACCGGCGCGGGGCGCATCGGCGATTACGAGGCCTGCTGTTTCCAGACCCGGGGTACGGGTCAGTTCCGCCCGCTTAACGGAGCAGACCCGCATATTGGCAAGGTCGGCGAGCTTGAGTTCGTGGACGAGCTGAAGGTTGAACTGGTTTGCGACGACGACCATATTCAAGCCGCTATCGCTGCGTTAAAACTGGCGCATCCCTATGAAGAAGTTGCCTATGATGTCTGGGCACTGGCCGATCTCTAGGGCCTCTCAGGCACTACCGGCGTAGCGCTCACGATCCTCAGGATTGATGGCGCTGATATGCAGCGGATATTCGTGACGCACGCGATCGGCATAGAAGTGTCGGAGCGTTTGCTCAATGGTGGGAAACGCCAGCTCATCCCAGGGGATTTCGTGTTCCTCGAATAGCGCCACCTCAAGGCTTTCCGGTCCGGCGTTGAAGCCACCGGTAAGTTCCGCCCGAAAAATCATATAAACTTGGTTGATATGCGGTAAATCGATCAGCGTGTAGAGATTGGCCAGCGCCACCTCAGCGCAGGCTTCTTCACGGGTTTCGCGAGTGGCGGCCTGTTCGGTGGTTTCGGCGTTTTCCATATAGCCGGCCGGCAGGGTCCAGTACCCTCTACGCGGGGAAATGGCGCGTTTGCATAGCAATACCTTGGTACCGCTCACGGGTAGCGTCCCTGCCACAATGCGAGGGTTCTGGTAATGGATGGTGCCGCAAGTATCGCAAAGATAGCGCGGGCGATCATCGCCTTCAGGAACGGCAAAACGGACGGTATTGCCACACTGGCTGCAAAAGTTCATTGCGATTTCTCTACGGCTGCTGGGAAAAGATAACAACGCTTATGGATGCTACATGTTAGAGACACTTCGCAATCGGCTGCAACAACTCTCCCCTCAACGGCTAGACCACGCTGGCTTGCCCGAGGCGGCTGTTTTGCTGCCTATTGTCGAGCGCCCGGCCCCGACCCTGCTGTTTACCCGGCGCGCCCGCCACCTCAGTACCCACAGTGGCCAGGTGGCTTTCCCCGGCGGTATGCGCGAGCCGTACGACCACGACCTTTACGCCACGGCGCTGCGCGAGGCCCAGGAAGAGGTTGCCCTCGACCCAGGGCACGTCACGGCACTGGGCCGATTATCCGATGTCATCTCGCTGCACGGTATCCGGGTAACGCCCTGGGTGGGGATTATTCCGCCCGACCTGCCGCTGGTGGCCGATCCCGGTGAGCTGGACGCTATTTTTGAAGTGCCGTTAAGCCATTTCCTGGACGATCGGCGAACGCATACCGATGTGATTACCGTCGATGGCGTCGCCCACTACGTGCCCAGTTACCAGGTTGACGGCCATATCATTTGGGGGCTGTCTGCCATGATGCTGGTGGAACTGCTGGCCGAGGGTTTTGACATGCCGATCGACCTTTACCAGCGTCCTGACGGTGCATTGCGTCATTACCCAGAACGCAACTCGCCGACCTTGCATTCAAAACCTTTGAGAACCAACGAATGACCCCAAGCATGCATTTATCGCCTTCCGTTCTGTCATCAGCTGCCCAGGCAGAGCTGGTGGATGCGCTGGTTGAACAAGGCTGGTATGTCGGCCGGGGTGTTATTGACCTTGATCTGTGCCATGCCCTTCATCAAGAGCTGCATCATATGGCCGCGCATAACGCCTTGGATGAAGCGGGTATCGGCCGAGGAAAACAGCATCACCTGCGCAAAGACGTTCGTGGCGACGCGATCCACTGGCTCGACCGTGAAAGCGACGCTCAGCGGCGCTACTTAATGGCAATGGAAAATTTACAGCAGGTGCTCAACCAGACACTGTTCCTGGGATTGTTCGAGTACGAAGCCCATTTTGCCCACTACCCGCCCGGGGCATTTTACCAGCGCCACCTGGACAGCTTCCGCGGGCGAGCCAATCGCGTGATCTCCACGGTAGGCTACCTGAACCCTGCCTGGCCTGCCGATGGCGGCGGTGAAATGGTTCTGTACCATCCCGACGCACCCGACCAGGCAGTAGCCCGAGTGGTACCGGAAGCGGGTACCTTTGCCTGTTTCATGTCGGACACCATTCCCCACGAAGTGCTCCCCACCCAACAACCACGGGCCAGCATCGCCGGCTGGTTCCGGCGCAATGCGTCGATGGGGGGCGTGCTCGACCCGGCGCGCTAAGCCATAAACCCAACATAAAATAAAAAACGCCCTGGCCATTGCCAGGGCGTCAGTATCTGAAACAGTCAACATTGGTCAAGCAATCAGCTTGACCCGTTCGTTGTCAGCGGAGACTCAGTGTTTGAGCTTTGCCGTCATACTGATCTCGGCGTTGAGCACCTTGGAGACCGGGCAATTGGCCTTGGCCGTTTCTGCCGCTTCTTTAAAGGTCGCCTCATCGGCACCGTCCACCTGAGCTTCAACGTCCAGATGAATTTTCGAGATATCGAACCCGGCGTCGCTCTGAGAGAGCGTCACATTGGCGCTGGTCTCGATAGAGGTGGCGGTTAGGTCTTTTTCACCCAACACCATCGACAAGGCCATGGAAAAACAGCTGGCGTGGGCGGCGCCGATCAGTTCTTCAGGGTTGGTGCCTTTTTCGTCTTCAAAGCGCTTCTTGAATGAATAGCTGGCGTCGAGTACGCCGCTTTCCGTGGCAACATGGCCACGACCATCTTTCAGTCCACCTTCCCAACGTGCGCTTGCTTTACGATCCATGGATAGCTCCTTTCGCGTCAAATGTCAGGTTATTGATGGAGCCGCCAGTAACGGCAGCCACTTCACCAGCGTAGCTGATTTTTGCCGCTCTGCCGACAGCCCAGGTTCCATTGACGCCAGGACGGTCGTAAGCTGTCGGCTCAATGCCAACCCTTTTGTGCAAGGACTCGCCATGTCGTCGGCAGATGCGCTGAAATTAGTGCTGCTTTCCTCTCTCTGGGGATTATCGTTTATTTTTATGCGCGTCGCCGTACCCGAGTTTGGTCCGATTCCGCTGATATTGGTACGTATGGGGATAGGTGCATTGCTGTTACTGCCGTTTCTTCTCAGCGCCCGCTATTTGCATCTGATATGGCAGCACAAGGGACCGCTACTGTTACTTGGCATTATCAACCACGTGCTGCCTTTCTCACTGCTGGCCCTGGCGACGACGCGCCTGGAAGCAGGGTTCACGTCGCTGATCAACGCCACCACGCCAATTTTTACAGCGCTTATCGGGGCATTCTTCTTTGCCACGCCGATCATCCGCCAGCAATACCTCGGGTTGGCACTCGCCCTGGCAGGTGTTTATGTGCTGTCGGCCAATCGGCTCGACTTCGCGGTAGGCGGCGACGGCTGGTTTATCCTGGCGGTGTTGGGGGCGACATTCTGCTACGGCATTGCCGGTAACTATTCGAAAACCCGCTTGAGCCATCTACCCAGCCGTGTGCTGGCGGCCGGTAGCTGTGCGATGTCGGCCACCGTGCTGTTGATACCGGGCATTCTACTGTGGCCAGGCGAGTCTATATCTCCACTGGCATGGGGTAACGCCTTGGCACTGGCGATCCTAAGCACCACGCTGGCTTTTTTGCTTTACTTCGGCTTGCTCGCCAGCGCCGGAGCCACCGCAACATCCACCGTCACGTTTCTGGTGCCGGTCAGCGCGTTACTTTGGGGCTACCTGCTGCTGGGCGAGACGCTCAGCCTGCAAATTATCGCAGGGATGTTGATCACGCTACTGGGCACCGCAATTGCCACACGCCTATTACGTTTCAGGCGTCGCGCTCGCTTGCCTCAAGCGCCGCCCCCACCCGGATAATCGCACCGTCTCCGCCGGTCAAGGTGGCATTCTGACCAAAATGGGCGCCTTTCAAGTCAGGCTGGGTATTCAGCGACAGCAGCGTTTTCAGCGGTTCACCCGGCTCGGGAACCGCAGCTGTCTGCTGGTCGATGGTGGTGATCTTGCAGCGCTGGCAGGGTTTACGCAGCGTAAACTGAAATGTCCCCGTGGACTCACTTAACGTGGCCCAGCGGTCTTCCGCCCAGGGTAGGTCGCACTCGATCACCACATTGGGGCGAAAGCGACTCATCGGCACCGGCGCTTGACCACCTGCGGTCAAGGCATCGTTCAAGGCGTCGAGCGAGCCGGTGGTGGTCAATAAAAAGGGGTAACCGTCGGAAAAATAGGTATGCGCCGCCCCGCCATCCAGAAAATCCTCTTCGACGGCACGGGTAAATTCGGTGGCAAAGCGCACCAGGCTCATCCCCCAGGCCTGCTCGCCGAGCGCGGCTTCGAGCCATTGTGTGACCTCTGGGCCTTCCGGAAGCGCTTTGCAGTGGTCATCCCAGACGCTAACCAGGCGTAGATTACCTTCCGGCTCTGCCAGCGGTACGCTCAGTGGCTCGACGTCGGGATGTGAGAGCACCAGGTGGTCGTCGGTCAGTGCAACGCCAATCGTCGCCAGGGCGGGCAACTGGCGCTGGGTCACAAACCGTTGCCGGTCGTCGACCAGCATCCAGCGGCGATCCCAGGCAAGCCCATGCGCATGTAGCCGGGTTTGCTCCAGGGTGATTCCCTGCAGTGATTTAACCGGGTAAACGTTCAGCTGGACAATCTTCATGGCGGCCCCCTTTAAAGAAAACGCTTACTTTAGCCAGTTGCCTGCCGCTTCGCCAGACGTGAAGGGTTCACAGGGTGCTACCTGCTTCAATGGCGTAGCCCAGATCGACCACCTTGTGCGTTACCGGGGCGCCTTCGATACGTGCCAGCAGCGCCTGGGCAGCCGCCTTGCCGATAGCTTGGCGGGGTGTGATCACACTGGCGAGCCGAGGGGTCATTGCCTGGCCAACGTCGTGACCGTGAAAACCGGCAATCGCCATTTGTTCGGGAACCTTGATGCCACGCCGCTGGCATTCAAAAAAGGCCCCTACTGCCACGTCATCATTGGTACAGAAGACCCCATCGGCGCCGGGATACTCGCACATGATCTGTTCGAGCAGCGACGCCCCCACGGTATACGAAGAGCGCAAAGTGCTGTACAGCGTCACGGGCGGCAGGCCATGGGCCTCCATGGCATCGCGATAGCCCTGCTCGCGCTGCCGGGTACGCTCGTCAAGCCGCACCGCCAGGTAAATGACCTGCCGCCGACCGCGGCGAATCATCTCGCTGACCATGTCAAAAGCCGCACGGACGTTGTCATAGCCCACCGCCTGCTGAAGTGGCGCACGGTGAGTGTCCATGATTTCAACAATCGGGATGCCTGCGGTTTCCAGCATCCGCAGGCTGCGGTCGGTATGATCCCGGTCGGAGAGAATCACGCCATCGACATTGTAGGAAAGCAACGACGCCAGGCTGCGCTCTTCAAGCTCGGGGCTATAGCCATAGTGGGACAGCATCAGATGGTAGCCGGCGGGTTCCGTCAGGGTTTCGATGCCGACGATAACGTCAGCAAACACCTGGTTAGTGAGCGATGGCACCAGCACGCCTATCGAGTGGCTAGTGGCCCTGGAGAGCAAGTCGGGCGCACGGTTGGGGATATAGCCGATGTCTTCCGCCGTCGAAAAGATGCGCTCGCGCAAGCCTTCAGACACCGTTTCAGGATCGCGCAGGCAGCGGCTCACCGTCATCTTGGTGGCGCCAACGCGATCCGCGATATCCTGCAAGGTGGGTCGCTTTTTTTTCAATCGAAGGCCTTCTACAACAGATGTCAGGGGCCTTAGCCTAACGAAACCTTGGCCCGAAGACGATGCCCGCTTAGTAGGGGGGCCTGGCCGATGCAGACAGTGTCGCGATAAATTCGTGCACAATCTGATGAGGGTTTAACGCAATCGAGAGGCTAACCGCCTCTGACGGATCCGGAGGTTCCAGGTCGGCCAACTGGCTTGCCAGCATTGTATCGCCCTTGAAAAAGTGACCCGCCCGTGTAGTGAGCCGCTCATGCAGAAGATCACGGCTGCCTTCCAGGTAGAGTATACGCAGCCCCGGATCTCCCACGCGCAGGCGGTCACGGTAGCGTTTTTTAAGGCCCGAACAGGCAATCACTACCGAGCGGTCCGCTCGGTAGTACTCGGCAAACAGGCCAGCAAGCGTGTCCAGCCATTCCCGGCGATCATCATCGTCAAGCGGGGTTCCGCTGGCCATCTTGGCCACATTGGCGGGTGAATGATGATCATCGCCGTCTATGAAGGTCGCCCCCAGGGAGGCCGCCAACGCCTGTCCAATATGAGACTTACCCGAACCGGACACGCCCATCACCAGAATGCGCTGAGAAGCACTTTCCATACTGACGCTCCTGTTTAATTGCCGCGCACAGCGGTGAGATCCGGTAACCAGGTGACCACGCCCGGAAAGGCGATCAATATTACCAGCACCACCAGTAGCGCGGCATAATACGGCAGCATCGCACGCACTAATGACTCCATGGATACCTTACCGACCCCGCACCCTACATACAGACAGGTGCCAACCGGCGGTGTCAGCAGGCCAACCCCGAGAATAAAGGCCATCAGCACGCCGAAGTAGACCTCATCCACCCCTACGGAGGTGACAATGGGTGCCAGCATCGGCGCCATGATCACCATGGCAGGCGTCAGATCCATCACAAAGCCCACCACCAACAGCAAAGCAGCCACAATCAACAATAGCAAGAAAGGATCCTGGGTGATCGACTGCACTTGAGACACCAGGGTTTGCGGGACCATGTTGATGGTCAGGAACCAGGCAATCACGGTGGCAAACGCCAGCAGCATCATCACCATACCGGTAAGACGAGCCGTGCGGATCAACATGCCGCCCAATGCCTTGATGCTGAACTCACGATACACCAGCAGGGAAATCGCCAGCGCGTAGAGTAATGCGGCAACGGCTGCTTCAGTGGCCGTAAAGATACCGCCAATAATACCGCCAATCACAATGACCGGAAGTACCAGCGCCAGCCAGGCATCTTTAAAGGCTTTCCAGAGGGCATCCCAACGGAACTTGCGCACCCCACCGCCCTGCTTACTCGCCAGAATGAAAGTGGTCACCATCAGTGCAAAGCCGATCATCATCCCCGGGACAATACCGGCAATGAACAGACGGCTGATCGAGGTTTCGGTCACAATGCCGTAGAGAATCAGCGGAATGGAGGGCGGAATGATAATGCCGATTACCGATGACACGGTGTTAATCGCCGTGGCGTTAGCGGCAGTGTAGCCCTGCTGTTTCATCGACGGGATCATCATGGCCCCTGTGGCGGCCGTATCGGCCACTGCCGAACCGCTGATACCGCCAAAGAACATAGAGCCGGTGATCGCGACCTGGCCCAGGCCACCGCGCATAAAGCCGACCAGCGCCCCGGCCAGTTCCATCAGGCGACGTGCGATGCCCCCCTGGCTCATCACCTCCCCCACCAGAATGAAGAAGGGAATCGCCAGCAGCGGAAAGCTGTTCACTCCTCGAATCGACTGCTCGATCATGATCGACAGGGGAATATCCGAGAGCACCGCCATTACCACCGCGGCAACCCCTAAGCCAAAGGCAATCGGCAGGCCCAGCACAATAGAAATCAATAAGATACCCAGAAAAATCCACAACATGGCTCAGGCCCCCTTTTCTGGCTGGCGAATGATGCAAAGACTCACCCACATCCGCCATAGCGACACCACGGCGATAAATAAAACGCACAGCACCAGTGACAAACTCAACAGACTCAATGGCACATTCAAAATCGCCGAGCGGCCACTGGAGTTCGCGATGACTTGGTACCCGCCAACTAACATCACGCCCATCAAGGCGGTAATAATCAAATGCTGAATAAAATAAAGCAGATGGGCAAAACGCATGGGCAGACGGCGTACCAAGGCGTCTACCGCAATATGTTCATAGCGCGCAAAGGCGGCTGCGGCCCCGATGAACACCAACCAGATAAAGAGCATACGCGCCAGTTCATCCGCCCAGGGCAGCGAATGATTAAACACCGCACGACCCACCACATTGCAGGAAACAGACGCAATCAGCGCGACCAGAATAGCGCCGATCAGATACTCCATGCCCAGGGTTAGCCAGCGAAACACAGCGGGGCCTTGGGCGGTGTCAGTGTGAAGTTCTAACTGTTTGCGATTGGGATCATCCAGATACACCGAAGGATCTTCGATCACGGGATCGTCAAGCGTAGTCGTCTGGGAAGTGGTCATGATAACTCCGGAGATACTGACAACTCGGGCAGGCCAATGGGCCTGCCCGATCACCAACAAAGGCGAGGGTTATTCGGTGCTGTCGTCGACAATCGCTTGAATGTCTTGAATCAGCTCTTCGCCAATGCGCGGCGCCCACTCTTCGTATACCGGCTGCACCGCTTCCTGGAAGGCTTCCAACTGCTCGTCATTGAGGCGAGTGATTTGCATACCACGCTCTTCAAGCTGCTCCCGCGACCACGTATCGTACTCCGCCGACAGCTGAATTTCGTACTCGGCCGATTGACGCGCCGCTTCCATCACCAGCTCCTGGTACTCAGGTGCCATGCTGTCCCAGGTGCGTTCGGAAAGCATCATGATAAACGGCGTGTAAACGTGACGGGTTTCGGTACCGTAATCCTGAACTTCGTGAAAGTTGGACGTCAGGATGGTGCTCCAGGGGTTTTCCTGGCCATCGACAACGCCTTGCTCCATCGCCGAGAAAAGCTCGCCAAACGCCATGGGCGTAGGGTTGGCGCCCAGCGTTTCCCAGATGTCCAGATGCACCGGGTTTTCCATGGTGCGTACGCTCAGGCCACGCACATCAAGGCCAGCAACATCTTCCGGCGTTTCAACCGGACGAGCGCTGTTGGAAAGCTGGCGATAGCCATTCTCAGAAAAAGCCAGCGGCTTCAGGCCAGAACCTTCAAAGCCTTCCAGCAGTTCCAGTGCCACATCGCTTTGCAGGACCTCAATCGCCGCTTCACGGCTGGGCAGCAAAAACGGCAGGTCAAACACGGCGAGTTCTTCAACATAGCCCGTGGCTGCAGAGCTGGACGGGTAGGTCATGTCCAGCGTGCCGGTTTGCAGCATTTCGAGCATCTGGACGTCGTCACCCAACTGGCTGTTGGGGAAGACATTGACGGTGATACGCCCATCGGTGCGCTTTTCGAGAATCTCACCGAAATACTGGCTGGAAATGTACTGCGGCGAGTTTTCCGATAGGCCGATACCCATACGCAGCGTATGGGAGCCATGGTCGCCCACCTTATCGCCATCGATTTCAGGCGGATCGGAAAGTTCGGGGCTTTGGGCATGGGCCATGCCCAGTGTCAGGGTTGTTGCGCCAACCAGAGTCAGTGTGTTGCGCCAAATTGCAGTCATGACGTATCTCCATACAGATCATTGTTGTTGATAATGATGATTGATAGCGGATGAATGGCATCGCCACCGAGTGAACGTTGCCGGCCACGACGATTATCGACGCTTTGTTACCGGTAACATTGGTTAAGCGAAGGCTAGCCATCTGCCATCACGGTGTCAAAGCGAAACAGGTAAATTGCGACCAAGGTATAGAGCGCTAGCCACTCCACGGTGGATCACGCTACATTAAGGTCACGCATTTTGTTACGGAGCCTTCATGGCCGACGCCCCGACCTGTAGCGAACTGGAACTCGATAACCAGCTTTGTTTCGCGCTTTACTCCACGTCCCTGATGATGACCAAGGTCTATAAGCCGCTGCTTAAAGAACTGGGGCTTACCTACCCCCAATACCTTGCAATGCTGGTGCTCTGGCAGGAAGACGGCATTACCGTCAGCACATTGAGCAAGCGCTTACTCACTGACCCTGGCTCGGTCACGCCGCTGCTTAAACGGCTTGAAGCCGATCAGCTACTGATCAGGCAGCGTAGCTGCCAGGATGAGCGGGTCGTGGAGCTTTTTCTAACCGATCGAGGACGCGCAATGCGCGAGCAGGCGCGCCACATCCCCAGCTGCGTGGTCAATGCTAGCGAGCAGTCCATTGAGGCACTCACCCAGCTCAAGGACGACCTGGTCAAACTTCGAGATAAACTGCAGCAGTCCCAGTAATCAGCCTATCGCCAGTCCGGCTACACAGCGCTCCCTCATTTACCTTGCGCACAAACTAAAGCTGCACTAACCTATTGATCACGTCCATGATGTGTACAAGCTGGGTAAACCCTACTTATCGAATTATTCAGGGAGTATTGACGATGTCGATTGAAACCATTGCCTACCGTGCCCACGCCACCGCTACCGGCGGCCGCGAGGGTCATGCCAAATCGTCGGACGGCGCGTTGAGCGTCAAGCTAAGCACGCCCAAAGAACTGGGCGGCCCCGGCGGCGACGGCACCAATCCCGAACAGCTTTTTGCAGCAGGTTACTCAGCCTGCTTTTTAGGCGCCCTTAAACACGTTGCCAGCCAAGAAAAAGTCAAGCTGCCAGACGATACCCAAATTAACGGCCACGTTGGCATTGGGGCTATTCCGACCGGTTTTGGCATTGAAGTGGAACTCGAAATCAGCCTGCCCGGCCTTGAAAAAGACGTGGCGCAAATGCTGGTCGATAAGGCCCACGTTGTCTGCCCCTACTCCAATGCAACGCGCGGTAATATCGACGTCACACTGACAGTGGTATAAGGTCGATAGTCAGCGAACCATCAGCCACCGCATCATTTGGTGCGGTGGCTTCCTTTAACAGGAGGGAACGATGAGCGAAGACACCTACACCCCACCACGCGTATGGCAATGGGAACCCGGCAACGGCGGCAAATTTGCCAACATTAACCGCCCTGTCGCGGGCGCAACGCATGACAAACCGTTGCCGGTTGGTAAACATCCCCTACAGCTTTATTCACTGGCCACCCCCAACGGGGTGAAAGTCACCGTGATGCTCGAAGAGTTGCTGGAGAAAGGCATTGAGGGCGCTGAGTATGATGCCCACCTGATCCAGATTGGTGAAGGCGACCAATTCAGCAGCGGTTTTGTCGAAGTGAATCCCAACTCGAAAATTCCCGCGCTGATGGATCACAGCGTTAACCCGCCCCAGCGCGTATTTGAATCCGGCGCCATCCTGCTTTATCTGGCCGAGAAATTTAACGCCTTCCTGCCCACTGACCCGGCAAAACGCACCGAGTGCTTGTCCTGGTTATTCTGGCAAATGGGCAGCGCGCCGCTACTCGGTGGCGGCTTCGGCCACTTTTACGCGTACGCACCGGAGAGCTATCAGTATCCGATCGATCGCTACACCATGGAAGTAAAGCGCCAGCTTGATGTACTCGACCGCCACCTGGCCGAAAACCGCTTCATTGCAGGCGATGAATACACCATTGCCGACATGGCGATATACCCCTGGTACGGCGCACTGGTCAAAAACCGGGTTTACGAGGCGGCTGAGTTCCTTGAAGCCCACACCTACAAAAATGTCATTCGCTGGACCGAAGAGATCGATGAGCGCCCGGCCGTCAAACGGGGCCGCATGGTCAACCGCACCTGGGGCGAACCCCATGAGCAGTTACATGAGCGCCACGACGCCAGCGACTTTGAACTGCGTACCCAAGACAAGCAATAATAGTGCTCCACCTTAATCACGAACGGCCCACGCGGGCCGTTTTGAGTTGAGTCCTGGCCTGATACGCAGTGTGAAGGGGCGCACGATGATTGACCCAAAATATAGCCAGTTGCTGTTTACCTTTTTGATGGCGCTGTTCATGTCATGTGTGATGTCGCTGGTGATTACGCTATACAACATCGGCTTTATTGACGGGATTGTGATGATCTGGCTCAAAGCGTGGCTGTTTGCCTTTGCCGTCGCGCTGCCGGTCATTAACCTGGTGTTACCCATTGTGCGCAGGTTGGTGGCCATTCTGGTTAAAAAGCCTCATGGCTAACGCAAAAGGGACGGCGTAGCCGTCCCTTTTGTCCTTTCAATGCGCTGAACGTCAGGAATTAAAATCGGTAACGTACGTTGGCCGTCACGTTGCGTCTCTCGCCATAGCCACAGTCGCCGCCCTCATAACGGCACCAGGAGATAAACTCTTCGTCAGTCAGGTTTTTGGCATCCAGGCTTAGATCCCACTTCCCGACGGTATACCCGATCATGGCGTCAACCAGGGTCTCGGACGGCACCTTGGGCGCACCACCCGAGCCTACGTTGTCACCGATGTAGCGAACCCCGGCACCAAATCGCCAGTTATTCCCCAGATAAAGCTTGTTCCACCAGGACGCCTGCTTTTCCGCCACGTATGGTAGCCGCTCGCCGGTGCTTTCATCATCGGCATTCATATTGGTGTAGCCCAGCTGGGTTTCAAAGTCCTGCCAGCGCTTGTTGATTTGCAACTCCCAGCCATCAATGACGGCACCGGTTTGTGTCACTCCACCGGGGGTTGCGCCCTCTGCAATGCGGTTTTCTTCGCTAATGTCAAAATACGCCGCACTGACCGACAGCGATTTATCCGGTGACAGGTACTTGATGCCCACCTCTTCTTGCTCGCCAGTGGTGGGGTCTAACGTACCGCCTTCCGACGCACCATCGTTACCCAAGTTCATCGCAAACGCTTCGGAGTAGCTCACATAGGGCGAGATGCCGTTATCAAATTGGTACATCAAGCCCAGACGCCCGGTGGTGGCCTCTTCATCGCTCACTGTATCGCTGCCCGCAACCGCTACCTGACGGTTTTCAGCCCAGTCGTGACGCAACCCAGCGGAAACCACCACCGGACCGACTTCGATATGATCGGCCAAATAAATGCCGACTTGGTCAATCTCGTTGCCCGGCCGGTCTGAAGGGTCAAGCGAATCCAACTGCAAGTTGCCATATTGCGGGTCATAAATATTAATGGTGCCACCGCCTCCCGCTACCGATGAATAGTTATCCTGCTCCCAAGTGGCGTCTTGGCGATCAATACCAGCAATCAGGTTGTGCTTGGTATCACCCAGAGCAAATTCCCCTTCCAGACGGGCGTCAAGGTTAAAAATTTGGGTTTCGGCATCGGCAGTATAGATCGTCCGCGAGACCTCCCCATTGGCATCCGGCTGGGTGCCAATATCCACCCAGTGCTCGCGGGTTTCGGTGCTGGAATCGGTGTAACGTGCGGTGGCCGAAAAAGCCCAGTCGCGGTTCAGTTGATGGTCGAAAAACAACGTCGTTTCGGTTTTCTCGCGGTCGTAACGATCCCAGCCCGGCTCGCCGACAAAACGCTCCGAGCCGATAAAGCCCTGGGATCCCGGCTCCAGCGTGCCAGCCTGGGGCAGGAACTGCGCCGACACCTGGCCCTTGTTCTCCTGGCGATTGACCAGCAGGGTAATTTCCGTGTCGTCGCTAGGCCGCCAGGTCAGCGATGGCGAAACCACATAGCCGTCGTCTTCCACGTGGTCGACCTGGGTATCACTGTCGCGCTTGAGGCCGACCAGGCGATACAGCAGTTTCCCGTCCTCGTCTGCCGCCCCGGTTACGTCAAACGCCAGCTGCTTGCGGTTGTTAGAGCCGTACTGCGCCCACACTTCCCCGCTACGCTCTTCTTCGGGCAGCTTGGAAACACCGTTGATGATACCCCCCAAGTCAGCCTGGCCGTAAAGCATGGAAGACGGCCCTTTCAGCACTTCCACGCTTTCCAGCGCGTAAGGGTTAGTGCGCACCGAGTTGTAAGAGCCGTAAATCTGGCGCAGGCCATCCAGATAGCGCCCGGCATCAACGCCACGCACGGTGGCACCGTCAATTCGCGTATCGAAACCGAAGTTACCCGCATACACGCCAGGCGTATAGAGCAGCGCATCCTGAATCGTTTTACTGCCGGTATCTTGCATAAACTGCTCATCCACCACCGAGAGCGAAAACGGCTGCTCGTTGAGCGGCACATCCAGCTTGCCGACGCTGGGCTGTTTTTCGGCTTCGATATAGCCCATGGCATCCACAGCGGTGGCGACCACTTGCATCGCCTCTAACTCTACATCGTTGGCGGAGGGGTTTTGTTGGGCGACGACAAGCGTCGGCGTGCCAAATATTGATGCCATGGCAACTGCGCTGGAAAGGCAACGCATAGAGAAAAAAGCGTTTCGCATGATAAACAGATCCCGGAGCAAATATTAATGATATAGATTTTTATTTGCATTATAGTAATAATCCGGGCCGAGGATGTCAACACGCCACCATCAATTAACCATCACCACTTTAGCCACCACAAAAAAACCTGCGGGCGGCTCGATAGGCCGCCCGCAGGTTCCATGATGTCCATCCAAAAGCGACCCCTATAGGGCTAAACTTGACTTAAAAACGCTTCGAGAGCGTCACCGCACCGAATTTATCCGACTCCTCCTGACCATCAAACTCCCGAGAGCGCGCCACGGCTGCATAGGTGACCTGCCAGTCTTCCCAGGCGAGCGCCAACCCACCTGAAATATCGCCTACCCATTCCTTGCGGTCGACCGAGTGACTATCTTGGAAAGTATTACCGTCAAGTGTCAGATTTTGCGCCATGTAATATCCTTCCATGTTGGCGAACAGATACCATTGCCAACCGCTGTTGCCATGGATCTGATGACGACTGCCGGGATTGGGGGTCAGCGTCGGAACTCCCTGTGCATCATCTCCCCAGCGCACGCTATAACCTGCACTGGCATAAGTATAGAGATTGCCAAGTGCTGCCCCGACGCTGGGGCCATGAGAAAACTGCTTGCCAGCCAAGGGGGTATCGTGCCACCACTGACGCCGCATCGTAAAATTGATAATAGGCTCATCGTCCAACTGGTTTCGCCAGCCACGTGGGCGATCACTGTCTGTTAGGCGGTGAACCTCTTGCTGAATGCTATCTGCTTGAGAGGAAGGCCCTACTAAGCCAACGTCCAAATGCAGATCCGTTGCCTGCTGCCAACGGCCTACTGGCTTATCTTCATAAAGCGATACACCACCATATATTAAACCAGCGTATGGGCGATCATCTTCAATAAGATCGCGACGCTTAATGACATCGGGCGTGTAAATTTGGTGTATCAAACGGTAAGAGGCGCGATCTGCCTGGCTAATGAGCCCATCCGGCAACGCCGTGGCTAAACGCTGCATCCAGCTTTGCGGCTCAGGCTTAAACATCCAGTTCAGCTCAAAGCCACTGGTAAAGTGACCATCATCACTACTGGCAAATAGATCGTTTTCGAACTTAAGGGAAAGCGTATTATCCTCAGCGGCCACGGCCATCGGTAGTAAACTGGAAGACAATACAAACGACAGCGCAGCTTTGCAAAATATGCCTTTGCGGATGCTGGGATGTTTGGCGAACGGCATCATGGCTCATTCCTTGAGTTGAGGAAACGGATACAAACATTGTTGATTGTATGTAATGATGTAAAAAGATAGCAAGCATACTTTTCTTTCCCGCCCCCCAAAAGTTGGTTGTTTACACACCTAGCATTACTTATTGCATACCAGTCTGGAGGCGATTGACCAATAAGTCGTCTCGCAGGATTTCCTCTTTGAGCGAGGTAAGCTCATCCACATCCCAATTAGCACTCAGATAGCGCCCTCGTGCCCAATCTGCCCTTCCTGACGCCAGCCAGACTAGAAAGGCGGCTGACAGCTCCGGACTGTCGATCAGAAAGGAGTGCCTATCCTCAGGCATGTTTCGAGCAAGTTCTGTAGCAACGCCGCCTGGATGAAGGGCAAAGCATTTGACACCATCCTCACCATGATCAACATCCACAAACTCACAAAGGCGATTGATGGCATGCTTGGATGTCTGATAACTGGATGCGGTAGGCGCAACTCGCTGAGCCCCGACAGACGACAGTAGAACCAAATGACCGCCGCTGCCTCCTATGTCTGCCCACTTTTTTGCAGATTGAATGAGGTGGGGAATAGAATACCGTATGATATGATAGGTTCCTTGGATATTGACCTCCCAAGTATGCCACCAGCTCTCTGGATCAGACTCACCGATTTTAGCCCACCGTTCAAGATGCCCTGCATTCGCATCAACTAGATCAATGCCGCCAAATTGTTCTACACAAGCTGATACCGCAGCGTCAACCTGTGCCGCATTGGTGACGTCGCAGATGGAATAAGCGCACCGAGTATCGGAATTTGCCTGAAAGACTAAGTCTTGTGTTTCCACCAGCGACTGCTCAGAGCGTGCTGTCAGATAAATGGCTTTGGCTCCTGCTTTAGCGAAGCATATCGCCGTTTCCCTACCAATTCCCCTTGAGGCACCCATTATGAGGACAATTTTGCCAGAGGCGGTGCCTGAAAGCGTAGAGGTTGGAGCGATTGCGTCATACTGGTCGTGGTGTTCCGTTAGAGAAAGATCTTGTGTCTGTGTTGGCGTCATGGGTATTCCTCATCAATAAAATAGCGACCTTTATGATTCGCCTTGCTCGCGGTACCCAGCCATCATGCTCATCATCCAGCCCGGGTACTCCTCCGGGATACGACTCGCCTCGTCCAGGGCTTTACGCTCGCCATCAGACAATCGGATCCGTGCGGCCCGGATATTGGCTTTCAGCTGATCTGGTCGCTTGGCACCAACAATAACACTGGATACAGGCTTCTGGTGCAGCAGCCACGCTAGCGCGATCTGGGCCATGGTGACGGGTTCGCCGTCAATCTGTTTTCCGTCAGCCACCTCCCGCATGACCTTGATAACCTCTCTGCCCCGTTCTCGGTTAATCGGCGGGAAGTCCAATTTGGCGCGCCGGTTGTCCTCGGACACGTCCGGACCCTCGTATTTGCCGGACAGGTAACCGCCGGCCAGCGGGCTCCACACCATCAACCCGACCTTTTCCGACGCCAACATGGGGATCACCTCCCGTTCCAGGTCGCGCCCCACCAGGGTGTAGTACGCCTGCAGAGACGCGACCGGGCACAGGTTGCGGGCCCGGGTGATACCGATGGCCTTCATGACCTGCCAGGCGGCCCAGTTAGACAAGCCCACATAACGCACATGGCCCTGTTGCACGAGGGTGTTCAGTGCCTCCAGGGTTTCTTCGATCGGGGTGGCCGGATCAAAGCCATGGATCTGGTACAGATCAATATAGTCGGTCTGCAATCGCGCCAGGCTCGCCTTGCATTCGCTCATGATGTGGCCTCGGGAAGCACCACGGGCATTGGGGCCCTCGCCCATGGGGCCGAGCACTTTGGTGGCCAACACGACATCTTCCCGGCGGACACCGAGGTTTTTCAGGGATTGGCCAACGATGCGTTCGCTGGCACCCAAGCCATAGATGTTGGCCGTATCGATGAAGTTGATACCGGCTTCCAGGGCGATCTTCACCAGTTCGTCGGCCTGTTCCTGCTGCAATTGCCCGATCAGGCCCCAGATGCCTTCATCACCGCCAAAGGTCATGGTGCCCAGGCAGAGTTCGGAGACGAACAAGCCCGAGTTTCCGAGTGCTCTGTAGCGTAACGAATTGCTATCAAATCTTGGCAGGTTGTGAGTGGTCATGTTGCACCTCCTGATGAAAGGTTAATGTCGTGACTTTTTGTCGTGTCTCATTCATTGCCATTCAAACGCCAGTGTTGTTCCCTTCCGAAGCACTTTGGCAGCGAGCCCTTAAAAGTTGTGTAGCCGCATCAAACGGAGCGGGATCTTCTACGGTGCGCGCCGCCAGATGGGCGCCTTCCAGCATGGCCAGGGTTGCGCAGGCTTCTTGTGCAGGATCAGAAATGGACGAGATTGATCCATCCCTCAGGCCCCGTTCAAAGGTTGCCCTGATCCAGTCCAGCACCATTGTCCGAACGCTACCCACCCGGTTAACAACCGCCTCGGGCAGGCTTTCTCGACAGATTGAAAAGGCAACGCACAGGCAGACAGTCTGGCCGTCATGCAGGGCACCCCGGTACACAGCGATGAGAGCACTTAGGCGTGCGCCAGCGCTGGGACAAGCCGCCTCTATTTCAGCCAGCCGCTCTTTCAGGCTGGTGTGATACCGCTCGATCAAACGCTCCGACAAGTCCGCCTTGGTCGGAAAGTGATAATGAATGGAAGCCTTTCTGATGCCGATGGCCTTCGCGAGATCCGCATAGCTGAACCCGTCAAACCCTCTTGATCGGGCGGTGCGCTCTGCGAAGTCTAACAGGGCGGTTCTTGTGTCACGGTTCATAATTAGTCAAAGGTTGACGTCGTTCACTCAGGCAGTTACCTAGTATGGTACCTTGATCAGGGGAAGGTTGAGATTCCTTCCCTTGATCAAGCCCTTTGGGCTCCTTACCGGTACAGAATGTTCAGACTCCCACCAGTTAAACTTCGGGGGTCCTGACAAACTGAAGGTGCCCTGTCTTAATCCAGATTTCCGCCCCATGGGCTCCGGCCGTTGCGGATAATGCTTCTCCTTCAGGCAGGCGCAGCCAGGCATTCCTGCCCAGCACATCATCGTTTACCGCGACATCGCCGTCCAGGACCAACACCTCGATCCCGCCAGCCGCGTCTGATGTTAAGGTAGCACCGGGCTCAAGCTTGCGGTAAGTGACCGTTTCACGCTCGTCCTCGTGCAGGAGCGAGGTGGAAATGCCTTCCACCGGAGCACCCAGTTCCGCTTCCATGTTTTTGCTGAACTGAGTACGGTCCGCTGGATTAAACTGCCAGAGCTTGACGAAAATCGTACATCCCTCGTCAGAACCAGGCACATGAGACGTGGTTGGCGGATTCCGCACATAGGTTCCCGCCGGATAATCCCCATGTTCGTCCTGAAACACACCGTCAAGTACGATGAATTCTTCACCACCGTCATGCGTGTGCGCCGAAAACCGACTGCCTGGCGCATACCGCACAATACTGGTAGCACGGGCCACTTCGCCACCGATACGATCCAGCATTCGCCGCTCCACCCCTTTCATAGGTGAAGGGCGCCACTCAAGCTGGTCGGTGTCAATGACCACGGGCTTTGTAAAGTCTGCATTGATTTCCATGCTCTGTCCTCCGGTTAATCAGTCTGCCAAGCCAAAAGCCCCTGGCATCAGCCGGTAATCGACGGACGGGCCGCGACCCGGGCACGCCAGGCGAGGAGATGATCGAGATGATCGGGAATGTCAACCTTGGCAAATTCTGCAAACACCATCCCGGCATAAGTCGTGATATCCGCAACAGTGAAACGGTCACCAGCAAGAAACTCGTTTTCCGCAAGAACCTCGTTGAGGTAGGCCATCGTGGACTGAGCGACCTCCTTCTGCTTATTGCCCCAGTCAGGGCATTGCCATGTCTCGAGGTCGGGTCCCAGGCCCTGGGTTGCATGGTGGAAATACGCGCCCACCGCATTCATCAAACCGGATTCGGCACGAATATTCATCATCGCGATAACCGCACGCTCTTTAGGCGAGGCGCCCGTTAGGGAGGGCCCGTCAAACACACCGTCCAGGTACTCAGTGATGGCGTTGCACTGTGCAATGCAGGTGCCATCATCAAGCTCCAGTACCGGTACGGTGGCATCGGGGTTCTTTGCCCTGAAATCACTGGTACGGTGTTCACCACCCATGACATCCACCGGGACAAACACCACTTTGTCGGTAGCACCTTTCTCGGCAAGGGCAATACGGACGCGTAGCGGGTTGGGAAAGCCTTCGGTTTCGTAGATTTTCATTTTTGACCTTTATTAGTAATGAATATGACAACACCTTACCTACTAAAAGGTAGTCATTCAATAAAATAAAGATATTTTTTATGGACACTCTGAATAACTCACGAAATGAGCGATAATCCTGTCCCTGCTCACAACAGGATTCGTTGCCACCATGGATCAAATCACCTTTTCCGAAGCCGAGTACCAAACCAAGAAGCGCAAGAAGACCCGTCGTGAGATCTTTCTTAAGCGGATGACAAGCTGATTCCCTGGAGGCAGTTGAAGATGAAATTTGCTGGCCGCGTTCAGCAATCTGCTGATCGGTGAAAAATACCTGCTGGCGTAGGGCCAGTGCGACTGTTTTCGCCGACATGGCGGAAATAGGCAAAAAACGCCAATAACGGAAAAATAGCGTCTCAATCTTTGATTTAGGCCGACTAAAATCAAGGCCAGCGAAAATCAGCGATTATTTAGACCTCGCCTAATACTCCCTCCCGTCGCCTCTCGACCCCGATAGCGCCCTAGCAGACCACCAGACCTCCCAAGGTAAGGCACGCGACGTTGTTCAGCGCATCCTTGCGCCTCACATTTCAGGCTGACACTCAAATTCGTTCCAGACGAATTTGTACCGCTTGAGTCTGTCGGATATACGTCATGGCGTACAGCAAAAGTGCTAGGCTTTGATGATGGGGCCACCTCACGCCGCTATGACGCCTCAATCCGTTTCATGTTCGTCAGGCCAGCGTTTTGCCTCGAGCTTTCTTCAGATTTCCCTTCGCGAGGGACACCCTTACCGGGCGTGCAGGGGACTTTAACCCCAAAGTCACCCTCAGGTACCAACTCAGGAACAGCGCCAGTCAAGGCGCTGCGCGCCAAGCCTGGCGCGCATCAAAAAAGATGATCTCAAGGGCACTCCGATGCGTCTCCGATTCACCGTGCTCCAGCGACTCTTGCGCAGGGCTAACCACCCCTTAGCAGCCAGTACGGCGTGATTTCATGTTGGCCGTTTTCATCGGTAATGAACATCGATCCTTCGCTGATCATCACGGCCCAGTTAATCGCCCTTGGCAAATCCTTGGCAATGGTCGCGAGTGCTTCCTGTGGCAGCCCCGCCACATGCACATTTTTCAACGATGCCACATTAGGCAGTACCTTGCTCTCCCACATATCGACGCGACCGTAGGCAAGCAGCGATACGCGCTCAGCCCGCCTGGAACACCAGGTAAGGCGCTCAGCATCCGGCAGGCCGACTTCAATCCAGTGCAGCACACGGCCATCCAGGCTCTTTTCCCACAAAGCGGGCTCATCGACGTCGGAAAGGCCACGCCCGAAGGCAAGGGCTTCGTCATACCAAAGCACATAGGCAAGCAAGCGCGCGGTCATGCGCTCTTCGGTCTCTGACGGATGACGTGCCACGGTAAAACGCAGCGTCTCATACACCCCGCGATCCAGATCGGTCAGATTGATATCCACTTTGTAGGGCGTTGCACTAAGGGCCATTGCAGTTTCCAAACGAAAATTTACGCCAGTGTACCTGATACAGGGTATAGACAGGTCATGACAGGCGGAGATCCGCTTTAAGGGTGCCGTTCTTTAGCGTTTCGGCCTCGTGCATCGGCTCGCGCCACGGCTCTTCGAGGGCGGCTTGATACCAGGCCTGCATGGCAGGCAGCGCCAGCAGGCGCTCCACATAAGCCTGAGAGGGTGCACTGAGCGGTAGGTTGAACGTCTGCGCACGGAACGCCACGGGCGCATAAAACGCATCGACAGCGCTGAAGTACTTGCCTGCCAGGAAGGGCCCGCCGAAGCGCTCAAGTCCCTGCTGCCATAGGGCATCCAGGCGGTACACATCAGCCTTCAACTTATCCGACAAGCCGTTTAACTCAACCCGCAGGCCGCAGTTCATTGAGCACTCGTCGCGTAAAGCGCCAAAGCCACTGTGCATTTCGGCAGTGGCTGAGCGTGCCCAGGCACGGGCTGCCTTATCTGCAGGCCATACGTTGGTGTGTTGCTCGGCCAGGTACTCGACGATTGCCAGAGAATCCCACACGGCCAGCTCGCCATCCACCAAGCAAGGAACCAACCCCGAAGGGGAAAAACGCCTAAACGCCTCATGACTGGCACCAAAGCCACCCTCGAACGGCATGAGATGTTCGTTAAACGGAATTTCCAGCGCTTTCATCAGCACCCAAGGACGCAGCGACCAGGAAGAGTAATTCTTGTTGGCAATATACAACTCAAACATGCAGCGCTCCTTGTTGATAACAGAGACGTTAATCGAACGAAATGCTTCACCATGTTGCTTCGAGCATAAAACGGGGGTGGCGCAAGCGCCACCCCCTAAATCAGCAAATATTGAATGAGCAAACGCTTAAAAGTTCGGTTTGCGCTTCTCGACAAAGGCGGACATACCCTCTTTCTGCTCACCACCGGCAAAGCAGAAGGCGAAAAGGCTGGTTTCCAGCGCCAGAGCACTGTCCAGATCCTGATCCAAGCCGTCGTGAACCGCCTGCTTGGCACCGCGCACCGCCTGTGCGCCATTACCTTTAAGCTGTTTGGTGAGCTCTTCAACGTAGCTCTCGAGCTCGGCTTGCGGCATTAACCGGTTCACCAGGCCGATACGCAGCGCCTCTTGGGCGTCGATCTTGCGTCCGGTGGTGACCAGATCAATCGCCATGGCGGGGCCAACGCGGCGCGGCAGTCGCTGGGTACCGCCAAAGCCCGGGATGACCCCGAGCAGCACTTCAGGTTGACCGAACACGGCGTTGTCGCTGGCTACCGCCCAGTCGCAGGCCAGTGCCAGTTCGCAGCCGCCGCCAAGGCAAAACCCGTTCACCAGCGCGACCACCGGCACGGGTAACGTTTCCAGGCGTTTAATGGTACGCAGCGCTTGACTGGCAAAGTCCCGCGCTTCCTCAGGTGTTTTATCACGCATTTCGGTGATATCGGCACCGGCCACGAAGGCTTTCTCCCCGGCACCGGTAAGCAGTACGCCGCGTAAATTCGGGTGGGCTTCAAGCTCCACCAGGTGTGTTTCCAGCGCTAGTAGTACATCGCTATTCAACGCATTCAGTGCTTTGGGACGATTGATGGTGAGGCGCACCATCCCATCGTTATCAACCTTTTCGATCACTGCTTCGCTCATGATGGGCTCCTTATTTGATTTGTTATGGAATTTTAAAATGAATACCCATCAACCCTAGCGAACGCTTGGTTGAGTGGCAATCACTTATTTATGCCGCGCTCTTCAGGTCAGTGCAAGCTAATCGTAATGATAAAAACCGCGGCCGCTCTTACGACCTAGATAGCCCGCCGCGACCATGCGCTTGAGCAGCGGACAGGGACGGTATTTGGGGTCGCCAAAGCCCTCCTGGAGCACATCCATAATCGCCAGACAGACATCCAGGCCAATCAGGTCCGCCAGCGCTAGCGGCCCCATGGGATGAGCCGCGCCTAGCTTCATGGCGTCGTCCACGGCTTCAGGCGTTGCAGTGCCTTCCTGGACGATAAATGCCGCTTCGTTGATCATCGGTACGAGTAAGCGGTTGACCGCAAAGCCAGGCGCGTCACCTACCGGCACGGCGGTTTTGCCAAGGGCCTTGGCGAGTTTTTCAATCTCGGCCACGGTGGCATCGGCGGTCTGCTCGGCGCGAATCACTTCCACCAGTTTGAGTACCGGCACCGGGTTGAAGAAGTGCATGCCTACCACGCGCTCGGGCCGTTCGCACACCGCTGCCAGACGGGTGAGCGATAACGACGAGGTGTTGGAGGCCAGTATCGCGGTGCTGCTCAGCTGGCTCAGGTCGCGGAACAGCGACTCTTTCAGTTCAGGCTGTTCAGGAGCGGCTTCGATAATCACCGCGCAGTTGCTTAGCGCGTCCAGTGTAGTCGTGGTAGAAAGGCGCGCCAGCGCGGCGTCTTTATCCGCCTCGCTGATTTTTTCTTTCGTGACCAGCTTGGTCAAACCTTTATCGATATTCGCCTTGGCACGGCCAAGCGGCTCCTCGGCCACATCGTAAAGGTGCACATTGAAGCCACTGGCAACCGCCACTTGGGCGATCCCCTGCCCCATCGTGCCTGCGCCGACGACACCGATATTCTGATTACTCATGCACTCTCTCCCCTGTCGATGACTAATGCTGTTGACGATTATTAATGCTGTTTGGCTTCTTCCCGCAGTACAAATTTCTGAATCTTGCCCGTCGAGGTTTTCGGCAGGTCGCTGAAAATAACAGTTTTAGGGACTTTGTAGCCCGCCAGGTGTTCACGGCAATGGGCGATAATATCGGCCTCGGTGACTTCGCCATAACCGACTTTGAGCTTCACAAAGGCACAGGGGGTTTCACCCCACTTCTCGTCGGGCTTGGCCACGACCGCGGCCTCTTCCACGGCGGGATGGCCGTAAATAGCGTCTTCCACTTCAATGGTAGAGATATTCTCACCGCCGGAAATAATAATGTCCTTGGAGCGATCCTTGATCTCGATATAGCCATCCGGGTGCCACACGGCCAGGTCGCCGGTATGGTACCAGCCGCCTTCCAGCGCCTGCTCGGTGGCTTCGGCGTTCTTTAAATACCCCTTCATGACGTTGTTGCCGCGCATCAGAATCTCGCCGATGGTCTGGCCATCCTTGGGTACCGGCTCAAGGCTGATAGGGTCGGCAACGCACAATGCTTCAAGCATGTGGTAGCGCACTCCCTGACGGGCTTTGATCTTGGCCCGAGCTTCCAGTGGTAACTCATCCCAGGCCTCGCGCCAGGCACACACGGTCACCGGCCCATACACTTCTGTCAGGCCATAGACGTGGGTGACTTCAATGCCCAGCTTCTCTACCCCGGCAATCACCGAGGCTGGCGGCGCTGCACCGGCAGTGGTGACTTTCACCGGGTGGTCAAACTCGCATTTGTCTTCAGCCGGCAGGTTCACCAGGCCATTGAGAATAATCGGCGCTCCGCTGAAGTGCGTGACCTTCTCGGCGGTAATGAGCTGCATGACCTTTTGAGGGTCGACTTTACGCAGGCAAATATTGACCCCGGCGTTAGCGGCAATCGTCCATGGGAAACACCAGCCGTTGCAGTGGAACATCGGCAGTGTCCACAGGTAGATCGGGTGGTGGGGCATCGCCCACTCCATGATATTGCTCACCGCGTTAAGGTAAGCACCGCGGTGGTGATAAACCACCCCCTTGGGCTTGCCGGTGGTGCCGGAGGTGTAGTTCAGCGAGATCGCATCCCACTCATCCGTGGGCAACTGATAGGCGAAATCCGCGTCGCCTTCTTGAAGCAGCGCTTCGTACTCGATTTCGCCAATGCCCCGGGTGTCGCCTAGAAACTCCACATCGGCGACATCGATGATCAGCGGCTTATGCTCAAGCTTGGCCACCGCTTGCTGGATGACGTCGGCAAACTCGGGGTCGACCAGAATGGCTTTGGCCTCGCCGTGTTCCAGCATATAGCGGATCGCCTCGGCATCCAAACGAATGTTGAGCGTGTTCAAGACACACCCCGCCAGCGGCACGCCAAAGTGTACTTCAAACATCGCGGGCACATTGGGCAGCATCGCCGCCACGGTTTGGCCCGGCTGAATGCCCCGTTGCTGAAGGGCAGAAGCAAGCTGACGGCAGCGCGACCAGGTCTCGCCCCAGGTGCGCCGCGTGCTTCCGTGCACCACCGCCGTATAGTCAGGGTAGATCGACGCGGAGCGCTCGATAAAGGTCAGCGGTGAAAGCGGCACGTGGTTGGCAACGGTCTTGGGCAAGCCTTGCTCAAAGATAGCGGTCATGGTCGGCTCCTGGGCTTGTTATTAAGCGTGTTGTTGAAGTCGGTATTACTAAAAGCGTTCGTTTTAAATAGTTGTTTTGATTGCTTAGAAACAGCACCGCCGCCTCAAAGGGCGGCGGTGCTGACTGAAAAGGTTCGCGTTAATGAACCTCAAGGTCGCTTAAACACTGAACGCCTGCCTCGATCACCGCCCGCTGGGCCCTGCCTACCGGCAGCCACTGGGTGATGGCAAATTCAGCGCTGCGCATCTTGGCAGTATAGAAGGGATCATTCCTGCCATTATCAATGGCGGCTTTGGCACTCAACGCTGACTGACCCATTTGCCACGCGCACAGTACATGCCCCGCTAGATTCAGGAACGGTGTCGCGTAAGCCTGAACGGCGTCTGCGCCGCTATCGGGGTCTTTACCCTCTGCCAGCACAATGGCCCGGGCGGCTTTTAAATCGTCAAGCCCGGCGGCCAAGCCGCGGCCCAATGCTGCCAAGGCGGGGTCGGCATTGAGATGCTCCACCGTCGCGGCGACCTCTTTCAAGAGCGCGGTGAGCGCTTCGCCGTTGTCACGCTGGAGCTTCCGCCCCGCCAGATCGAGCGCCTGGATACCGTTGGTGCCTTCGTAAATCGGTGCAATGCGGGCATCGCGCAGCAGCTGGGCGGCGCCAGTCTCTTCCACATAGCCCATGCCGCCGTGTACCTGAATGCCCATGGAGGCAATATCCACGGCCTGATCCGTGGAGAAGCTCTTGATGACGGGAATCAAAATATCGGCGCGGGCCTGGGCGGTTTGGCGGGCATCGCTGTTTTCCCCATGGCGAGCGGTGTCCAGTTCGGCGGCGCAGTACAGGGCCAGCGCGCGCAGCGCATCGGTACGTGAACGCATGGAGAGCAGCATGCGGCGCACATCAAGGTGGTCGCTGATAGTGCAGTCCTTACCGCCCCGGGCTTTAGGGGAACGCCCCTGGGTGCGCTCCAGGGCGTAGGCAAAGGCATGCTGGCAGGCGCGCTCGGCCACGCCAATGCCCTGAATACCAACCTTGTGGCGCGCCTCGTTCATCATGGTGAACATATGGTTGAGACCACGCCCCTCCTCGCCGACCAGATAGCCAACCGCGCCACCATTTTCGCCAAAGCTCAGGGTGCAGGTGGGCGAACCATGAATACCCAGCTTGTGCTCAATGGAGGCGCAGGTGACGTCGTTGCGCTCCCCCAGGGAACCGTCGTCGTTGACCAGAAACTTGGGCACCAGAAACAGCGAAATGCCCTTGTTGCCTTCCGGGGCGTCGGGTTTGCGGGCCAGTACCAGGTGAATAATGTTCTCGGCGGCGTCGTGCTCGCCCCAGGTAATGTAGATTTTCTGGCCGCTGATGCGGTAATGACGGCCTTCGGGAATGGCTTTGGTACGGACTTTCGAAAGATCCGAGCCAGCCTGGGGCTCAGTCAGGTTCATGGTGCCGGTCCAGGTGCCTTCTACCAGCTTGGGGAGATAGACCGCTTTCTGGTCGTCGTTACCATGGTGGGCCAAGGCCTCGATGGCACCGGCGGTCAGCATGGGGCACAGGCCCAGCGCCATATTGGCGCCGTGGAGCATTTCCTGAACGGCGCTGGCCACCACTTCCGGCAGATTTTGTCCGCCCAGGGATTCAGAGACGCCAATGCCGTTCCAGCCACCTTCCACATACGCCTGGTAAGCCGCCGCGAAGCCATCCGGCGTCGTTACACTGCCATCCGCATGGCGCATCGCCCCTTGCTTGTCGCCAACATCGTTCAGCGGCCCCCAGACATCACCGGCCAGCTTGGCTGCTTCTTCAAGCACAGCCTCGACCAGGTCAGGGGTGGCGTCTTCAAAGCCCGGCAGGTTCAGCGAACGGTGCGCTAGCAGTTCTTCAAGCACAAAGCGCAAATCGCGTACCGGCGCGGCGTAATAGTTCATAACGAGACCTCGGGCTGAGATTTTAAACAATTGTTTGAAAGTCTACAGAGGATACTAGTAATCCTCGCCACTACACACCATTAGCCCAAGGTCTCAACAAGTCGTCATCCAGGCAATGGAGGCCCTTCAATGCCGCTCGCCAGCCTGCTCGGTATCATCGTAATAAACGATGTGGCTTTCATCTTCAGGCGGTGGCCCGACAATAGGTTCCGCCACGTCCACATCGGGCACCAGGTCGGATAGATCCTCCAGATGCTCGTGCTCCAGCGCTCCCTGCATCAACTCTTCGGTGACCACCAGCTCGGCACCCGCAGAGCTCATCGGCGTCGTGGCGGTAAACGGTGCCACCGGCACGGGCGCGGGGCGGACACGTCGACGCCAACTGAAGAACACCACAAAAAACAGGCTCAGCGCCCCGAAAGCCCAGAACAGCCCGGCATCACCCAGGGCGGTCATCACCGGGGAGATCATCAAGGGGCTGATCGTCGCCCCGATGGAGTTGATCAACAGCAGTCCCTGGCTCATGCGCACCAGGGCACCGGCCGGGGCACGGTCAGCCGCATGGCTGACCGCCACCGGATAAAGCGCAAATACCCCGCCCCCCAGCAGGAAGAGCAGCACCGCCAGCATTGGCGTGGAGAGCGGCAGCCACAGCATGGCCGCCGAGATCAGCACGCAGAAAGCGCTGATCGCGATCAACACCATCTGGCGGTCGTGGCGGTCCGACCAGCGACCAATGGGATACTGCAGCAGCATGGCGCCCATAATCACCACGGCCATCATCTGGCCGACCTGGCTGACCGTCATGCCAATTCGCTGTAAATAGAGCGGCAGCAGCGTATACGCCGCCGCGACCACCATGCCCGACCCCAGACTGCCCATGACACCGGTAGGCGTCATGGTAATCAAACGCAGAGGAGGCAGTGGTTCGGCATGCTCGATAAGCGGTGATACGCGGGGAATCATGGCCATCGGCAGTACCGAGAGTGACGCTAGAAGCCCGATCACCATGAACGGTGCCGTCATGCCCATGGCATCGGTCACGCCCAGCAGCAATTGGCCCAACACGCCAGCGGCATACAGCGAGATCATATACAGCGCGAGCAGACGACCGCGTACCTTCTGGTCGCCAGAGGTCAACAGCCAGCTTTCAATGACCAGATACACGCCCACCGTGGCCCAGCCGCCGATCAAGCGCAGCACGAACCAGGCCCAGGGATCAAAGAATAGCCCCTGTAGGAGTACCGTCACGGCCACCAGCGAGGCAAAGCTACCGTAGGCACGGATATGACCGATACGCAGCAACAGGCGATCATTCACCATGGCACCCAGTGCCAGGCCAATAAAGTAGGCAGACGAGACAATACCGATTAACGTGGCCGACTCACCCGCTGCATCCAGGCGGATGGTGATCAAGGTAGCGAGAAAACCGTTACCGATCCCGAGAATGAACAGCCCTAACAGGGGGGCCAGCGCCATGGCCAGCAATTGCCGCGACATGAAAACCTCGTCTTGCCTAAAGGGGTGAAAAACAGGCGTGAAAACGCAAATAAATGGGTTCACAGAAACCGTTATCTCACCTGGCGCATCGAGTCAGGCCGGGATAGCGGCGCGCAATTATTACCCTCAAGGGAGCAAAGTCAATGCTTTTCTAACGTTACAATTATTCACGTTAGCGGTTTGTATAGAAGAACCACGTCTGGCCCAGGAAATTCCACTACTAAATTATTCTTTTGCGCCCACCAGCGAAAGGTCTTCTCACTAAAAAAGCTGATATGCGTAGGGTCGCTAATATAGTGCCAGCGGGCAAACGCTTCCGGGGAAGTGACCCGCTTGGTCATCAACCCAAGGTAGCCACCGGGCGTGAGCATTCCAGCCAGCTGAGCCAGCACCGGGCCGGGCTTCGCCAGGTGCTCGACCACTTCTGTCGCGGTGATAAAATCGTACTCATGAGTAAGCACCCGCTGTTCTGGCGCATAAAAGGGATCATAAATTGACATGGGGTAGCCCTGCTCTGCGAACATTACCGACAGCGTGGGCCCAGGGCCAGAGCCAAAATCAAGCCCACGGGCCTGGGCGGTCAGTTTAGCGGTCAGCGGGGTAAATAAACGCCCTAAAAAGCGTCGATATCCCGTATCATACGGCGAGTTCCGGTGCTTGTCGTATTCCGCCTTTTCGGCGGCTGCGCTCAAATGCTGCTCTGGCGGCACGAAGACCAGTGCACAGGTGGCACACTGGAAATAGTCTCGGCGACGATCTTGATGGTAGAAGGTGGCATCGTCCTCATCACATAGCGGGCAACGCCGCGTCGTCGTCTTCATTGGCTCACTGTTTTGTATTAAGGAAAGTGGCATGCTCTCAGGTCTGGACCATCTGGTTGTGACTGTGACCGACATGGGTCGCGCGGTGGATTTTTACTCACGTGTTCTGGGACTGGAGGTACGCTACCGAGACGCTCAACGGGTGGATTTACTGCTCGGTGATACCGCGTTGCGTCTGCATCAGACCGACACCGATATCGCCCCCATTTCCGCAACGCCCACCCCTGGCAGTCTGGACCTCTGCCTGCGCTGCCAGCTGCCGCTGGACGAGTTCAAACAGCATCTGGACGTTCTGGGTATTGATATCGAACTGGGCCCGGTGGCACGTCAGGGCGCCAACGGGCCCATCGAGTCGATTTACTTACGCGACCCGGACGGCAACCTGCTCGAGATTTGCCGCCCCGCGGCACGTTAATGCCAAGGCTGATCAGGCACGCTATAATAGCGGTCGCTGAAATACGATAGACAATCCTTATTGTTACAGTATCACTCCGAAAACACGTAAAGGGAAACGTTATGCAAGACAGCAGCCAGGACATGCCAACTGAAGGAACGGTTGTCAACGGAGAGCCCGAGCGCGCGGCTGAAAACCAGCGCAAACCCGACACCACCATGGCGATGGTGGTCTATGCGCTCTATCTCGCCAGCTTTATCCTCGGCTTCACGTCGGTTGTCGGCGTCGTCATCGCCTACGTCTACAAAGGCAAAGGCCCTGAGTGGCTGGACGAACACTACCGCTACCAGATTCGCACTTTCTGGATGGGTATGGTTTACGGGCTCCTGTGCCTGGTCCTGGCCGTCATCGGCATTGGATTCCTGCTCATGCTGGCACTGGCCGTGTGGCTCATTGTGCGCTGTGTCAAAGGCTTTAAAGGGCTGCAGGAGCAACGTGCACCTTCTAATGTAGACACCTGGCTGTTTTAAGCATGGCTCAACACCGGGGTGAAGCCAGCGTGCAGCGCTTCAAAGCCAGTGCGATCAGCTGGTTATGGCGTACGTTATCAAGCTGGCCACTCGTGCGACTGTGGCGACTCTCTTCTCGCCTGGGTCCACTGGTTTACCGCTTTAACAAGCGAGAGCGCGAGGTGACGGAGCGCAACCTGGACGTTGTGTATCCTCGCCTGTCTGCTTTAAAACGCAAAACACTTGCCCAACACAGTTTACGTCACTCAACCGCCACCATGCTGGAACTTGGCCATGCATGGATGGCGGAACCTCATAAAGTGGAAGCCAGCATTTTAGCGGTGCATGGCCGCGACAAACTGGACAACGCCAGGGCGGAAGGACGCGGCGTGATTGTACTGGCGCCGCATTTTGGCAACTGGGAAGTGCTGAATTTCTGGCTGTCGAGCCATTTTCCATTCACTGCCATGTATGAGCCACCCAAGATGGCCGCACTTGACCCGGTTATCCGGCAGGGCCGCGAGCGCATGGGCGCGCAGTTGGTGCCTACCAACCCTCGCGGGGTTGCGGCACTGCTCAAGGCCCTCAAACGCAGCGAAGCCATCGGCATCCTGCCCGACCAGGAGCCTGATTGGGGCAGTGGCGTCTTTGCACCGTTCTTTGGCCGCGATGCCTACACGGCCACACTGCTGCCTAAACTGGTAGCACGCACCCAGGCCCGCGTGGTGACGGGAGTCGCCCTGCGCGTGCCCGGGAAAGGGTTTGAGATTCACTTCCTCGACGCCGACGAGCGCGTCTACGACCCAGACGACGTGCAGTCAGCCACCGGCGTCAATGCCAGCGTCGAAGCCGCCATTGCCCTTGCCCCGGCCCAGTATCAGTGGGAATACAAGCGCTACCGCAAAACCATTCAAGAACAGCAGAAGCTGGCCAATTTCCACGATTACCGGATTTACTAGTTCCCCTGCCGTCGCAAGCGTATGCCATAACACCGGCCGCTTCGTGGTGTCAGCGGGTAGCGTCCGAGGTGAAATCAGCGTGCAGCCAACGTCGCAACTGGCGTAGTTCAGCCGCGGGTGCCTGGCTTTCTGGCGTCGGCCACATGCCGGGTACAAAGCCCCGGGCCTGAAACGGCACCAGCAAGTCCGGGTCGCCGCTGATAATATGGACGGGGACGGCACCGCTGGCGTCGTCGCCGGTAATCAACGGGGCCGGTTGGTGGTCGCCCAGCACAATCAGCAACGTATTGTCGTCCGCCACGCGCTCGGCCCAGCGGCCGACCGTTTTGATCGAGTAGTCGACCGACCAGGCATAGTGATCGCGAATACGTTCGATGTCCTGCCACAAGACTTCCGGTGGATCCCCTGCGTCTTCCCAAGGGGCAAAAATCCTGCCATCACCAATGCTGGACCAGTCATCCAGTACCGGCAAAATCGGCGTCCATGGTGCGTGACTCGAAATCAGCGCCAACTGCGCAAAGACAGGCGAATCATCCAGCAATTCGCGCTGGGTATAGGCCAGGGTAAACTGGTCCGGCATCGTCACCCAGTTCAGCGCTGGTCCCCGGTAGTCAATATCTTTCTCCACTACCAATTGATCAAAACCGTAGGCCGCGCCTTCCGGCCAGGGCTGAGTAATCGCCGGCATCACGACCAGCGTGCGCTGCCCTGTGGCCCGAAAGTCATCCACCAGCGTGGTCGCATCGCTGTCTAACAATAGCTGGTACCACAGCTGGTTATCGATGGTGTAACCGCTTAACGCCGTGGCGTGCGCCAGCCAGGATTGACCACCACGAATCGGCGACTCGAGCAGACCCGATACGACGTTGATCTCCCGCTCGGCGAGCCGCCGTTCGATCTCGTCCAGGGTAGGTGCCAGGACAGAGCGATAGCGATCGTCCTCCAGCGCCGTAACACCATAGGATTCGATAAACGTCATCAACACCCGGCGACCCGCCAAACCGTTGAGCGAGCGTTGCTCGATCGGCGCTGCCTCAAGCGTTCGCGCAAAAGCCTGTTTGGCCTGATGGGTCGTGACCAGTTGCCCCCACTGAACATGGGTCGCTTTAACCACCGGCAGGCTGGTGCGCTCAATGATGGGCATGCCACCCAGGGTTAGTCCCGCCCCCAGGCTTGAGAACGCCAGCACTGCCAGTGCCCATACTCTCGCCCTTCCCTTTAGCGGGTAACGTTCACCCGGCAACAGCAGCCTGAAAACGCCAAAGGCCAATAGCAGAAGCAATGAAACCGCCACGACTATTGTGCAAACTGCCCAGATTTGGCCTACATTACCCACTAGCAAGTCGACAATGGAGCCCAGCAGCGGCATGTCGAGATACAGGTTTAACGGTCGACCAAAGGCGGTGTAAGTCGCCGCATCCCCAAGGTTGATCAACGTGGCCAGGATGAGCCAGCTTGCTAGTGCAATGCCAAGCCCCAAGCGCAAGTTTCCTCGGGGCATGAGCAGCATGAGAGGCATGACCAGCCAAGCCTCCCAGGCGATCAGGTTCCCTGACATATCGCCATAGCGCCACCAAAGTGGGGCCACCAAACCTATATTGAGCGCTACCGCTCCTATCCATAATCGCCGCATTGCAGGCTTGCCATCCGTTGCCATTGAAGTGGTCGAGCGCCATATCGTCGCACGATCACGACAATGCTGGTAAACGAACTCGACATGTACTTTACTGACTAAATGTATAACTATTGTTTAAAAATTGCACGAAGTGGTAGAAGATAGGCCGAGGTAGAGGGCAGATAGCACACGCCGCTGAAAGGACATCACCGTTATGCACTACAAAAAAGGAAGGTTGCTCGTCATGATCACCTCGCTGGCCACCTTGCCCGCCATGGCTGATCACCCCCACTACTATCAGGTCGTGGTTGAACAGGCACGAGAACTGGCCGACGCGCCTTACCAACCGTCAGAGGCTGAGCTCCCCGCCCCGCTACGCAACATCGACTACGACACCTATCGGCAAATTCGCTTTGACCCTGCAAACGCCTACTGGCGTGATGAAAGCCCCTTCAGTGTGCAACTGTTTCACAGCGGTTTTTTGTTCGAGACGCCTGTTCGTATCAATGTCATTGAAAACGGCAACGTTGCCCCTTTGCCCTTCTCGACGGATGATTTTTCCTATGACGGCGAGGCGAGTGCGTTACTTGACCACGACCTGACCGGCAGCGGCCACGCGGGGTTTCGCCTGCATTACCCCCTGAATAGCGATGACTATGCCGATGAATTTGCCGTGTTTCTGGGTGCCAGCTATTTCCGGCTGGTCGGCCGCGACCAGGTTTACGGCTTATCGTCTCGGGGATTAGCCATTGATACCGCGTCAAGCGATGGCGAAGAGTTTCCAGCGTTTCGCGAGTTCTGGCTACACAAACCCGACGCGGACGCCCGCCAGGTCGAGGTGCTTGCCCTGATGGATAGCCCTTCGCTTAGCGGCGCCTACCGGTTTGTGATCCAGCCCGGTGACAGGACGCAAGTAGAGGTCGAAGCGGCACTGTTTGCGCGTGACGACATCGCCAAGCTGGGGGTTGCCCCGCTGACCAGCATGTTCACCTTTGGTGAAGCCAGTCGCGAACGCCCGGATGACTATCGCCCACAGGTTCACGACTCCGATGGGCTACTGATACAGACCGGCACCGACGAGTGGATTTGGCGGCCGCTGAGCAACCCAGACAGCGTGCGCATTTCATCCTTCTTCGATGACAACCCCCAAGGGTTTGGACTGATGCAGCGCGAGCGTGATTTCAACCGCTATCTGGATACAGAAGCGCAATATCACCGACGCCCCAGCCAGTGGGTCGCCCCCCTCGAGGACTGGGGTGAGGGCCACGTTGAGCTGGTGGAAATCCCCACGCCGGACGAAACCCACGACAATATCGTTGCCTACTGGGTCGCCGAGGAACCACTCCAAGCTGGCGATTCCCGTCGCCTGCACTACCAGACCTATACGCTCAACTCACAGCCCGAAAACCACACATTAGGGCGCGTGGTGCGCACTCGTCACGGCCGCGCCGAAGTGCCAGGACAAACCGAGGAAATCACTGAAGGCGAACGCCAGTTCATTGTCGATTTCCAGGGCGGTGCGCTTGACGACATCGCTGCCGACCAACCCGTCCAACTGGATATCAGCCTTCAACAAGGCGAAGTGACACTGCCCCAGGTCACTGCGCTGCCCAACGGTGGCTGGCGGGCGAGCTTCCGGCTACCCGCAAGCGACCGACCCAGCGATATTCGCCTACGGCTAACTCATGAAGGCAAGCCCGTCAGCGAGACCTGGAACTATGTGTGGTATCCCGATGATTGATACAGATCCGCTGGCCCCCTCAATTCCCTGGCTGAAAACACGCCGTGTGCTGTTGGCCATCGCGGTACTGGCATCGAGTGTCGCTGGGTGTGTTGCCATGTACCGGGTTACATCGAGCCTTGCATTGGGCTGGCAGGTATCGATGCTTGTGTTATTCGCACTGACGTTCACCTGGATCGCGCTGGCATTCTGGAACGCCCTATGCGGCTTTGTGGTATGCGCACTAAGACTTGACCCGCTAAGCCTGCGCAGGCTCAATCACGAAGTCCCCAACGCACGGTTATTGGTCAGCCGGACGGCCGTGGTCATGCCGATTTACGCCGAACCGCCAGTGCCTACCTTTGCTGGCCTGGAAGCCACCTGCCGTTCGCTTATGCAGCACACGCTTGACGATAAAGACGCCAACGAGGCGGCACGCCCACTCGGCGAGCATTTTGATATTTTTGTTCTAAGCGACACCCAGGACGCTGATCAGGCCCAGATAGAGGAGGCTCACGTCGCGGCTTTGCAGCACCGTTTTGCCGGTGAGCTTGCCATCCATTACCGGAGGCGGCTCAACAACCAAGGCCGCAAAGCGGGCAACATTGCCGAATTTTGCCGCCGCTGGGGGCGGCATTATGATTTTATGGTCGTGCTGGATGCCGATAGCCTGATGAGTGGCGCGACGCTGTTACGCATGGTTCAGCGCATGCAGCGCCAGCCCGGCATTGGCCTGATCCAGACGGTGCCAATGCCGGTGGGCCAGAAGACGCTGTTCGGCCGCTTCACCCAGTTTGCCTCAGCGCTGTATAGCCCCATGCTCGCGGCCGGTCAGAGCTTCTGGCAGGGCGATACGGCCAACTACTGGGGACATAACGCCATTATCCGCACCCGAGCGTTCATGAACCATGCGGGCTTGCCCACGCTGCCCGGCAAGCCGCCGCTGGGCGGCGAGATACTCAGCCATGATTTTGTCGAGGCTGCCCTGCTTAAACGCGGTGGCTGGCAGGTGTTGCTGGACACCACCGTAACCACGGCAGTTTCGCGGCACGACCCTTACGTCAGCGCCTCCCACAATAGCTTTGAAGCCATGCCGAGTAACTTGCTGGACTTTGCCAAACGCGACCGCCGCTGGCTGCAAGGGAATCTCCAACACCTTCGCTTACTCGGCGGGCCAGGTCTGCACCCGCTTAGCCGACTGCATTTTTTCTACGGTGCCTTTGCCTTTTTATCCTCGCTGGTATGGCTGGGCTTGTTGATCTGCACAAGCGTATTAGTGACTTATCATGTATTTGGCGATGTCACCGCCAGGACGCTTCCCCAGCCGCTCTCGCTCGGGTTGCTGTCGATTACCCTGGGCATGTTGCTAGCCCCCAAGCTGCTGGGTTGCCTGTTGGCCTTGGGTCAAACACCCCATGCCTTCGGCGGTCGGCTACGTTTGCTGGTGAGTACCAGCCTGGAAATGTTGTTCGCCGCCTTGATCGCCCCACTGATGATGGCCTGGCATAGTCTGTTCATTATCAGCGTCCTGCTGGGCCGTGCCATCGAGTGGCAAACCCAGACTCGCGGCGAACGCTCGCTCAGTTGGCGGGAAACCTGGCAGCACACCGGCTGGATGACCCTGAGCGGGCTGCTCTGGGCAGGCATCATGGCCGCCTTTTCACCCACGGCATTTGGCTGGCTGACGCCTGCCTGGCTTGGGCTGGTAGGCGCTGCCCCCTTGGTCAAATATTCCAGCAGCGCCACCTGGGGCGGTTTTATCAGTCAACTGGGGCTGCTCAAAACCCCCAGCAGCACGTTCAAGCCTCCGTTACTGAATACTTTTGAAAGCCTGGTCGCCAATAGCGATCCTTATCCGCTGGACCCGGCCTCCCAACAGCCGTTGCCGCTGGCGCCGTTACCCGCGGAGCGCTGTGGAGAGATGCCTGACCAGTCCTTCAGTCACTTTGTTCAAAAGACGCTCACCGCTTCGTCAGCCACCTTCAAGGAGCCCCACTAATGCCGTTCGGGTATCGACAACGGCTACGTCAAGCGAGCGGACTTGCCCGCTCGCTGTTCATTTACTGGCGTCCAGGACGCCAGCGGGGGCTTAAGCAGCTTTACCGGCCGTTCATTGTGCCGGGCAAACCCGCATTTGATATTGGTGCCCACCTGGGTGACCGAAGCGCCGCCTTTTACGCGCTGGGCGCCAGGGTGATTGCCCTGGAGCCGCAGCCTGTTCTCGCGCTGTGGTTCAAGCGCATGGTAAAAACGCCCGCCGTCACCCTGCTGCCGGTGGCGGCAGGCTCCACCGAGGGCATTGCCGAGATTGCCATCAGCAGCGCCAACCCCACGCTCTCGACCCTCGCCAGCGAATGGCGCGAGCAGATCGGCCAACACAATGCGGGCTTTCGCCAGGTGCGCTGGGAGCAACGCCTGAGCGTTCCCGTCATCACGCTCGATCGACTCATTGCCGACTACGGCGAGCCCAGTTTCATCAAGATCGATGTGGAAGGCTTTGAAGCCGAGGTATTGGCCGGGCTAAGCTATCCCGTGGCAGCGCTATCGGTGGAATTTGTAACCGGCGCTCTCAAGGTCAGCCATGAATGCATCGACCGGTTAAGCCACCTGGGCGATTATCGCTACAATGTCGTCGTCGGCGAGCAGCGCCATTTTCGCTGGAAAGAATGGCAGACACCGGAGGCGATTCGCCAATGGCTGAACGAGGGGGCAGACGCCCTGCCCTCTGGCGACCTTTATGCCTGCCGTTCGGACCACCCGCACCTCCTGAACACCCCATAGGCACGTTACCCCATGATCCACCACTGGCAGCAACTTACCGCCCCCCAGCTAGCCGAAGTCGCCCAACGCGACCCGGTCGCCGTATTGGTTCTCGGCGCCGTTGAACAGCACGGCACCCACCTTCCGTTAGCCACAGATATTATGATTGGCGAAGGCCTGCAAAGCGCGACGCTCGAGCAGCTATCGCCATCGCTGGAAGTCATCTGTCTGCCGCCGATCAGCGTTGGCGCAAGCGATGAACATGCCAGCTATCCCGGCACGCTAAGCCTGCCCGCCCCCGTCGCCATTGCCACCCTCGAAGCCTACGGCGATAGCCTGGCCCGCACGGGGATAAAGCGCCTGGTATTGATCAACAGCCACGGCGGCAACAAGGCGGTGATGGATCTGGCCGCGCTGACGCTGCGCCGCCGCCACGGCATGCGTGTGGTCAAGGCGACTTACACCCGCCTGCCGCCCCTTGAAGGGGCCATTGACGCCGATGAATTGCGCAAGGGCTTGCACGGTGGCGCGCTGGAAACCGCCATGATGCTGCATTTGGCGCCCACGCTGGTGCAGTTGCAGGGCTATCAAGCGCCCTCACCGGCTGATGCTCAAGATGACACTTTGGTAGGGCCAGAGGGTGCCGCCGCTTTCGCCTGGCTAGCGGAAGATCTAAGCCACCAGGGGGTAGCGGGCGATGCCCGTCAGGCGACGGCCGAACTGGGCGCGCGATTGATCTACCATTACGCGCGCCAGCTCGCCAAGGTCGTGGCCGAAACCGCCAACCTGCCACCACTTAAAAAAACCTAACACTGGCGGCTTCTACCTTCTTCCAACTTACTTCTTCCCTCTTACTTCTTGCTTCTCACTTACTACTCAACACCTCTTCCAAAAAGTGCCCGGCTCGGGTGGCCTTGGCATTGAGGTAACGGTGGTTCTGATCGGTCAAGCGGCCGTACAGTGCCTGACGAGCAACCACCTCAATCCCGCCTTCGCTGAGTGCCTGCATTTTCAACGGGTTATTGGTGAGCAGCTGCACGCGGGAAATATCCAGCGCATGCAGCATATCCACCGCCACGGCGTAATCGCGTTCATCATCGCCAAAGCCCAGCATCTGGTCGGCATCGACGGTGTCCAGACCATCATCTTGCAGGGTATAGGCGCGAAGCTTGTTGGCCAGGCCGATTCCCCGGCCTTCCTGAGCCAGATACAGCAGCACGCCGCCCCCCATCGCCTCGATATCGGCGACGGCGTTACGCAATTGCTCGCCACAGTCACACCGCAGGCTGCCAAACAGGTCACCGGTCAGGCACGCCGAGTGCATGCGCAGCGGCACTGCCTCGGTGTGCGCCTCGGGTCGACCGATGACCACGGCCACATGCTCACGCAGGCCATCCGGCTCACGAAACAGCACAAACCGACTCTCGGCGGCATCCTCTAACGGAATGCGAGCTTCGCTGACCCGCTTGAGCATGCCCGGTGCCCCGTTCAGGCAGGACTCGGCATCGCTGGCATCAACCGCCAGCAGTTCCCCCTTCGCCAACTGTTGCGCGATTCCTTCAGCTGCCTTGTCGCCCACCACGGCAATCAGGGCGGCAGGGATCAGCAGGGCCCTGCGCATCAGCGCCAGGGCAGCCCGCTCGGCAGTACCCGCTGGCTGCAAGCCGCTCAGCAGGGTCGGCGCATCACCTGGCGCTACCTGTGCGACGGCCAGCGTATGCAGGGCACCCTCGTCCATCTGGGCTGCCAGGGGCAGGTAGGCAGCATCAGAGGTGATCGACACCCCCATGGCGTCCAGACGGTGGCGCGTCAACACCAGCGAAGGCCGCGAGCCTGAGAGCCGGGTCAGCTCATTCACCGACTCGCCGCCCTCCAGGGCCTGAACCAGCAGTTGCTGATCGCCCGCCTTCACCACCACGGGGAGCCCTCGTCGAATATCAAAGATGGCGCGTTCAATGTGATACATAGAAGCCTCCTGGCTGACTGGCGTGACGGGCGAGTGGCGCTTGCGCCGGGTCGCCGTGCACCGCATGATGCAACGATTGATCCCGAACGGAGGCGTCATGCCCGACTCCATGGAACGTACGAATCGATTGAGCCCCGACACTGACGTCATCCCGGACGCCATCTGGCAGCGCCTGCTGGCAGGCCAACTCCCGGATGACGGGAACCCGATGGCCACTGAAGCCGGCGAGCTGGCAAGCTGCCTGGCCCCCCTGGCAACGAGGGCGTCGTGGGTGGTGGCGCAGTTGGGACAAAGCCTGGACGGACGCATCGCCACACAGAGCGGTCATTCCCACTACATCAACGGGCGGGCGAGCCTTGTGCATCTGCACCGACTGAGGGGGCTTGCCGATGCCGTGGTTATCGGTGCCGGTACCGCCGATGCAGATGATCCGCAGTTGACCGTGCGCCACGTTAGCGGCGTTAACCCCACTCGCGTTGTACTCGACCCGCGTGGCCGCGTATCGATGGACCGGCAACTGTTTCAGACCCGCGTGGCGCCCACCCTGCATGTGATCGGGCCGGATGCCACGCTTCCCGCCCCGCCTGCCAACGTGAAGCGCTGCGTGCTGCCGCTGAATGAACGAGGCCAATTCGAACCCCGTGATGTCATTGAACTGCTCGACGCGCACCAATTGCGCCGGATCCTGGTCGAGGGCGGCGGTATTACCGTCTCTCAGTTTATCGAGGCAGGCGTGGTCGACCGGCTGCACTTGCTTGTTGCGCCGCTGCTGATCGGCTCGGGGCGCCCTGGATTGCAGATGACACCGATTGAAACGCTGGACACTGCGCTGCGCCCCGCGCTGCGAACCTTCCGTTGTGGGGAAGATACCCTGTTCGACGTCCTGCTGCGCCCGGCCACTTTCGGGGGGTAGTGCCGCATGGCGGCGGCCGATGGCCACCCAAAGGCCCGGCAAACTGGCCAGCAGCACGACGACTCCATAGGCCAGCGACACCGCCACGCCCTGGGCGACGGGCAAGCCCACCCACATCCAGACGCCTGCTGCGGCGCCTTCACGCACGCCCCAACCGGCCACCGACAAAGGCACCAGCATGGCAAGTAACACCACCGGTGCCAGAGCCAACAGGCTCGACACCGGCAGCTCAACGCCGATCGCCCGCGCCGCACAAACCATGACCAGGCCATAACTGAGCACAATGGTCAGCGAGGACAGCAACTGAAGAGGCCAGACACCAGCCGTTAGCAGGCCGCGCTGGATATCCCGGCCAACGGACAGACACCAGCCAGGCAAGTTGACCGACCCTTTACGTGCCAGACCGACAAGCGCCGAGATCCCCCCCACGCACAGCGCCCCGGCGACACCGATGGATAACCACACCGACCAGCCAAGCGCTGCATGCCACAGCGGCGACAGCGCAAGCGCCACAAGCGTCAGCAACCCCATGGCCACCTGGCCGGAGACCCGCTCGATAATCACCGCGCGCCACGCCCGCCCCCTTGAGGCGGATTGGCTGGCATGCCGGTGAGCACGCCCCGCATCACCCAAGACGCCGCCCGGCAATAGCTGGTTCACCAGCAAGGCCAGGTAATACTCGCGCAGCGCATAACCGAAGCGCATGGGCACCTGGATCAACCTGGCGGTTAGCTGCCACCGCCAGGCGCTAAGAGCGACCTGACCGACACTGATCAGTAGTGCCAACAGCACCCAGCCAAGGGAGAATCGCTGCACTTGCGCGACAATCGCCCGGGGATCGACCCACAGCGCAACGGCCCCCAGCAGCAAGCCACTGACGACCACGCGGCGCAGCCACGGGGAGTGCCACCACTGCGCATTGACCATGGTGTTACGCCTCCCCCTGGGGTTGTGCTTCCTGGGGCAAGGCCAGCAGATCACGGTGGCCTACCCAGATGCCCAGCTCACCGCTGGCGACGGCCTGGCGGCGCTGGGCGACCCAGTCGGCAATGCGGCCGGCGGCGTAGGGCGCGTGTTCGGTGGCCGCCGACGCCCAGCCCTCGATCAATGACGCCATCAGTGGCTGATGGACAGGATTACCCGCCGATAACTGCCACGGCGTATCCGCTTCTTCAACGCGGTAATTCACCACCTTAAAAGCAGCCGCAAGGGTGGCATGCGCGCGACCACCAAGGGCACCGCCAAGGCCTTTATCGCGCTGCTGATGGGCACGAAAAAGATCGAGCACCCATTGATCTTCGTCATCGGCAACCGGCCGTTGATGGCGGTCGGTAAACCACCAGTCACCGGTAACGCTGAGCACCATGAGCACTCCCTGACGATGCGCAGTGCAGTGGGCAACCAGTTGATCAATCCAGGACTTCGAAACCAGATCGAGCAGTGCCGAGGCAGTGATGAGGTGCGCGCCGTTCAACACCGGGGTGTCGAGACGGGCAAAAGAGGCTACCTCGGTGTCGGCAGCGATGGACTGTCCGCTTGCATCCCGTAACGTCATCACCCGCGACCGGGCATCGCCAAGCAAGGTGGCGTCGTGGTCGATCAGGGTCCAGGTTTGCGGGCCAGGTAGACGGGGTGCCAGGTAATCCACATTGCTGCCCCGGCCACAGCCCAGGTCCACCAGCCGATGAGGCGTGGGACAGGCAGACAGCCACTCATTGGCAAGCGTGACAAGGCGTTGGGAGCGTGAGTCGTGGTCCACCGGCTCGCGCAGCACCAACCAAGAGGCAGGAAATTCGCTACCCGACACCAGGGGCACCGGTGTTGCCGCCAGCGCACTGGCAAATGCCTCGGCCGCGGCGGGCCAGTCCTTGAGTGTCTGGCGGGCCTCGATAGCTCCCTGGCGCAGCGAGGTACGCAGGTCGGCATCGTCACAGAATCGCTCGATAGCGCTTTGCAAGGCCTCGACGTCGCCGGGTTCAACGCTTAAACCGGCACCGGCGGGCAAGGTATCGCGCAATGCCCCGCCGGTCGTGGTGATGACGGGCAGACCGTGGGCCAGCGCCTCGGTCACCACCATGCCATAACCTTCGTACCAGGAAGGCAGCACCAGGGCATGAGCGTTATGGTAGGCGGCTTCGAGGGTATCGCTGTCGCACTCGCCATGCAGGGTGGCCTGACCCTCAAGGCCATGAAATTCAATCAGATACTGCAAGCGGAGGGTGAACTCAGCATCCCGTGCGCCACCGAAGCAGTCGCAGCGCCAGCGACTCGCCTTGAGCCCGGCCAAGGCTTCAATCAACACGTCCTGGCCTTTGCGGGGCGTCAAGGTCGCCACGCACAACAAGTTCAGTGGCTCACCCGGCGCGCAGGCAGGGCTCACCGGCGCCTGCTCAACGCCAGGTTCGACAACGCTGACAGCGGCGACCAGCGGTAGGCTGTATTCGTCCGCCAGCGCCGACAATCGGCGGGCGGTAAAGTGGCTGGTCACGATAATCCGCGGGACCGCAGCCAGGGCGCGCAACTCGCTTTGATGAAGCCGCTGCTGATCATCCGCGTCCAGGCCCAATTCATCGCCCAGCGGGTGATGCACCAGTGCCGTGATGGCCAGGCGATCCACGTGGCGGTTCACCACCTCGGGCAATGCGCCCATGGCCAGACCGTCGATGACGACCGTCGCGCCATCGGGCTGGGCCGCCAATGCGCCCGCCAATGCCTGGGTCGCGGCAGCGTCGGCGTCCGGAAACGCCCCGTCCAGCCCGATCACCTCGATTACCCAGCCCTGTGCCCGCAGCGCCGAAACGATGTGGGCATTGTAAAGGTAGCCGCCGGTGCGTTGGTCTGGGTCGCCAGCCACTATCAGGCTAAAGCGCTGGTTCATAATGCGCCTTCGTAGCTCGCCCACGCCACGTGCGACTCATGCAGTTTGACCTCAAGATGGGTCAGTCCCCGGGCCGTCTTGCCCATCTCGCCTGCATTAATTGCGGCAGCAAGCTGGTCATAAATCACCTTGGCCATGAATTCAGTGGTGGTATTGTGGCCCTGCAGTTCATTCACCTCATCCAGGTTCTGGTAGTTGTAGCCTGCCAGGACCGCTTTAAGCGTCTCACCCGCCAAGCCGATATCGATGACCAGACCATCATCATCAAGCTCAGGTCGCTGGAAGATGACATCCACCACGTAGGTCGCGCCGTGGGTGCGCTGGGCTGGGCCAAAGACGTCACCCTTGAAGCTATGGGCAATCATAAAATGATCACGGACACATAAGCGGTACATAGACACTCCTGTCGTATTTAGCGTTAGTGGGAATAGCGCAGACGATGGCACAGCTCGGTGCTACTGGATGCCAACAGCGCGGGAGCCAGGTCAGGCATGCGAGTAAAGTCGCTTTCCCCGCTGATCAGGGCATCCAGGCGATCGTCTAGCAGCAGGTTCAGTGCCAGGCGGAGCCGCCGCTGATAATCCCAGCGTGGCTGCAAGCGAGGCGGCAATTGACCCACTTGACTCGCACGCAGGGTAAGCCGCCCGGAATGAAAAGCACCCCCAAGGGGCACCGATACCTCGCCTTCGCCAAACCAGCTCATTTCGATGATGCGCCCCTCATTACCCACCAGGCTCAGCGCTTGGCGCAGGCCGTCTGCATGGCCGCTGGCGTGAATCACGCAGTCCTGCTCGGCACTGGCCGCTTCAGGCAGGCTGAACGGCACGCCCAGCGCCGCTGCCAGCGATGCGCGGTCGGGGTTGATATCGATCAACTGCACCTCGACGCCGGGTATCCGGGCGCATAGATAGGCTACCAGCGCGCCAACGACGCCCGCACCAATGACACTGATCCGTTCGCCCAGTACAGGTTCGGCATCCCAGACACCGTTGATCGCGGTTTCCATGTTGGCGGCCAGCACGGCGCGCTCTGACGGTAAGGCGTCTGGAAGCGGTAGCACCGCCGACGCGGGCACCACGAAGTGGTCTTGGTGGGGGTACAAACAAAACACGCGCTGGTTCAGTAGCTTGGGCGGACCCTGCAGAACATGGCCCACATTGGCGTAACCGTATTTGACTGGCGCGGGAAAATCACCCGCCTGGAAGGGGGCTCGCATGCGGGCAAACTCGCTTTCCGGCACGCGGGCATTGAATACCAGCGATTCGGTGCCACGGCTGATCCCGGTATAGAGGGTACGCACAAGAACGTCATCCTCACCCGCCGCTGGCAATGTCTCATGCCTGAGTTCACCACGGCCTGGGTGGGTCACCCAGAACGCCGTCGCGTTATTGCTGTTGCTCATCAGCACTCCTTCCTTGTGCCGCTCGCTTCTCCTGGGGTATGCCGATGTGCAATGACGAACCAGTTAGACCAAGCTGGTGTCGAATTGTGTTCACTGACAGCACCTTTCTAGCGTAGCGTTAAACAATCGGATATTCGATGTTGCAGACTAGACAACCCTACCTTCTTCTACAAGAATGGTACATATAAAAATATTTGCATCGAATTATTTTATCGATGCAACGATCGTGATGGCAGGAGTGCCATGTATTTGTTCACCAATACACCGACTGTTACAACCACCAGGCGCTGGCAAACGGCCATGGAAGTCTTTCTGGGCGGCATCGCACTGGTTCTTTCAGGATGGCAATTGCCTGGTTTGTTACCCGGACCGCTTAACTGGGGCGTTGCCATTTTTTGTTATGCGCTAATCGGTGGGTTAGTGACGACTTACTGGCCTCATGGCCTGCTGGGCTGGGCGAACCGGGTGACACTGGCCAGGGCGGTGCTGGTCGCGCTGGTGGCAGGGGCACTGGCCAACCAGGCGTTCATGGCCGCCATATGGCTCTGGCTGGCCATTGCCATACTCGCTCTATTGCTGGACGGCGTTGACGGCTGGTTAGCACGCCGCACGCAAAGCGCTTCACCGTTCGGCGCGCGTTTTGATATGGAGCTGGATGCCCTGCTGATCATGCTGCTTTGCGTGGGTTTGTGGCTTGAATCGATAAGCGGGTGGGTAGTGCTGATTGGTGGGATGCGCTACCTGTTTGTGGCCGCTGGCTGGCGGTTCACCTGGCTGACCCAACCGCTGTTTGCCAGCATGCGCCGCAAAACCGTATGCGTCTGGCAGGTGGTGGCGCTCCTGCTGGCATTGACGCCGCTGACCTCCTCCGGCGTTACGGAAATGCTGGCATTAAGCGCCCTGCTATCTTTAGCCTATTCGTTTGGGGTAGATGCGTGGTGGCTATACCGGCAGGCACACGCCCGGTAGCGCCTATCTGCCTGCATCACTGCTCCAGCCCGAGGCGTTGATGCCATTCGGCCAGACTCTCGTCCGGGTAGGCATAAAAGCACTTGTCCTGTATCGGCGCGTTGACTTCGACCCATTCCGCTTTGCTGCCCAGCATCATGTGCGTTTTCTTGGGCGGCGAAGGCAACGGTGTATCGATCGCCGAGGCGAAAGGGTGAACAAGCTCAGGCCATTCGGGATCGTAAACCCAGAGGGCACTGGCGCAATGCTGGCAAAAATGCCGCTCGCCAGTGCTTTCCTCGCCGTCGATCACGGCTCGGTAGATGGCAATATGCTCTTCACCACTGACCCTCAACGTACTGCTATCGGCACCAAGATTGATCGCATAGCCGCCTCCACCCGCCGTTTTGCGGCATATCGAACAGTAACAGCGGTTAAAAGGATAGGGATGATGTGACTTTACGCTGAACGTCACTGCCTGGCAGTGGCATGATCCTTTGAGCAGCATGACGCCTCCTTCACAAGGGTTACCGCAATAGTGGTCGGTGAAGAACCGACCCGGCTTGGATAAGCCACTACCTCTTACTATAGTCTAAGGAGCGTTAATCCATCGTGTGATGACACCCACCCCCGTCTATAGCGTGGCGGGCGCCCACCGATAGGGTGTTCAGGAGTTACTCATGCCCAACCGTCAAGAGCGCTTCGAAAATCGACATGACGCAGGACGTCAACTCGCCAACGCACTGACCGGCCAACACCACGACGTCATTCTCTCCCTACCGCGCGGCGGTGTGCCCGTGGCCTACGAAGTGGCCATGCACCTTCAACTGCCGCTGGATGTCCTGGTGGTACGCAAGCTGGGCGCACCGGGGCATGCCGAGTTCGGTATCGGCGCGGTGGTGGATGGCGATCCATCTCAGGTGGTGATGAATTCGCAGACGGTGGAGATGCTGCAGGTACCCGAGCGCTATATTGAAGAGGAAATACAACGCCAAAAGCGCGAGATTACCCGCCGTCGCCACGCCTACAGAGGCGACCGAGCGCCGGTGAACGTGAGCGGACGCCGGGTACTACTGATAGATGACGGTATCGCCACCGGTGGCACGGCCAAGGCAGCCGTCAGGGCACTGCAGCAGGCGGGGGCTGCCACTGTCACTTTGGCCGTGCCCGTTGCCCCGGCCTCGACACTGGATGAACTGGCTGGCAATGTCGACGATGTGATTTGCCTGGCAACCCCCGAGCCCTTCAACGCCGTGGGCGAGCACTACCGGGACTTTACCCAGACCAGCGATGACGATGTCATTGGGTTGTTGCAGGCGGCACGAGACGCCTCAAATGCAGAATAAGTAAGCTACCGTCTCTCGGTGTCCAGGGTTCGTAGCAGCTCAGCGACGGCAAGTTCTCCTTCCGGTTCATTAAACTCGAGCGCCAGCAGACCTTGTACAAAACTCAGGAAACGATAGGCGGCAGGCGGTAGACGGCGCTCTCGACGCACCACGAAGTGCCAGCGGCTTTTCAGCGGAAACCCCTGCAAGGGCAGCTCTTGAACCCCTTTGGGCGAATCCGCCACCACATGGCGGGACAACACCGCCAACCCCATACCAGAGGCCACGGCGAGGCGAATCGCTTCATTGCTGGCGATCTGCTGGGTGGAGCGCAGCTCAATGCCCGCGCTGTATAGCCAGGCATCAAAGGTATGCCGGGTCGCCGAGCCCGGTTCACGCAGCAGAAAACGCTCGTCTTTCAGAGCCTCCATGGTGAGGTCTTTAATATTCGCCCAGCGATTGTTTTCGGGCCCTACCACCACCAACGGATTGCTCAGAAAAGGCGCGGCCATCACAGCGTCGTCCGAAGGCGGGTGACTAAATACGTAGAGGTCATCTTCGTGGCGCTCAAAGCGATTGAGCATCTGCTGACGGTTACCGATCTCGACCGTGACGTCTACCTGGGGGTTAGCCTGACTGAAGGGCCCCAACAGCCGCGGCAATACGTATTGGGCGGTATTCACTAAACCAATACTGAAATGGCCGCGGCCGCCGCGGTTGTATTCGTCCAGATACTGGCTAAACACATCGGTGCGGCTGAGCAAGTCCTGACTGAGCTGATAGAGCGCCTGGCCGACCTCGGTGGGGACTACACGCCCCTCTTCCTGGCGCACGATGGGTTCGCCGACAATCTCCCGCAGCCGCTTCAACTGCTGGGACACCGTCGGCTGGGTCAAGTGGAGCCGGTTGGCGGTGGCGGTAATCGAGCCTGTGCGTACCACGTCGGCGTAGACCTGCAGCAGACGGAAGGTCAGTTGTCGAACTTTCATTGCTTACACCATAGATAATCCTCTATGACTATATAAAGCTTATTTGTTTTCATCAATCTCTTGAGATCGCTAAAGTAGTCGCCCAGTCCACTCAACCCAGTCTTTCAAGGAGAGTTGCCGTGCCGGATATTGTGGTCATGTTCTTTGTACTAGGTGTCGTCGCCGGTGTGGTGCGCTCCGATCTCAGCATTCCCAAAGCCGCTTATGACATCCTAAGTCTGCTGCTGATGCTGACCATAGGCCTCAAGGGCGGCATGGCGCTGCACGGGAGCCTGAATACGGCTCTGTTAATCGAGCTTGCCGGGGTTACCCTGCTGGGCATTTTAATCCCGCTGATCATCTTCCCCGTTGTTCGCTACCTGGTGCGGCTCTCTTTGGCAGACAGCGCCAGCCTTGCTGCCCACTACGGTTCGGTTAGCGCCGGTACCTTCGCCGTCGCCCTGGCGTATACCGAAGCGCACAGCCTGATGACCGGCGGGCAGGTAACGCTGTATCTGGTGCTGCTTGAACTGCCGGCGATTATGCTCGGGATCTTGCTCTATCGTCGCTTTAGCCAAGCAGGTTCCGCCACTAGTATGTCGAGCCTGTGGCACGAGACGCTGACCAATCGCGGCGTCATCCTGCTGGTCGGCGGCGTTTTGATCGGCTGGCTATACGGGCCGAATGCCGGCGAATCGGTGACCAGCCTTTACACCAATGCTTTCCAGGGCATTCTGGCGCTGTTCCTGCTGGAAATGGGCCTGGTGGCAGCAGAGACGCTACGCAGCCTGCGCTGGGGGCACAGCCGCCTGATCATCTTTGCCCTGGCAGCGCCCGTTGCGCTCTCCTGCCTGGGGTTGATGATGGCGTTCTGGCTTGGGCTGCCCGCTGGCTCCGCGGTGATTCTGGCGAGTCTTACCGCCAGCGCCTCCTACATTGCCGCCCCTGTCGCCATTCGCGCCGCGATTCCAGACGCCAACATTGGCCTTGCCATGTTGGCGTCGTTAGGACTCACCTTCCCCTTCAATGTGCTGATTGGTATTCCGCTCTATCATCAGCTTTGGGGATGGCTGGCAGGCTGAGGCGTGCCCGCCAAGGTGGCGCTGTGATGGCTGACAAGCGGCCGGGAACCGGAGAGCTTGCGCAGCGCCACATAGAACACCGGAGTGAGGAATAGCCCAAACAGGGTAACCCCGATCATGCCCGCAAACACCGCCGTGCCCAGCGCTGCCCGCACCTCGGCACCCGCGCCGGTGGCAATCACCAGCGGCAGCACGGCGGCGGTGAAGGTAATGGAGGTCATGATGATGGGGCGTAGCCGCAGTCGGCAGGCCTCCAGGGCGGCGTCCACGATACTTCTTCCCTGCAGTTCCAGCTCCCGGGCAAACTCCACGATCAGGATGGCGTTCTTGCACGCCAGACCAATCAGCACCACCAGCCCCACCTGCACGAAGATATTGTTGTCACCATCGCCAAACCAGACGCCAATCAGCGCCGAGAGCATGCACATGGGCACAATCAGAATCACCGCCAAGGGCAACGTCCAGCTTTCATAGAGGGCCGCCAGCACCAGGAACACCAGCAGGATCGACAGCGGGAAGACCACCAGCGCCGCGTTCCCCTGGGTGGACTGCTGGTAGCTCAAGTCAGTCCACTCGAACGCCATACCCGGCGGCAGCACGTCCAGCGCCAGCGCGTTGATGGCATCCATCGCCTGGGCAGAGGAAAGCACTCTTGGGTCAGCCTCCCCGGCCAGATCCGCCGCCGGGTAGCCGTTGTAACGCAGCACCGGATCCGGGCCGAAGGTTTGGGTGATATTGACCATGGTGCCGATTGGCACCATTTCTCCCTGATCATTGCGGGTGCGCAGGCGGGCGATATCTTCCACACTGGCCCGGTAAGGCGCGTCCGCCTGGGCGATCACCTGCCAGGTACGACCAAAGCGGTTGAAGTCATTGACGTACGTCGAACCAAGGTAGGTCTGCAGGGTATCGAACAGCTCGGTTAGCGGTACCCCTTGAGCCTTGGCCTTGAGCCGGTCCACCTCGGCATCCAGCTGCGGCACGTTGGACTGGTAGCTGCTGATCGGGAAGGTCATGCCCGGCGTCTGAGCGATGGCACCCTGGAACTGATTGACTGCCTGCTGCAAGGCCCCGTAGCCAAGGTTGCCGCGATCCTCGATAAACATCTGATAGCCCGAACCATTGCCGAGCCCCAGAATCGGAGGTGGCATAAAGGCAAACGCAAACCCTTCCTTCAGCCCGCCGATGCCCTGGTTGATCCTGGCATTTATTTCCGCGGCGGTGAGACTGCGCTCACCAAAGGGGCTAAGGGTGAGAAATACGACCCCCGTATTCGAGGTATTGGTGAACTGCAGCGCGTTCAGGCCAGGAAAGGCGATGGCGTGCTCGACGCCTTCGGTCTCCATGGCGATATCCACGACCTCCTGGAGCATCTGGTCGGTTCGCTCCAGGGAGGCGCCTTCCGGCAGGATAACGCCCGCAATCAGGTAAAGCTTGTCCTGCACCGGGATAAACCCGGGCGGCACCACCTTGAACATCACCCCAGTGCCCGCCAGCAGCAGGGCGTAGACCACAAACACCGCACCCCGGCGTTTTAAAGAGCGCGCCACGCCGCCCTGGTACTTGTTGGCGCTGGCGTTAAAGAAGCGGTTGAAGGGGCGGAAAATCCAGCCGAACAACCCGTCAATGATGCGTGTAAGTCGATCCTTGGGCGCGTCATGGGGCTTGAGCAGCATCGCCGCCAAAGCGGGTGACAGGGTCAGCGAATTAATCGTGGAGATCACCGTGGAGATGGCAATGGTGACGGCAAACTGGCGATAGAACTGCCCGGTCACCCCGGAAAGGAACGCCATGGGGATAAACACGGCACACAGCACCAAGCCGATGGCGACGATCGGGCCGGAGACTTCCTTCATTGCCTGGTGGGCGGCGGCTTTGGGATTGAGCCCTTCGCCGATGTTCCGCTCGACGTTCTCCACCACCACGATGGCGTCGTCCACCACGATGCCAATGGCCAGCACTAGGCCGAACAGGGTCAGCGTGTTGATGGAGTAGCCCAGCAGATAGAGCGCCCCGAAGGTGCCGATCACCGATACCGGCACCGCCAGCAGCGGGATAATCGAGGCGCGCCAGGTTTGCAGGAACAGGGTGACCACCAGCACCACCAGCAGCACGGCTTCCAGCAGGGTTTTCACCACTGCCTTGATCGAATCGCTGACGAAGATGGTGGTGTCATAAACCGCCTCATACTCAACGCCTTCAGGGAACTGTTCAGACAGTTCATCCATGGTGGCCACCACCTGCTCGCGGATCGCCAGCGCATTGGCGCCCGGCGCCTGGAAAATACCGATGGCCACCGCCTCATTGCCGTCCAACTGCGAGCGAAGGGTATAGTCCCCGGCGCCCATCTCCAGCCGGGCCACGTCCGAGAGCCTCAAGATATCGCCACTGTCACCACGCTTGAGCACGATATCGCCAAACTCCTCCACCGTTTCCAGCCGCCCACGGGCGTTGATCAGGGTCAGGAAATCGCTCTCTTCAATGGGCTCGGCACCCAGCTGCCCGGCAGAGACCTGGACATTCTGCTCTCGCATGGCGGCCACCACATCGCTGGCGGTCAAGCCACGGGCGGCGACGCGATCAGGGTCCAGCCAAGCGCGCATGGCGTAGTCACCGCCGCCAAATATCTGGGCATCGCCTACCCCTTCGAGCCGGGCAAGGCGGTCCCTGACATGCAGACGTACGTAGTTACGCAGGTATAGAGTGTCGTATTCACCGCCAGGCGAGGTCAGGTGAACAACCATCAGGAAGGTGGGCGACTGTTTCTGGGTGGTCACCCCCTGGCGGCGCACCGCTTCCGGCAACCGCGCTTCGGCCTGGCTGACACGGTTCTGCACCCGCACGGCAGCCTCTTCGGCATCGGTACCCGGGCGGAAGGTGACGGTCATCTGCAGGACGCCATCAGAGCCTGCGACGGACTTGAAGTACATCAAATCCTCGACGCCATTGATGGCTTCCTCCAGCGGCGTCGCCACCGTTTCGGCGATCTCCTTCGGGTTGGCACCCGGATAGACGGTGCGCACCACCACCGAGGGCGGCACCACATCCGGGTACTCGCTGATCGGCAGGTTGGGGATGGAGATCAGCCCGATCGCCAGGATAATAATCGACAGCACCGCCGCAAAGATCGGTCGGTCGACGAAGAAGCGGGAGAAATTCATGGCGGTCTACGCCTCCCTGGCCGCAAGAGCGGGCTGGTCATCGACAACAGGGGCATCGGCAGCGACGCTTTGCGGGCTTACCTGCATGCCGGGGAAGAACACCTTTTGCACCCCGTTGACGATCACCCGGTCACCGGGGCTGAGCCCCTCGGTGATCACCATCTGTTCGCCCATCTGTCGGCCGGTGGCCACCTGGCGCCGCTCTGCCCGGTTATCACCATCGACGACATACACGTAGCGACGGTCCTGGTCGGTCAGGATCGCCTTGCGCTCCACCAGAAGCGCCTGCTCCAAACGGGCTATCGGCACCTCAACCCGGGCAAATTCTCCCGGCCGGATACGGCCGTCAGGGTTGGCCAGCAGCGCCCGGAACTGCAGGGTGCCCGTACTGGGATTCAAGCGGTTGTCGATAAAGTCCAGCGTGCCTGTGTATTGACGCTGGGGGTCACCACCCAACTCAATCGTCAGACTGCTTTCGCCATCGACCAGCAGTGCCTGGCTGGTGGAGGCGGCCTGTTCGTCCGCTTCGAAGTAGACATGGACAGGATCAATGCTGACGACGGTGGTCAGCAGGCTTTGGTCGGCGTTAGCCAGATTGCCCCGGGTCACCATGGCCCGACCAGCACGACCGCTGATTGGCGCGGTGATATGGGTATAGGCAAGGTCAAGCTCGGCAGTCTCCAGCGCGGCTTCGGCAGCATTCACCATGGCGCGGGCATTGTTCAGGGCCGACTGGCGCTGATCATGTACTTCCTGGGAAATAGCCTGGCGCCCCAGCAACACACGGGCCCGCTCGGCCTCACTGGCGGCCTGGGCACTCTGGCTCCTGGCTTGGGCAAGCTCAGCCTGGGCGGCGCCGACTCGCGCCTGATAGGGGCGAGGGTCGATCTGGAAAAGCAAGTCACCCTGCTCCACCAGTTCCCCCTCCTCGAACGCCACTTCCTCGATATAGCCGCTGACCCTGGGCCTTAGCTCAACCGTTTCCGCCGCTTCTACCCGCCCGGTGAAAGACTCGCTCAACACGACCGGCTGAGCAACGATATCCACCACCTCGACGTCTGGCGGCGGTGGTGGCGCGGCCGCTGCCTCCTCACTCTTGGCTTCACATCCGGTCAGCAAAACCATTAACAGCAAAAACGGGAGGATCCCCCGGCCACTCGTTGAGCGAGCTCTTTGATTCAAACTTCCCATGATGACTTGCTCCAATGGCTATCGGAAGCCGATAGCCGCGTTGGTGATCTATTTCGTACCGCGTTAGCGGTCAGCTTTCCAGTCGCTTGAATAGCGCCAGAATCGACAGTGATGTTGTTGTCATAAGCAGAGCTGGCGGATTGGCAGGATCGAGCTGAATGCGAAACACCTACCAGAGGATGCCTACCATAGGGTGAGCGGGGACGAAGAGGGTATCGGGTTCCTGCGAGAAGATTGCCTGATTCTGTCGCGAGACGTGCAAGGCATCATCTGGCGGGGTATTTTGATAAGCCTGCTACTAGGGTTTTGAGGATAATGACCGTTGTGTGACACGCAGCATGGGTTGTCGTTTTCTGCGCAGTGCTTGCCTGATCCTGCAAAAGCAAATGAAAAAGCCCTCGCCCCATGGAACGAAGGCTTATACTGCTAGCCGATAGGGAGGAGCCCCCATTGACCGATACCTTGCCCATACAAGCTAGCCATTCCACGGACACGCTACTGCTACTGAGCAGCATCGCGCGCCGCTGGACGCCCCTGGAAGAACTTCAGGATACGGCGATTGCCGAGGTACAGCTGGTGCGCGCTGACTCACCCACCACCTTCCATTGTGCCGTCTACGACCCATGCCTGTGCTTTGTCATCCAGGGCAGCAAGACGGTGCTGCTGGGTGACAAAGAGATTGTCTACACCGGACCCAGCTACATGGGCAGCGCCGTTCACCTGCCAGTGGTCGGCAGGATTGACCATGCGACCCCGGAAACCCCCTTTCTGGCGGTGAAAGTCTCGGTGAATCCTCAGGAGGTCGCAGGACTGATACTGGAACTGGGCGACACCGCGCCGCTGGCGGGGAATGACACGATCTGCCCCGAGATGGACTGCGGCTTAAAATCGGCCCCCATGGATGCACGTATGCAGGGCGCGCTCTACCGATTGCTGAGCCTGCTCGACTCCCCGGAAGACATCAAAGTGCTTTCACCGCTGGCCCGCCGGGAGCTGATCTACCGGGCACTCATGGGCGCCATGGGGCCGCACATGCGCCGATTTGCCGCCTCTGATTCCCAGGCAAACCGAATTGCACGGGTCATCTATGCCCTTAAGGAACGCTATACGCAGCCGCTCAAGATTCGTGAGCTGGCAGCGGCCGCCAACATGAGCGAATCGACGCTTTACCACAGCTTCCGCCAGGTCACACGCATGTCGCCCCTGCAGTACCAGAAGAAGCTGCGCCTCCACGAAGCCCGACGACTCATGCTGGCCGAAGGGCTGGAAGCAGCCACCGCCAGCTACCGGGTTGGCTATGAAAGCCCCTCCCAGTTCAGCCGCGAATATAGCCGCATGTTCGGCTCGCCGCCACGGGCTGACGTCAGCTACTTGCGAGGGGCCAGAGCAGCGCCCGAGCCTGCCTGAGGCGTATTGCATACCCCTTGTCGGTTAAAACAGGGCGCTGGGAAAGCGTGGGTGCTCTGTTTTGGGTCGTTTCAATGAAGTGCCGACATAATCAGGCCACACATCACAAACATGCACCCCACGCCGACGAAATAGGCCACCGTTCGCCATGGTTGCAGGCCTGCCAGCAGGCACAAGCTGTGCACGTAACGGGCCCCGGTAAACGTCAAAAAAAGCCAGGCCGCCAAGCCTGGCGCAGCGCCCACCCACACATAGGCAACCCCAAGCGCCAGAAAGATGGGGATATTTTCGACATCGTTTGACCAGGCACGAGCGGCCCTTTGTACCTGGGGCAATTCCTCTTTCGCAGCGTCTCTGCCGACAAAGGCGGCATCTTCGGGGGTCTTGAAAGTCATCTTGGTGATGCGATGAAACCCTTGATACACGGCAATCGCGAACATCTTCAAAAAAAGCAGCACTGACGCCACCGCGTACCAATACACTGCGTTATCCATGGTGTCTCCTTGCGTTTAATGCCCGACTTTGCAACCCGACGCTCCCGCGGCCAACATGACGTATCGCAACCTAACGATGAGAGGCATAAGGCGAAGTATGGACCATACACTCGAAATCCAGGAAATCCGCAATCTCACTCATGATGTCAAACAGATACGGCTTGCCAAGCCTGAGGGATACACCTTTACGCCTGGCCAGGCGACCGAGGTCGCCGTCAATCGTGAAGGGTGGACCGACGAGAAACGGCCGTTCACTTTCTCCTCGCTGGTGTCTGATCCGTGGCTGGAGTTCGTCATCAAGATCTATCCGGACCACGAGGGCGTCACCCAGCAGATCGGCCAACTCAAGGAGGGGGACTCGCTGATCGTTGGCGAGCCCTGGGGCACCATCGAGTACAAGGACGAAGGTGTGTTCCTGGCAGCCGGTGCGGGCGTAACGCCGTTTATCGCCATTCTGCGCGACCTGCATCGCAAGGGCGAGATCGGCAACAACCAGTTGATCTTCTCCAACAAGACCGAACGCGACATCATCCTCAAGGAAGAATTCGAGACGATGCTGGGAGACCAGTTCATCAACGTCATCACCGACGAAAAGCCGTCCGGCGACCATATCTTCACCGATGGCGTCATCGACAAGGCCTTCCTGACATCGCATATCAAGGACATGAGCCAAGCCTTCTACGTGTGCGGCCCTGATCCGTTCAACGAGAGCATCATGGCAGCCTTGAAAGAGCTGGGCGCCAACCCGGACGCGCTTATCTTTGAAAAGTAAGGTGTTTTGCGCCCTGATTCAACGGCGCATCTACAGTGCCAAGGCAGTGTGAAGGCTTAAGACTATCCGCTTTTTGCTTCTCGCCCACTTGGATGGGGAGCAATCACTTAATGCTTTGCTCGGCGGTCTCAATGACCAAGCACAACCCCTCACCTAATCAGGTAGGGTCGTGTCGTGACGCATTGTTATCGCCGACGCTACCCTCGCTGCTTACCGAACCCGACTGAACCACTCTCGGCCTCGCCGTTGGTCGGGTGGGTGATCCCGCCTCTGCAGCAACCATGATGATAGATGGCCACCTTTGTTGATTCGGCTAAACCTTGCTAGCTTTTACTAGGTCTGTGTTTAATCAACCGGAGCCAATATGGATTTTTTCAGCCTTTGGCATCAGGCTGCGCTTACCAGTACCGGTTATTTCTGGATGGCCCTTTGGGCATTCGTACTGGGTTATATCATCAGCAGCCTGATACAAGTGCTGGTAACGAAGGAACGTATGCAGAAAGCCATGGGCAAAACCGGCCCGCGCAGCATGGCGCTGGGCACCTTCTTTGGCTTTATCTCCAGTTCTTGCAGTTTTGCCGCCTTGGCCACCACGCGTAGCCTGTTCCAAAAGGGGGCAGGCTTAGCGCCCTCCGTTGCGTTTCTGCTCGCCTCCACCAACTTGGTGATTGAGCTGGGTATCGTCATATCGATCTTCCTGGCGTGGCAGTTCGTGGTGGCTGAGTATATCGGCGGTATCCTGCTGATCTTTTTTGCCTGGCTTTTCATTCGCATCACCAACCCCAAAAAGCTGATTAAACAAGCCAGGGAGCGGCTGCATGATGGCGATGAAGAACATCAGCATGGCGATCAGCAGGCGAGCTGGCAGTCAAAACTGACCAGCCGTGAGGGCTGGCAGCAGATCGGCATGACCTATGTCATGGAGTGGCAGATGGTATGGAAGGATGTGTTAATCGGCTTTACCGTGGCGGGCGTGATTGCCGCCTTCGTGCCTGAAAGCTTCTTCCATGGGCTTTTTCCTGGCGCTGGCCAGACAGAAGGTGATCTGGGCTTTTTATCCCTGCTCGCTCAAACGTTGATCGGCCCTTTTGCGGCCTTTTTCACCTTTATCGGTTCCATGGGAAATATTCCCTTGGCGGCAGTGCTTTTCGGTAACGGCGTCAGCTTTGCGGGCGTCATGGCCTTTATTTTTTCGGATTTGGTGGTATTGCCGGTTCTGAGGATCAATGCGCAATATTATGGCTGGAAGATGTCGCTGTATATTCTGGCGTTGCTGCTTTGTGGGCTGGTATTTGTTTCCCTGATCATGCATTACGGCTTCGCGGCGTTCGGCCTGCTGCCGGATGCCACTACCGTCCAAACGGCAACGGAACGTGACCATTTCAAGGTGAATTACGGTTTCATTCTCAACCTGATATTCCTGGCCATATCCGCGGTGCTGGTGTTTTTCTGGTACCGGGCCAAACACGCTGATTCGGGCCATGGACATGAGCATGGCCATGAGCATCATCATGACCATGGCGGCACAGGGGCAGGCACCTGGGTTCTGCGTAGCCTTGTCGTTATTGCGATGCTATGGCTGGCCGGCGGCCTCCTTGTGGCGCCACTGATGGCATAAGCGACTATTTTTTTGCTTTGACTGACTTGCGCACTGGGCTCGGCCGGCATCAGCGGCTCATTTATATCGCCTCGATGGTGGTCGATTCAGCTTGATGAGCATGCGTCGGAACAGCTTCACAACCGGGAAGAGATATGCAAACGATCGAACTAGGCGGCGTAAGCGTACCCCGTATCGGCCAGGGCACCTGGCATATGGGCGAAGATGCAGGGCAGCGGCAGGCGCAGGTCAGGGCACTGCGGGAAGGTATCGATCTGGGCATGACCCTGATCGATACCGCCGAGATGTATGCGGAAGGCGGCGCTGAAGAAATCGTTGGAGAAGCCATCCGTAACCGGCGCGATGAGGTGTATCTGGTCAGCAAGGTCTACCCACACAACGCCAGCACCCAGGGTGTTCAAGCCGCCTGCGAGCGCAGCCTGCGCCGGTTGGGCACCGACACTATCGACCTCTACCTGCTGCACTGGCGCGGCCAGTATCCGCTGATCGAAACCGTGGAAGCCTTTGAGCGGCTGCGCGAGCAGGGCAAGATCCTGCGCTGGGGCGTGTCCAACTTCGACACTGACGACTTGGCAGAGCTCGACGCACCCGCTTGCGCCACCAATCAGGTGCTCTACAACCCCGAAGCACGCGGCATTGAAGTCGACCTACTGCCCTGGCAAGCACAGCACAACATGCCACTCATGGCCTACTGCCCCATCGGCCAGGGCGGCGCGCTACTGCATGACGCCACCCTGCAACGCATCGCCGACAAACACCGCGCTACCCCCGCGCAAGTCGCCCTTGCCTGGTCACTGCGCCATCCCGGGGTGATCGCTATTCCCAAAGCCGTTAACCTGGATCACCTCAAACAGAACGCCAAGGCAGATACCGTCAGACTCGACGACGATGACCTGGCTCAGATTGACGCCGCCTTTCCTCCGCCAACCCGCAAGCAGTCCTTGCAGATGGTGTAAGGCCAGGCCGTCAACGGCCCAGCACTGGAGCGATGCCATGTCACTGCCCGCCCCACTCAATGCCTGGATACGCTTCCTCGCCCACCTGCTGTTCATCCTTGCCGCGTGGACGCTGTTCATCAAATACCTGTTCCCCGTTGGCTATGCGCTGGCATATGGGGAGCCCTGGGCGCGGTATATCTACTGGGATCTATGGCCAGTGGCCCACGCCTGGCTAGGCTGGGCGCTGCTCAAACAGCCTCGCTATACGCGTGCATTGGCGGTGGGTATGTCCGTTATTGAAATCCTCATCATCGGCACCCTGTTTGTGCGCTTCCTTAATGACCCCGAGTGGTCGATATGGCGCACCAACTGGTTTGTGAATAAGGTGTTTGTATTGACCTGCTTTGTGCTGGTGTTGGCGGCCACGGTGCCGATCCCCAAAAAATGGAAGGAGCGACCGCTATGAGCTATTGCATCAAGCACCGCATCAAGCATCACATCACGCGCCGAGAAAGCCTTACGCTCATCGGCGCCACGCTGGCCGCCACGATGTTGCCAAGCGTGCCGCTGCTTGCCAACACGGGTGGGATGCGTCAGAAGGCTTTTGCAGGTACTGATAAAACGCTGCCCGTGATCGGCATGGGCACCTGGCGAACATTCAACGTTGGCAGTGACGAGACGCTGCTCGATGCGCGCACCGAGGTGGTTAAGGCCTTTTTCGAGCATGGCGGCGGCCTGATCGACTCCTCACCCATGTATGGCTCGGCGCCGGACGTGATGGGCTATGCCTTGCAACAACTCGGCACGCCCGAGAACCTGTTTTCCGCCGAGAAGGTCTGGAGCCCTGCCGGTGGCACCGCCCGAGAGCAGGTGGCGGAGCTGAAAGAGCGCTGGACGGTGGATCACTTCGACCTGGTGCAGGTGCACAACCTGACGGACTGGCGCGAGCACCTGGCCGCGCTGCAGGAAATGAAGGCCGGAGGCGTTATCGGCCATGTCGGCATTACCACCTCCCACGGGCGCCGCCACGACGAGGTGGAGCAGATCATGTCGTCTGAGGATATCGACTTCGTTCAGTTGACCTACAACATCACCCACCGCGAGGCCGAAAACCGGCTACTGCCCCTGGCGGAAGAACGCGGCATCGGCGTGATCGCCAACCGGCCTTACGATGGCGGCAGCCTGATCAAAACCCTTAAGCAGCGTAACGCGGCATTGCCCGAGTGGGCCAACGAGGAATGCGGTTGCGACACCTGGGCGGACTTTTTGCTGAAATTCATCGTCAGCCACCCGGCGATCACCTGCGCGATACCCGCCACCACCCAGGTCGAACATATGCGCGAGAATATGCGCGCCGGCCACTCTCCTATGCCCTCGGCCGATGCCCGGCAGCGGATGGCTGATTATATCGAGTCGCTATGAACGCCTGGACAAGCTACCGGCTACAGGACTTTATTCCCTTCACGGCGGAGGTGTACTTCCGCCTGCTGGAGCGCATGAGCGAAACCTTCTGGCCGCTGCACCTGCTGACCCTCGCCCTGGGCGGCGCCACCCTGGCACTGGCGCTGAGACACCGCACGCGACTAGCCTGCCTGCTACCCGCCCCGCTCTGGGCCTTTGTCGCCGTGGCGTTTTTCTTTCAGCGCTATGCAGAGCTCAACTGGGCCGGGGGCTATGTTGGCTATGCTTTCATCACCCAGGCCGGGCTGCTGATACTGATGGCGCTAACGGGGTGGGGAGTGGATAACGCGCCACGCGCAACAAATCCACCGGTTGCGATAGGCATCGCCATCGCCCTCTACGGCCTGATCATTGTGCCGCTGATGGCGCCGCTGAACGGCGGTTCCTGGTACCAGGCGGAAGTGTTTGGCATCCACGCCGACCCTACGGCAGTGACCACGCTGGGGCTGACGCTGATCATGCTTCGGGGGTTCGCTCTCTGGATAGCCGCCATCATCCCCGCGCTATGGCTGCTCATTTCTGGCCTGACCCTGCAGGTGTTGGGTTCGGCGGGCGCAATAACGCTGTTCGCTGTGTTGGTGATTGCGCTGGTGGGGGTAGTTTGGAAGAGCCTTAAATCCAAGCGATAAGGTCTCAGCACCCGTACCGTTGAAGCGGAGGCAAAGGAGCTGCTTACAGCGTCTGGTGTTAACTCTTTTTTATGAGAACAGCCTGGGTCTTTTCCCTACTGTAGCCCAGAGACTCATAAAAGAGGTGGGACTGCTCCCGAAGCGCGTTGGCCCGCACTCTGCTAACACGGACTTTTCCTGATAGCCATTTTTCCGCTTCCAGAATCAATCCCTTACCAAGCCCTTGGCCTCTTGCCTCCTCGCTGACCACCAGACTAACGATCTCGCCCTTTATGCCCTCGGCCAAGCGCACATCGATAATCGCAGAAACACAGCCGAGAACGTTGCCAGCCACTTGCGCAACAAACACCTCCCCGCCCTGCTCGCGTACCAACCTTATATTGCTGGATAGCGTTTCTTCAGAGTGATCATAGCCAAGCTGATCCATCAGAAGAACCAATGCTTGGGCGTCTTGGTGGGTATACTTTCTATAAATTGTCTTCATGTATCTTTAGTGCCAGGGTAATTGTCGCCGCGCTTAGCCGAGTCTCCGGCTATATTTTGCCAGAAGATAATCGCACATACTCTGGTACCCTTTCCTTGAGCAATTTGATGAGTTCGGGCTGCATTAATTCATAGTGATCGGGAATATCCAGGCAGACCAGCGGTTTCTCCTTCAACACGTCCTTGTACGTCCTTGCGACCTCATCCTGGTGGTGCTTTTCCATCACCAGAACGATATTGGCCCACTCAATCAAGTCCCGGGAAACGGGCGTTTGGGCATTTACCCCTGTGCCAGCCCCGATTGCCTGGATGCCGGGATAAGCTGAAAAGACATTTTCCGCCGTTGGGCTGCGTAGCCTGTTTTCGCTGCAGATGAATAGAAGGTTCATAGGCGCTCCCTTGTTTACTGTATGTGCTAGCGACAATTCGCCATAGACGTTGGAATTCATAACCACATGATCAGTTGCAAGTTGCATCGTAACGCGGCAGATGATGGTTATGAGCCTAAGCTAGCTCAGCGCCTTAACAACGGTGGCAGCGTACCGCCTGGAAGCATTCGAGGGTTGCGCGAGATAAAACAACAGCGCCGGGGCAAGCCCCGGCGCTGATATCGCACATGGCAAAACAAATTGACGGTTAGAAGCGGAAACCGGCTGATGCGGTAAAGGTATCGATCTTGTAGTCGCTGTCGAAGTCGTAGCGCTCGTATTCGGTACGGACTAGGAAGGGATCGAAGTTGAACTGCGCACCGACACCATAGACCGGATCGGTACCATCCTGATCTTCAAGATCAACGCTAGCCCCGCCAAGGTTACCGTCCACGTCGGTTTCCCACTTGGCCACACCGGCCTTGGCGAAGGCGGTAAACCAGGAGGTGATGGGCAATTGGCCGACCAGACTCGCACCGTAGGCGTCGGATTCCAAATCGGTATTGGCGTCACTGTTACCCTTCAGGCGTGTACGGCCAAGATCGGCATAGAAGATTTCGGTAGCGAAGTAAGGGTTGATTTCGTAGCCGACGAAACCTTTGAAGACGTTGTCTTCGTCATCATCCAGATCAAAGTCTTCAGCGCCATCGGAGATGAAATCGTCGACATCGTCGTCGTCATTCTCCAACGAACTGAAACCGGTACCGATGCCCAGATAGAGGCCATCAGCATTGGGTGCAGCAAATGCCGACGGTGCCGCGGCGAGCAGAGCGGTAGAGGCAAACGAGGCGGTAAGTAGGGTTCTGAGTTTCACGGGTATTCTCCTTGTGACGACTTGCTATGAAAGATTCTATGAATCGTCATGGTATTGAAAGGCGATCCTGCCTTGATTCACTCCATGTGACAGTCGTTTGATTCACACGTATCAAACATAGGCAGAACACTGTTCGATAACAAGGAGGATTCAGTTACGGAAGGTAAGCTTTTGTTGTGAAAAACGCTTCTACCGGGGCGGTAGAGGCGTTTTAGTCATCGATTCCGCACTGAAAACGGTTTTTCTTTAACGTCCGCGATCAGCGGTACCGGATAGCGGCTCAGCTTTTGCGAAAGCGCAAGGTGTGACGCTTTTTAGCGTCCCCTGCATTTTCATTGTCATGCCACTACAATGCTAACGACATGGCTCACCACATGCCCAAAGGCGTGAGCGATAATCGCCGCCTCCAAGCCGTATCGCCAAAAAAGGTAGCCGAAAAGTATGCCGAAGACAGTGTTCGCGCCGACGACGAACGCTACCAGGTCAGCCGTCAACGCCCCTACCTGGGCTGCAGCAGCTGGCAGGTGACCTGCCCCAAATAAGAGTGCGCTTACGACAATGGCGAGCCAGATGTAGACGATCTGTGGTGTACCTTTTCGACGTTGCAAGAGTCGCCACGCCATCCAAACCAGCACCGTCATTAGCCCCCACCGTAAAAGCAACTCCTCCGTGATACCGCCATAGAGAACGCGGGCGACGAGTGGCAAGGTGAACGGCTGTTCCACGTCAGCAAGCTCCGCAGGGGCGTAGCCGCCAATCACAAAGAGCCCAAACCCTCCCAGCAACCCACCAAGAAGCCCGAGAAACAGTTGGGGTCGGAGTGCTGCGGCTACCGATTGACGGGTTACCACTGCCTCAAACGCGGGCGCACTGAGGCCAACCTTCGGTGCAAGCAACACCCCCAACCACACGACGAGCGCGACAAGGAGCCCGCTCTGCGCGATGCTCGCCGCCAACACCAACCACAAGGGTAAAGGGAGTGACGCGTCGCCCAACACCTGGGGAAGCACTGTAACGGTGAGGGCAACCACGCCGAGCATGCCTGCAAGGAACAGGAGCAAACCGAGCTTGATTCGCGGAAATCTGATGGTGTCAATCGTAGTCATAGGCACATCCTGTGGCTCATTATCCCACGATAACCTTACCCCATTAACTCAACGAAACCACATCCCGCAGAGCATTCTTGAAGTGTGTGAAGGCGGACGTTTGCTGTCGGCGATTCGGATAGTAGAGGTAGTAACCAGCGAACGGCTCACACCATTCTTCCAGCACGCGCACCAGCGTACCAGAATCTATTTGCCTGCTAACGATGTCCTCAAGGATGTAAGTAAAGCCATACCCTTCGGTTGCCGCCGCAACCATCAAATCGCTGTCGTTGAAAATGGGGCCTCGACCAGGCTTAACGGCGAGGCTGCGCCCATCCTTTTCGAAATCCCAAGGTGATAGCTGCCCGCTGCGATTTCTGAAGCTGATGCAGGAGTGCAGGGACAGTTCAGAAGGTTGTTTCGGTGTGCCGTGTTGCGAGAGATAAGAAGGGGAGGCGACAACAGCGACCCGCATCGGAGGGCTGATTGGCATTGCCACCATGTCATTCTCAAGCCTTTCGCCCAGTCGGATGCCAGCGTCAAACCTGCCCGCGATGAGGTCAACGAAGTCGTTTTCGACGGAGACCTCGATTTCAATACCCGGATGCTGTCGAATCAAAGAACTCAGCGCCGGCCAGAGAATCGTGTCGGCCGCGTGTTTTCCGGCACTCACCCTGACCGTACCGATCGGTTCATCGCGCAGGCTGGTGAGCAAATTGATTTCGTTGGTCACCTCGTCGAGCGCGGGCGAAAGTTTTGTCAGCAGACGGGCACCGGCATGCGTGGGCGACACGCTGCGCGTCGTGCGCGCCAGAAGCCTGATCCCAATGTCTTCCTCCAACCGCTTGAGCGTTTGGCTGAGCGCCGACTGAGTAACGCCCAGCCGCTTAGCGGCGCGCGTAAAACTGCCTTCGGCAGCGATGACGCGGAAAACTTCCAGATCGCCGAGCAGGCTTGGGCGCATTCGTTAGCTCTCCTTATAGACCCTATAACTAATAAGCAGGTTATCAGCATTTATTAGTGAGCATACTCTATAACAACATTATAGATAGGGAGCACCTCATGGCTAGAAACTGGCTCGTCACCGGCGCAAGCCGTGGATTAGGTCTGGAGATCGCCCGGGCGGCGCTTGCGGCTGGTGAAACCGTCGTCGCTACGGCTCGGTCTGCCAACGACATTACGGAAGCACTTGGACCAAACAGCAGACTACACGCGCTGGCACTCGATATTACGGACGAAGGTGCGGCCGTCGCCGTGGCACAGGAGGCAGTGGATCGGGTTGGCACGATCGACGTATTGGTCAACAACGCTGGCCAAGCACAGCTCGGCTGGTTCGAGACAATCAGCAGCGCACAAGTGCGACGTCAGTTCGAGGTGAATGTCTTCGGCACGATGAACGTAACCCGTGCTGTGACGCCACACATGCGTGCGCGCCAGTCAGGCCTCATCGTTACCATCTCCTCCGTTAACGGGCTGCTCGCCAACCCGGGAGGATCCATCTACGCATCGTCGAAATTTGCCATTGAGGGCTGGATCGAGGGATTTGCACAGGAGCTGGCACCCCTCAATATCAAATCGATGGTGGTTGAGCCGGGCATGCTGCGTACAGATTTCCTTGACGACAAATCAGCCGAGCACGGTGATATCGACGTTCCCGACTATGCAGAAGCGACCCGGCAGTTCCGCTCGTTTATCGCCGCCGCCAATCATAACCAGCCTGGTGACCCAGCCATGCTCGCAGAACGAATCGTCTCCCTCGGCATGTCGAACAAGCCACCCGCCCGTTTCGTCTTTGGTGACGATGCACAGGAATGGGCCACCGATAAGGTAAATCGCCTCAAAATGGAGGTCGAACAGTCAGTAAGTATCGCGAACGGACATTAAATCAATGGGATCAGAGTCATTGATTTTGTGACCATCTCCATTTTGTGAGGCAATGAGTGGTGAATGACCCGCCATCACCGGTGACAAAACCGCGGCGAAGCGGAGGGCTTGGCACCCAGTACATAGCATGGTTATGCGACGTTTAATGGCTTAATCCGGTCAACTTCCTCTTTGACCGACTGGGCTGCCGTCCAAAGATCAATAGCGCGCTGTGCATTCAGCCAAAACTCTGGAGAGTTACCAAACAAACGCGCCAGCCGAAGTGCCATTTCAGGGCTGACAGCACGGCGTTCACGCAACAGTTCATTGACTGACTGGCGCGAGACGCCCAGAGACTCAGCCAGTCCTGCAACTGTCAGGTCATAGTCCGGCAAGAAATCCTCTCTCAGCATCTCACCAGGATGGGTGGGCTTGCGCTGCATACCGGTAGTATTAAGAATAGCCATATCATCACCTCACTCAGTGGTAGTCACACACTTCGACTTCAAACGCATCACCATCTTCAAAACGAAAACAGATACGCCACTGATCATTTATTGAAATTGCGTGCTGCCCCTGCCTGTTTCCCGACAGCGGGTGAAGGCGATTGCCAGGCGGCACTTTCAAATCCTCTAGCTGTACGGCCAGATCCACGTATTCAAGTTTTCTAGCTGCTCTCGGCGCAACATCCGCAGGAAATTTCTTCGACTTGCCCTTGGAGTAAAGTTCTTGGGTTCTTTTGTCAGCAAAGGATTTGATCATGAAACAAAGCGTATTGCGTCACGTGACGCTTGTCAATGAGGTATGGGAATGACTGCATAACGACAATGTTCAGCGGCCGGTTTGTGGAGTGGAGCGCAGCGTAGCAAACCGGTCCGGTGGAGGCCCGCCAGGGCCGGAACGAACTGCAACTACTTGTTAGCCTTGGTCTTCGACGAGTTCACCATTCTCAAAAACGTAAACGCCGGACTTGGACTTCATCTTACCTCCGCAATCAGGACAAGGCTCATCATAGTTTATACAGCCATTCACTGTAATGCTTTGTCTGCCAATATTAGGCTTAAGTTGAAGCGTCTTTTTGCACGACTCACATATAATCTCGATTCTTTTAATTTCTCGTGTTTTAGGTCCAGCTTTGGGGCTTGCCTCCGGAACAATGTAATGCCCCAGCAACGGATTATGACGACTTTGGGCAACTGATTTATATGTGTTAGTTACCCCACCAATAAAACCCAATATTTCATCAAACTCATCATTTGACTCAAATGTAACCCAGTATTCCCCGTTGTCATACCAATATTCACGGCCTGCAACGCATATCGCTCTAATGTGAACAGAGTCGTTCTTTTCTTTGTAAATCTTTTCGTACCGCTCGGATTCACTTAGATTTGTTCCAGAAAGGTCCGTATTTAGGGCGAAGACCACACTCCTAACTTTTTCTATTGAATGATGGCGATCTGAGCCATCTACGTTCTTAAGGCCTGGGAGATATCTAAATTCAGATAGAAGCTTTGCACTTTCGTGCGCTGTGACAAGCTCTTTTGAAGTGAGAGTCGTCTTTACTTCAATCGTATAAAGGACGGCTTCAACTGGAAATATTCCAGTAAATTTATCAAAAAGGATCGGGGGAACAATAGACTTATCGTAAAGAACAATATCTATTTGGTTCGACAGCCGACCAGCATGATTCTCAATTACTTGCCCGGTTCCGATACCTATATCGGCCGGCAATAATGGCCGAAATAGTTCGGAAATTAAAATCTCAAGAACTGAGCCTTTTACTCCTCTGTGGGTAAGAGTACTCGCCGCTCTAGCATTCGCGATTGCACCGGCCACCTTTGCTCTTAAGAACGCTTGATATTGATTTTTATCTGCCATGACATCCAAATCAAATTTTGGCCAACGCCCGGCTCACTCGCCGGATTGGAGCCGCGAAGCGGCGGAAAACCGGTCGCTGTGCAGCCGATTGTTAAAAACGCCTACGCCAAGGGCGCTCTACTCCCGGAGTATTTTGGCACAGGTACTCAGTTAGGGAAGGTCTGAATAACTGCCGATTATCGCCAATCGCGGTTTGAGTCGACAAAAAATCAAAGATTCAGACACGCTTCT